>JAZDIU010000075.1:0-38792 GCA_043804635.1 Chloroflexota bacterium
AAGCCTGTCTCAAAATGTGGAACATGATCTAATATGCGAAACTTCAAGCGGATGTCATCACAGGATTTAGGCCGAAGTTTCGGTGTATTTGGATGTTGGTTGCAAGAGCATCCGCTATTTCTACCCCGACTCTGGTGCTTATTCTCCCTAACTTAGCCCAAACTCGCCACAGAGTTCGCAAGTTAAACGCTGTTGCCAGTAAGTTGAACTCTGCTCTGACGTTGGCCAGACCGCGCAGCAGGAATCTCCTGGCATTCATCTGGTCTTTAAGAATTCCGAAGGTAGGTTCACTGAGTTCCCGGCGGCGGGCGTACAGGCTGCGTGCTTCGTCCGAGCGCATCCACTGTCGATGTTTACGCAATAAAACGTCAGAAGAACTAATCCACAGTGTTCGTCCACCATGTTTATCCTTAGTACAGATTCCAAAAGCCGAACAAAAATGACATGCCGTCCTCGAGGCTCGATATACACGGATCGAACGCGAACCACTGAGTTTAGACCTGCGCAACCCACGGAAAGGAAGCCGATGGCCTTGGGGGCAAGTGTAACTGTCATTAACCGAATTGTACTCAAACTGGTCTTTGAAATAAGGACCAGTGCAAGAGTCCTTATATCGCTCCCCCATTACAAGCAGTTGGCCTCGACGTTCTCCGGCTTCCAGGCTGGCGGCAGTATGGTAGCCGCCATCAGCTAGAGTGATAGGGACTCGTTGTCCAGTTATCTCTTCAGCTTTCTCTAACATAGGAGCCAATTGGCCTGAGTCTGAAGCGCTATTCACTACCTCAGTAGCTGTAATCAGCATGCCTCTTCCCTTAGCTGTCTCAGGATTTAATGGAGAGACCATCGCTTGGGCATTGTAACCACTGATAATTCCGCTTCGCCCCTTCATCAACTGGGCGTCCTCATCGGTTAGATTCACCCGTTTTACTCTTGCCTGTTGAGCCAGGCGATTCATGGCATCTTTAACTCGCTCTCGCAACTTTTTTGCTGTCTGCAATTCTTCCGGTAGCCGAGCTGGAATGGAATCATCGCCTACTTTATTTTGTGCTTCCAGTTCATAGATTGCCGCTTCCGTACGATTGAGTAGACGCTGTAAGTCGGCAGCATCATAGGTACGGTCACCAGCCGCATTCGCTGCTATTTTCGTTCCATCAACAGCTTGCATCGCTAAGTCAATTAAGTCCAATTCGATGGCAACGGCCACTGTGGATTTCAATAGTCTCCGCATCGCATCCCGGTGAGCTTGATAGAATCGCCATAGGGTATTGTGATCGGGATGCTGCCATCCCGTTAGCCACAGATATGGCACCTGGTCTCGGCAGGCCGCTTCAAGTTTTCGTGAGGAACGAATCCCAGTCATGAAACCATGCAACCAGACACACAGTAATACCCTTGGATGATAAGCTGGGGCACCCAGCGGTTCCCCGTCGATCCCAATTCCCAATTCTATCCAGGCCGTACGGTCAAGTGTATCCACAAACTCTGCTACGAACCGGACAGGATGATCATTGGGAATCAGTTCTCCAAGGGTTGGGGGTAGCATCCAGACTTGTTCACGATTCGATGGTCTCAGTGGCATTGGGTTCACCTCCTACTGATTGACCCAATTTTACCACATCGATTGAATTTTGAGACAGGCTCTCTGCCCGACCTCCCCGTCCAGTCACAATCCAGTGTAATATTAACCATTCATCACAAATTGAATACCAATTCAAAAGTTCCACCTATCGTACAGTACCGCCCACTATCTAGGACTTGAACTTGTCATTTATCACTTTTACCCAAACATATTCTGAAATACCAGAAGTCATACTCAAGAAATGTTGTCGCTGTGTAGTTGACATATACTCTAGAGTTATGATACTCTATAGTATATGAAAAAAGAGAGAGTTCCACAATGGCATATCTGCCGAGTCTGCAAGGAGCGATTCTTATCCGCCCAAAGCCTCGGTAGCCACAAATTCTGGAAACACGACTATAAGCTGTTCAAGGCACGGCGGCTTAGGGCAGAGGCAAGGGGTGAGCAATTAATTAGTATGCGTGGTATCAGTGGTACTGAGGCGCCTAAGAAAGGTCCACCCCCCGGTATCGGCGAAATCGTAAGACACGGCAGGCAACTCATTATCTTGGAGTAAAGTGGGATGGTTTCAGTTTGTGGAAAGGAGGGGTATGGATAACATCAAGGGAGTTATTTTGAACGAGTCGAGTACGGTACGAGAAACACGAAGTGACGGAGAACTTGGTCTCCTGAGTTTTGATGGTAGTATCCCAGGAGGCCTACACTTTTATTGGGAAAACGAGACTGGTAAACATTCTTTCACCGAGGCTACCTTGAAACAGGCACGGACTTGGGCTCAGAACACTGCTAAGAAAATATGGCCTTCTGATATCCTCGCTGGTCTCGCCACAATCATCGGCGAAATCCCGCCCGCTGATACTATTACAAAAGCAGAGGCAATGAAGGAATTCAGACGAAATGTTCGCATTTGGTTCGAGCAGTTTTATCCAAAAGACCGTCAGATCAAAATCGTGCTTATCTATCTTAAGGAAGTAGCTGACTATACGCTAAAAAATTTAACCAAATGCGTAGAAGCAAAATTAGCGAAGACGGTAACGATCCAGTGGAGCGTTGACTCCTTGCCGAGTGATGCTGGGATCTACCGGATACTATTTGAATGGAGCAAATTATGAAAGCTAGAAGAGTTCTTCGTGAATCCGACGAGACACTAAAGGAAGGGTACGGGTTTGCAAATCAACGGGACGATTGCGTAAAGTTTGAGAATGAACTTAGCCTTGAGATAGTCAAGGAGCATCTACTAGTTGAGTCCTCTAGTACTTGGGACCGAGAAAAGTTCGACAAAATCATTAGTGAAGCAATACAAGAGCGAGTTGACGTCCCCGCAATCGAATTCCCAAGAGTCGACCGATTTGCCAGAAACCTAGAGGCCGCTGGCTATTACCTTGGATTGCTTCGCCAGAATGGCTTAGTAGTCATGTTTTCTCAAGAACATTTAGTAGTAAATAACGAGAAGTCATCCATGACAGTCCTTATTTTCTTCATTCATAGCTTCAAGGCTGATCAAGACGGAAAGCAAATTAGGCACAATTTGCTTGGCGGCAGAGACAGACTAGCAACGGAAGGCCAAGAGGTACCTAATGGCATGGTGATGTGGCCATTTGATTACGTCCCGAAAAGAATTTACGGGAAAATTTCATCCGGCAAACCTATTATCAATAAAGATAGGGCTGCTTGGGTAAAGAAATGGGTTGGTTGGATACGGGAAGAAGGATTGGGACTTACTGAAATCCAGCGAAGGATGCGGGAAAGCAGTGCTAGCACACGACGCGGCAGGAAATTATCCCTGAAGGCTATAAGGGACATTTTACGTAGCAAACAACTAATTGGCAAATTTGAGTGGAAAGGTAAGGAATATCTGAATAGCGAAAACCTAAGAATCTTGACGGATGAGGAATTTCAGGTTGTCCAGAAGATACTCGACGACAATAGCGAGAGGAGTTTCTACAACGCTACCAAGTTCGACTACCCACCGCTACGGAAGATGGTGTTCCATCGCTGTGGGCAGCTCATGTATCGCGTTTCGTCAAAGGGTAAACGATATTACCGTTGCCCAAATTGCAAAGGGTCATATATTGATGCTCAGGAGCTTTGGGACCACATTCAGCGGGAAATTAAAGGTGGATTACTAACAGAGGAGCGACTCATTCCAGCTATAAGAGAACAGTTTAACAACAAGGACACATCAGCTCGCCTGGAACAAGAAATTAAGGCAAAGGCTAACGAAATCCAAAAGTGGGACTATGCTAAGGACGCTGCTTTTCGGATGGGTATGACCCTTAAGAACTACTCAGAGAATAAAGTCCAGAAAGAAATCGATAAGGCTGAGGAAAATATGCAGCGCCTTAAAGTGGAAAAGGCTGACCTCGACAAAAAGTTGAACACGTTGACGGGCCAGAAACTGAATGAAGAAGGCATTAGACGATTGTGTCAATTACTGGCTAAAAACATTGACAGCCTCACCAAGAACCAGTGGGAAGTACTAAATAAGTTGATTAAGCTCCGAGTAACGGTTTACAACAAACGACTTGTAAACGTGAACGTGTCGCTTCCACCAGCAAGAGATATGAGCGTTACTGAAATCGAGTTTAGTCGTTTGTAAAAGACGGCTTTACCAACTCCACCCCCAGGCTAGACTTCCTGTTGCCAGACCGAACACCGACAGCAATTTAGAAATCAAGGCGGGACTTTTCTCATCTATAATCTTAGACGTTGGTTTTGAAGTTATATATGTTTTCCAGGCGGTATTAAGACCGTCCATATCGAAGCCATAAGCCTTGAGCAAGGCATTATCGGCGGTGCTGCCCTGCCGGAAAGTCTCCAGCAGCGCAACCATTTTTTCCTGCCCATAGTGGGTAACGAGAAATTCAACCAGGCTGTAGCTCTCGGCGTAGGAAAGATAGGCTTCCTGGGAATCAGCCGAGAACGGGCTTGCCAGGCTGCGCACCGAGATAAGAGCATTACTGGCTATCGCGGCATTGAAAATGTTGGCGAATCCGGATTCGAGCGGTCCTTCGTTATACATCGCCAGACCTTCGTTAAGCCAGACGGGCAACCCATTATAAGGATTTAAAGTCACCTGATTGATAACCAGGTGAGTCAACTCGTGGGTCATCGCCCGCTTACCCCACTCCAAATCCCTGGGAGCTATTCCGATGGCGATAATATTATAACCGCTGAAGCTCACCCCACCCGTCCATTCCTGCGGGAAAACCAGCGCCCCCTGCAAGTCCCGGGCACCGTTATAAATATATATCATGCACTGTTTCTCAGGAGAAGCTCCCGTATCCTTAGCCAGGCGGACCAGCGCCTGTTGGGCCGCTGACATCAGCGCGTTGGCAAAATTCTGGTCGCCCTCGTACCAGTAGATGGAGACCTTGCCTTCGGTTACGCTGCGCCAGGTGTGGCGTTTGTCGTCGAAACGAACGCTCACCGGTTTGGTTTCGGTCACTTTACCGCTGGCATCTGTTACCGTCCACCAGTATTCAAGGTTAGTGCCGGGCGGAAGCCCTCCGGTCCGCCTCATATCCCACGTCCAATCGGCGTCAACGTTAGTAGCCGGTACAAACTCGACGAAGGCTTCGCTGGTTACCCGGGCGAAACTTTCACGGTCGACGGTGTAACGCAGGCGGATATCGGTAATATTAACATTGCTTTCCGCTTTTATATTAAAGCTAAGATTACCCGGAAAATCCGCCTGGACCGAGCTATCCTTAACCGTCAGCCCCGTCCCACCCTGAGCCAGGACCGGACTAAACAAAGCCAGAAATAAAAAAACCGATGAAGCTAATACACCCGCTTTTTTTATCATTCTTCCTCCCCGCTATGTTTCCTCTGCACCCAGGTTCGACCTCAAATAAGCCTCGATAAAACCGTCCAGCTCTCCATTCAAGACCGCGTCCGGATTACCGGTCTCATATTCGGTCCGGTGGTCTTTGACCATTTTATAAGGATGGAGAACGTAGCTTCTTATCTGGTTGCCCCACCCTGCCGCAATACGCCCCCCTTTTATCTTTGCCCTCTCCTCAGCCCGCTTCGCCAGTTCCAGCTTCAAAAGGCGAGCCTGAAGAATCCTCAGCGCTGTTTCCTTATTCTGAAGCTGAGAGCGTTCATTCTGACAAGTAACGACCAGCCCGGTGGGTAGATGCGTAATTCTAACCGCACTGCTTGTCTTTTGCATATGCTGTCCACCGGGCCCGCTCGACCTGAAGGCTTCGACTTTTAAATCCTCGGGGGCGATATGAACATCGACCTCAGCTTCGGCTTCGGGCATAACTTCCACTAATACAAAAGAGGTATGCCGGGCATGGTCGGAATCGAATGGAGAAAGCCTCACCAGCCGGTGAACGCCGTGTTCCGATTTCAAGTAGCCGTAAGCATAATCGCCGCTAATCCCGATATCGACGCTCCTTATCCCCGCCTCGTCACCCGGCGTCGTATCCAGCACCTCCGCCTTAAAATCACGATGTTCCGCCCAGCGTAAATACATCCTCATAAGCATCTCCGCCCAGTCCTGAGACTCCGTCCCTCCGGCTCCGGCGTGAATGGAAAGGATGGCATTCCTGGAATCGTATTCACCACTGAAAGCTCTCTCGAATTCCAGCTCATCGAGGCGGGTGGACAGTGTTTCCACTTCAGATTCGACTTCATGCTTTAGAGATTCGTCCTCTTCGGCTAAGGAAATCAGTTCACCAATCTCAGATGCTTTTCTTTCTACCCCACGCCATTTAGTGACTACTTTTTTCTGCTCGGCTAGACGGCGCATAACATCCTGGGCTTGCTTCTGGTCCTGCCAGAAGTCCGGTCTCGCCGACTCTTTTTCTAGTTTAGCAATTTCCTGCTCGCGGTTGGCAACGTCAAAGATGCTCCAGCGCCGCCGAAATTCTCGCCTGTAAGCCTTTCAGTTTATCACTTAACTCTGACATTGTGTCCTCCCGCAATCCTCGAATGAAATGGCGTCTTCAACTATTGTATATTGAGATTACCCCCTTTGCAATCGCTAAAAGATTTAAAATTTATGAATAATCGTAAATCAAGTATTTGCAGTATTTCTTCAATTGCTGATTACTGATGGCTGATGGCTAATTGAAAACAAGCCTCTTGTTTTTAAAAAAAAGGTGTGCTATACTCACGAATTGGCAATTTACAGATAGGAGGGTAGTAATTGTTAACTGACTACTCATATATCGGCTTGTTTTTAGTAGTCGCCGTTCTATTTACCCTTTTAATGGTTCTTATTCCCGTTGCTCTAAGATTTGTAAAGATCGTACCGCAAAATCCCAACCCCGTTAAGCAATCTCCCTTCGAATGCGGTATGAAAACAATCGGGAAAACGTGGGTCCAATTCAATTTCCGCTATTATTTCTACGCACTGGTGTTCCTGGCTCTCGATGTCCTGGTTGTTTTTCTATATCCCTGGGCAGTTAAGTCCAGAGATTTGGGCTATTCCGGTCTCATTGCAATTGCGATACTGATTTTCTTAGTCGTCATCGGGTATATTTACGCCTGGAGGAAGAAAACCCTGGAATGGAAATAATCGAGCACAAATATATTTACGCCGACCGGGAACTGGACAGGGACGAAGGGGCGACCATTGAGAAGCTGAAGGGCAGTTGTCAGCAGTCTATTCCCGACCCAGACCGGTGGCTGGAAGAAGAAATAAAGCGGAATATTCTGTTAACGTCGGTCGATACCGTTATCAACTGGGCACGGCGTTCCTCTATATGGCCAGTGATTTGTTTCCCGGCTTGCTGTGCCTTTGAATTAATCGCTTCTCAGGCTTCCCGTTTCGACCTTTCCCGTTTCGGTATGGAAATCTTAAGGGCATCGCCTCGCCAGGCGGACCTGATGATTACGGCGGGAACTCTGACCTGGAAGATGGCACCGCAGGTAAGACGGATTTACGACCAGATGGCAGAGCCTAAATGGGTAATTGCGATGGGCGCCTGCGGAATCAGCGGCGGAATTTTCCGGTCTTCTTATAATGTTGTGCCAGGCTACAACCGCATTGTCCCGGTCGATGTTTATATTCCCGGTTGCCCGCCTCGTCCAGAAGCGCTTCTCTATGGTATCAGTTTGCTGCAGAAGAAGATAGCCAAGGGGCAGAGTATACCGCTTATGGCAGGAGAAAAGCCGGAACCGGCGGGAGGGAAAAGTTGACTACCGTTCTTTCAGGTAGCGAAGTTTCCAAACAAATAGCCGGGCAATTCGCCGGGGCGGTTACCGAAGCAGCGGGCGGGACTATACAAATTAAAAACGAACAACTCTTTGATGTAGTCCGGTATCTCAAGCAGACTCCTGGGCTTGATTTCGATTACCTCACTTATATTACTGCGGTAGACTATTTCGATTACTTCGAGGTTGTGTATCAATTGACCTCAACCAGTCATAATCATAGCTTAGTCTTAAAGACACGCCTTTACGACCGGGAAAACCCTAAGGTCGGTTCGATTATCAGCTTATACAAGGGAGCCGATTTTCAAGAGCGGGAAATCTACGACCTTTTGGGGATAACTTTCGAAGGACATCCGAATCTGAAGCGGATTGTCCTGTGGGACGGATTTAACGGACATCCGCTGCGGAAGGACTATCTATAATGGCAATCAAGACTGAACCACTCGTCCTCAACATAGGTCCGGTGCACCCGAGTACTCACGGGGTATTCCGCATGCGGGCGACTCTCGATGGGGAAGTGGTGATCGACCTGGAGCCGGTTTTCGGCTACCTGCACCGCGGCATCGAGAAGCTGGCTGAAGAACGGACTTATACCGGCGTCATTCCGCTCACCGACCGCCTCGATTACGTCGCCTCGATGAGCAATAACTTTGCTTATGTTACGGCGGTGGAAAAACTGGCTGGCATTAAAGTGCCGGAGCGTGCCGAATACTTGAGGGTTATCATCGCCGAGTTACAACGCATCGCCAGTCATCTGGTTTCCGTTGGTTCCTTCTTGAATGACTGCGGGGCTTTCTTCACTCCCTTCCTTTATATGTTCCGGGAAAGAGAGAAGATAACCGACTTTTTCGAGATGCTTTCCGGTCAGCGGCTGCTCTATAATTTTATGCGAATCGGCGGGTTCAACCAGGACACGCCCGAAGAGTTCTGGCCCGCTCTGTATAAGTTCGTCGACCAGATGCCCAGTTTTATAGACGAGTATGAGCGTCTGCTGGCAGAAAACGAAATTTTGCTGGCACGCGCCAAAGGTGTTGGCATACTTACAAAAGAAATGGCTATCAGTATAGGCGCCAGCGGTCCTGTGTTAAGAGCCTGTGGAGTGGAATGGGACATTCGTAAGGCAGACCCATACTCGGTATACGACCGTTTTGAGTTCGACATTCCCACCCGCACCGTCGGAGACTGCTACGACCGCTACCGGGTCAGAGTTGAGGAAATGCGGCAGAGTCTGCGTATTATCAAGCAGGCAATGTCACAGGTACCAACTGGTCCTGTCAAAACCAGCGACGTTCCCTTTCTGTTGCGTCCGCCGGCAGGCGATGCCTATGGTCGCATCGAAGCACCTAAAGGTGAACTTGGCTTCTATCTTGTTTCGGACGGCTCGATTGCTCCTTACCGCTGCCATATCCGGGCGCCGAGCCTGATAAATTTGACGGCTCTTCGAGAGATGATAGTCGGCTGGAAGATACAGGATGCGATTATTATTTTCGGCAGTATCGATATTACGATGGGTGAGGTAGATAGATAGTGAACTACTTTAAAGCCTTGCCTCCTGATTGGCCCGGCGGCTTCTGGTGGCACTGGCTGGTCTTTACGGTCGTCATTATTGCCTTCGTCCTCACGCTGGTGTTAGGACTGATCTATATCGAACGCCGTGGTTTAGGGAGAATGCAAGCCCGCCTCGGTCCTAACCGGACGGGTCCTTTTGGGCTTCTCCAAGGAGTAGCCGATGCCGTTAAAGTGCTGTTGAAAGAGAATATCGTCCCGGCCGGCGCCGATAAGATAGTCCACTGGTTCGCACCGATTATAGCTTTCTTCCCGGCATTGATGATTTTCGCCGTGGTGCCTTTCCAAAACGGAGCACTGTTAGCCGACCTGAATATCGGTATCCTCTATGTAATTGCCGTCAGTTCGATATCAACCGTGGGGATTGTTATGGCGGGGTGGGGTTCTAACAATAAATATGCCCTTTTCGGCGCAATGCGTGAGGTGGCGGCGGTGGTGAGCTATGAGATTCCGTTAGGATTATCGGTCCTCGGCGTCGTGTTAATCGCTGGCTCGCTATCCTTGAACCAGATTGTGCTGGCGCAAAATGTTCCGTTCATTTTGCTTCAGCCGCTGGGTTTCCTGCTCTTTTTCATTTCCGGCTGCGCGGAAATCAATCGGAGTCCATTTGACTTAATGGAAGCTGACTCAGAGCTTACTGCCGGCTACCACACCGAATACTCCGGTATGAAGTTTGCTCTTTTCTATCTGGTGGAGTACGGCGAAGCCCTGGCGGTCTCTACTATAATTGCCACTCTCTTCCTAGGTGGCTGGAAAGGTCCCCTTTTACCTCCTTGGCTCTGGCTTATTTTAAAGGCAATCTTTGTCTTCTTTATAATGGTCTGGACCAGGACGACCTTCCCTCGTGTCAGAATCGACCAGTTAATGGCGCTCGCCTGGAAGTTCCTCTTGCCATTAGCTTTAATAAATTTGCTTATCACCGGTATCGAGGTACTTGCATGGCCGGCAGGGTTGCCGCTGGTGTTGATACCGATTAATATCGCTATAATGGCGGTCCTGGTATTCTTATGGTCTGGATTCTATAAAGTAGGATGGGGCAAAATTGAAGTTTGAACGGTACGGGAAAGGTATCGCCAAAGGTATGGCGGTAACCCTAAAACATTTCTTTCTCCACCCGATAACCACCCAGTACCCGGAGCAAAGACTGTGCACGTCGCGCCGTATCCGGGGCAATGAGTTAATCTGGGATAACATCCGGTGTACCGGATGCGCCACCTGTGCCAAGGCCTGTCCGCAGGGAGCGATTAAGATTGTGACCTCAATTCAACTGGATGAAAATAAATATAAAGTCGAAAAATATGAAGTCGATACCGGATATTGTATCCAGTGCGGCTTATGCGTCGAGGCTTGCCCCTTCCGAGCAGTATTTATGGGTTCTTCCTACGAACGGGCAAAATACCGCCGCGGCGATGTGGTCCAGACTAATGAAATGCTGCTGAAGTCGGATCAGAGGCGTCCGAGTGGTTATATGTATCCCGATATTGCGGTCACGCTGCCTAAGCAGAGTATGCTCATCGATAGAGAGACTAACCTGTTGAAGCCGGTAAAGAAGGAGGTCTGCTAATGGCGGTGACTATCGGCTTCTGGGTATTAGCCATAGTTGGTGTGGCAGCAGCTCTGACGGTGGTGCTGGTGAGGGACGTTTTTAGAGCAGCACTGTCTCTTATGGTCTGTTTTATGGCTGTTGCCGGCATCTACATTACTTTGAACGCCGACTTTCTGGCGGCGGTGCAAATCCTGATTTACATCGGCGGCATATCCATATTGATTATTTTGGCAATTATGATGACCCGGGAAGTCAAGCAGGGCAGCCCGTCGAACCGGCTGTTTATCCCGGCGTTTTTTGTCGCCGCTATCTTTTTAGTAATTGCGGTTTTTGCCCTGGTCAATACACCGTGGTTGATTTCGACGCAGGTTCCCACCGAGCCGACCACTCCCGCTTTAGCCGCCCGCCTGCTGGGTCAGGGAGGTTTTATCCTGCCGCTTGAAATTTCCGGTGTTTTGCTATTAGCAGCGGTGTTGGGTGCCATCGTTCTGGTGAGGGAAAAATAATGATAAGCCTTGAGCATTATTTGATACTTTCGGCAGTCCTGTTTTCCATCGGGTTGTTTGGCGCTTTATCTAAAAGGAATGCCATTGTGATTTTGATGTCCGTTGAGCTTATGCTCAATGCGGTCAACATTGCTCTGGTTGCCTTTTCGAGGTATGTCGTCCCGCAATTATTGACCGGACAGGTCTTCGCTATCTTTGTTCTGGTGGTAGCGGCTGCCGAAGCGGCAGTGGGTGTAGCCATCGTAATTTCCATCTATCGTAACCGTGAGACTATCGAAGCCAATAAGATTAATTTGTTGAAGTGGTAATTTGAAATGTGGGTAGAAGTTAAAAAAGCTAAAAGCCTGATGATAGCCGAAATGTGGAAGGAGCTCTTCGAGGGCGAAGGGGTTCCGTCGCGATTCCTGCCGGCGGCGGGTGAGCCGATGGGCCAGGAACAGGCTACCTACCGGGTCTTAGTGCCCGAAGATAAAAAGCATGTTATTGAAGAGGTATTAAGGAAATTATAATGCCGCATCAATTAATCTGGTTAATTTTTCTGCTGCCGCTTATTTCTTTCTTAATAATTGTTTTGTTTATCCGACCCTTTGTAAAAGTCGGGTCTAAAGTTGCCGGCTATATCACTATTACCGCTATTGGCAGCTCGTTGGTTCTATCTCTCTGGGTACTTGCCGCCGTGATGGGTGCACCCCACCACGAGTTACCGGTTCCCGATATTAGCTGGTTAGCTATCGGTAACGAGTTTAATATCCACTTGGGATTGTTAGTCGATTCGCTGACCGCAACGATGCTGGTGGTTGTGACCATCGTTAGCCTGATGGTGCAGATTTATTCTCAGGGCTATATGAAAGGCGACCCCGGCTATCATCGTTACTACGCCTGGATGTCTTTATTCACTGCCTCGATGCTGGGTCTACTTCTCGCGGATAGCCTGCTTCTGATGTTTGTCTTCTGGGAATTGGTAGGATTGTGTTCCTATCTGCTTATCGGTTTCTGGTTCCATCGTCCTTCGGCGGCAAACGCAGCCAAGAAAGCTTTTATCGTAACCAGGCTGGGCGACTTCGGTTTTCTGGCAGCGATTCTACTGATATTTTCTCAGACGGGCACATTCGATACTGTAGAACTCTACGAAATGGCAATAGCCGGCTCTTTCGCCGGAACCGCTCTTACCTGGGCGGCAATCGGCATCTTCTCCGGAGCGGCTGGTAAATCAGCTCAGTTCCCACTTCACGTCTGGCTGCCGGATGCTATGGAAGGCCCGACACCGGTCAGTGCCTTAATCCATGCTGCTACGATGGTTGCCGCTGGCGTCTTTCTGGTCGCCCGTACCCTGCCGATTTTTGTCAACTCGGTGCAGGCACTAACGGTGGTTGCCACCATTGGTGCCGTAACGGCTATTTTTGCGGCGTCTATGGGCTTAGTAATGACTGACATTAAACGGGTGGTGGCTTATTCGACTATCAGCCAGCTAGGCTATATGATGTTAGGATTGGGTACTGCTGGTCTGGCTCTAGCGCATGAAGGCCACATTACTGTCGAACTGGCAAAAGCCGCCGCTGCAATCGGTATTTTCCATCTGTTCAATCATGCCTTCTTCAAAGCTCTGCTCTTTCTTGGTTCCGGCAGTGTCAACCACACTACCGGCACTTTCGATATGCGTTTGATGGGCGGCTTGCGCAAAGCAATGCCCTGGACGAGCACTACCTTCTTCATCGCCGCCCTGAGCCTGGCTGGTATCTGGCCTCTCTCCGGTTTCTGGAGTAAAGATGAAATTCTGGCGATAGCCATGGAGACCCAGCCCGTCCTCTTTACCCTAGCGATGATAACCGTGTTCATGACAGCTTTCTATATTTTCCGTGTCTACTTCCTGACCTTTGGTGGGGAATACAGGGGAGGTGCTGCCGCTCAGGGTCACGGTGGCGGGCACGGACACGGTCACGAAGAACATGCTCATTTGCACGAATCGCCGCCGGTAATGACAGTGCCGATGGTGGTGCTTTCCGTTTTAGCTATTTTCTCAGGATTTTGGAATGTTGGCGGCGGTTTCAACGCCTTTATGGGAGAGGGTGAGACGCACGGCTTTTTCGCGGGGCTTTTCGGTGTTTTTACCCATTCGTGGTTACCTTTGTTAGCACTCATCGTAGCTCTCTTAGGTATTTTCCTGGCTTATGCTATGTATAGTGCTAAATGGCTCTCAGCGGAAAAGATAGGCAGTGCATTCAAGCCCTTGTATACTCTGTTCTCCCACAAATACTATTTCGACGAGCTATATGAGAACGTCATCGTGAGAAGCGTTTTGCTTAAAGGGGTTTTTGCTGTTTTAGAGTATATCGATGGCACAGTAATTGGAGGGGATAAGAGAGCCAATAAGCAGCCATGGCGGGTCGATGGCATAGTGAATGTACTGGCAAGCAGCGCTCCAAATGGCGGTGAGGTTGTCAGGAAAACCCAGACCGGTCAACTACAATTCTATGGGCTGGTCGTCGGGCTGGGTGTTTTAGCGATTGTGATTTGCTTATATTTATTTGGGTGAAGATATAATGAATTTTCCATATCTATCGACAATACTGTTTCTCCCGCTAATCGGGGTAATTCTGATTGCCCTTGTGCGAGTTTTTTCCCACAAGGAAATCAGGTGGGTAGCGGCGATATTTACTTTCTTCCCGCTGCTCTTAGCCGTTCTTCTTTTCGCTAACTTCGATAAATCGGCAGCCGGAATACAGTTCGAAGAGAAGCTCGCCTGGATACCGGCGTTCAATGCCTTCTACCATCTGGGCGTCGATGGTTTGAACTTGCCTTTCATCGTCCTGACGACCTTCCTTGGTTTCATTGTGGTCTTAATCTCCTGGCACACTGAAGAAAGACCTCGTGAGTATTTCGCCTGGCTCTTGCTCCTGGAAACTAGCATACTGGGTGTATTCTCGTCGCTCGACCTCCTGTTGTTCTTCATTTTCTGGGAAATAGAGGTCGTGCCGATGTATTTCCTCATTTCAATCTGGGGTTCAGGGAGAAAGGCATATTCGGCAACGAAGTATGTTCTCTATACCTTATTCGGCAGTGCCTTTATGCTGGCGGGTATCATCAGCGTCTATTTCACGACCGGCAGTTTAAATATGGTCGATTTAGCGCAGAGTGGGAAGGTAATGATACAGTCGATTATGCCGGCAGCGCCTATCTTCTTCCTACTGTTAGCCGGGTTTGCCATCAAACTACCCGTTGTACCATTTCATACGTGGCTGCCTGATGCCCATACCGATGCCCCCACGGCCGGCAGTGTGATGCTTGCCGGGGCGTTAATCAAGATGGGCGGCTACGGGATGATACGGATATGCGTCAGCTTCTTCCCGGAGGTAGCTCGAACTTATGCTCCCTTGCTGGTGGCACTGGCAGTAATCGGAGTTCTTTATGGAGCGGCGATAACTTTAAGACAGACCGACCTCAAGCGGATGATTGCTTATAGCAGCGTCAGCCATATGGGTTATGTCCTGCTGGGTATCTTTGCTCTGAGCCAGGTAAGTCTGGTCGGCGCCGCTTTACAAATGGTCAGTCACGGTCTGATTACCGGGTTACTCTTTGCGATTGCCGGCGTAACTATGCATAACGTCCACGAACGAGACCTTCGTAAGCTGGGCGGTCTGGCAAAGCAGCTACCAATAATTACAGTAATCTTCTCCGTAGCCGGGTTGGGCGGACTGGGATTACCCGCCACCAGCGGCTTCGCGGCTGAATTCATTACCTTTACCGGAGCGTTCTCCAGTACTACCGTTCCCGGTATCCAGATTTACACTATTCTGGCAGTGATTGGCGTAGTCGTTGCCGCCGGTTACATCCTGTGGATGATACAGCGGGTATTTTACGGTCCGGTGCTGGAACAATATAACGGAGTCCACGATGTCAATGCTATAGAACGGGTGGCGATGTTCGCCCTGATTGCCTTGATTTTGTTGGTTGGTGTCTACCCGGCAATCTTGACCGATATTATACAGCTTAGCATTCCAGGTAGTTAGAGGAGTTGAATTTGAATCTGGGGTACTTTATACCGGAAATAATCTTAGTGGCTACTGCGATAGCCGTCATCCTGATTGACTTTTTTGTGCAGCGAAAAGGAGTATTAGCAGTCTTCAGTTTGATTGGCCTGGTATTGGCGATTGCTTCAATCGCATTCATTCCGGTAAGCCCGGCACAGACCATCTTCAATAACATGCTGGCAGTAGATGGCTTCGCCTTCTTCTTTAAGCTGCTCTTCCTAATTATTGCCATTCTAGTTATCCTGGCTTCAACGGATTACGTATCCAAGTTCGAGCGCTTTCAGGGTGAATATTACGCCCTGGTGCTCTTATCTACGCTGGGTATGATGTTGATGGCGGCAAGTGTCGAACTGATAACTATTTACATCGCCTTGGAAGTGACCGGTATCTCGCTTTACGCTTTGGTTGGCTTTCTTAAAGACCAGAAGTCGAGCGAAGCCTCACTTAAATACCTGTTGTTAGGTGCGGTCGCCTCGGCGGTACTGCTCTATGGGATGGCGCTAGTCTTCGGCATTACCGGTAAAACCGGTTTGGCTGAAATCAGCCAGGCAATTCAAAAAATGTCTATCGCTGCGGCTATGTCCAATCCTGCCCTCATCCTGGGTATGGTGATGTTCGTTGCCGGTTTCGGCTTTAAGATGGCGGCGGTCCCGTTCCATATGTGGGTGCCCGATGTTTACGAGGGAGCACCGACGCCAATCACCGCTTACCTGTCCGTGGGGAGTAAGGCGGCCGGTTTCGCTGTCGTGCTGAGGGTCTTTTTATCAGTGTTCGGGCAGCCCGACTGGTTGAGTGTTGATTGGGGAATACTCTTTGCGGTGCTGGCGGCAATCGGTATGACGGTGGGTAATGTGGCGGCGATTCCGCAGACCAATATCAAACGGATGCTGGGGTATTCGAGCATCGCTCAGGCGGGTTACATTATGGTGGGACTGGCTACCGCGGGAGTTTCGGTATCAGCCAGCGTTCTAGGGCAAAGCGGCGTTTTGTTCTTCCTGGCGAGCTATGCCATCGCCAACCTAGGGGCTTTTATGGCGATTATCGCTATTACTAACAAGACTAATACCGATCTTATTCAAGACTTCTCCGGTATGGCTAAGAGGTCGCCGTGGCTGGCTTCTGGCCTGACTTTGTGTCTCATTTCTCTAATCGGCATTCCGCCGGCGGCCGGTTTTATGGCTAAGTTCTTCATCTTCAGCAGTGCGGTAAAGTCCGGCTTGCTGTGGCTGGTTATCATTGCCGTCATCAACAGCGTAATCTCTGCCTATTACTACCTGCGGGTGGTGAAGGTGATGTGGTTCGGTGAGCCGGCCTCCGAGGAAAAGGTGCCTTCTTCGGGAGCACTCAGGCTGGCGTTGTTCATTTCCTCTGTGGGCGTGCTGTTCATCGGTATTGTCCCGGGCTTTCTGACGAATCTGGCGGAGATGGCGGCACGGATTTTTGCTTCGTAGGGCTCGCTGCCGAGTCAAATCGAGAGCCTGATTGCTAATCCTGCATCAAGTCCGCAGGCTTTTTAATCCCCACCCAGATTGCCACGTCGCTTCGCTCCTCGCAAAGACAGAATAATTGGGTGAGCGGGGGTAATTTTTCAGCTTGGTTTTCTGAATCTCACAGTGTAGTTCCAGATATTACCGAAGCTTGCTTCAAGGATAAAGCCTTCCTTCCGGGCTAGTTTGATTACCGTGGAGCGCCAGGGGTAATCGGGGTCGGGGAGGAGCTCGGTGTCAGCGAGGATTCCGCTCGGTTTCAGGACACGCTTTATTTCCCGGAGTGCCCGGCCTCTGTCCGGAATTTCGGGGAAGGCGGTGACCATATAGACGAGGTCGAGGGAGGCGTCTTTGAAGGGGAGTTCGTAGGCGGAGGCTTGCTTAAGCTCGACGTTCTTGATGTCCCGGTTTTCGGGCTTGGCTAGCTTGCATTCGATTTGCTTGAGCATCGCCGGCTGGATATCGAGGGCATAGACTTTGCCGCGCTCGCCGACTAATCTGGCGACGGACGGAATGAAGGCACCGCTACCGGCGCCAATCTCGAGAACGGTCATACCCGGCTGGATACCGCTACGCTCGAGGACCTGGGGGATGGGCTGAACCCATCGCCTTATAGGACTATCCAGATAGGGACCGAGGAGAGGGGGAGCCGGCATATGGCGGTACTTCATCGCTATGCGAGCTAGGATGAGTATAGCGATGAAGATGAGTATGAAGTTCAGTATGTTCATTTCGAAGTAAGAGCGTAGATTAGAACCGCTACCAGTGCCAGAATACCAACTATGGATATAATTGTCATTTCAGTACTAAATTAACCAATTATAACGGGTATTGTGATTTGAAACAAATGTATTTTGAGCGTCCGACGCAGGGTGAAAATTGAAACAACGCAACGTAAAAAGGGGTTGAAACGAGCGTATTTGTTTTCGCTACAATTTAAGTAATCTTTTTTTCTGAGGAAACGACATGGCTAAATAGGCGTGTCGTTTTCCGCTTTTGGTAGCCTATTTACTCTATTTTTAAAGTACTTCGATTTCACTCCCTCGACATAGCTCGGGACAAGTCAGTACAAGTGCACTGACGGTCTGCTGAATTCATATGATAATAGCACCTATGTTCTAAGATGTCAAGGAAGTTTTGTCGCTTTACGAATGTTATACGCCAGTACCTGGCGGGAACAACGAGACATTCAAAACCCGTTCGCACCATCTTGCCGTAGCCAGCAGCCTGTCTTCAGCCAGAGAAGGTCCGACTAATTGAATGGCGAGGGGAAGGCCGTTTTTATTTAAGCCTGTCGGCAGACTGATGCTTGGCACTCCGATAATTGTCCAGGGACCCTGCATCACGGGATTTCCGGTACTGGATAGTCCAAAAGGTGCCGCACCGGGTGCTCCCGGGGTTACCAAGGCATCAATATTGGCAAATAAGGGTGCTATTTCATTCTTTCGTTGAGCTCTGAGCTGTAATTTTTGTGCGTATTCAATAGCGGTAGTGTTAAATCCTTTTTCAATCAACTTACTTAATTCCGTTGAATAATCATTCTTATGATTGGCATACATTTCCTGATGAACGGCCGCCGCCTCGACCGCCATAACCGAAGCCATATCTTTTACAATGTCGGAAAAGCCTGGGGGAAGCTCGATTGTCCGGATTTGAGCACCGGCCTGCCGCAGATATTCAACGGTATTAATTGTATGCTCGCGCATTTCTTCATCGGCTTTATCGAAGAAATACTGCTTTATCAAGCCTAAACGTGGTGCTTTAGATGTTTCTAGATTACTTATACAGTCAGGAACCGCAATATCCAGCGAACGGAAATCTTTAGAGTCGCGGCCAGCTATAGCATGGAAGATAATGGCTACGTCTGCGACGCAGTGTGCCAGGATACCCACGTGGTCGAAATTCCAGGCTAACGGGACCACACCATAAGTGCTGATTCTCCCGTAAGCAGGTTTAAAACCGACCACACCATTAAAGGCGGCGGGACGAAGGACAGACCCCAAAGTCTGGCTGCCAAGTGCGGCAAGACACATCCCGGCGGCGACCCCAGCTCCAGAACCACTGCTCGACCCTCCGGGAGTATGTTCATAGTTCCACGGGTTACGAGTAGGTGCCGGATGGAAATGAGCAAATTCCGTGGTGTGGGTTTTTCCCAGAATAATAGCCCCGGCCTCTTTAAGGCGAGCTACTGAAGTTGCGTCGTAAGACGGGACAAAATCCGACCAGAATTTAGAGCCTGCCTGCGTCCGCAAGCCGGCGGTATAGAAAATGTCTTTAACGCCCATCGGAATTCCATGCAAGAGTCCACGCCGTCGTCCCTGGTGTAACTCATGGTCTAGCTGGTGCGCCGCTTCCATAGCCCCGGCTCTATCTACCAATGCCCACGCCCGGACTTTATCCTCCAGGGCGTCGATACGTTCCAGACAAGATTTAACCAAATTCTCGGCTGTTAAGTCGCCGTCGGCAATTTTTGAAGCAGCTTCGGTAATTTTTAAATCGCAGGGTAATTTACTCATTTTGCAGCTCCACAGTAATTTGATTTTAGATTGCTATTCTATCTTATCTCGTTTGGCTATATTATACCTTGCACACAATAGTTGAATATTGTCGACTGTTAACGAAGAACCACCTTTGGAAAATGGTATTATATGATCGAAGTGTAAATTATCAGCACTACCACATTTTACACACTTACCCTTGTCTCTTTTCCAAACTTCTAGCTTGATTTCAGGAGGTATCATTCTATTATGCTCAAGCTCAATCCATTCATCTTTAGTCTTTTTCTTAGGTTGAATTTCTGAGGTCAATTCCAGCTTGAATTTGAAAACCTTTCTCGAACCACTTTTTTCCTGCCAAGCATCTATCAATGTGAATACACCATTGTATACCCAGATGCCTGGATGCAGTTTCTCATACACTTTGACTAATTCTTTGTTCTGCTGGCTGTTATTATAGGCTTTCGCAGCCTGATAGAATAAGCCATTCTGGGTCAAAGTGCCGCTAGGGTTTTGCATTGGTTGGTCAACAATCTTAGGAACAGGGGTATCCTTTGTTTTGGGAACATCATGTCCCTCATATATCAAAATTTTGCCATTCTCCTCAACTTTATCTGGATATGGAGCATTAGGTCTCAAGCTCATTAAAATGACGCTGACATTGCTACGTAAGTGATAATTCATTCCCCTTTGGAGATTAACTCCTTCTGCACCACACATTTCTAAATATGAGACGACGTCCCCTAGTTTAATCATTCACTTTAAACTTCTAGCACGTATTAATTTGCAATTATTATTACGTCCGTTATCGATTAAAAGTCAAGCTCAATAAGGAGTCCACGTTATCTATCTGTGAGCATAGGTCTATCCGGATAGTGAGATACTAGTATTGGGTTGTCATTTGGTGAGGGATGCCATATAATTATGCCCGCAAATCAAGTAAAGGAGATTTAGGAATGAAGCTGGAAGATATTAAAAAAGTAGCAGTAATCGGGGCGGGGAATATGGGGTCGGGGATAGCGGAAGTCCTTTCGCGGCTCGGTGGGTATCAGGTTACGATGTCAGACAGTACCAAAGAGCTGGTGGACAGGGGTGCGAAGAACCAGCGGAATATGCTGCAAAAATTTTACGTGGATAAAGGGAAGATGACCGCCGCAGAGATGGAAGCGATACTCGGCAGAATCAAAATTACCACTTCTAATGCCGAAGCCGCCAGCCAGGCGGACTTCATCGTTGAAGCGGTCTTCGATAACCTGGATTTAAAGAAGAAGCTATTTAAAGAACTGGACGAAGCGGCACCAGCTAATGCCATCATAGTATCGAATACTTCGTATTTGAGCGTTACCGAGATGGCAGCCCAGACAAAGAGGGCATATAAAGTCGCCGGTATGCATTTCTTCAATCCGCCGGCGGTAATGAAGTTAGTGGAGGTGGTGAGTGCCGCCCTGACCTCGGATGAAACCGCCAAGACGGTGTATGATTTAGCTCTGAAGCTGGGTAAGGAACCGGTGCGTTGCCGGGACGTCTACGGATTTCTGGCTAACCGGGCGAACATCAGTGAAAACGATGCCTTTGAGCTGGTCTGGGCGCATATCGCCACACCAGCAGATATCGATAAAGCGGTCAGGCTAGGATTTAACCGGCCACTGGGTCCGCTGGAGCTGGGCGATATGATCGGGAGTTGGAGCCTGCGGGCCCACGGGGAAGCCGACCGCATCAGGGAGTTTGGGTGGGAGCGGGGGCATGCTCATCCGCTGATTAAGATGATAGTGAGGGCGGGATATACGGGCGGGACGGGTAAGAAGGGTATCTACGATTTCTGGAAGGATGTTTTATCCAAATGGTAGGCATTTAGATAAAATCCGAAATCCGAATATCGAAATTCAAAAATAACTGGATTCCAGCGAAAGCCGGAATCGATTAATGAGATTGCCACGTCGCTTCGCTCCTCGCAATGACAAGTAAAGAGGAATCTTAAAGGAGCTAGAAATGCTAACTGAGCGGGAACGGCAGAGATACGAACGGCAGATGATGATACGGGGGTTTGGGGAGGAGGGGCAGGAGAAGCTCAAGAGGGCGAAGGTGGTCATTGCAGGAGGTGGTGGACTCGGCTCACCGGCATCGATTTATCTAACTGCGGCTGGGGTGGGGACGCTAAGGATAATCGACCATGATAAAGTCGAGTTAAGCAATCTTAACCGCCAAATTTTGCACTGGGATAAAGATGTGGGGAGGGCGAAGGTCGAGTCAGCCGCCGAGAAGCTCAGCCAGCTTAATCCGAACGTTAAGGTAGAAGCTGTCAAGGAAAAGATAGACGAATCCAACATTAACCGAATGGTTGCCGGCTACGATGTGATAATCGATGCGATGGACAATCTGCCGACCAGATATCTACTGAATAAAGCCGCCATAGAGAATAAAATCCCATTCATTCACGGCGCGGTCTACGGACTCGAGGGCAGGGTAATGACCATATTGCCAGGTGAAAGTGCCTGCCTGAGGTGTATTTATCGGGGGTTGATACCACAGGAAAAATTTCCGGTAATCGGGGTGACGCCGGCGGTCATCGGGTGCATACAGGCAACTGAGGCAATCAAATGTATCGTGGGCATCGGCAAGCCGTTGACCAATCGGCTACTGGTCTATGACGGGCTGAATATGAAATTCACCGAGCTAAAGGTAAGAAGGTCGCAGGATTGCGAACATTGCGGTGAGCTATGAGCGTCAGTATCGAGATTCCTTCTTATCTGCAGCCTTATGCCAACGGTAAAGAAATTCTGGAAGCCGAAGGCGGGACGGTGGGTGAGTGCCTTGAAGACATCGTCAGGCAATTTCCTGGAATTGAGAAAATGCTATTCGATAGCGACGGTAATATTTACGGTTATGTAGGAATTTACGTTAATGGGGAGGATGCTTATCCTGAAGAATTGTTAAAGCCCGTTAAAGACGGGGATAAGATTCAGGTGTTGTATATAATCGGGGGAGGATGAAGTTTCTTAGCAACCTATCCCCTGTATCCCCTTCCCTAACAGGGAAGGGGAAGATTAATTATATGAGGGGCTAACGCCCCCTCAAACTCCCCTAATAAGTTAAGGGCAGGGTTGACAGGCAAAAGCGGTAAATGGCACAATCAGGGGCGAGAAATTCGAGAAGGAGAGAAGATGTTTAAAACAAGGGTTACCGAGTTACTGGGAATAAAGTATCCGATATTGTGCGGTCCGATGGGCTATCTTTCCAATGCCGAACTGGTCTCGGCGGTATCTAATGCCGGCTGCTTGGGAATTCTGGTTTCGATGACCTGCCCCACTCCCGACGACCTCCGTAAGGAAATCAGAAGGACCAGAACTATGACCAAAAATCCATTTGCAGTGAATGTTACCCTACTGCCGACCATTCGACCGGTGAAATACGAAGATTATTTTGCCGCTGCTATTGAAGAAGGGGTAAAGATTATCGAGACCTCGGGGCGGAGTCCCGAGCCTTATGTCAAAATCATTAAAGACGGCAAGGCGATACTGATGCACCGGGTGACCAGGACAAGAGATGCCCGGACGGCAGAGCGGGTGGGAGCGGATATAGTTTCGATTCTGGGGACAGAAGCGGGGGGGCATTGCGGAGAAGAGGATTTGAGCACGATTGTCCGGATTCCGCTGGCGGTGAACGCCGTTAAGGTGCCGGTGATTGCGGCGGGGGGAGTTGTGGATGCCAAAGGTTTTGTGGCGGCACTAGCTCTAGGTGCCGAAGGTGTGCTGATGGGCACCCGTTTTATGACCAGCAAAGAATGTCCGGCGCACCAGAAGGTGAAAGAATGGCTAATCCAGCTTCAGGAAACGGATACGATATTGATTCAGAGGTCGATTCGGAATACAGTTAGAGCGGCTAAGTCAGAGTTTTCCCAGAAGATATTTGATATGGAGCAGAAGGGCGCCAAGCTTGAAGAGCTATTGCCTCTAATAAGTGGTGCCCGGGGACAACAGGCATATGCCACCGGCGATGTGAGCAATGCTTCAATCACGGTCGGGCAGGCGATAGGGCTGGTGCGGAACATACTTTCGGTGAAAGAGATTATAGATGGGATGGTGAGTGAAGCCGAGCAGATTATGGGAAGGCTTCAAAAGATAGGTTTAAACGGGGGATAAATCTGACTTTCATGTAGCCGGGGCAAAATTTTTCAAACTAGGCTTACTTAGTTTTTACTGGCATCGGCGAAATTCTTACCCTTTGCACGGAAAGGCGTTTAGAACCCGCCTTCGGTTTGAAGATGACTGAAGGTGCAGTCTCTTCTGAATAAATGAAGCCTTCGGCTTTCCGTATACCGCCGTATTTTCCTTTAAGCTGTTCAACGGGGCCGGCATCCAGTGCCCGCATCGGACAGCCATCGACACATATCGGTTTCTTACCATCCGCCCACCTTTCCTCACATAGGTCGCATTTTTCCATTTTGCTGTCCTCATCTGAGCGAAATTGGGGGGCATCGTAAGGGCAGGCATCTTTACAAAGCCGGCATCCGGCTCCCAAGCAGTCTTTTTGGTTCACAGTGACAATGCCGGTATCCGGGTGTTTACTAATAGCGTTAGTCGGACAGGCTTCAACACAGGCAGGTTTTTGACAATGAAAGCAGGTGGTCGGTAAATTAGCGACGAACACATTGGGGTACCTGCCTTTTTCAATCGTCTTCACTCTCATCCAGCTAGCCGGACCGGCCGGCGAATCGTGCCAGTCTTTGCAGGCAACAACACAGGTACGACAACCCGTGCAGCGTGTTTGGTCGATGTAAAAACCTAATTGCATAATCGGTTAGCGCTCCTGTTCCTGGAATCTTTCAACCTGGACAAGAGTGGTATTGCTTGGGAAAGCGCCTCCGGGGGAAATTACGTTCCTGGTTAGGACGTTACAACAACCGCCACGGTCAACCCCGTTCTGGTCGGAGTCATACCAGGCACCTTCCGGTAAGTCGACCACGCCGGGCATTATCCTCTCAGTCACCCTCGCCGGTATAACCACCTGTCCCCGGTCGTTGAACACTCTTACAGTATCTCCGTCCTTGATTTTCCTGGCTTTAGCATCCTTTATATTTATCGACAATGCCTGGGGTTCCAGCTCCCTCAACCAAGGTACGTTATCAAACTGGGAGTGAGCCCGCCGGAAGAAATGTGAGGTAATAAGCTGGAGAGGATACCTGGCGGCAAGCGGGTCATTACTACTCTCCCAGGCCTCGATATACTGTGGAATAGGAGGCAACTCCGGGTTCTTCATTTGTGCCAAACGCTCGGAGTATATCTCAATTTTGCCTGATGGGGTGGAAAACGGGTGAGTCTCCGGATCGATTATTTGTTGGCGGAAGGCGATATAGGGTTCTGAGAGCTTCACTTTATAAGCACCTTTTCGCTTCAGTTCTTCATAGCTGGGGATTCCATGAACTTTAGAGTAGCCGGCAGCTATTTGTTTCAGCCATTCCTCTTCCGATTTGTCACTGAAGTCTTTAATACCAAGTTTTGCCGCCAATGCGGAAGCAGTCTCAAAGTGTGACTTCGATTCTCCTCTCGGCGGTATTGCCCGGTTCACCAAAGCAAAGAAGGGAGTGACACCCCCAGAGGCAAAATCATTTCTCTCCATAAAAGTATCGACGGGTAGGATAATATCGGCATATTTTGCGGTGGATGTCATAAACTGCTCCTGTACGACGATGAACTCAAGGCGATGAAGAGCCTCGATTGTCTTGCGGACATCGGCGGTCTGGGTAATATAGTTGCAGTTCATCATCCAGAGCATTTTGTAATCGCTTGGGTAGCCTCCGCTGCGGCCTTTGAGGATAGCGTCGGCAATCATACTGATATTCACCCGTATGGAATAACCATTAAGCGGTCCGGGTCGACCGCGAGGGGGGTTATCTTTTTCAGCTAAATTCGGTGGCATCGGCATACGCCCGGGTGTAGGAGCAGCGAAGGCGGCCCCCCAGTAATCTCCCTCGTGGGTACGGTCGGCGGCGCTGCCGCCAGATATACCGATGTTACCAGTCATAGCGGCGAGTGTTATCGCCGCCCGGTGGTACTGCTCGCCATAGGCTGTTCTGCCGGGCGCAATTCCAGTCATCAGGGCAGCCGGTTTTGTAGTGGCGTACTCGCGAGCTAAGCCGGTGATTATTTCTGCGGGAACGCCAGTGATAGCCTCAGCCCAAGCCGGCGTTTTGGGGATTCCGTCTTTCGTTCCCAGGACGTAGTCTCGGAATTTATCGAACCCTACCGTGTAGCGGTCGATAAACCCTTTATCCACTAATCTGGCGGTAATGATAACGTGAGCCATCGCTATAAGCATGGCGGCGTCTGTACCGGGACGGATGGGTATCCAGCGTTGTGCGAAGGTTGCCGCAGACTCGGTATAACGTGGGTCGACGGCTATTATGGGAATCCCTTTTTCTTTAGATTGTGTCAGATACCATGATGTATTACTGCGGTGAATAGTCACTGCAGGATTCCAGCCCCACATAATGATGAGACGTGAATTCAACAGGTCGTCTAGAGTATGCGAAGTATTCTCTTCGGTACCGTAGGTCGCCAATGATGAAAGGTTGGCTCCTTCAAAGGAAAGAGAGCCCCAAGTGACGGTGCAGCCACCAGCAAGTAACAAGGCGCGGAGAATCGATGAACGCTGGTGGAAGACGTTCATATCGCCGCCGCCGCCTCGGAAAATAATCGAGGCGGGCCCGTATGTGTCCCGAATACGGACCAGCTCGCGAGCGACCACGTCAAGTGCTTCGTCCCAGGAGACCCGTTGGAACTCGCCTTTGCCACGTTCTCCTACTCTTTTCAGCGGATAAAGCAACCGGTCGGGTGAATAAACGCGCTGCCGATAAGCTCTGCCTCTGAGACAGGCACGGAATTGCGGCTCCTCCCCATCATCAGCTTCGATTCGCGTGACGCGTCCATCTTCCACGTGAAGCTTAATGGGACAAGCCGCGCCGCAGTGGGTATTACAAGTTGTCCAAACGATACTCATAAAATCCTTAAACTCGAAGCCCTCTACTAGCGCTATGTTATCATTTTGGCTGGAATCCTTCAAAGTACATACAACATCAATTAAATATTCACCATATTATCGTGTCATTTATTTTTGCAAGGGGAGCATACAAAATATGGAAAGTTTAATAGAATTAGAGCCGTAAAATCGTTAATTATTAATAGCCAGTCCATTTCAAGAAATGGAATTACGTTGTACGTGGATTACTGTCTCACATATTTGTTTGTAGAAAGGTGGCTAGATTAACATCCTGGTTGGTTATTTTTAGCTTGTGGCGGATTTTCTCTCTATGGCGGTGTATCGTAGCTTCGGATACACCGCGGTTATCAGCGATTTCTTTTGTTCGCATTCCATTCCGTATCATATTACAGATAGAAATTTCAGTTAGTGTCAAAGAATTATAGGAACGTGATATTTGACTGACAAACGGCGAGGTAATGTTTTCTAAATTAGTCTGTAGCATCTCTGCATAATTTTTATGCGCTTGTGGTAACTGTAGAATTAGGGCTTGCAATATCGGCTTAAGGATTTTTTCAACATTCATGTTTATGTCCCGATGAATTTCCTGTTTTTCTTGTTCAATACGTGATAAGACAATTTTGAGGGCAGTATTGGATTCCTGCAATGCTTTACGTTCAAGCGTCAATAGTTGGTTGGTCTCTTGCAACTCTAACTCCGCTGACATCCTGGTGGCAATAGTGCCGATCTGTTCGGCGACCGCATCAAGCAAGGCTCGTTCCTCTTTCATAAAAGGACCCTCGTCAGATGGCGGGCATTCTTCTATATAGAATATGCTGACCTCACCTATTGCCTCGTGGTACATGTAAATCTGCGACGACTGACGCCATTCGGTGATTTTAAATTTTTCACTTATATAAGTCTTCCCTTTATAGAGAATTCGGGCACAGGTTAATTCCGGGTACTGCCACGAATATGGTAAGAAGTTTACCAACTCACTGAGCAAATTATCCAGTGAGTGCAGATTCCGTTCAGCTAATTGGGAAATTCCGTATAGACAGTTTAATTCCTTGATGCGCTCGCGCAGTGCAATTTCGACTTTACCCGGATCGCTTTCGCTGGAAAATGGAATCCGCCAAAGTAGAGCTAAATCTTTAGAGGGAAAGGGTAAGTTAGCTAGTGATAACCCTTTTTTCTTTTTTATCATCTTTCCATTACCTATATGTTATAGGTATTTTATGTGTATTTATTCCGTATTAACAATATCAATGTTATCAGGTATTTTTATAATAATCAATCTACGTCTAAGGGAGGGGTATATGCCGGTTCAGAAACTAGAGCGAATCCTTGCAGGACGGCGCAGCCAACCTTATCAACTCATCGAGGCGCTTCAGGATATTCAAAAAGACTTTGGTTATATTTCCAAAGAAGCCATGCAAACCGTATCACTGGAACTCGGTGTACCAGTGATTGAAGTCTACCGGGTAGCTTCCTTCTACAAAGCTTTTCGATTAAAACCAACGGGCAGAATTGTCCTCACTATGTGTATGGGCACCGCCTGTCATGTCCGAAACTCCCACCTGCTCCTCGACCAAGCTTTGGGGCAGCTCGGAATTAAACCGGGCGAAGTAACTGATGATGGTCTTCTCGCGGTTGAGTACGTCAATTGCGTAGGCGCCTGCGCGTTAGGACCGATAGTCAAAGAAAATGGAACCTATCACCATCACATGACGCCCGGTAAACTTCGCAAACTGATTGAGAATATTCGTAGCAGGGAAAACGGAGGCAGTAAAGATGCTAAGGCTTAATAGCTTTCGCGAACTCGAACATCTGAGGGAGCATCTCCAGGAACAGAGGAAGAGCATCGCTACTACTGTAATGGTATGTGGTGGGACCGGTTGCCAGGCTTCGCAGTCGCAATCAGTTATCGACGCGATTAAGAACCAACTATCCAAACAGAGAACAAACGGAGGCGTACGATTATGCGTCACCGGGTGCCACGGTTTCTGTGAGCAAGGTCCGGTTATGATTATTGAACCAGGCAACATATTTTATTGTCATGTTTCATCGGAAGACGCTTTTGAGATTGTCTCCCAATCGATAGTGAAGGGTGAGGTTATCGAGCGTTTACTGTATACCGACCCGGTATCTGGTAAAAAATATAAAACGATGTCAGAGATTCCTTTTTACCAAGCACAAGACCGTCAACTTCTGTGTCAAAACCTGATGGTCGACCCTTGCTCAATTGAAGATTACATTGCGGCTGGCGGATACTCAGCACTTGCCAAAGTGCTTAAAGGAATTTCTCCGAAAGAGATTATTACAGAGATTACGTCCTCTGGGTTACGAGGACTAGGTGGAGGCGGTTTTCCAACGGGACGTAAGTGGAATGAATGCTGGGAAGCACCCGGAGACGAGAAGTATGTGATTTGTAACGCTGATGAGGGCGACCCAGGAGCTTATATGGACCGGTGTGTGCTTGAGGGAAACCCTCACCTGATTTTAGAAGGTATGATGATCGGTGCCTTAGCCGTTGGTGCTCGGAAAGGATACATTTACGTACGAAACGAATACCCGCTCGCTGTCGAACATTCCAAGATTGCAGTCGAGCAAGCTCGGAAACTTGGAATTTTTGGTGAAAATATATTAGGCTCCTCTTTTTCTTTTGATGTCGACATCGCCCGAGGTGGTGGAGCTTTTGTCTGCGGAGAATCAACGGCTTTGATGGCATCGGTAGAGGGGAAAGTCGGTGAGCCTCGGACTAAAGATGTTCATGCGGTAATCGACGGCCTTTATCACAAGCCAACCGTCCTTAATAATGTCGAGACCTGGGCTAACGTGCCGTCTATTATGTTGAACGGCTCATCATGGTTCGCCTCGAAAGGAACAAAGGGAAGTAAGGGCACCAAGATTCTAGCTCTTACCGGACGAATTAAAAATACCGGCTTGGTCGAAGTGGCTATGGGCACGCCAATCCGCACCGTTGTATTCGATATTGGCGGTGGAGTAGTCAATGGCAAAGCGGTAAAAGCCGTCCAGATAGGCGGACCATCGGGTGGGTGCTTGCCAGTGGAGAAATTCGACCTAGCGGTTGATTACGACGTTCTTTCCAAAGCCGGCTCGATGATTGGCTCGGGCGGGATGGTCGTAATGGACGAAGAGTCCTGCATGGTAGATGTAGCTAAATATTTCTTAAATTTCTTGCAGGACGAATCGTGCGGTAAATGCGTGCCCTGCCGTATAGGGGTCGACCGTATGCTTGAGATTGTTACAGACATCACCGAAGGTCGTGGAAAACCAGAGCACATTCCCCTTCTAGAGGAACTGGGCGAAACAGTCGCTCAGACTGCTTTATGCGGTCTGGGAAAGACCGCACCCAATCCGGTGCTCACCACTTTGCGTTATTTCCGCTCAGAATACGAGACCCATATTAAAGAGAAGAAGTGCCAGGCCGGAGTATGCAAAGCCCTGATTACCTACTCGATTGAACCCGATAAATGTAATGGCTGCGGTGTGTGTTTACGAGGGTGCGTTCACAAAGCCATAACCGGTGTAAATAAACAGGTGCATGTTATTGATGCAAAACTCTGTCAGAAATGTGGTATCTGCCGGAGCGAGTGTAAATTTGATGCGATTCGAGTTGCCTAAGAAAGCGAGGTAATGAAATGCTGCAACGTGTTAATGTCAGTATCGATGGTGCAATAATCCGAGCGACAAAAGGGACCAGCGTGCTCGACACCGCTATTGAATACGGCATCTGTATCCCCCATCTGTGCCATGTTCCTAATTTGTCTGATATGGGGGCGTGCCGATTGTGCATCGTTGAGCATGTGATAGATGGCCGCTCCAAGATTACAACTTCATGTACATTAAACGTGGAAGAGGGAATGGTCATACTGAGCAACACGGACAAAATCAGACAACTACGGCATAATCTAGCCGAGTTACTGGTAGCTCAGGCACCTAATTCCAGAGCTATTCAAGACATTGCTGTACGCTGTGGAGTTAAGGAAGTGCGGTATCCATTCCGCAACGAGAATTGCGTTCTATGCGGACGTTGCGTAAGAGTTTGCACGGAGGTCTGGAAAGCTCGGGCGAAAGGGTTTGTCGGACGGGGTAAGGAGCGTCATGTGGACTACCCCTTCGGGGTTCGCCCCGAATTCTGTAAGCAATGCGGCAGTTGTATTCAGCTTTGTCCGATGACCATCACTCCTTGTAACGGGCCAATGAAACCCGGCAAGGAATACCTTTGTGGCGGATGTGAATCACAACTGCTAATCAGCGAACAGATGCCACGGGGTAGCTGTTCGTGGTGCAAACTGGGTGAAGGCTTCGGCTGCGGTCGTTATGCCGGTAGTAGAGCTAAATAGCGTCGAAAGGAGAAACATAATGGCTAAATTGGGGCTCGATAGAATGCAGGTTCAAGCAGTATTCAGGAGATCTTTATCTAGCAAGGTAAAGGAAGAGGAAATTGATTTTTTAGATTATCTGGCTAACACCGTGGGAGAAGTCATAGAAGAAAACAACAAAAAATTGTGGGAGCAGTTTAAAGATTACTTGGGAAGGAGATAATGAACTGTGGCCGATTCTAATATCGCTCTAAGTCCCAATACCATCGTCCGATATTTAGGAAAACCACCCGACGAATTCACCAAGCAAGACCTGGTCAAATTTATCGAGGGAAATAATATTGAGGCCATTAATTTCCGGCATTTAGGAGGTGATGGCAGACTCAAGACTTTAAACTTCGTTATCAGCAGTAAAACACAATTGGACCGTCTTCTTTCCGCCGGGGAAAGGGTAGACGGCTCAAGCCTGTTCTCATACATTGATTCTTCATCAAGTGACTTATATATTGTTCCGCGATACAAGACAGCCTATGTGAATCCCTTCTCCACTATGCCAACTGTAGAAGTGCTCTGTTCGTACTACACTAAAAACGGTACTCGGCTTCCAAGTTCTCCGGAGAATATACTTAAGAAAGCCAATCAGGTACTATTGAAGAGCACCGGGTTTAGCTTGCACGCTATGGGTGAGTTGGAATATTACGTTGTGTCAAGCAAGCAAAGTCGATATCCCACGCTGGCCCAGAAAGGATATCAGGAATCGGCACCATTCTGTAAATGGGAGACGCTGAGGTATGAAGCGATGAAAGCCATCGCTCAGGCGGGGGGGTGCATAAAGTACGGGCATTCCGAGGTGGGGCACATTTGCGGCGAAGAGCAGGAGATGGAGCAGAATGAGATTGAGTTTCTCCCGGTAGCCGCCGAAGATGCAGCTGACCAAATCGTCATCGCTAAATGGATACTCAGGATGATAGGACATAAGTATGGCGTAGTGATTACATTTGCTCCAAAAATCTTAGTGGGACACGCCGGCAGCGGTCTCCATGTTCATACCAGGCTAATGAAAAACGGTACCAACATGATGGTTGATGGCAATGTCCTTAGTGATGTAGCAAAGAAGACCATTGCCGGTTACCTCAGGTTGGCGCCTTCGCTAACTGCAGTTGGGAACACCGTTCCTCTTTCCTTTCTTAGATTGGTACCTCACCAGGAAGCACCTACGAATATTTGTTGGGGTGACCGCAACCGCTCAGTTTTAGTCAGGGTTCCGCTAGGGTGGCTAAACGTAGGCAATATGGTCAATGATGCAAACCCGCAGGAGACGTCAACTCCTACTACAATTAACGATGCTCAGACCGTGGAATTTCGTTGCCCGGATGGCTCGGCGAATGTTCATCTCCTTATGGCTGGATTAGCTATTGCTGCACGTCATGGGCTTGAAATGGAAGGTGCCGTAGAGTTGGCTCGTAAACTCTATGTCGATGTGAACATTTTCTCCTCTGAACACAGTAAAATACAGCAAAAGCTACCTCAATTGCCTGTCTCTTGTTGGGATTCGGCTGACTGCCTGATTAAAGACCGCCATATATATGAAAGGGATGGGGTTTTTCCACCGCTAGTAATAGATGGCATAGCGAAAATTTTACGAAGTTATAATGACCGGGACCTCAGCCAGAGGTACTACGGTAAAGGAGACGAAATTCAAAAACTCGTCGACGAATATTTTCATTTCTCCTAAATATTACCTACGAACTCCACTTCGACCGTCTTCGTTTTTGTTCGAGTCTTGCCTGCTCATTAGTCGGCTGATAAGAAGCCAGAAAGCTATCTTTGAAGGAATTAAACGTGCCTTTGAGGATGGCGTTTCTTACGTCCGAAATCAGGCGGGATATAAAAGCAAGGTTGTGAATGGTAGCCAGTCGATAAGCCAGTAACTCACGGGTGTCGAAGAGGTGGTGCAGGTAAGCCGCCGAAAAGGTGCTGCAGGTATAGCAATCGCAGGTGGGGTCGACGGGCTTTTCTTCCCGGCTAAAAGCGGCGTTTCGGATATTTAATCGCCCGTTGCGGGTATAGAAGGCGCCGTTTCTGGCGACGCGGGTGGGCAGAGCGCTATCGAAGATATCTATGCCCCTAGCGATACTTTCCAGTAAATCCTCGGGAGAACCTACGCCCATAAGGTAGCGCGGTTTGTGTTCGGGCAAGCAGGCGACGGTTGCCTCAACAATCGATTGGGTCACTTCTTTAGTCTCCCCGATACTGACACCGCCGATAGCGTAACCGGGGAAACCCAGAGAAGTAAGGTATTCTGCCGATTGACGACGGAGTTCAGGGAAGATACCACCCTGCACAATGGCGTAGAGAGACTGGTCGGGGCGCTGGTGAGCTTTCTGGCAACGCTCTGCCCACCGGTGCGTCCGTTCCATTGCCTGCTTTGCTTTTTCGTAGGAACTATCGTGGGGAGGGCATTCATCAAGCACCATTATAATATCGGCACCGAGTGTTTCCTGAAACCGGATAGCCAGCTCAGGGGTGAGCCGGTGCTCGCTGCCATCGATATGAGAACGAAAGAGAACTCCATCGTCGTCAACCCGCCGCAGGGGAGCCAAGCTGAATACCTGGTAGCCGCCGCTATCGGTGAGAATGGCTTTATTCCAGCCCATAAATTTGTGCAGACCGCCCATCTTTTCAATCACAGAAATGCCGGGTTTAAGGTAGAGATGATAGGTGTTAGACAGGATCATTTCAAATCCTAACCCCTTTACTTCTTCAGGGGTGAGAGTCTTGACCGTTCCCAGACTGGCTACGGGGCAAAAAACGGGTGTAGGAACCGTGCCGTGCGGTGTTTGAAGTTCACCAGCGCGAGCTTTACTGTCGCGGAGGGTCTTTATTAAACGAAAGTTGTTAGAACTCATCGCAGCCAGATATCCAGGCACATCACTAAAAATATTAATCCGAGGTAGGGGAAAGAGGATAATTTATATAACTTCCAGGCATATTGAGAGGCTCTGGAAATTAACAACCTGAAAGCGGCGTAGACCATAATGATACTTAGTAAGGCGGCTATTATCAGGTAGAGAAGTCTGAAACCACCGACGAAATAGAGGGAAATGGCAGCAACCGCCAGCACCAGACTGAAGACTATCAGCACCTTTACTGCTTGTCCTGTCTCACGACTCATCGGGAAGTAAGTTAGCCCGGCATTGATATAGTCTTCCCGGTGGGCAATCATAACGCTCCAGACGTGAAGCGGTAACCAGAAAGCGATGAGGATACATAATAGTGCCAGTTCCCAGCTAAGGGTAGGTGTGATGGCGAACCAGCCCATTAGTACGGGGGCACAACTGGCGAGCATTCCCTGGGGGAAAACGCAGGTTGCCCGCTTCCGCCAGGCAACCGAAGCGATGGTGCCAATCAAGCCTGATAAAAAGGCGAGAGGATGTAACCACCAGGCAAGAGCCAGTCCAAGAATAACCAGGCTGATGATTAAGGGCAGCACTTTTTGAGGCGGGTCGATGCGTTTCGAGGGTAAAGCCCGGTTTCGGGTGCGCTCCATTCTGACATCGATATCACGGTCGAGGTAGTTAGTTAGTCCGTTAGCCCCGGCGCTGGCTAATAAAATAGCTACCGATGCTAGGAGTAGCCTATCTAATGGCGGATACCCACCGGCGGCGACGATGGCGGAGCTAACGCCGATAAATGCCAATAAAATGGTGGGGCGGGGTTTTAATACCTCAATATAGTTACTTAATTTTGAGAAGCTAATCTTTCCCACTTACATACCTTAGCACAGGTCTTTCAAATTGCCTTTTAGTAATCTTTTAACGACAGCCAGGCTGATGGCATATGCCAGGACGAAAATAACAGTCTTATAGGACCATTCCTGGGCAACGATACCGAGGGCAACACCGGCCGCCGGCGGATGCTCGGTATTAGTGATGGTCATTAAAAAGATAGATAGTCCGACTGCCAATGCCGCCCACAATGTAAAGTCAACTTTACTGAGTAGTTGACTTACAGGGCTAATGAAGAAGACATAGTAGCAGAGTATGCCAATCAGAAGTCCGATAACATTTCCCCCGATGAGTCGCCTTGGCTGGGCAGAAACGGAGCCGGGCATAGCAAAGACAATAAAAGCGCTGGAGCCGAGAGCGGCGACAATCGCAGCCTGGGTCATAATGCCGACGAAATAGAGAATTATGACTAATGCCACAATTGCCAGAAAGCTTTGGAAAAAGTAGTTCCCGGGCTTTTTCAGAAATGATTTATCGATTAATTCAAAGCTCATTCTGTCCTTTTAGCTGTGACTTTCGTCCAGATAGCCCTGCAAAATAAAGGCGGCAGCGATGGCATCATCCATTTCTTTCTGCCTATCTTTTTTATTTCTTGTCTCCCGCATTAAATCTCTAGCCGCTACCGTAGTCAAACGCTCATCTCTGAATTCTATCGGAATTTTAGTCCATGCAGATAATTCAGCTACAAAAGCTTTTACTTTCCCGGCTTGCTGTCCGACACCGCCATCCATTGCGAGGGGCAAGCCGACTACAATTTGTCCCACCTGATTTTGCTCGACAATTCTGATAATGGCTTCTACAGTTTGCTTATCTCCCCTGCTGTCGATGATGGTTAGCGGGCGAGCGACTATCCCTGCAGGGTCGCTTAGCGCCACTCCGATTCTCTTATCACCGATATCCAATCCGAGAATACGTGCCATTTACCTTACTAATAATCCTAAAATAGAATGACCTGTATTTTAATAACCAAATTCAAAATTCCAAACACTCTGGTGTGTTAAGTTTGATTATTGATTCTTGGAATTTGTTTGGTGTTTGTATCTTGGTTATTGGTTATTCGTAAAAAGCAACGTCAAATAAGGGTTTTGACCAGGCGGAGGGCTTCATCAAGTTTACTTTTGTCTTTGCCGCCGGCTTGAGCCATAGCCGGTTTGCCACCGCCGCCGCCACCGGTTACCTTAGCGACTTTTTTAACTATGTCACCGGCATTATAGCCCTTAGCCACTAAATCAGGGGTTACCGTTGCCAGGAAAAGGGGCCTTTCTTCATAAACCGTGCCCAGGACTACAATCACACTCGTTAATTTTTCGCGCAGGAGGTCGGACATCTCACGCAGTGCGTCTATCCGGAAAGACGGCACACGAGCGACTATAAGTTTTACTCCCTTAACTTCCTCTACCGTTAGCGATTCAGCTATCCGTCTGGATAGCTCTCTCTCCAGAGATAAAGTCTGTTTACGCTCGTCCTTTAACTCGGTCATAACACTGGCGGCTTTATCCACCGCTTCCTCCGGTTTGGCTTCGAGCAATCCGGCAATTTTCTCTAAATCAGAGAAGCTCTCCTTGATATAATTCTCTACACCCCGGCCGGTGACAGCTTCGATACGCCTCAGTCCGGAGCCGATGCTGCTTTCACTGACAATATGGAAAAAGCCGATTTCGCCGGTGGAAGAAAGGTGAGTGCCGCCGCATAGCTCGGCGCTGACCGCTGGACTGCCGACCTTGACGGCACGGACGGTATCGCCGTATTTTTCCTCGAACAGGGCGATGACGCCTTCGGCGATTGCCTGCTTATAAGGGACTTCTTCGTCGGATACTTTCAAGTCCTGGCGGATTCTTTCATTCACAAACTGATTTACTTTCTCGATTTCCTCACGGGTCATACCGATAAGGTGGGAAAAATCGAACCGGAGACGGTCGGGAGTAACCAGTGAGCCTTTCTGCTGGATATGCTCGCCGAGAACCTGGCGCAGGGCGGCCTGGAGCAAGTGGGTGGCAGTGTGATTGCGGGCAATGTCGAGTCGGCGTTCGTTATCAACCTCGGCGGTTACCTCGTCGCCAACAGTCAGGCTGCCTTCGGCAATTTTGCCCTGATGGACGATTATATCAGGTTGCGGGCGAATTGTATTGGTAACAACGAAGCGTCCGAATGAACCGCGTATTTCACCGGTGTCACCGACCTGTCCGCCCATCTCCCCATAGAAAGGCGTAGATTCTAGAATAAGACCGGCTTCCTGCCCTTCTTTAATGGTTTCGACAGAACCGCCGTCAACCAAGATATCGAGAATGGAGGTTTTTTGACCGAGATTGTGATAGCCGGTAAATTTAGTGGCTGGGACTTCCAGCCCCTTTAGCTCAGCCTCTTTTTCCGCCAGTCCGAATTTTTTGGTGGCTCGTGCCCTCTCCCTCTGTTTCTCCATTTCCTTTTCAAAGCCGTCTAAATCAACGGAGAAGCCACGCCCGGCAGCAATCTCCTTGGTAAGCTCCACCGGGAAACCGTAGGTATCGTATAACCGGAAAGCATCTTCTCCTGAAATTTCCTTGCCAATCTTTGGCTTAGCCATAATGTTTTCCATAAGTTCCAGGCCGGTGCTAAGCGTCTCATCGAACCGGGTTTCTTCAAGCTGGATTACCTTAAGAACAAAGTCCTGCCTTTGCTTTAGCTCAGGATAGGTATGACCCATCTGGTTAATGGTGACTTTGGCGGTCTCGGCAAGGAATGGTTTATCCAGTCCTAATCTTCGTCCGAAAAGAGCACCCCGCCGGAGCAGACGGCGTAGCACATAGCCCCGCCCCTCGTTACCCGGCAGCACGCCATCGGCAATCAGGAAAGCAATCCCCCGGCTGTGCTCGGCGACCACCCGTATCGCGTGATTGGTCGGTTCGTCAGCACCATATTTCTTCCCCGATAGCTTGGCGATTAGATTAAGTAATGGAGTAAAGAGGTCGGTTTCATAGACTGTGGTCTTGCCCTGCACGATGGCGGCGGTCCTTTCCAGACCCATACCGGTATCGATGTTAGGTCTGGGTAAAGGGGTGCGGTGACCGTCTTTATCCTGGTTATACTGGGTGAATACCAGGTTCCAGATTTCCGAGAAGCGCCCGCAACGGCAGCCGGGGCCGCAGTCGGGTTGATGACAACCGAATTCCTCCCCAAAATCGTAGTGGATTTCGCTGCAGGGTCCGCAGGGTCCGGAATCGCCGGCCGGTCCCCAGAAATTGGATGCCTCACCCATTCTCATTATCCGGTCTTCGGCGACGCCCAGTTCACGCCAGTATTGGAAAGCTTCTTCGTCATCCAGGTAGATGGTTATCCAGAGGCGGTCTTCGGGGAGTTTCAGGCGTTCTCTGACAAACTCCCAAGCCCAGCCAATAGCTTCTTTTTTAAAGTAATCGCCGATGCTGAAGTTGCCCAGCATCTCGAAAAAGGTGAGATGGGTGGGGTCGCCGACCGACTCGATATCGGTGGTGCGGAAGCATTTCTGGCAGGATGCTAGACGGGGGTTGGGGGGGACCTGCTCACCAAGGAAGTAGGGCTTGAACTGCACCATACCGGCGCTGGTGAGGAGCAGGGTGGGGTCGCCGTAGGGAATTAAGGAAGAGCTGGGGATAATTTTGTGTCCCTTGCTCTCAAAGAAACTTAAATAAGCCGAACGAAGTTCATCACCGGTCATCATTCATAAGATTTTAGTTTAAGCGAGATTAGGTGTCAAACGAGGAGGGGGGAGGGTGTTTTTAGGTTGGTTGTTTTTACCTATGTGTTATAATTTATTACACAATAACGGCAAAGGTGACAATGAAAAAACACACACTCGATAGTCTTTGGTTGATACCCATATTATTTGCTGCTTGTGTCGTTGCGTTATTATTTGATAGATGGCAGTGGGGAGTCTGGCGATTATCTGCAATAACGTTAGTGGCAGTTATCTTTATTGCCGTTTCTTTAGGGTTATTATTTCAAAAATACCTAGTGAAACATTTTAAAGGTTTCAGAGGCGTGCAGCGTTACCTTGAAATTATTGCTCGATTCGCTTTGTTGCCAATATTAACCGTGTTGTTGACATTGTACATTTTAAGTCCAAATCCAACTTCAACAATACCTCCTGGACTTCAGTTCAATGTCATTGCAATTTCAGCTACACTAGGCGGTCTTGTATTGGCAGTGACCTTCCCCCCGAAAACAGTAACACCCTGATTTAGAGTCCTCCGCTATAATAAATTAAAGAGGAGGGCTCATCATGGTACGTAGGAAGTACACCGAGGAACAGATCATCGCCGTTCTTAAGGAAGGAGAGGCCGGCGC
>JAZDIU010000076.1:0-88610 GCA_043804635.1 Chloroflexota bacterium
CAATCACACCGGGGAGGAAAGAGAACACGACTAGTAGAGAGATGATGATACCGAGTTTCCGCATTAATGCCTCCTTGTATAAGATTAGTTGATATTAATAAAGTATGACCTTCCCTGTCAAGTTTGCCAAAAATATCAGCAGTTTTACTCGACGTTAAGCTAAACAAAAAAGAGGGGCAGTGGTAAACACTGCCCCTCTTTAACTGTTATAAACTAGCTATTTCGGCCAGGCTTTAAACTCGTTGCCTTCCAGCTTAGTCATGCTTGTCTGGTTGGGGTAAGCTTTGTAATCTATCCCCCAGCCGGTACCTTTCCCATAAACCTTATCCCACTCTGCCTTAGGGGTGACACCGAAAACAGGGTCCGTGGGCACGTGAGCCGGCGGCACATACTTATCAGCCGCATCTCTATACATCTTCATAATCTCAGCCGCTTCGGCTCCCTTCTTATACAGTTTCTCTTGATCCGCAATCCAGGCGTCAACTATCTTTACTTTTGCCTCAGTAAACTTGGCTTTTTCTGCATCGGGCCAGACGATTATTTCTATCTTCCGTTTTTCGGCTTCTTTCATAAATAACGGCTGGACATCGTCCTGAGCAGAGGCGAAGCCAAGACTAGCCCACCGCCAGGCGGACTTGGTTAATATATCCCGAAGGTCTTGAGGCAGGTTCTGATGCATCTGGCGGTTCGCAATGCAGTTTGAGCCGCCGCCCTGGCGTGTAATACCACCCATATCGATGAAGTAGCCTGGCTTGAAGGTCTCAACGGCACCGAATAGGAAAGGACCCTCCCAGTTCCACACACCGCCATCGGTCATTCCCTTCGATAGAGCATCGAACATATCGAGCATACTGATGGAAACCATTGTCGCTCCCAGGTCTGCAAATAGCTTGATAATCCATTTATTGGTCTGGGATAACGTGACTCCTTTTATTTCTGCCACTGAGCGAATCGGCTTTCTGGATGTAAAGACAAGATAAGGCGGAAGGACCAACTGCCCGAGGTCTTTTAGGCCAAATCTTTCATAGTCTTTATCGAGTTTATCATAAAGGATAAACCAGTAGATCATGGCATTTTGCATCGCCGTCGTTTCGCCCTGTAATGGTGGCATAGTCATTACATCAAGCATCGGCAGCATACCCGCCTGTGCCCGGCTGTTCCAGCCGAGGTCAGCCACTCCTTGACCAATCGCAGTCTCGAACGCAGGGGGTGCGGACACCAGCGAGCCGCTAGGATAGGCTTCAATCACCAATCGACCATTACTTAAATCCTCGACTGCCTTAAGAAATCCTCCTATCTCATGTACGGAACCAAAATAGCCGAGCTTGTGGGCGCGATAGTCGGCATATTTTAATTTAATTGGCTTGAACGCTGTAGTTGGAGTAGTTGGTGTCGTAGGAGTGGTTGGAGTTGTTGGAGTGGTGGGGGTGGTGGGGGTCGTTGGAGTAGCTGTTCCACATCCAATCACACCGGGGAGGAAAGAGAGTAGAACTAGCAACGAAATGATGATACTGAGCTTCTTCACCGATACCTCCTCTTTTGATTTAATGGTTGTATTATACCATTATTGTCAAGTCGTCCGAGGACGGCGTCAGTAACGGGTTAAACAAAATATAGAAAGGGCAGTGGTAAACCACTGCCCTTTACTTAGTTCAAGCGAGAACCAGTCTATTTAGGCCAGGCTTTGAATTCGTTACCGTCCAATTTGCGGGTAGTTAGCTGGTTCGGGTAGGCTTTGTAGCCCATGCCCCAGGTGCTGCCTTTCCCAAATACAGCGTCCCATTCAGCCTGAGTACTGACGCCAAGCTTGGGGTCTGTCGGGATGTTAGCAGGCGGTACATACTTAACTGCCGCATCATTATAAATTTTCATCAGCTCAGAGGTCTCAGCGCCACGCTTATATAACCTCTCCATTTCCGCAATAAACTTGTCGATTAACTTCTCTTTTAAGGGAAGGAACTTAGCCTTTTCCTCATCGGACCAGACAATATATTGAATATTTCGCTTTTGAGCTTCTTTTATAAAAGCCGGCGTATTGGCATCCTGATGGGCGGCAAAGTAGACACTAGCCCAGCGCCATACTATGTATTGAACTGTATCCTTTAGGTCAGACGGCAGATTATTAAATACAGTGCGGTTCATATAGACGTTAGACGTGCCTCCCCAGCGGACAAAACCACCGACATCATGGTAGTAGCCCGGTTTGAAGCTATCCCACCAGCCGAAGAGGGCAGGACCTTCCCAGTTCCACACACCACCGTCCATCATACCCTTTGATAGGGCGTCGTAACCATCAAGGTTGGAGATGGGAACTACTGTCGCCCCCATGTCCGTGAGCAGCGTGACAATCCACTTGTTGGTGTGGGCTAAAGTGGTTCCCTTAACATCCGCCAGGGTCCGGAGCGGCTTCTTGGCAGTAATGATGAGATAGACGGGGAGGTTCAGCGAACCCAGGTCGATAAGGTTTATGGCGGCGAAATCTTTATCAAGTTTCTCCGACATAAAGAACCAGTAAATCATGGTGTTCTCAACGGCAGTCGTTTCACCGTGCAGTGGAGGCATAACCATCACGTCCTGCAACGGTAGAGTTCCGGCGATAACCCGGCTGCCGAAGCCCATATCAGCCACCCCTTGAGCAATTGACTGTTCTGCTGCGGGGAGGGCAAACAATGAGCCATTAGGATACACATCCATTTTTATGCGGCCATTGGTGGCTGCCTCGATAGCTTGTAACCAAGGGCCCATTTCAGTGATAGTACCGAAATAGCCGGGTTTGTGAGCCCTGTAATCTCCATATTTGAGTTTGATTGGCTTGAATTCCGTTGTTGGGGTTGTGGGGGTTGTGGGTGTCGTTGGAGTGGTGGGGGTTGTTGGCGTTGTTGGAGTGGTCGGAGTCGGAGTACATCCAATCACGCCGGGGAGAAACGAGAACAGGACTAGCAGGGACAAGATTACACCGAGTTTTTTCACGAATACCTCCTTTGATTTACTAAAAGGAGAATATTATCACTATTTGGCTATGACTGTCAAGCCAAATACCAAATTGACAATTAACCGTCAAAGCGTTACCATTTTATAAATCTGAGCGTGCTTTTTGAGCTGGATTTAACGGTCTAAAATTCCGGCACGAGCTTAATCAGGGAGAGACGCCGGGGAAGCTGTTCGGATAATCAAGTTTTTGGTGGCTGATGTTTCATCCTGTAACCAGTAAAGTTAGTTTCCCACAGGTCGAAGAGAAAATACTCGAGCTGTGGAAGAAAAGGAATATATTTGCGCAAAGCGTAGAGAGGCGGCGGGGTTCTCCGCGCTTCAATCTATATGAAGGCCCGCCGACCGCTAACGGCAACCCGGGCATACACCACGTCCTATCCCGTGTCTTCAAAGATGTTATTCCGCGCTATAAAGCAATGAAGGGCTTTTACACTCCGCGTATTGCTGGCTGGGATACACACGGTTTGCCAGTGGAACTGGAAATAGAGAAAAAGCTTGGCTTTTCCGGAAAAGCTCAAATCGAGGCGTACGGAGTAGAAAAATTTAACCAGCTCTGCCGGCAGAGCGTTCTCAGATATCTGAAAGATTGGGAAGCGCTGACCGAGCGTATCGGTTTCTGGATTGACCTTAAGAACGCCTATATCACGATGGACAACAAGTATATCGAGACCGGCTGGTGGGCGATAAAGCAAATGTGGGATAATGGCCTGGTATATCAAGGTTATAGAGTAACTCCCCACTGCCCCCGTTGCGGGACATCTTTAAGCTCACACGAAGTAGCTCTGGGCTACCAGGACGATGTCGAAGACCCATCCGTTTATATCAAGTTTAAGCTTACCGAAGATTCATTAAAGCGCTTATCTCTGGATAAGCCGTCTTATCTTCTTGCCTGGACGACCACTCCCTGGACATTGACGAGCAACACGGCGCTGGCAGTAGCTGCTGCCGTGGAATATGCGGTGGTAGAGGTGGAAGATGAATACCTTATTATGGCTGGAGTCTTGTTGGAGAGAGTGGGATTGGGTGGAAATAAGATAGCCAAGAGAGTAGAAGGAAAAGATTTAGTCGGCGTCGGATACGAGCCTCTTTTCAATCCGCATCATTTTGGGGTTGATAGAAAACGGTTTACAAGCAGGGAGTTGGTGACACAGACGCCCGACCAAAATTTGAGCTATCGCGTGATTGCTACCGACTTCGTTTCCACAGAAGACGGAACAGGCATCGTTCATATTGCTCCAGCTTATGGTGAAGTAGACTATCAGGCGGGAGAAGCTAATAACCTGGATTTCGTTCACGCTGTAGATTTACAGGGTAAACTTACCGGTAACTATCCGTTTTCCGGTAAGTTCGTCAAAGACGCTGATGCCGATGTGCTCAATGACCTAAAGTCGCGGGGGCTTCTTTTCCGCAGCGAGAAAATTCGCCACACGTATCCCTTCTGCTGGCGGTGCAGCGCCCCGTTACTCTACTATGCCAAGCAGACCTGGTATATCAAAACAACATCGGTAAAAGAAAGGTTGATTGCCGGTAATAACGAGATAAACTGGTATCCCGAACATATTAAATACGGGCGCTTCGGCGACTGGCTGGAAAATAATGTCGACTGGGCTTTCTCACGGGAAAGATACTGGGGTACGCCGTTACCGGTCTGGCGTTGCGAAAATCCCAAGTGCGGTAATCAGGAGTGTGCGGGTAGCGTGGAGGAACTCAAGAAGAAGCCTGGATTAGTCGGCATGAAAGAACCGCTGGATTTGCACCGCCCATTTGTCGACGGGTTAACTTACAATTGCGCCAAATGCGGGGCAAAGATGGCACGGGTGCCTGAGGTTATCGACTGCTGGTTCGATTCGGGAGCGATGCCGATGGCTCAATTCCATTATCCTTTCGAAAATGAGACACTGCTCAAGGACGGGCGCTTCCCGGCGGACTATATTTGTGAAGCCGTCGACCAGACCCGCGGCTGGTTCTACAGTCTGCACGCAATTTCAACCCTTCTCTTCGACCGGCCCTCGTTCAAGAACGTTATTTGCCTGGGGCTAATCCTCGATGCTGAGGGAGAAAAGATGAGCAAAGCGAAGGGGAACGTGGTCGAACCGTGGGCTATAGTCAATAAGTACGGAGCTGATATCCTACGCTGGTATTTCTTTACCGGAGCACCTGCCGGCAACGTGCGGCGCTTTGACGAAAAGGCATTACCCGAAGTAACCCGTCGCTTTTTCCTGACCTTATGGAACGTTTACTCTTTCTTTGTTACTTACGCTAACTTAGACCACTTTACTCCTGGTGCCGAAGGAGGCAATCAGGCAGAATCAGAGCTCGACCGCTGGATTATCTCTGAGCTGAATCAGCTTATTATGGATGTAGATTCGGCTCTGGAACATTACGACCCGACCGAAGCCGGAAGAAAACTGGAAGATTTTGTAGATAGTTTATCTAATTGGTACGTGCGCCGGGGGCGGAGACGTTTCTGGAAGAGCGAGAGTGATACCGATAAGCTAGCAGCTTATAATACGCTTTATTCCTGTCTGGTTACATTAGCTAAATTGCTGGCGCCTCTGGCTCCGTTCCTGGCTGATGAGCTATATCAGAACCTCGTTCTGTCGGCCTTCCCCGAATCTCCGGAGAGCGTCCATCTGCCTGATTTTCCGGTGGCTAATGAGAGCAGAATTGACCGGCAGCTTGTAGACGATACCCGATTAGCCATGAAAATATCCAGTATAGGTCGGGCGTCGCGAAGTCAGGCTAAGATAAGGGTGCGCCAGCCTCTATCTAGCGCTACGGTTAAGGTGACTTCCAGCCGAGAAATAGAGGGGCTTAAGCGATTACAGCCTCAAATACTGGATGAGCTCAACATAAAAGAGCTGGAACCAACCGTTAATGTTGGTGATATAGATAAGCTGGACAAGAACAGCTATGCCATATGCTGGGATGGTGACTATGCAGTCGGGACTGCGACTGCAGCATCCGCTGAGCTTAAGGCTGAAGGAATGGCACGAGAAATAGTGCACCGGTTACAGACGATGCGGCGTTCAGCCGGGTTCGATATTGCCGACCATATCACGGCATCTTATCAGAGTGATGATTATATCAAAAACGTAATGGATACCTGGCGTGCTTATATCGAAATAGAGACTTTATCGGTGTTGCGGGATGAATCTCCGCAAGAAGATGCTTTTAAAGAAAGCTACAAATTAGAGGGCCACGAGATTTTGCTGGGTGTTAAGAAGGTTGGGTAATATCTACGATGGTGGCGGACTTTCGATAAGGGTTACTTCAGTATTGGCTTGAGCCCTGCCTCGCCAGTAAGTAATCGTTACTTTCCGTCCCACTTTGGAAGAGTGTAAAGCTCTTAATAGACCGTTAACCTCGGTTATTGGTTGGCTATCGAAGGTGGTAATAACGTCCCCGACTTTGATTCCAGCCCTATCGGCCGGACTGCCCGATGCGACATTAGTTATCAAGGCTCCCGAATCAACCCCAAGATTATACGAACGAACCACGAACTGGGTAACATCGGTTAGACCTACTCCCATCCAGGGGCGAACCACGTAGCCGGTATTTACCAGTTGCTGGATAATTGCAGCGGCTTCCTCGCTGGGTATTGCGTAACCCATACCCTCGACTCCGGCAGAGGCTATCTTGGCGCTGGTGATGCCGATTACTTCCCCAGCCATATTAGCCAGCGGTCCACCACTATTGCCGGGATTGATGGCGGCACTAGTCTCCAGAAGGTCATATAGCGTTTGTCCCGAGTCGACCGGTATGGGAACTCCCTTACGACTTATGATACCCTCTTTAGCGGTGATACCCTGCCCCAGTGAATTACCGATAGCCACTACCCAGTCGCCGACTCTCAGCTTTGAGGAATCGCCTAAAGTTACGGCGGGAAGATTCGTGGCATCAATTTTGAGGACGGCTAAATCTGCGAGCGGGTCGATAGCCACTTTCCCGGGGTCTACTGAGAAAGTCCGGCCGTCATCGAGGGTTACGGTAATGTTTTGAGCACCCTCGACTACGTGGTTGTTGGTAACGATTACGCCATCTTGCCGTATTATCCAACCGGAGCCGGCACCTGGCTGAGTAAAGGGCCGATTGAAAAAGTCGTATCCAACGACCTCGGTATTGATAGCGACCACCGAGGGTTTGACTTTGGCAACTACGTCGGCGATGTTGGGTAAAAATGGAGCCTGCCCGTTACCGGGTGATAACGTCCAGGTTGAGTCCATAGGGGCTACGGGGGTGGTAGCGGTGGGGGAAGTGGGTGGTGCTGCAGTTTCAAGAGGAGGTAGAAGAGCACACCCGCCCAGTGGTAAAACCAGACTTAAAAAGATAGCTAAATATGCCAGTTTTTTCATTTATTTAGTTTATATATTATAAATAAATTGTTAAGTGTTTATTAAATTATATAATAAAACGCTAGTAGAGCAAAAAAGTTTCACGGTGGGATTGAAGGCGAGTTTTAAGGGACGAGGTCATTGATTCACTTGTGGGTAAGTCCCTTCCCCCTTGAGAAGGGGGAAGGGACTAAAATGAAACCACAAGTGAATTTACTCTAGCTCTTAGGTATCTTGGGTAATGAAGCCAACGCTTCCTTTATTTTAGCTTCCGGATATTCGTAGTCCGCTAGTTTGCCCGAAAGATATTCGCTATAAGCGGCTAAATCGAAATATCCGTGCCCGCTTAAACCTATCAGGATATTCTTTTTTTGACCTGATTGCTTGCAGGCGATGGCTTCGTCGATGGCGGTTTTTATGGCGTGAGCCGATTCAGGCGCAGAAATGATACCCTCGCTGCGAGCGAATTTCACCCCGGCTTCGAAGACCGGCACCTGGTATTCATCCCTTGCCTCGACTAGCCCCAGATTGTAGAAATGGCACAGGATTGGTGCTTTGCCGTGGTAGCGCAGTCCGCCGGCGTGGACGGGGGGCGGGACGAATGAATGCCCGAGGGTATTCATCTTAACCATAAAGGTAAGGCCGGCTTCATCGCCGTAATCGTACGCGTATGGGCCTTTGGTCAGGCTTGGCGCGGCTTTAGGCTCGACGGCGATAATCCGCAGGTTCTTCTTCTTTCCACTGAGTTTGTCTCTCATAAAGGGGAGGAAGAGACCGCCGAAGTTAGAACCGCCGCCGACACAGCCGATGATGATATCGGGGTAGGCATCCGCCATTTCCAACTGTTTCATAGCTTCTTCCCCGATAATGGTCTGGTGCATCAGAACATGGTTAGCAACGCTGCCGATAGAATATTTTGTGTTGTCGGGATGGGCTAGAGCGTCTTCGACGGCTTCACTTATGGCAATCCCCAGACTACCGGGGGAATTGGGGTCTTTTTTCAGGACAGCCTGTCCGGCTTTAGTATCGGGGCTAGGACTCGGGACGCACTTAGCGCCCCACGTCTCCATCATAATACGGCGATAAGGTTTCTGGTTGTAGCTGACCTTTACCATATAAACTTTTAGTTCCAGACCGAAGAGCATACAGGCAAAAGCGAGAGCGCTTCCCCATTGACCGGCACCAGTCTCGGTAGTAAGCCGTTTGATACCTGCCTGCTTGTTGTAGAATGCTTGCGGCACAGCCGTATTCGGCTTGTGACTCCCGGGCGGGCTGTTCCCTTCGTATTTGTAAAAGATTCTAGCGGGAGTATCCAGCAGCTTTTCCAGCCGGTAAGCCCGGAATAGGGGGGTAGGTCTCCATAGACGATAAGCTGCCTGGACTTCCTCCGGAATTTCAATGTAGCGGTCTGGAGCGAATTCTTGGCCCAGAATTGTAGGGATAAAGAAAGCAAGGTCAGCAGGTGAGGCGGGTTGCCCGAATCTATCGGGGTGACCGCTCAGCGGGGGTGGCATAGGTGAAGGTAAATCTGGCAGGACATTATACCATTTGGTCGGCATGTCCTTTTCTTCAAGTAAGAATTTGACTCTCTCCAAGTTTCCTCCTTTTTACTTAACTCCTTTTTGGCGATTTTTCCTTGCGGAATATATTAACCTAAGTACCTTTCCAAAGGCAAGTTAGAGTCCATTTTACATCGGTTCTACGTATTTGGCAACAGTGATTGGACTCTTTTGATTGTGTTGGCTGAGTTGCTGAGGTAAAATGTCTAAAGTAAAAACTCGGGTGAATTTGAATGAAAGCATTGTTACAAAGAGTAAGTAATGCCTCGGTTACTGTGGATGGCGAGATGGTGGGCAGGATAGGACGGGGGCTGGTGGTGCTTGTGGGAGCGGCTAATGGCGATACCGAGAAGGAAGCACAATATCTGGCACAAAAGACAGTCGGCCTGCGCATTTTCCCCGATGCGCAGGGTAAATTTAATCTCTCAGCACTGGATATTAAGGGTGAGCTATTGGTGGTAAGCCAGTTTACTCTATTAGCCGATACAAAGAAAGGGCGCCGTCCCAGTTTTATCGAGGCTGCGCCGCCGGCTCAAGCCGAGGTGCTGATTGAGCGTTTTATTGCCGAAGTCCGGGCAAGCGGACTGAAAGTGGAGACGGGACGCTTTCAAGCATCTATGCTGGTAGAAATCTACAACGACGGTCCGGTGACCATCATGCTGGATAGTCGGGAAAAATTCTAGTTCACCATTTGGCTTGTTCTTAATGTTCGAGATAGGGCCGGCAATATTTTAGCTAACCGCTAGAGCAATTTGAGCGTTTGCGGTTCAAGCTCGAGGCTGATGTCCAGAGCTTTGGGCGAATGGGTAAAAGCACCGACCGACATAATATCGACGCCGGTCATTGCCACAGTGCGGACTTTAGGCAGGGTAATACCTCCGGAGGCTTCGGTACTGACTCTACCCTGCAGCAGTTTAACCACTCGTCCCATTTCGTCGAGGGTCATATTATCAAGCATAATCATATCCACCCCGGCGTCGGCAGCATCTAAAGCTTCCTGAGCACTGGTTACTTCTACCTCGACAGTCAAGCCCCGGGCGTTCTTCTTAGCCTTGGTTACGATTTCCTTCAAGCTCATCCCGAGGGCACGCAGGGCGGCGAGGTGGTTATCTTTAATTAGAATGGCATCTCCCAGGCTAAAACGGTGGTTCTTGCCCCCGCCCATCCGCACGGCGTACTTTTCCAGCAATCTTAATCCCGGAGTAGTCTTGCGGGTATCGGTGATGCTGACCTTGATGCCGCGTGCTCTGGCGACGTACCGGGCGGTGATGGAAGCGATGCCGCTGAGCCGTTGAAGGAAGTTGATAGCTGTCCGCTCTGCTTTAAGGATACTGACTACCTTACCGGAAATGGTGGCGGCGATGTCTCCGCGCTTGATTTTGGTGCCGTCTTTAATAAGCAGGTCGAACTTGAGCGAGGGGTCAACTCTGAAGAATACCTGCCGGGCGACTTCAATACCTGCCAGAACTCCGCTGGCTTTGACCAGTATGGAAGCCTTGCCTTCCAGAGCGGGCGGGATGAGGATTTCACTGGTGGGGTCGCCTTCGCTTAAGTCCTCAGCCAGAGCGAGGTCGATGATGTTATTAAGATATTCTTCAGATAATTGAGATTTGTCCATTTGATTATATCCTATATTAACGGTCTTTAAGCGTCAACAAATACCTGAAAATTGAAACAAAGCCAACTAAAACATGGTTGAACCAAGCGTATTCGTTTCCGGCTACATTTAAGTAACTTTTTTTCGTAGAAACGACACGGCTGTTGTAAAAGGATTTAGCCGTGTCGTTTTGTGATTTAGTGGTCTATTTACTATATTTTAAAGTGCTGGCGGTCTGCTGCGTTCCTCTATCCTTCCATAGGGTCAGGACAAGATACTTCGGCAGGCTCAGTATAAATAATAGCACTAATGTTCTGAGTTTGTCAAGGAAGTTTTGTCGCTTTTTACCTTCCCCTGTAACGCCCAGGGGCTGGTTTTTTCAATCTTAATATTCACCAGTTGAGCCGGGCAGATGTTATCGCAGGGGAAGAAGACCAGCTTATCCGTCCGGGTGCGGCCGAACCATTTGCCTTCTTTTCTTCCCTCCACCAGGACTTCAACCGTCTTGTTCAATAATTTAGCATTAATTTCACTAACGATACTTTCTTGAAGACGCTCGATGGTATCGAGCCGGCGTTTTTTCTCGGCGGCGGAGACGTTATCTTCAAGCTCTCTGGCGGCGGTGGTGCCGGGGCGGGGTGAATAGGCGGCAACGTGGACCATATCGAATTTCAGGTCGGATAGCAGATTGACCGTGTCCTCGAATTGTTCGTTAGTTTCTCCGGGGAAGCCGACGATGATATCGGTGCTGATGGCTACGCCGGAAATTTTGTCTCTTATTTCATTGATAAGCCGACGGTAGTGCTCAATCGTATAGCCCCGCTTCATTAGTTTGAGGATTTCATTGTTGCCTGATTGGACGGGCAGGCTAAGTTGCTCGCAGACGTTATCCAGGGTGGCAACTGCATTGATAAGTTTTTTGCTCATATCTTTGGGATGATTGGTCAGAAAGCGGATGCGGGATAGGCCATCTATGGAATTAAGCTCTTTAAGTAAATCGGCCAGGTCCGGTTGGTTCCTCGACTTCGCTCGGAATAAATCCGGCAAATTGTGGCCGTAGGAATCGACGTTCTGTCCCAGCAAGGTAACTTCTCTGGCGCCGCTTTTCACCAATTCTGTAACTTCGGTGCTGATTTCATCCAATGGGCGGCTGATTTCCCGACCACGCCGGTAGGGCACAATACAATACGAGCAGAAGTTATTACAACCCTGCATAATCGGGACATAGACGGCGGGGGAAGGATGGTGGGGTAAGGCTGGTCTTTCGATTTGAGCCAGCCACGGCGGGAATCCGCCGGCTTTAAAGAAATGGTCGACGTAGGGGAATTTCTTTTTGAGGTGCTCGGTATCGGAGTCAACCAGACAGCCGGTTACCACCAAGATTAGCTCCGGGCGCTGTTTTTTAAGAGTCTTCAAAATAGCTATCCGGTTAATAACGCGGTTTTCGGCACTCTGACGAACGACGCAGCTATTGAGGAGAATAATATCAGCCTTCTGGGGGGTAGTGGTGGGTAGGTAACCTCTTTGCTCAAAAAGGCTGGCAAGCCGCTCCGATTCGGCTTTGTTCATCTGGCAGCCGATAGTCCAAATATGATAGTGTGGCATAGCTCTTTAAGTATTGAAAAATATACCCCTTATAAAAGGGGTATTGGTATCGTATGAATTAGCCCTTCGACTTCGCTCCCTCGACATAGCTCGGGACAAGTCAGGGTAAACGGAGGGAGTGGGATTTGAACCCACGACCCCGATTTCTCAGGGCAAGCGCTTAGCAGGCGCCCGCACTAGACCACTATGCGATCCCTCCACATTACTCGCTTTTTAATTGTAGGTTGTTTTGCGCATTTTTACAACGGGGAATAATAGAATTCACTTAGGCGGGTAGGTTCTAAGAGACCTCAGCAGGCAGGTATTTGCGCCACTCGCCCCTAACCGGTAAGTAATTGATAGGTATGTAGAAGAGACCGTTCGAGCGAGGACGGATGGGCTGGTGGATAAATGTCATACCGGCTTCTTCAGGTGTCCGGCCGGCTTTGTTCCGGTTACAGGGGATACAAGCACTAACCACATTTTCCCAGGTGTGCTGTCCGCCGCGATAGCGGGGGATTACATGGTCGAGGGTAAGCTGGCGAGTCTCTTTACCGCAATACTGGCAGGTAAAGTGGTCTCGTTTGAAAATCTCGACCCGGGTGAGCTTGCGTTCTGTCCGGTAGGGACGTTTGACCATAGAACCCAGTTTGATTACGGAAGGTACCGGGAATTCCTGTCGGGAGGTATGAATAAAACCGGAGCCGTTTTCCAACATCTCTGCCTTGTTTTGATAAAGTAGTATTATGGCTCGACGTGCCCGGCAGATGCTGAGCGGTTCATAGCTCTGGTTTAAAACTAAGACGGGTAAGTTTATCAACATAAGACTTCCCTTCAGTTCCCTCATTTTACTGGAAACAAATGGGGATATGCAAACTTAGGTTGGAATGGTCCTATCCCTAGCCCCTTTCCTTGATATATTGAATACTTGGCTGGTATACTTTATTATGTCAGACACTAAATGGAAAAGAAGCAGTCGTTGCAAAAGGGTATAAAAAAGTGGCTCGAGCCGCTAGCCACTGTTTGGCTCGGGATAACCACACATAAACTGAGAAGCTTTTTAACGATGCTCGGCATAGTCATCGGTGTTGCCTCAGTAATTACACTGATGGCTATCGGCAGAGGCGCCCAACAGCAAATCCTTTCCCGTATACAATCATTGGGGTCGAACCGTATTACGATACGCTCCGGGGCGACGATTGCCTTCGGCGGCGTTAGAAGCGCGGCCGGCAGCGCCAACACGCTAACCATAGAAGACGCCCAGGCGATAGCTGAGCAAGTTCCGTACATAGCGGCGGTAGCGCCGACTTATTCAAGGAATCTCCAGGTAATCGTCGGGAGTAAGAACACAAACGCCTCGGTAATCGGGACTACTGCGGAATATGTGACGGTAACTAATCTCAAGCTGGCTAATGGGGTCTGTTTCTCTGATTTTGAGTATGAGAGTGGCGATAAGGTGGCTGTGCTTGGTTCCAATGTAAAACAGACCCTCTTCGGGGATGCCGACCCAATAGGACAGCAAATTCGGATGGGTAATCTTATTGTCCGCGTTACCGGGGTGCTGGATACCAGAGGGGCGATGTTTGGCTCACCCGATGACTCTATGTTTATTCCGCTAACAGCGATGCAGCAAATGGTTGCCATGTCCCGGACAGCTAAAGGTGATCGCCTGGTAGGTTCAATAGAACTAACCGTCAGCGATGAATCGAAAGCGAACCAGGTTGTTGAAGACATTACGGGTTTGCTCCGTACCCGCCACCGGCTCAGTGCCAGTGCTAATGATGATTTTAATATCCGGAATATGCAGGAAATGGCTCAGGCGATGCAGGAAGCGACGGGGACGTTGACCATTCTCCTCGGAGCAATCGCGGCAATTTCCCTGCTAGTCGGTGGTATCGGTGTGATGAATATTATGCTGGTTTCTGTGCTGGAGAGGACCAGGGAGATAGGCATTCGCAAAGCTCTAGGGGCTAAAGAGCAGGATATCTGGCTTCAGTTCCTCTTGGAAGCGGCGGCATTGACGTTTACGGGGGGGATTATCGGGGCGATTGTGGGTTGTGCAATTGCCTTTGGTGTCTCTAAGTTAGGGCTGATAACGACTCTGGTATCGGCGGATATAGTTGTTCTATCGGTTGCGGTTTCGATAGGGATTGGGTTGTTCTTTGGATTCTATCCCGCCTGGAATGCCTCACGCTTAGACCCAATTCAGGCTTTAAGGTCGGAGTAAAGTAGCATTTACATTTAGGGGGAACCTATCCCCTGCCCTTCGAGCATAAATCAGGAATCCAGCCACTACCTCTCCTGGATTCCGTATCAAGTACGGAATGACAAAAGAGTGTTAGCGCGTTCTTCTGTTACTGCGGGATGTTTTCTTCTGGCTGGTTACATCCGTGCGGAAATCAGGAGCGGTAATATTCCACGACATACTTATTTTAGGGTCGCCCAAGCGGGAACTGATACGACTCTCGATCTCGTCCAGTGAGCAACAGGTAGTAATCACGCTGGGCAATCGGGCATTATAGCGATGGTTGATGACCTGGTAAAGCTTTTCCTGTGCCCAGGGAGTGCCGGCTTGCTCGCCAAAGTCATCCAAAATGAGTAATGGAGCATTCTTGACACTTTCAAAAAGCTGGTCGTAGGATGTTTTGCTTTCCGGGCTGAAGGTGGAACGGAGATGGTCTAGAAAATCGGGTACCACGATGAAAAGAGCCGGGTTCTTCATCTGATAGCGGTAATTGACAATGGCGGCGGCAAGGTGTGTCTTACCGCAACCGTTAAGCCCCTGAAATATAAGCCAGCCGTCTGGTTGCTTGGCAAAGTCAAGGGCTAGATTGAGGGCAGTTTTTAGATTTTCCTGCTGTTCCAGCGGCAGATTAGGACGCTCTTTAAAGCTCTGAAAGGTCATACTTTTTTGCAGTTCAAACCCGGAGGCCCAGCTATAAAGAGATTGGGATGGTTTTTCTTCACCAATCACGTATACCTGGCAAAAGTCGGCTGTCATAAGGCGGGTCTGTATCCTGTCTTCAAGCTCATCAATGGGGACGATGGAAACAATTACAGTAGGGAGTTTATTATTGAAGCGGTGATTAAGTAATTGGTCCAGCTTCTCCCTAGCCCAGGGGGTGCTCGATTGCGCGCCTAAATCATCCAGAATGAGCAGGGGAGCATTGCGGACCTGTTCGAAAAGCTCATCGAAGGGCATCTCACTATTTGGACCGAAGCTAGAACGGAGATGGTCGAGCAAGTCCGGAACGGTAATATAAAAGGCGGGATAGCCCTTTTCAATCCGCTCATTAGCGATAGCAGCAGCTAAGTGGGTCTTGCCCGAACCGCTGGGACCGGCGAATACCAACCAGCCCTCGGGTTTATCGGCAAAAGCTTTTGCCGACTGGTAAGCTCGACTGAAGCTCTCTTTGTTCAGGGGATTCTCGCCTTTCCCTTCCGGAAGCAGGCTATTGAAGGTGAGTTTAACCAGCGAGCCTAAATTGCTGTAGCGCTGGAGTCGGGACTGCCGTCCTTCCTCTAATTCTTTCCGAGAGCAACGGCAGGGGACGACCCGAGTGAAATCAGGCTTTCCCGAGGGCATTAACGGGTGGACGAATTTTGCCCCTTTACAAACAGGGCAGACCTTCTCCGGTTCAGCGTCCGACAATGTGTCCGTATTTGCCCTTGATGTATTTATCCGGGTCTGCCTTTTTAGAATCTCGCTGATGTGTTCCATTGCTTTTACCTTCTACCGTCCAGAGCTCAAGGATGCGGACGATGTATCTCCAGTTTCGTTTTCCCTGAATAACCGCCTGTTTTATGGCATCTCTAATCCACGCTTTGGGATAGAGCTTTTCCGCCTCGCGTAATTCTTCGGCAATCATCGGCGTGAGCATGCCGATGTTTTCTTCGTAAAGTGTAAAAATATCCGGTAATTCCTCTGTTGGCATAACCGGTTCTACGGCTTTTATCCCGGATAGCTTAAGCTCACCGCTCTGGATTTTAGCCATAGCCTGCCTATCGGTGTCGGTGTTAAGGAAATAGAGGTCGGCGGAGGCGCCGTCTTTTTGTATTGCTAGGTGCAGGATTATTCCTCGCTTAACCGCAGTTTCCAGTATTTTATGTAGCTCCTCCGATGAGTCTGTTTCTTTGCTGAAACTATCTACCAAGCTATGGTCGGCAAGTAATTCTTGAAAAGTGACGAAACGGGGATAGCCGCGCTTTCCGTAAAGTAACCGGAAGATGTGAAGAGTTGTTTTCAATTCAGAGATATCGCTGATTTGCGGCAAGAGGCTGCTTAAAAAAAGGTTAGGTATGGGTGTAAACTGCATTTTAGACGGAAAACCAGCGAATTTTTCCATAATTAGCCCGGCCTTTTAAAGCCTAAAGTAAACTCGGCTCTTTGCCGACGATGTCGGAGAATTTAGCCGACTTTGGTATGAAATGCAGCTTGATTTCACCGGTAGGACCGTTGCGGTGCTTGGCAATGATGATATCGGCGATGCCTTCCGGGTATTCCTGGTCGGGATGCAGGTTTTCCCAATCCTCTTTCTTGTAGTAGTAGTCATCGCGATAAATAAACAGAACCAGGTCGGCGTCCTGCTCGATACTGCCGCTTTCACGAAGGTCGGCTAGCTGGGGTTTATGAGAAGCTCGGAATTCTACCGCCCGGCTGAGCTGCGATACGGCAAGCACAGGTACGTTAAGCTCACGTGCCAGTGCTTTTAGAGAGCGGGAAACGTAGCTTATTTCCTGGACTCTATTTTCTATACGGGTATCTCCCTGCATTAGCTGGAGGTAATCGACGATGATGAGGTCGATGCCTCTTTCATAGTGAAGGCGGCGGGCTTTACTGCGCATCTCGACAACTCTGAGTTGCGGAGAATCATCGAGATAAATCGGTGCCTCGGAAAGGACACCGATGACATTCATAATCCTTCTTTCTTCTTCGTCAGTGGTATGACGGCCTAGCCCGACCCGTCTGGAATCGATGTTGGCTTCGCTGGCTAACATACGCAGTACCAACGGTTCCTGCGACATTTCCAGGCTAAATATGGCGGCGCAGGCTCCCTGCCTTACGGCGGCATTCAAGGCGACGCTCAAAGCGAAGCTGGTCTTGCCCATACTCGGTCTGCCGGCGATGATTATGAGGTCGGAGCGCTGGAAACCACCGAGGAATTCATCTAGACCGGTGAAGTTCGACATCATCTGGGGAATCGGCTGGGAACCGCCCTCACCCGGCGTTGGCGGGACTTCGAAGTATCTATCCAGCACCTGACGGATAGGCACTAAGTCTCGATTACTCTTCCCGCGGCGAAGCCGGAAAAGAACATCCTCCGCTTTGTTAAGGCTTTCATCGACATCCGGGTTCGCCTCATAGCCGATGACTTCAATCCGTTTAGCGGCTTCAATCAAGCGGCGGCTAACGGCAAGGCGGAAAACGATTTGAGCATAATGTTCGATATCGAGGGGGGTGGAACAGGTAGCTATCAGGTGGCTTAAGTAAGCGGCACCCCCGCAATCTTTCAATTTTCCCTGTCTATCGAGTTCCTGAGCTACCGTAATTTGGTTTATGGCTTCATTACGTTGGTAGAGCGAAAGACATGCCTGGTAAAGCCAGCGATTCGGCTCATGGTAGAAAGGTTCTGCGTCCTGAAGTATGGTGCCGATTTTATGTATGGCGGTACCATCTACCAGAAGCGAGCTGATTACGGCTTCTTCGGCATCGAGGTCGTGGGGCGGCAGTCTTTCGCTGGTCACTTATTCCGACTCCCTGGTTACGGTAAGTTTTATTTTCGGGGCTAAATCCTTATTCAATCTAACGGTTATTTCATAATTACCAAGCTGACGGATTGGTTCGGTAAGCTCAACCTTTCTTTTGTCGACAACCATTTTAACGCTTTTCTCAAGCTCGCTGGCGATATCGGCAGAAGTGATTGAGCCGTAAAGCTGTTCCTTGGCTCCGGTCTTGGCAGCGATAGCAATCTCTTTCCCTTCCAATTGTTTAGCCAGTTCCTCTAGCTCAGCCTCGGTTTCAGCTTGCTGATGGCCTCTTTTTTCAATTTGTTTAGTCACCAGGTTCACCGCATCGGGTTTAGCCAGCACAGCTAGCTTGTGGGGAATGAGGAAATTCCGTGCGTAGCCATCCGCGACCTCTTTGATTTCACCGGCTTTGCCTACCTTTGGGACTTCTTCCAGAAAAATTACCTTCATAATTCTTCCTCTCAATCTTTTATCACAATTATACTTTACCTGAGCGCTCTTATTCAAAGAGTTATCAAAAAAATTAAATAGCAGTTGTCAGTTAGGAATGACGCGGGAGGAGAAGTCTGGATTCCCGCCTCCATGGGAATGACAAGTGAAGGGGGGTTAGAAAGAGAGAGGGGTTTTTCGCCCCTCTCTCAAGCTCTTACCGGTATTCTATTATATAATCTTGTTTATATCGGTAACCTGGGCCGGAGGTTTGGGTGGTGCGGCAAAGAAGACAAATATAATACCCAGGGCAAGTAGAGCGGCAAGTATCTGGAAGGCAAGTACGTAAGTACCGGTCTTATCGAAAACCCAGCCGGCGAAAATGGGTCCGGCTACAGCAAAGGGCATAATCATCAGTGTCGAGGCTCCTTGAATGGAACCGAAGCCTTTTCGCCCGAAGTAGCGTGCCCGAATCATACTGTTCAGAATAATACCTATTCCCTGCCCGATGTAGAAAAGGATAAGGAAGGCATAAACCGTAGCCATACTTTGTTTCGTTATAAATACCAGCACTCCGATGAGTAATACCAAAAAGGAACCTCCCATCAAAAATCGTAGCTGGTGTTTCTTGAGCTTGTCTGCGGTGAACCCGCCGGCAAAACGGAACGGTATGCCGATGGCGCCCGCCAGGGACATAACACCGGCTGCTGCCACCGCACTGATTCCCATATCTGTAATAAACGGTATACTGTGGGTAAACACGGTAGTGATGGTCATCTGGAAACCGATATAACCCAGGATGAGCAGCCAAAAGGCGGGTGTTCGCATTGCCTGCCTCAGGGTAAACTCAATTTCCTGAGAGCGAGCGGCATACGCTACCCCCTTAGCGACCATCTGGCTTTTATCCGTCGCTGCTTCAGGTTTAGCACCATCGGGAAGTAGCCCGTAATGCTCAGGGCGCTCCTTTTTGACGAAGAACCAGGCAAGAGGAAGTCCGGCTACCAGCATTACAATCCCGCCGAAAACGCACGTCATCCGCCAACCCACCGTGATGATGAGCCAGCTAATAAGAGGGACTATCAATACTGTAGAAAGTACCACCGATATCCATCTAAAACTCAGAGCGGTACCTCGTTTCTTGACGAACCAGTTCGAGATTGCTTTCTCCACGGATAACGATAAGCCGATATTGAGGCCGGTAGAGACGATAACTCCCCATATCAGGTAGAAAGACCAGAGAGCATGGACGAAGTTCATTAATAATAAACCGACGCCCATAACAGTAATGCCGAAGATGATAACCATCTTCGGTCCAATCCGGTCGCTCAGCCAGCCGACTATCGGTGCCTCGAATCCGCCTTCAAACTGGCCGAGACTACGAGCGACTGACGTTGTCGCCCGGCTCAAGCCAAGTTCAAGACTAATGGGTTTAAATAATGCTGAGAATCCGACGCTATAGAAGCCATATCCCCAGATACAGAGCAAGCCCGTAGCCAGGACCGTCCACCACCCGAAGAATACTTTTGGAGTTTTTGTTATTGCACTCATCGTGTCTCCTTTCAGCAGTCGAAGCGAGGTGACTACCAGAAGAAAGTATACACCTTAATTTAAGGATGTCAACCGAAGTGCTTAAGCTCAAAAGTGAAAGTTCAAATCTCAAATCCACAGCCTAAAACTTAAATCTAAAAAGTTTATCAGTGTCCTCTCCAATAAAGTTTTAGCTTTTAAGTTGTGGTTTTGACTTTTGAGTTTTGAGATTTGATTTAGTTACGGCTGGTGCTCCGTGTTATAATTGGCACGATGAAAGTATCGGAGTTGGGTGAAATCGGGCTAATCGAGCGTATTTCTAAAATGATTAATGATGCCCGTGACGATAGCGCCCAATCGTGGCAAAAGCTCATCATCGGCATCGGCGACGATACTGCCGCCTGGTACGGCGATACCTCGATTCAACTGGCAAAAGCCGACTCCTTGATTCAGGACGTCCACTTTACCCTGAAGACGACTTCATGGGAAGAGTTGGGCTGGAAAGCTCTGGCGATTAACTTGAGCGACATCGGGGCGATGGGCGGTTTACCCTGCTATGCACTGGTCTCTCTAGCTTTACCGGACAATACCGAAGTGGAAGATGTCACTGATTTATATAAAGGAATGATTGAACTCGCCAAGCAGTTTGGTGTGGCAATAATCGGGGGCGATACCAACCGTGCGGTAATAGCCGTTATCGATGTCACTGTCTTAGGTAGTATGGGAACGAAGAGGCCGAATTTGCTCAGCCGTTCATTGGCTAAACCCGGCGATAAGATAGCCGTAACCGGTTATCTGGGCGGCGCCGCCGGCGGTTTGAAGATGCTCAGTAAAAATCTACGGTTCGACACGAAAACTACCACAGCTCTAAGAAAGGCTTTCAATCAGCCTTATCCCCGCGTTGCCGAAGGACAGATGCTGGTAAAGCAGGGAGTGAAGACTGCCATAGATATCAGCGACGGACTTATCCGTGACCTGGGGCATATTTGCCAGGCGAGCGGAGTCGGCGCGCGGGTAGAAATCGAGCGAGTGCCTATCTGTCCTCAAGTGAAGGCAAATTTCGGCGGTGAGGCACTGCGAATGGCGTTATCCGGCGGCGAAGATTATGAGCTTTTGTTTACTGCCGGTGCTGAGACTATTGATAAAGTGAAAGTCGCCGTTTCCCCTTGCCCGGTGACAGTAATCGGGGAAATTACCGCCGATAAAGAAAAGGGGATAACCCTGGTAGATAAGCAGGGCAATCCGGTCAGCCTATCAGGAACCGGCTGGGACCACTTCAGAAAATGAGCCAGTTCATCAGTCATAGTGCGGAAGAAACTCAGAAGCTGGGGGAACGAATCGGTGAACTTGCCTTGCCCGGCGATGTTTTCCTGATTGTTGGGGAGCTGGGGGCGGGCAAGACCTGCCTTACCCAGGGCATTGCCTGGGGGCTGGGCATAAAAGAATACGCGATGAGTCCCACGTTTGTCATCGTCAGGGAGCTTCAGGGGAGATTGCCCTTATATCACATCGACCTGTACCGGCTTGATCGGATAGAGGAGACGATGGACCTGGGCTTGGATGAGTATTTTTATGGCCGGGGTGTTTCGGTGGTGGAATGGGCGGAGAAGGCGATGAGTATCCTACCCAAGGAACACCTCTTTATTAAAATAGACTTTCTTGGCGATACCGAGCGCCGCATTGAATTTAAGCCCAGCGGGAAGAGATACCGGGAGATGATGAGGGAACTAAAGATACCACATAATCCCCGGTCCCGGCGGTCAGGTTGAAAACCTGACCTTACAATTTAGTGTTGGGATTCTCACTGTCGTCTCCCCATTTAGCCGGATTGTGTAAGATGTATTCGCCTATTTGCTGGTAGTCACGTTCACCACGAATTACGTGTTCATAATAGTTACGCTGCCAGACCGCCATCCCTTGAGTATTTCTGAGTTTGTTAATTCTTCGTGAGGAATAGGTCTTAAACGCACGGACTATCTCAGATAGAGGGTAGTGTTTCGTAGGGGCGGGTTTCGAACCCGCCCGTTCAGTCGTTTGAATAACAATTATTCCGTGGATATGATTAGGCATCACCATAAATACTTCGTTGTTAACTAGAGAATAATGAAGTGGAATTTCTTTCCAGACCGATTCCACAACTTCTCCGAAATGGTTTAATTTCATTGTATTATTTTCAATTTCTCCGAAAAGGCAGAACTTATCCTTGGTGCAGATGGTAACGAAATAACCTCCTTGCCAGGAATAGTTATAGTTAGGTAATCTAAGATTATGGCGTTGAGGGTAAAGCTCTTTTAATGATCGAGAATCCATAGGTTTGAGTATATATGAAGCCTTAGTCTGCATTCAACGGTTGGGCGGGCGGGTTATAAACCCGCCCCTACTGCTTGACAAAAGGTAATACGGGACTTAAACTACAAACGCTCAATATGAAGAGGAAGCTGTTTGTAAAAATACTCACCGTGGGTTTACTGTCTTTAATTCTGGGTTTAGCAGTGAATCCCGGACTTCAGAATGTTTTTGCTCAGAAGGGAGGGGGAACCGACCTCCCGCCGATGCCTCCGGCGGAAAAAGGGCATCCCAAACTGGATTCTCAGCTAGGGCAGCTAGTTGCCGCCGAAGCTAAGGCGCAGGCGAAGAGCTTCGCTCAGCAGCGAGCCATCCCGCTAGTAGAGGGAAAGGCAACTACTGAGGTAAGGACGATAATCGAATTTGCGCCGGGCTCTCTCGATGCTGCCAAGCAAGCCGTTGAGGCGGCCGGCGGCAGAGTTGAAGGCAGCTATCAAAATTTGCTGCAGGCGGTGATGCCCGTCCCGAACTTGACCACTGTTGCCGACAAACCGAACGTTAAGCTGGTACGTCTACCCTGGCAGGCGCTTCCTCTAGCCGTTTGTGAAGGGCAAGCAACAGTTAATGCAACTGCCTGGCACACGGCTAACTTTACTGGGGCAGGAGTAAAAATAGCTATCCTTGATGGTGGTTTCGCAGGCTACACGACTCGCCAGAGTGAAGGCGAATTACCAGCTAGCATCACTACATGGTGGGCTCCCAGTCGTGGCGGACCGGGAACTTCACCTCACGGCACTGCCTGTGCGGAAGTTGCTTATGACATCGCTCCCGGCGCTACCTTTTATCTAGCAAATTTCAGCACCGAAGTTGAGATGGGTAATGCTGTTAATTGGTTGATTTCCCAAGGGGTTAATATTATAAGTGCTTCTTTCGGGATGTTTCCCGGTGGGCCGGGTGATGGTACCGGGCCGATTTGTCAGATAGTCGATAGGGCGCGAACAGCCGGCATCCTATGGGTGAATGCTATCGGAAACCATGCCCAGCGCCACTGGCAGGGAGATTTCGTTGATACTACTGGTTTGACTGGAGTTCACGAGTTCAGTGGTACAGATGAAACCAACGCCATTAGCGTGAGTAGCAGCGCTACAATAATCGTTTATCTCAAGTGGGATGACCCTTGGGGCAGTTCTGCAAACGACTATGATTTGTACCTTTTCGATAATCCTAGTCTCACTACACCCGTTGCGTGGTCTACGGCCGAGCAAAATGGTAATGATGAACCATGGGAAGCATTCGGATACCCAGCTTCACCTGGGACTTATTACATCGTAATACACAAATACAGTGCCACTAGAAACGTCAACTTCCACCTTTATTCCTGGTATCAAGACTTGGAGCACCAAGTTCCTTCGAGTAGCTTCGGTATTCCCGCCGATTCACCGAACGCTCTATCAGTGGGCGCAGTTCATTGGAACACCCCCAATGCTTTAGAGCCATTTAGCTCTCAAGGTCCGAACAAGAACGGGGTAATAAAACCCGACCTGGTCGCTCCGGATGCCGTAAGTACGAGTACCTATGGCACCAGTAACGGCTTACCAGCCACTGACCCAAATAGAACCGGATTCTTCGGCACGTCAGCATCAGCTCCTTATACAGCCGGAGTGGCGGCACTGGTCAAGGGAGCTTACTCCGGATATAGCCCTGCTAAGCTCCAGGCATACTTAGAAGGTCGAGCTGTTGATTTGGGCTCTACAGGTGAAGATAACCTTTATGGTTGGGGTAGACTCAACCTGGGAACTCCACCAACTATGAACGGCGATGCTAACGGAGATAATGTGCTCAATGCTGCTGATATTACCAAGCTGGAGAGAATTATTGCTGGTCTAGACGCAGAAACACCTAAAGCTAACGCTAATCTTGTCGCACCTGTAAACGTCCTCGATATCACCAAGCTTGAAAGGATAACGGCCGGGCTGGACCCGGACTAGCCCCGGAGTCATATCAAACACCAATGCACATCGCCATAGATACTTCGACCGATATGGCTAGTCTGGAGCTCATCCAGGAGGAACAAGTCCTGGTTGAAACGACCTGGCGCTGCCGCCAAAGCCATACCACCCAACTACTACCACGGCTTTCTCAGTTGCTGGAACAGTCCGGACTGGACATTAAATCGGCGGAGGGCATTATCGTTGCCCGGGGTCCGGGAAGCTACACCGGACTGCGGGTCGGTGTCAGCACGGCGAAGGGACTAGCTTTTAGCTTGGGAATACCCATCGTCGGCATCAGTACTCTGGAAGCGGATGCCTACCAGCACGCTGAAACCGGTTTACCTATTTGTTCCATCCTCAACATCGGTAGAGGCGAGATTGCTGCGGCTACTTATCAAATGAAGGACAGGAAGTGGGTACAACTGGTCGCCGAGCACATTTCCACAATCGATGTCCTGTGCTCTGAAGTAACTACTAAGACCGTATTCTGCGGTGAATATGTGCCTTTAGCAGCTGCCGAGCTAAAGAAGAGACTCAAGCATATGGCGGTAATACCTTCACCGGCGTCACTGTTACGGCGGGCTGGATTTTTGGCGGAACTTGGATTAAAGCGAATCAAAGCGGGCGATTGCGACGACCCGGCTACCCTGCAGCCGTTATACCTGCGGGCGCCGGCAATTACCCAACCTAAGAAAAGATAATTAGACAAGTTCCTTCGAGTTTCACCTCGGCCGTTCCATCTATTGCCTAAACCCTCTAAACCCCCTATAATCAAGCCAGAATAACTTGTGAAAGGAGGAAACCTATGCTGAAAGATTTCAAGGCGTTCATAATGAGAGGCAATGTCGTCGATATGGCGGTGGGCATCATCATCGGCGCTGCCTTCGGCGCTATTGTAAGTTCATTTGTCAAAGACGTTATTATGCCGCCTATCGGTCTCGGTCTGGGTAAAATCGACTTCTCTAACTTGGCTATCATCTTGAAGCAAGGTTCTACTCCCGGACCCTACGCTTCACTTTCTGCAGCTCAGGCTGCCGGCGCTGTTACCCTCAACTATGGACTCTTCATCAATACCATCATCAATTTTCTAATCATAGCTTTAGTTGTTTTCTTCTTTATCGTTAAGCCCATCGCCCGGATGCAGGCCCCTAAAAAAGCCGAAGCACCGGCCGCTCCTACCACCAAGGAATGTCCCTTCTGTTACACCGGTATCCCGATTAAAGCCACCCGCTGCCCCAACTGCACTTCACCATTAACTAAATAGAGACAGCAAGCAAACTTGAAAATCCTCTCTCCCCTTGGGGGATTCATCCTGAAGGAGAGAGTAAGACTTGTCCTGAGCTTGTCGAAGGAGTGAGGGGTAACTCCATTCTCACCTGGAACCCTTTTTCAGCCTCAAACCAAATAGAAACCGCGTAACGATGGTTCTCCTCGCCACTTCATAAATCGCCAGAGAACCCACCAGCGTAGCCGCCACAATGAAAAGATATTTTGGTGCCACCCCTGTTTCCCACTTAATAACAAAGTACCCGAGCGTAACGATAATGGTCTGGTGAAGAATATAGACCGGCAAAACTGCGTCGCTGGCATATCTCAGCGCCCGATTAGTGAAATTTAACAGCCGGCTCCCGATACCGATAATAGCCAACAACCAGCACCAGCAGGCAACCGCATAAAACGCCATCTCGATTGACCCCGGTAATGCCAGCACTTCGAACTTTATCAGGGCGATACCCACGCTGACAACAATGGCCGCCGTTAAAGCCGCGGGCGTGTTTCGCCTGACAATTTGCAGAATCCTGTCATCCGAAACCAGCAGGAAACCATAGAAAAAGACCGTAATGTAGAATAAGAAATTAGCCCAATCGCTTATTAGATTCTGATTGCCCCATCCGTAGATTGGCCTCAGCGTAATGTTAATAATTATCAAAGGAATCGACGGCAGGAATATCGCTGCCGGTTTCTCCAGAAACCCGGCAATATTGCTAATAAGAGACTTTCTCTGTTCACTCCTGAAATAAGAGAACGCAGGTATCAAAATCAGCGAAAAGACGAAGAGATAAGCTAGGAACCATAGGTGATGCCAGCTTAGATTTCCGGTTTGCGGGTTATCGTTGCTATACGCTCCATGAAAGGTATTCGGATACCAGGCTATAAACGAACCGGTAAAATCGCCATCGAAAATTCGCTCGGCATATACCTGCGGCGGGACTATAATCAGCATTCCAAAGACTAGCGGGACGAATAAACGTAAAATCCTTTCTTTTGTGAAACCGCCCAGCGTCCGCCGTTCCAGAGCAAACCATACCGAAGCCCCCGCCAGGATGAAGAACAACGGCATATGCCAGACATCCAGAACGCGATTAAATACCTCTATGCCTAAATTGAACTCCGCATTTTTAATGTGCCATCCCGGCTCATCGAACAGCCGCCCGCTGTGATAAAAAAGCAGCAGGAACATCGCTCCCACCCTGAGCCAGTCGATGTAATAGTGTCTTCCCACCTGGGCTTTTACCATTCCCGCCCCGCGAATTTCTTAATTCTAAATTTGCCTCTCATTTTATCAAGCCACTATGTACGAAGCAATTTCCTCCGCCTGTCATTCTGGCGAAGCCTGTCCCGTGCTCCGACACGGGAGCCAGGGGGTATTTGTAGTATTTGACATTGATAGCATTGGCAGTATTTCTTCGCTGATAGCCTATCTACCCCCATTGTCCCTTTGCCTCTAGTGCAGTATAATTGGCTACCAGCATCACCTAGGAGGATATATGAAAGGTAAAGCAGCCGTCTTCAAAGGTTCAGGCATTCCTTTTGAAATCAGGGAATTCCCATTGCCCGAAGTGAAGCCCAGAGCTATCTTGGTCCGGGTAACAAGAGCCAACATCTGCGGCTCCGACCTCCACCAATGGAAAGGCGGCGGCTCTAGAACCCTTGACCGACCCGTTATCACCGGTCACGAAATGGTCGGAAAAGTCTACGAACTGGGAGAGGGGGTCACCACCGATTCCGCCGGACAGCCTCTAAAGGTCGGCGACCGCATCACTTACTCCTACTTCGCCCCATGCGGACACTGTTACCAGTGCACTCACGGTCAACCCCACGCCTGCCCTAACTCGATGATTCACCGTGTTCTTAACATCGACGAATGGCCCCACTTCGTTGGCGCGTTCGCTGAATATTATTACGTCTTTCCCGGCAACTACGTGTTCAAAGTCCCCGACGAAGTCACCGATGAAATGGCAGCACCGGCTAACTGCGCCACATCTCAGGTATTGTACGGTTTACACCGCGCCGGCGTTATGCCCGGAGACAGCGTCGTGGTACAGGGCGCGGGAGGCCTGGGTATCAATGCCACCGCCATCGCCCGCGAAATGGGCGCCGCCACTATCATCGTAATAGACCAGTACCCCGACCGCATCGAACTGGCTAAAGCTTTCGGCGCCGACCATATTATCGATATGAACCAGTATCCTACACCCCGTGACCGTGTCAGGCAGGTTCGCCAGCTTACCGGCGGACGTGGCGCCGATGTCGTCGCCGAGCTTACTGGCATACCGGAAGTAGTCCGCGAAGGCATCGGTATGGTCCGTGCCGGCGGGAAATACCTCTGGATTGGCAATATCAATCTTGGCAAAACTCTGGAATTCGACCCCTCCGGCATTGTCCTTGGAAACCGCACCATAATCGGCATCGGCATCTATGAACCCTGGGCATTGTATCGGGCACTGGACTTATTGAAACGTACCAGAAATAAATATCCCTTCGACCGCATTCTATCTCACACTTTCAAATTGGAGGACATCAATACCGCCTTTGAAATGGCCGCTCAGCGGAAGGTTACCCGGGCTTCTATAGCCCCATAAATTACTGGAAATAAATTAAATCAGGAGGTTACTTAATGGCACGGATTCCGTACCGCGAGAAAGAAGGGGCGCCGCCGGATGTAGTTGAAATCTACAATAAGATAGAAAGTCGGGGCTTTCCCGTAACCAACGTCTTCCGGATGGCCGCCAATAGCCCTTCGACGCTGGCACATTTGATTAGAATGGGTGACGCTATCCTGATAAAGACGAAGTTGAACCCGAAGTTCCGCGAGATGGCAATCCTGCGCAGTGCTGCAATACTGGACTGCGATTACGAATTCCAGGCTCACATCAGGTACGGCAAACAGGTAGGGATGACCGACGAGGAAATTGAAGCCATCAAGGACTGGGATAAATCGAAGCTGTTTAACGAGACCGAGCGGGCGGTTCTACGCTTCGTCGATGAAGTCGCCCGGGGTGGCAGAGTTAAAGATAAGACCTTCTCCGACCTGAAGCGCCATCTGGATGAGCAGGAGATGGTGGAGTTAAATCTTACCGTAGGCTATTATGGCATGCTCGCCCGACTTTTATTAGCCTTCCAGGTAGACCTGCAGGTGAGACCCCAATCATCAGTGGAGAAGGTCCTCGACCGCTCCCGCGCCCAGAAAAAGAGCTAAATTCCTATTCGGGTGTTAAAGAGCGGCAAACCCCTCTTTAAACAATTAATCCCCTCTCCTAGTCAGGAGAGGGGAAGGGGTGAGGTAGTTGTTCAAGGCAAAGCCAGAATAGAAATTACCAACCTCCTTTCAAGAATTAGGGCGTAACAACATACACAAACAGTTGTAAAAAAGATATCTATCCTTTATCATTTAAATCGTGCCAGACGAAAGCTCGCCCAATGATTCCATAATTTTCTTAGGCACCGCCGGTGCCCGCTTTATGATAACCACCCAGCTCCTGGCTTCGGGTGGAATGTGGCTCAACCTCAACGGCACCCAGATATTACTCGACCCCGGCCCCGGTTGCATCGTCCAGGCGACCAGGCGTAAACTGAAACCCGATAAGCTCAGTGCCATAATTTTATCCCACCGCCACTTGGACCACTCGGCTGACACCAACGTAATGGTCGAGGCAATGACCGAAGGCGGGCTCAAATCACACGGCTGGTTATTCGTCCCGGCCGATGCTCTGACACCGGAACCGGTCATCTTCTCCTATCTGAAGAACCGCCTCGACGGAGTGGAGTTACTGAAAGAGGGCAAGTCCTACACGGTAGGCAACGTCTCCTTTTCCACGCCCCTGCGCCACCAACACTCGGTGGAGACCTACGGTATAATCTTCAAAACGCCTAAATATACTTTTTCCTATATCACCGATACCCTCTATTTCGACGAGCTGGCTAAACGCTACACCGGTGAGCTTCTGATTATGAACATCGCCTTTGTCACTCCCCGCCCCCAATCCCACGATGGATTTGCCCAGTTGCCCGTCGACCATCTATCCGTGCCTGACGCCGAATATCTTATCCGGGAAATAAAACCCAAGGTAGCCATCCTCACCCACTTCGGTATGGGTATGTGGCGGGCAAAGCCTTGGGAAATCGCCGAAAAGTTATCGCAGGATACCGGAATCAAGGTAATTGCCGCCCGTGATGGTATGAAGTTCGACCTGACACAACTGGAGAGCTAAGGCTTATCCACATTTCATTCAATCAGGGAGGTGAAATGAGGTCAATAATCAAAGCGGCATTAAGAGTTGTTATCGTATTCGCTTTTCTTGAAATAGTCGCCTCCCTAGTAAAAAGTATCGGATCTCTCTTGACTTTTCGGCACATTCCCGATGCACAGGATTTATCCACATTCTACGTAAACATATCAATAGCATCCTTAATCGGACTGTTAATATTATGGGCAATGTGGTGGAAAACTGATGCCATAGTGAGAATTTTAGTGGGAAACATAAGTGAAAATGAGCTGGTTATTAACACCTCCAATTTAGATTTAATAAAAGTATCAATGCGTATCCTGGGCATATATTTGCTTGCCACATCAATACCAGACTTATTTGGATTAATTGCCTACCATATTCAGAATGTAAACTTATATGTCGAACTAAATAATATTGACCCGAAACTTCAAGCAGATGAAATAAAGTGGTGGGTAACTACGGGTGTGACTATTTTAATAGGCATTTGGTTGGTGTTAGGAAGTAGGGGAATTGTCACAGCGATTGATAAAGTCTGGACTGCAGGACAAACGCTCAATCGTGGTAAGAAAGAAAGGTAATCGGCTTTTCTACGTCTCGCTAAGCGCCAAGCCTAGCTTTAGCATCCTTCCACGGGATTGTTTTCCCTTCTTTGACCTCTTTGATGCTGCGGTTCAGTTGCCCCACAGGACTTTTTATTCGGACAGCTTGGAATTGACAAGACGGTTAAAGCTGACTTTGGATTCCACAGCCTGTAGTTGGAGTTTCCTATGCACATCTGGCGGGACACGGACCGTAAATTTGCCGGAATAACGTCTGATTGCCAGCGGCTGTGGGATAGGCTCTCCAGTTGATTGCATATCATGGATAACCTGCTTGACAATATCCCGGATTCCGGCTAGAGCTGCTTCCTGAGTATCCGCTAGCCAGCTAAGACTGGGGAACTCGGCACACAATCCAACATATTGACCGTCTTCTTCCGACCATGTAACCCGATAGGTATATTTATCCATCCCTAACCTCCCAATTTCTCTATCGCCTGTAATACCTGCCTCACCTGATAGGCTTTGGCTTTGCCGTTATCGTCCTGGATATTTATTCTAGGGTCGCCCTGCCAGGGTGTCCTGTATATTCGATGGCTTCCCTTTTGGCGGGGTTCTCCTAAGTAATAGTCGCAAACTTTACTGAGGTCTCTGAATTTTACATCTTTGGGATTTTCCCTCATCTGCTCGACTATCTTCTCTATCGCCTTCACAGTTCAATGGTATCACTATTGCCACCATTAGTCAAGACACTTCGGCAAGCTTTATATCCCTCGCTGGCTTCTTCCCCCACCTTTAGCTATAATTACAAAATGAGCCAGGTAAGCAATCTCAATAGCAGCCTCTATAAAGTGCAAAAGCCCGCCCGCTACACGGGTGGCGAGTGGAACAGCGTCCAGAAGGACTGGGACAACGTCTTTATTAAGGTGCTGCTTTCCTATCCCGACCTGTATGAAATCGGGATGTCCAACCTTGCTTTACCCATCCTCTACGACATCCTTAATAGCCAGCCGGATGTCCTTGCCGAAAGGGTTTATGCTCCATGGTCGGACATGGAAGCAGTGATGCGCCAGGAGGGTATACCGCTCTTCAGCCTGGAATCAAGGCATCCGCTTAAAGAATTCGATGTAATCGGCTTCTCCTTAGGCTACGAACTTACCTATACCAACGTCCTCAATATACTCAACCTTGCCCGGATACCGGTGCTCGCTTCGGAAAGGGATGACTCTCATCCTCTCATAATAGCTGGCGGCAGTGGTGCCCTCAATCCGGAGCCAATGGCTGACTTCTTCGACCTTTTTGCAGTCGGGGATGGTGAGGAGGTATTGCTGGAGTTGGTTGACAGCTTCCGTAAGTGGAAACAGGCGGGTGCCCGCAAAGAGGAATTGCTCCGCCAATTGGTAGAAATACCCGGCATTTATGTGCCCAGTTTCTACCGAGTGGAATACCAGGACAGCGGACTGATTAAAAGCATCAAGCCGACTGTGCCTGAAGCTAAACCGACTATCCGGCGCCGGATAATAAGCAACCTCCCGCCACCGGTAACCAAACCTGTAGTCCCCTATATAGAGATTATCCACGACCGCGCGGCGGTGGAAATCCAACGGGGATGCAGCCGGGGTTGCCGATTCTGCCAGGCAAGTTCGATTTACCGCCCCATAAGAGAACGCCCCCAATCAGAGGTGCTGGAGGCAGTCGGGGAACTTATTGCCAACTGCGGTTATAGCGAGGTATCTTTGGTCTCGCTCAGCACCACCGACTACCATCGCATCGACGAACTGGTCGCTGAATTATCGAACCGCTATCCCGACCTCACCATATCGCTACCCAGCCTATACGTCGATACCTTCTCGGTCAACCTGATGGACTCATTACCCCCCCATCGTAAAACCGGCCTTACCTTTGCCCCTGAGGCGGGCAGTGAGCGGCTGAGACGAGTCATCAACAAGCACATCTCCGAGGATGAACTTCTGAAAACGGCTGCCCTTGCCTTTGAACGGGGCTGGACCGGCCTCAAGCTATATTTTATGCTTGGCTTACCCGGTGAAACCAACGAGGATATAGAGGAAATAGTCCGTCTATTGAACAAAATCCGCGCGTTAGCTAGAAAAGGCAGGACTCCCCAGATAAGGGTTACCCTTTCCACCTTTATCCCCAAACCCCATACTCCCTTTCAATGGGTAGCCCAGGAAAACGCGGAGGTATTAAACAGTAAACTGGAAATGCTCAGGCAGGGACTGCGGGGTAAAAGCATCAAGCTATCGTGGCAGGACCCCCAGGTCAGTCAGCTTGAGGCGGTATTATCACGGGGAGACCGGCGATTAGGTAAAATCATTTATAATGCCTGGAAGCTGGGATGTAAGTTCGATTCCTGGGGCGAGCACCTGAATTACCCGGGCTGGCTTCAGGCTTTCGAAAAGACCGGCATCGACCCCAATTTCTATTCCCACCGCGAGCGTGACCTGGATGAAATTCTACCGTGGAGTCATATCGATATCGGAGTAACTTCAACCTTCCTAAAGCAAGAATACCATCGGGCTATGGAAGCTTTAGAAACTCCAGATTGCCGTTATGAAACCTGTAATGCCTGCGGCCTCCAGCGTTGGGAAGCCTCGTGCCAAGAGAAGCAATCCCACAGGGGAGTCCAACAGGGGGCTTCGCCCCCTCTTAATTAACTTGGATTCCGTACTTGATACGGAATCCAAGAGGGGTGTGGGATGAACCCAACTAAAAAACCCGCTACTTAACACCAGCCAGAAAGTTCTCTATCGCCTGGTTGACCTCTTTAGGTTTATCCCTGGGCACACCGTGGGGAGCGCCCTCAATTATGACTAATTTGGCTCCAGCAATCTTATCCGCCAGAAACTTAGAAAACTTGGTCGGCGTCATTTCATCCTGACTGCCGCAGAGAACCAGAGTGGGTAATTTGATATTCTGGACCCTATCCATAACGTCAAACTTGTCACAGCAAAGAAAATCGTTAAGGGCTACTGCGGGGCCTATTCGTACTCTTTCTTCAACCAATAACTTCCCAACTTCAGGCTCAAGTGTAGCGACCTCGTCCTCAACATATTTTCGCCAGGCAGCTTCGTGACCAATCATATCCTTCAAAGTCTGCAGAATGGCAGGACTAACTCTTAATCTGGCACCAGTCCCCATCAAAACCAGAGCTTTCAACTCGTTTCCATATTTCAAAGTATAAGACTGAGCGACCGCCCCACCCAGAGAATGCCCCACCAGAACCACATCTTTATAGCCTTTCTTACGGATATAATCGTGTAACCAGTCGGCATATTCATCCACGCTGGAGCATGGCTTACCTTCCGGGTGTCCCGGCAGAGCAACCGCCTCAGAATCTTTGAAATATCTAGTCTGATAAATCCACGCCTGTTTACCACGCCCTGAACCGGGAATAAAAATCAACTTCATCCGTTCCTCCCTAGCTAAAAGCCGTAATCGCCACTACCTTATCGCCTGGGTCGAGCCTCATTAGCCTGACCTTACGCTTGGTTGACCGGCGCTGAATCGGAATGCCCTGCCTTGGGTCTTTTTCCTTTACGGGAGTCCGGGTAACAATCCCCTCGGCGGATATTATCATTACCTGGTCGGTCAGCGTCACGACCTTAGCAGCAGTAACATCACCAGTCTCGGGAGTAATACGGAAAGTTTTAGCGCCCTTACCGCTGCGGTGCTGGCGGGTATACTGCTCAAGCAAACTGAGCTTCCCGAAACCGTTAGCCGTAACCAATAGCAGGCACGCCTCCGGTTCGACTTTATCCATACTAATCAGAGTATCGTCCGGTGCTAACTTGATAGCCCGCACCCCGCCGCTTGTCCTCGAGCTGGCTCTCAGACTGGAAACCACGAACCGGATAGACAACCCTTTTTGAGTTACCACTATAACATCATCCGTATCGAGAGCACTGCGGGCGGCAATCAGAGCATCTCCCTTTTCCACATCCATCGCAATCAGCCCGTTACGCCGTACCGAAGCAAAATAGGCTAAAGCCGTCTTCTTTATCTCACCACGGCGGGTAGCCATTAACAGATACAATCCCTCCAGATTGGCTGGGAATATCAGCATATTGGTAACGCTGTCATTCTCCCCGATGGGGAAAAGATTAACCACCGCCGTTCCTTTAGCCGTCCGTGAGCCGCCCGCCGGTACTTCCCAGCATTTTAGGCGGAAGACCTTTCCCTGGCTGGTAAAGAAAAGGATGCTGTCATGAGTATCGGCTACGGTTAACAGCCTGACCGCATCGCTCTCCCTGGTTACCATACCCACGATGCCTTTGCCGCCGCGGTGTTGTAATGCGTAAAGTTGGGTGGGTAATCTTTTAATGAATCCCCGGTTACTGATGGTCACCACTACTCGCTGGTGAGGAATCAGGTCTTCGTCGCTTAACTCGACCTCACCCTGCTCGCTGATTTCCGTCCGGCGGTCGTCGCCGAACTTCTCTTTTAATTCCTCAGCTTCGTTCTTTATAAGCAGGAGGATTTTTCTGGGACTGGCCAGTAAGTCTTCAAGGTGGGAGATTCTCTTGAGGACTTCGGCATATTCTTCGAGAATTTTGCCGCGCTCCAGTCTCGCCAGCCGGCGTAACTGCATATCGAGAATAGCTTGCGCTTGAATCTGCGATAAACCAAACTCAGTCATTAAGTTCTGGCGGGCTTGTTCAGCCGACTCCGCCTTACGTATAACGGCAATCACCTTATCGATTTGGTCCAGAGCGACTTTCAGCCCTTCCAAGATATGGGCACGCTCTTTAGCTTTTTCCAGCTCGAAACGAGAGCGGCGGGTGATGACCTGTTGTCTGAAATCGATGAAATACTGGAGGGCTTCTTTAAGACTTATTACCCGGGGCTGCCCGTCGACCAGTGCCAGCATATTGACGGAGAAAGCCGTCTGCATCGCCGTGTGTTTATATAAGTTATTAAGCACCTGCTGCGGTTGGGCTTCCCGCTTCAACTCAATGACGACGCGCATACCCTGCCGGTCCGATTCGTCTCTTAGTTCATTAATGCCCACAATCTTCTTATCGGAGACCAGTTCGGCAATCCTTTCCACTAGAGCCGCTTTATTGACCTGGTAAGGAAGCTCGGTGATTATTATTTGACGCCGCGCCGATTCTGAAGTGGGTTCGACTATTTCACTCTTAGCCCGGACTACTATGCGCCCGTGCCCGGTAGCATAAGCGCTCTTGATTCCATCCAAGCCCAGGATAATGCCGGCGGTAGGAAAATCGGGACCTTTAATAAATTGGGTAAGTTCATCGACACCGGCTTCCGGATTATCGATGAGATAGGAAATAGCATCGCATAATTCGCTGAGATTATGCGGAGGGATGTTAGTCGCCATCCCGACGGCAATCCCGGCGCTCCCGCTGAGTAACAAATTGGGTATCTGTGCCGGTAAGACCGAAGGCTCGGTAAGACTGTTATCGAAGTTAGGCACGAAGTCGACCGTATCCTTATCGATATCGAGCAGCATCCGCTCGGCAATCTCGGTCAGACGGGCTTCGGTATATCGCATTGCGGCGGGAGGGTCGTTATCGACACTGCCGAAGTTACCCTGCCCGTCGACGAGCATATAGCGCATAGAGAAGTCCTGCGCCATACGCACCATCGCTTCATAAACGGAAACATCGCCGTGCGGATGATATTTGCCCAACACCTCACCGACGATACGGGCACTCTTCTTGTAAGCAGTGTTGTGGGCAAGTCCCATATCGTTCATCGCATAGAGAATGCGTCGCTGCACGGGTTTGAGCCCGTCACGAATATCGGGTAACGCTCGGGAAACAATGACACTCATCGCATAGTCGAGGTAAGAGTTCCTCATTTCCTCTTCTATGCTTATCGGTATGGTCTTCGTTACCATCCTATTCTAACTCCCCCAATCTTCATCTTCTATTTCTCCTTCGATCTCAACAGGTTCCTCGGGTAATATCTGCGTCTCTCCACCCCCAACCACCGTATACGTCGGTTCTCCGGATAGTGCCTCTTCTTGCTCCAGTTCGCGCCTCAATATTCTCTCCGGGACGTATCGGCGTAAGCTCCCGGTCCTCACCGGGAAGGAGAGCCGCCCGGCTTGGCTGGGGTGCTGATACACCTCTCTCACGATGACCGACACTCCATCCTCGTTAGCACTGACTATAGCAGTTTCATACTTATTACCGCCTTCGATTAATCGGATAAGCCGCTGTCCGTGCTTAGGCTCAACCAGCCCCAGATATTCCCCCTTACTATTCTCAGCAACTAAGTTAGCCTTCTTCACTTTCAAATTTATCCTGTCGCCCGCAACCGTCCTGGCAAGCATTTCTGGAGGTGCCAGACGGTAGAGGTTAACTACACCGGCTTTGCCGACCTCTTCGATAAACTGTTGGGGCTCGACCTTGTGAACTACAATTCCGGCACCAGCCTTTTTCTCTTTCTCCAGATATGTCAGACGACTCAAATTTTTCTTAGCTATTACGTTATATGGGTCAAGCTCGATTGCTTTTTGGTAAGCTTCTTTAGCCGAAGAATACTGCCCCAGTTCCGTAAAAGCCCTGCCTAATCGGTTATAGGCATCGATATCGTTGGGAAAGTTCTCCAGCAAACTTTGGTTAGCCACTACTGCTTCCCGCCAGCGCCCCTCCATAGCTAAAGTAATAGCCTGTTTGCTCGATTGACGCCTCAGTCTAGTTTTTTCCTCTTCCTGATAAGCCATACACTTACTCCAAATCTATCCTTCTTCATCTAACTCGAAGGCTCGGTGCAGAACCCGGACTGCGTCCTTAACCCGGGATTCCTCGATAATGCACGTTATCCGTATTTCCGAAGTCGTAATGAGCTGAATGTTTATCCCCTTATCGCTGAGCGTTCTGAACATACGGGCAGCGTAACCGGGCGTATTCTGCATACCGGTACCGATAACGCTAATCTTCCCCAATTTTGAATCACCGACACATTCTCTTGCACCGATGGATCTAGCAATCGGCTTCACTACCTTCATTGCTTTATCAAGGTCGCTCTTAGCTATGGTGAAGGTCAAATCGGTAATATTGTTGATACTGGCGTTCTGAACGATAGTGTCGACGCTTACACCGGCTTTACCCAGCGGTTCGAATATCGCTGCTGCGATACCGGGCCGGTCCGGCACCCCCACCACCGTTATTTTAGCCACATCGAGGTCGTAGGCAATGCTTCTTACCTTATTTCTTACTTCCATAGATACTCCTCCGTGAATCAAGGTGCCCAGGCTATCGCTGAAACTGGAGGCAACCAGGATAGGAATATTATAGACCTCTCCCAGCTCGACTGCCCGCGGGTGTATTACTTTAGAGCCGTAGGTTGCCAGTTCGAGCATTTCTTCATAGCCGATTTCGGTTAACCGCTCAGCTTCAGGCACTACGCGTGGGTCGGCGGTGTAGATTCCTTCGACATCGGTATACCTTTCACATACTTTGGCTCCCAGACTAGCCGCCAGGGCTACGGCCGTGGTATCCGAACCACCCCTCCCGAGGGTGGTAATATCCATCTCTGGCGTTACCCCCTGAAAACCGGCAACAATGACGATTTTCCCCCTCTCCAATTCCTTAACTATCCGCTTGGGGTCGATCCCAAGGATGCGGGCTCTATTATGGCTGGCATCGGTCTGTATACCCGCCTGGGCACCGGTAAGGCTAATAGCATCGTAACCCATATCTTTGAGTGCCATCGCCAGGAGCGTACTGGAGACAATCTCACCGGTGGATAGGAGAACATCTAGCTCCCGCTCACTCGGCTGGCTGGTGACCTGATAAGCCAGCTTGATAAGGTCGTCGGTAGTGTCTCCCATCGCTGAAGCGACCACCACCACCCGGTTACCTTTCTCTTTTGCGGCAATAATACGCCGGGCTACGTTTTTAATTTTTTCGGCATCGGCGACCGATGTGCCGCCGTATTTTTGAACGATGAGGTCCATCTCAGCTTCCAATAAATCTACCTATAATATAATATCCTGGGTCGATAAGCAAGCCCGTTTTTTTGGCTTCGGATTCGGTAAACCGGCCAGCTCCGTTAGACGTAAACCCGGCTCCCCAAAAAAGGAACGGCACGGGTTCCGGGCTATGGGTCTGGGTCTGGATGGGAGTAGGGTGGTCGGGCATCACTAACACTCGAAAGGCTTCTCCCCGCCAGGAGTGGAGCCTGCTTAAAACCTGGCTGTCTATCTTTTCCAGTGCCTCGACTTTAGAGTCGATAGAACCGGTATGCCCGGCTTCATCCGGAGCCTCGATATGGATAACAACCAAATCATTTTTTTTTAAGCGCCTGTAAGGCACCGTCCGCCTGAGCCGCATAATCGTTATCCGGGCCATCGGTAACGCCTGGTATATCTAATATATCCATCCCAACCATTTGAGCCAGCCCGCGGAGAAGGTCGACGCCCGAAGTCATCGCTGCTTTAAGCCCGTATGACTTCTTAAATGAGGGCATCTCCGGAACTTGGCCACTGCCCCAGAAGAACCAGAGCATGGTTGCCGGGATTTCGCCCCGAGACTGCCGCCCCAAATTTACCGAGTGCTCCCGAAGCACTGCTGCCGACCGTTCCATCAAGTCGCGCAGTAGTTCACTGCCCGGACCATGAGGCAAGAAATCCTCGATTGCTTTCCCGGGAATATCGTGAGGAGGCGTGCATATCGCCGAAAGGACATCTTCCCGCCCGCTTATCTTACAAATATGCCGGTAGCTGACGCCGGGATAAAAACGGACCTGGGTGCTGCCCAGTCTTTGGTTCAAAGCGGCGATGAGTTTTTGCGCCTCGTCAGTGCCGATATGCCCTGAACTATAGTCCCACATCTTACCGTCACGGACTGCCACCAGATTACAGCGGAAAACGACCTCGCCCTTACCGACAGGAATACCCATACTCTTAGCTTCAATCGCCGCCCGCCCCCGATAATAGACGGCTGGGTTATAACCCAGTAAGGACATACAGGCGGCGGCGCTGGAAGGCTCGGTCCCCGGCGGCACAGTGCGGCAAAGTCCGAGAACCCCTTCCTGAGTCATCGCATCTAGATTTGGCATCTGTGCCAGTTCCAGGCAGGTCTTACCATTACGCTCAGGTAAGGGTAAACCGGAAGCACCATCCATTATCACCACGCAATACTTCATTTATTTTCTAAACCCATCAATCCCTTCGCCCTGACTTGTCCTGACCTGTCCCGAGCTATGTCGAGGGAGCGAAGCCGTACAACTCTCTCCCATTGTCTTTGCGAGACCATTCCGACCGCAGTCGGAATGCGAAGCAATCTGAGCGGGGGCGAAACCCTTCCGGATGTATAGTCGACTTCACCTCTCTTAGAAATATATTTTCTTCTATGTTTATAACCCCGTTTTAATACCTTTGTTTCTCCCGTCTTGTTAAATTGGTTCAAATCTGCCTATAATATAAGACCTCGGGGCGTAGCGCAGCTTGGTTTAGCGCGCAGCGTTCGGGACACTGAGGTTGATATAAGTGAATAATGTCGGGGCGTAGCGCAGCTTGGTTTAGCGCGCAGCGTTCGGGACGCTGAGGTCGGTGGTTCAAATCCACTCGCCCCGATTTTGAAATTCGGCAGAGTCTTTCTCATCCGTAATTGCCTTCTTCCCTCCATTTTTATCCTCACCATCCGATAATATCCGGATAGCGGCGTCCCTGAGCAGTTTCGCCATCGAAGTCCGCTGTTCAAAAGCCAGCCGCCGCAATCGTTCGTGCTGGTCCTCGGTGAGAAAAATAGTTGTCCTTATCAGACTTCTTCCCATATTTTACTTATAGTAACATATAAACATTGGTATGTCTATATGTTTAGATATACCATAATCGGTATACACCTCTCTATTCAGAACCAATCCGTTAGTCTAAACCCCGAACCGTTGCAAAGTAATATAATTTCACCCGTAAAAGTAACATATTCATAACAAATATCCTCCTCACAGTCATTCTGGAAGCGTCTGATATTCCATACCCTCGAAGACGCTGAAGAATCTGGTGGGGTGGGGCTCAATTCGTTATCGAAGGGTCGATGTCATTCTGGCAAACTGCCCTGCACTCGATAGGGAGCCAGAATCCGTATCTTCCTTCTCCCTTTCCTATAAGGAGATTGAGAGGGATTTTTTCTTTCGTTCTCCCTCTGTTTTAGCTCGTTTTGGCTTCGTTTTACTTGGTTAACCGTGTCGTTTATGGCTTACTACACCCCGTTTAGCATGTCGTTTAAGGCAAGCCCACCTCGTTCTACTCTGCTTTCCCGGGAAGAGTCCAAGAGAGGGGCCAGGGGGTGAGGTTACAACCTACAAAAAGCGACAAAATTTCCTTGACAAACTCAGAACATCAGTGCTATTATTCACTTACCCATACCGCCGAAAAGCTTGCCCAGTATCAGGTACGGGGTCGGTATCCAGATTTTCCGGCTTGAGTTTACCCTGAGCCTATCGAAGGGCCGGAATAGAGCACCTTAAAAATCGGAAATATTTGAAAACCAGCGTTAAAAACGCTAAATCTTCCTTATTGCAGAAAAACGAATCAAGCTAAATTTGCCCTTTTTAGCCTCAATCCGTTTACTATAAACATTTTCTAGACGGAAACAAATACGCTCGCTTCACCCTCGTTTTACGCTGCTTCGCTTCAATTTTCACAGTTTGTCACGTATGAAATCGAATGACCGCCGATAGCTGACCGCTGATACTTTCCCAAAACCAGCCCTTTAAGATTTGTCGCCACAGCTAAAATATGCTATAATGAATACAATTGTGACAACTAATACACCTCGTACAAACGACCAACCAAACAGCTATACTGTTGAAGATATCCAAGTCCTTGGCTGGCGGGAGGCTGTCCGCAAGCGACCCGGAATGTACATCGGCAGCACCGACCAACGGGGACTTCATCATCTCGTCTACGAAATCGTCTACAACAGCATCGATGAAGCTATGGTTGGCTGCTGCACCAAAATCATGGTTACACTGGTGCCGGATGGCTCCGTTCGCGTCGAGGATAATGGCCGCGGCATCCCCGTAGAAATTCATCCCATCACCAAGGTCTCTGCCCTGGAAACCGTTATGACTACCCTCCACGCCGGAGCCAAGTTCGACGGCCACGCTTACCCTGTATCCGGCGGTTTGCACGGCGTTGGTGCCACGGTGGTAAACGCCCTTTCCTCCTTGACGAAAGTCACCGTCCGGCGCAACGGCAAAATCTACGAGCAGGAATACAAACAGGGTACCCCCCGGGCTAGAGTAAAAGAAATCGGCGAAGCTAACACAACTGGCACCACAACTACCTTCCTCGCCGATAAAGAAATATTCGGCGAAATCAAGTACGATTTCAAGGTCTTGAGCCAGCGCCTCAGAGAACTGGCTTACCTCAATAAGGGCATCGAAATATGTATCCGAGATGAAGGTAAAGACGACGAGCTTACTTTCTATTTCGAAGGCGGTATTGCCAGCTTCGTCCGGTATCTGAACCGCGGCCGCGCTGTCTGCCACCGCCAGCCGATTTATATCCTGAACCGTCAGAACGGTGCCATCGTCGAAGCCGCCCTCCAATATAACGACGGTTTCTCTGAATCCGTGGCGAGTTTTGCCAACTGTATCAACACTATCGACGGCGGCACTCACCTTACCGGGTTCAGGACAGCGCTCACCCGCGTCCTCAACGATTACGCCCGCCAGAAACAGCTCTTAAAAGAAGATGTAACGAGCTTCACCGGCGATGACGTCCGGGAAGGGCTGACCGGCGTTATCAGCGTCAAAATCGCCGAACCGCAATTCGAAGGACAGACCAAAGGCAAACTGGGTAATCCTGAGGTCAAGGGAATTACCGAAAGCATCGTTGCCGATGGGCTTGCCTTATTCCTGGAAGAACACCCCGATGATGCCCGGGGAATCATCGAGAAAGTCACCACTGCCGCCAGGGCAAGGGAAGCCGCCAGAAAAGCCCGCGACCTCGTCATCAAGAAGAGCAGCCTGGAGTCAGCAACTCTGCCCGGCAAACTGGCTGACTGTTCGGAAAAAGACCCGTCTCTTAGCGAACTATATCTGGTAGAAGGTGAATCAGCCGGTGGTTCGGCAAAACAGGGCCGGAACCGGCGCTTTCAGGCAATCTTACCCCTGCGCGGTAAAATCCTTAACGTGGAAAAGGCACCGCTGGATAAAATGCTCGCCCACGAGGAAATCCGGGCTATCGTCGCCGCTCTGGGTACGGGCTTCGATAGCGAATTCGATATCTCCAGACTCCGCTACCATCGTATTATCCTGATGACCGATGCCGATGTCGATGGCTCTCATATCTGCACACTCCTTCTGACCTTCTTCTTCCGGCATATGGTGCAGCTCATCAACAACCAGCACCTGTATATTGCTCAGCCGCCTCTTTATCGCGTCAAAGCCGCTAAGCTCGACCAGTGGGTCTACTCCGACGAGGAAAAAGACGGCATTCTAAAGAAGCTGGGCGAGAATAAGAAGGTAGAAATTCAGCGCTACAAGGGTCTAGGTGAAATGACCGCTCAGCAGCTCTGGGAGACCACAATGGACCCGGAGACCCGCACTATGCTCCAGGTACATATCGAAGATGCAGTTAAGGCTAACGATATCTTCCGTATCCTGATGGGCGATGAAGTTCCGCCCCGTAAAGCCTTCATCCAGGCACACGCCAAGAGCGTCAAAAACCTGGATATATAAATACTTACCCGTTCAGCTTCTTCACCAAAAAGGCAACATTCTTCCCGAAGTTCCAGGCAGTCTCCATCCCTTCCTTGTCTTCCTTGACCTTTCCCTTTTCTAACCCGAAGGCGATGTTCCAGTAGCTGGAACCGGGCATAAAGAAACCGTTGTTATGAAACCAAAACATCATCTGGGCAAACGTAAAGTTGTGTCCGGCCCGGCGGGCGACCACCAGCGGCCCGCCTACTTTCCTAGCGAAAGTATCCCTGGGACGGGCAATAAATCCGGCCCTATCCATAAAAGCTTTCATCTGGCCAGTTGCTGAACCGAAATACACCGGCGTGGCTAATATTATCGCATCAGCTTCTTTCAACTTCAGATAAATCGGCCAGAGGTCGTCATCGATAGGACACCGCTCTTCTTTCCGGCAAATCTCGCAGGCGGTGCAGGGCTTGATATCCAGTCCGGCTAACCTGACGACCTCCGTGTCCAGACCTTCCTCGGCGATAGCCTTCAAGGTATGCCTGGCTAGAATTTCCGTATTCCCGTTCTTCCTCGGACTACCGATAACTGCAATTGCTTTCACTATCTACCTCCTATTGTGATAAATACAACTTGTGCCGCTTGATGTATTCCTCTACCGGTTTCGGTACCAGATGTCCTATGAACAAACCTCGAGCTACCCGGCTCCGGATGTCGGTAGCGCTGATATCTATTTCAGGTTTATCCAGAATTGTTACTCTGTCCCTTAACCCCGGGATTTCAGCCTCTAAGGTTTTGAGGTCGGGCAGGGGATAACCTGGCCTGGGAACGGCCACCAGTTTACACAACTTTATTAACCGGAGCGGCTCCCTCCACTTGGGAAGGAGGGCTAAACTATCCCAACCCATAATAAAATACAGCTCGTCTCCTACTTTTATCTTAGACCGCAATTCAGCGATAGTATCGAGCGTATAGGTCGGGCCCGGCCGTTCTATTTCGGCGGTAGATAGCTTAAACCCGGGTTTATCTTTAATGGCAAGGCGCACCATTTGAATCCGATTCTCAGCCGCCGATATTGTTTCGCCAGCTTTAAGCCAGGGATGGCCGGCCGGGATAAAAAGAACCTCGGTTAGATTCAATCGGACTTTCACCTCCTCAGCCACACGGATATGCCCGTTATGAATCGGGTCGAAAGTCCCCCCTAATACCCCTGTGTTCATTGTCTTACCATTTCCACTCATAATCTCCGCAACGGACCTTGTCGCCCGGCTTGATTCCCGCCCGCTCGAGTGCCTTATTAATTTTCATTCTTACTATCTGCCCGTCTACCTGGCGACTTACTTCGGGGTCGGTCATATCTACCCTGGCGACAATGCGCTCCAACTCAGGTACCCTAATGACAAAAGTATCTCCTCCTTTATCAATCAAGTGACCCACTCCCCTGGGCTGAGGGCGAAATACTTTCTCTTTTACTTCGACAGGCTTAGCCTCACCAGCCAATTTCTCTAATCTTCCGGCTACTTCACTCATAAGTTCCGAAACACCTTCCCCGGTAGCCGCCGAAATGAACCTCACTTTCATTCCAGCTCGACTAAATGCTTCTCTTGTTTGGGGTATTTTTGCTCTCACCTCGGGCAAATCGATTTTATTTACTACCGCTACCTTTTCTTTCTCCGCCAATGCGTTATCGAACAGGCTAAGTTCTTTTCTCAACGCTTGCATATCTTCCACCGGGAATTCTGAACTGCCGTCTATCAGCTGAATCAGAGCCTTGGTGCGGAGCGCGTGACGCAGAAAATCATGACCCAATCCGCGGCCGAGGTGAGCTCCTTCTATAAGCCCCGGTATTTCAGCCAGGATAAAACTCTGCTGCCCGGTCTCAACTACACCTAGCACCGGTTCAAGTGTGGTAAAAGGATAGCTCGCAATCTTGGGTTTAGCTGCTGAAGCCGCTGCCAGCAAGGATGACTTACCGACATTAGGATAACCGATGATACCAACGTCGGCAATGAGCCTCATTTCCAATATAATATCCCGCTCTTCACCGGCTTCTCCCTTTTGCGCAATCCTGGGGGCTTGATTCGTCGACGAAGTATACCGCACGTTACCCCACCCTCCCCGACCACCCTTAGCTATAATCACAGCCTGCCCTAGTTTTTCTAAATCGCTAACAAATATTCGATAACCCTCCCGGTCTTTTTCATAAATCACCGTTCCCGGTGGTACTCTTAATAGCAGGTCGTCTCCTCTCCCACCATATTTCTTCTTTCCTCTCCCGTTTTCACCATCACTCGCCTTGTAGACTCTTCTTCCTTTGAACGCTCTTAAGCTGTTGGTACTCGATTCGGCAATCAAAACAACGTCCCCGCCACCCCCACCATCGCCCCCATCTGGACCACCATACGGAACGCCTTTCTCATGCCGAAAAGTAATCGCTCCATCGCCTCCGTTACCTGCCTGAACTCTTATCTCTACTACATCAATCATAATTTTAAGTGTTACTCTACATGATACTTCATATTACTATAGTTTAGTTTATATTAACATTAATTATATAGGGCAGCCATTGAATTTAGGCTTAGCTACGATTTAAGTTCTGGATTAAGATTGAAGTTCTGGTAGTTATTAAATACATTAAGATAGTTGTTGAAAGGAACTGCGCTTTATTAAAAATCTGCACAAAATTGTCATAACGAAGCTGTATCTAACAGGCATTGGGGTGTGATTTCACTGAGTTTAGAAAGTTTGACCTATTTGCCAAATAGGTCAAATAAGAGTAAAAGGCACATTGTGAATGAGCTTACGTTAGCTAGCAGGAGAAACTTGCCCGTTGCTACTGATGTCTATAGGAGCCCCATGTATCTGCTGCTGTATATCCAAGACCTTACGGCGCAAAGGCGGGTCGTTATTCATTGCGTTTGCAATTTTTTGATAAGCGTGGCTGACCGTCGCCGGGCTTCTATCACCCAGCTCCTTACCCACCTCAGCCAGTGAATAGTCGGTTTCCTGTCGCAGCAAATACATCGCTATCTGTCTGGCTAAAACCGTAGTCTCATTACGTTTCGAGCTTTTGAGGTCGGCGGGGGTTATCTGGAAGCTGTTTACTACCGCCTCCAGAATGATGTTAGGCGAATTTAATGCCTTGGGCTTTTCCACGATATCTTTTAGAGCTTTCGCCGCTAGCTCAGAAGTAATCGGGTTTTTAATGAGTTTGGAGTAAGCAATCACCCGGTTCAGAGCACCTTCTAGCGCCCTGATGTTCTGTTGAATCTGGAAAGCAATATATTCCAGGACTTCTTGGCTGAGGTTAGCCCCTTCTTGCTGAGCTTTAGCCTTCAAAATGGTCAGACGAGTCTCGAAGTCAGGCATTTGAATATCGGTGACTAGTCCGCCTTCGAAACGGGACCGCAGGCGCTCCTGTAAAAAGGGCATCGACTTCGGCGGGCAATCGCTGGTGACGGCAATCTGTTGGTTAGTATTGTGTAGTTCGTTGAATGTATGGAAGAAGCTTTCTTCAGTTTGTTGCTTGCCGCTGAAGAATTGGATATCGTCAATTAACAGCATATTTGCCTGCCGGTACCGATTGCGGAATTCGTCGGTTTTGCTTTCACGTATAGAGCTAACCAGCTCGTTGGTAAATTGCTCGGCACTCACGTAAAGTACCTTCAGGGATGTATTGGTTAGGGCCATATTACCTATAGCTTGCAACAGATGGGTCTTGCCGTTGCCGTGACCTCCGTAGATAAAAAGCGGGTTGTAGTTGTGACCCGGGTCTTCCGCTACCATACGTGCTGCAGCATAAGCCAGTTGATTACTACCTCCCACGATAAAAGAATCGAAAGTATACTTCGGGTTAAATAAGGGCAACGACGATTGCTGAGCTGGGATTTTCTTTCCCCGGCTCTGGGTTGAGAGGAAGCGCGATTCTTTCTCATCGACCCGGAAATCTATTCTTACCTCGCGACCGACCACGACAGATAATACTTTTTCGATTAGCGAGAGTTGGTTCTTGCTCAGATATTCGGCAACGAAGGTATTTCCTACGCCGATGATAAACAGGTCGTCTTTATAACTGAAACCGCTCGTTTTCTCCAGCCAGGTCTTAAAATTAGCTCCGTTTACTTGCATTCTCAGCTCAGTAAGAGCTTTCTGCCAGATTTGCTGTGGTGAATTTTCCATGAGGTTAGTGTTTCCTATTCTAGTTGTAATAAATAAATCTCTTAATCCTTAAATAATTAGGGAAAGAATAAGCGGGTAAAAACAACATCAGTAATGATAACAGACCATCTTTCTTGGCTGACAAGAATTTTGACAGGGGTTGGTAGGCAATTATACCCTTATAACCCTCTTTCTAGGTCTTTGGCGCTCGCTCTTTTCAAACAATTACTCATTGGTAGATGTAAGTGAAAATTTGTTATAAAAAAATTTTGATGTTACAATTTACCTCGTTCAGATGCAGCGTGCACTTGCGAAGGAGAAATCAGATTGCGCGTAGTCTTTATGGGCACTCCCGATTTCGCTGTTCCTTCTCTGGGGTCCCTCATTCTGGATGGCTATCAGGTTCTGGCTGTTTATACTCAACCCGACCAGCCAGCAGGAAGAGGGCGTTCCTTGGTTTATTCGGTGGTCAAACGAGCAGCGTTAGATTTTAAGCTGCCGGTATTACAGCCGTCTAACTTTAAGGAAACTGGTGTCTTGGAGCAACTGACTGATTTTCACCCGGATGTTATTGTAGTAGCCGCTTTCGGGCAGCTTCTACCGGAATCAGTACTTAAACTCCCACGTTATGGATGTATTAATATACATCCTTCTTTATTGCCCCGCTTTAGAGGGCCCTCCCCAGTGGCAGCGGCAATACTGGCGGACGATGATTTTACCGGCGTCACCATAATGCTGATGGACAAAGGATTGGATACCGGACCCGTATTAGCAAAGGCGCAGGTCCCGATTCTGGACGCAGACAATACCGCCTCGCTGACAAGCAAGTTGTCCCGGATAGGAGCGCAGTTGCTACTCGATATCTTACCCCGCTGGGTCGGCGGAGAAATTAAGCCTCAGCCTCAAGATGAGACGTGGGCCACCTATTCTAATCCGCTCACAAAAGAGGATGGTGAGATCGACTGGAGTCGGCCGGCCATTGAACTCTGGCGGCGGTTGCGAGCCTTCTATCCCTGGCCCGGGTGCTATACAAAGTGGCAGGGGAAGCAGCTTAAGATTGTTGAAGCGGTACCTTTACCGGAGGCTGATAATGAAACAGTAGGGCAGGTGGTGCCTTTGGATAAAGGGGGAGCAGCGGCATTTGGCATTAATACCGGTGAAGGTATCATCGGTATTTTGACAGTACAATTAGAAGGGAAGCGGGTTATGCCCGCTGCGGAGTTTCTACGAGGCGCGCGCCAGCTAATCGGGGCCATTTTACCATCGGATTAACTAAGGGAGGCTAATTTGCCGGAAAAGCTAGACGAGTTTAATACGCTGGTTAGTATCATCGCTCGACTGCGGGCGCCTGGCGGCTGTCCCTGGGACCGGAAGCAGACTCACGCTTCTCTACGGGAATTTCTGCTGGAAGAATGCTATGAAGTATTGGACGCGCTAGATAGCGGAGATACGAATAAACTGCGTGACGAACTGGGTGATCTACTGTTGCAGATTATTCTCCACGGGCAGATTGCTGCTGAAGCCCGTGAGTTTGTCCTGGAGGATGTGATTGCCGGTATTAATGCCAAGCTCATTCACCGGCATCCGCACGTTTTCGGCTCGACTAAGGTAGAGAATGCCGAAGAAGTGTCCCACAACTGGCAGGAGCTAAAGCAGGAAGAGCGCGGGAAAGACGGCTCTATTTTGGCTAGCGTTCCCAGACAGATGCCGGCACTGGCTTACAGTCAGGAAGTTCAGCGCCGGGCGGCGGAGGCCGGATTCGATTGGCCCGATATCGGAGGCGTTATCGATAAGGTGGTTGAAGAAGTTAATGAATTCAAGCAAAGCGGCGATGACCAGAAAGCTAAAGAGTTCGGCGACCTGCTTTTTACACTGGTCAATTTCGGCCGCCGGCTCGGCATCGATTCGGAAGCTGCTCTCAGGGAAGCCAACAATAAGTTCTACCGGCGCTTTACTTATATGGAGGAGCTTTGTCGAAAGCGGAGACTGACCTTCGCTAAGTTGTCCTTCGATGAGCAAAATGCCCTGTGGGAGGAAGCAAAGAATCACGTAGAAGGGTGAAGCTTGGTCAAGGAGCTTATCTTTTATTCGGTTGCCGGCACAGTGATTGCCTTCATCGCTCAGTTGGCGGGGGCGAGTCTTACCGTGATTTTGCTTACGTCTCTGTTAATTCCTCCCGTTATCTTGCTTGCCTTACGGATTCTCCGCTAGCCGGCTTTTTGGCTAATAAGAACTGCAAAGTCCGATATCTTGGTCTAACTTCCGTAACCTGAAAGCCAGCTTCCTGAAGGAAAAAGGGCAGGTCCCCTCTCAGGTTTGCTCTCAAGTTTCCCCCGCCATCGAAAATACTGCCCAGGTTAAGAAGTATTCTGGTGCCGATATTCTCCGGCTTACCGAAGTCGACCAATAAGAAGCATCCATTGCCTTTAAGTATTCTATATATTTCTTTTATTGCCTGTCTTTTTACGTCCGTCGATAAATGGTGAAAGACCAGGGTGCTGAAAATAAGGTCGAAGGAGGTATTCGGGAAAGGGAGCGGGTTCTGGAGAAATCCTTGGGAAAGACGGGCCTGGATACCTGCCTTTCTGAGTTTCTTCTCAGCCCTCCGAAGCATAGCTTCGTCGGCGTCAATTCCGTTGATATCTATGTCCGGGTATTTCCGTTTGGCTTCGATTATTAAAGTGCCAGTGCCGCAGCCGACATCGAGGACTTTTTCATTCCCTTTGAGGCTGGGGATTTCCAGCACCTTTCTCATAAAGGCTGGGCCGGCACCGAGCCAACTGGTTGCAGCATCGTAGAATGGGGTGAGAAAGTGAAAAGCCAGGCCGGGTTTATACTCGTTGTTCATTGCTTTATTCTAACTTCTGGAGTGATATACATACAAATATTACAAATAAATAACACGGTTACCAAAGTTCCATAAATTTGAAGTATTTATAGCATTTTTCTTTCTACTCTTCTATAATAAAATTAACTATGAAAATCGTCTCTATCGTCGGTATGACCGGTTCCGGCAAAACAGAAGTCGCCCGTCTGTTTGAAGAGCGCGGTTTCACCAGAATCAGGTTCGGAGATATAACCGACCGGGAAGTAAAGAAGCGGGGACTGGAGCTAAACGAAAAAAACGAGCGCCGCATCCGGGAACTTCTCCGCCAGGAACACGGAATGGAAGCCTATGCCAAGCTCAGCCAGCCGGAGATTGATTCTACTCTGAAACGCTCGGACGTGGTAATCGACGGACTTTACTCCTGGGAGGAATACCTTTTCCTTAAAAGCTGTTATGGGAAAAGCTTCTGCGTGGTGGCGGTCTGGGCTTCACCGGAATCGAGATACGACCGCCTCGGCGCCAGGCAAATCAGGCCGTTAACCCGGGAAGAAGCCGCCAGCCGCGACCGGGCGGAAATCGAAAACATCAACAAGGGCGGCCCGATTGCTATGGCTGATTTCACCATAATCAACGAATCTTCTCTAGACAATTTGAAGAAAGAAGCAGAAAGGATTATTTCTAGAATTAGAAATAAAGCGTAATGGAAAAGAAACAAAACCCCAAGAGACCGGATATAGATGAATACTTCCTTAAGATAGCCTCGGTAGTCGCCGAGCGTGCCACCTGTCACCGCCATCACGTCGGGGCAGTATCGGTTAGGGATAAACACATCCTTACTACCGGCTATAACGGCGCCCCCGCCGGACTAAAGGACTGCCTCGAGCTTGGCTGTCTCAGAGACGAGCTACATATCCCATCCGGAGAAAGGCACGAAATCTGCCGCGGAATTCACGCCGAGCAGAATGTGATTATTCAAGCCGCCCTTCACGGTATCAGTCTCGAAGGTAGCACTATCTACTGCACCCACACACCCTGCGTGCTCTGCGCCAAGATGCTGGTCAACGCCAAAATAAAGCGATTTGTCAGCTTCGGCAAATATAATGATGATACTTTTAACAACCTCTTTCGCGAAGCTGGTATAGAGCTTGAAGTCAAGAAAAGACCGCCGTCACGAATCACCTATCTGGGCTAGATATTTTCTCCCTGATAGATACCCCGGTAACCTTCAGTGGCGCCGGTCAGCTTCATAAAGATAAGCTGAATAATCCGGGCATTCTTCTGCAGGCGGAACCCTTGAGGATGATAGACCACTAAGAGGGACTGGGAGCGGCCTGAATAGCCGGCGTCCCAAACCGCTGTCCCCACATTGACCCCGCAACGGAGCAAACTTGACCTGGGTCTGCCCAGTGCCATAATGTCATTAGGCAGGTGAACAATCTCATTGTAGGTAATCATATATGCACCTGGAACCAGGTCCGTAAAGCCCAGTCCATCGAACACCAGAGGAGATTGCCGGGATACTATTCTCTGGCTGTTAGTCACAGCTATTCTGCCTGGTGTTTCCAGGAGCGCTACGTCTCGCAGAGTAAGGTCGAAGCCGTTAGGCTGCATTTGTTCTTCGAGGGCAATAAAGCCTTCGATTAGGGGCGGCTCTCGCTCCAACAGCTCGTAAATATCTTCCCGGGATAAGACGGCACTCATTTCAACCTAGTATAGCTATTTTTTCGCTTTAAGGCAATGTAAGCCCAAACTTCCTGAAGTAGACCTAGGAAACCGCAGCAAAAAAGATAGGAGCTCCGATTGCATGAGCTACCGGGGTGTTCTGCAAAGACTTTATGCTCATACCGATTCCCATCGTCGCCGCACAGAGAGCCCATCCCACGAATGCGTGAGCCAAAATCACAAACGCTTTCCTAACCTTGCTTGAGCCCACTGACGTTACCGCCTATGCAATTAATTCGCCGCCGGTTTCGTTCCAGCAACTCTGATGCTCATAACCGAACTGGCAAGTTCTTTTATACGTTCCGATTGTAACGATAGGTTTTTGATTACTTGCTGAACGGAGGAGTCTTCCATCATGAATTCAACCGGGAAGGTCGTCTCATCCACGATTTCTATATTGACGAAACCGGCCGCCTTAATTGCCACCAGGTATTTATCCTTTGTCTCTGCTCCGGCAACACAGCCGATATAAGCCTGGACTGAGTTCTTGATTAAGTCCGGAAGTTCGCGCGTCAGGACTATATCAGACACCATCAACCGACCACCCGGTTTCAAAGCCCGGAAAGCTTCCGCAAAAGCGCGACGTTTATCCGGCGAAAGGTTAATAACACAGTTGGATATAACAACATCTACCGAGCTATCGGCAGTCGGCAAGTTCTCAATCCCCCCCAGTCTGAATTCCACATTACTGTAGTTGCCCTTTTCGGCGTTTGCCCTTGCCTTATCTAGCATCTCTGGCGTCATATCCACTCCAATGACCCGTCCCCGCTTGCCTACTTTCTTCGCCGCTAGAAAACAGTCGAATCCGGCACCCGAGCCAAGGTCGAGCACTATCTCTCCCTTTTTCAAAGAGGCTATCGCCACCGGATTTCCGCACCCCAATCCCAGGTTAGCGCCCTCGGGCACGCAATTAACGTCTTCGTCAGTGTAGCCTATCTTCCGGCTCATCTCCCCGGCTGCACTTACATTAGAGCAGCCGCACGCTTGGGTTGAACCGCAGCAGGAACCACTGCTGCTGGCAATCTGACCGTAGCCTTCTCTGACGATTTTCTTAACTTCTGACCTTTTCATTGGTATCTCCCTCCTTAACTATTTCCTGAAAAACGGGGCCGAGCATACTTTTAGCCATGCCGGCGAGTTCTTCCGCCTTTATCAAGAACATACAATATAAATTGCCCTGTTTCTCCCAGCTCATCAACGCTAATTTTTCACCCGGACGAATTTTAGCCCGGTCGCGAATTTCTTTTGGCAAGACCATCTGCCCGCGCTCATCCACACTGACCAAAGCCTCAATTTTGCAGCAACCAACGAAATCAGTAGGCCCGCAGCAATTTGAAGATTCTTTATTCTCTGCCATATCTTCCCCTCCTCATACTATCAGTAACATCAGTATATTCAGAGTATACTGATTTATTGTACACGGAGAATTAATGTTTGTCAAGCGTCGTAAGGAGAGAAGCCCCAACACCTATTTGATAACACCTTGATTGCGTTTTATAATCTCTAAGGAGGAATTTAAAAATATGCCAATGTCGCCGGCTTTTCAGGAAAGGCTGTTCCCTAGATTGCCCTCAATAATAAAATTCTTCGGTACGCCTTTCCACATCTTTGATGAGCAGGGGATTGTCGATAACGGAGAGCAGTTGAAAGCCACTTTCTGCGATATTAAGGGTTTTCAAGAATTCTTTGCCGTGAAAGCGCTGCCTAATCCGTCGATACTGAAGCTTATGAAAAGATTGGGGTTCGGTCTGGACTGTAGTTCGCCTTCCGAATTGGTGTTAGCCCGCCAAAACGGTTTCCGCGGTACAGAAATTATGTTTTCGTCTAACAACACCACAACCGATTTGTTTAAACTGGCTGTCCGCGACGGCGGCTGCATACTGAATATCGATGATATTAGCATGATTGATAAGGTCCCGAAGTTCCCGGAGCTAATTTGTTTTCGCTACAATCCTGGTGAACGCCGTTCCGGAAATCAAATTATCGGAGTTCCGGTCGAAGCCAAATACGGTCTCCGCCACGACCAGGTTATTGAAGCTTATCGAAAAGCCATCAGTCGCGGTGCCAGGCGGTTTGGGCTGCACACTATGATAATCTCCAACGAATTGAACTACCAGTATATGGTCGAGACCGTCCGCATGCTGCTGGATGTTATGGAAATGGTGATGCAGACACTCGGTATTAGTTTTGAATTCTTCAATATCAGCGGCGGCGTCGGCATCCCTTACCGGCCTTCTGACAAACCTTTCGATTTGAAGGCTCTAGCTAGAGAAGTGAAGGTTTTGATACAGGGATTCAAAGAGAAACACGGCTATGCTCCTGCATTATTTACCGAATTCGGCCGCTATATGACCGGTCCCCACGGTGCTCTCGTGGCAACCGTTATCAACCGTATGAGCAAGTATCGCGAGTACGTGGGCGTCGATACTTCGACTATGTCTGCCAATCCCCGGCCGGCAATTTATTCAACGGCCTATCATCACATCACCATTCTCTCCCCTGATGGCAAACCGAAACAGGGTAAGGAGGAAACCGTCGATGTCGTCGGGCCTCTGTGTGAAAACAATGACAAGTTTGCCATACAGCGGGCATTACCCCATACCGAGGTAGGCGATATTATGGTGCAGCATGATACCGGGGCACACAGTCCAGCTATGGGCGGTAACTACAACGGCTGGCTGCGGCCCCAGGAACTGATATTACGGCAAGACGGTAGCGTGGAGCTTATCAGACGTGCTGAAACGATAGACGACCTGTTTGCTACTTTAAGATTCGAGCCGAAAATTCTGAAATAATAGGCCTAATCGAACACAATTGTGATTGAGTTGAGCTTCTGCTCCTCAATCTTGACTTCCTGCTTTTTGCTTAGTCCGGTTTTGATATCGGTAACAGTAACGTCGTAGGTTCCGCCGAAACCGCGAAACGTGACCTGCCCTTTATCATTAGTGACAGACGTGCCTGAAGTCATCCAACTATTTATTAACTGTTTGAGGGCATAGTAAGACTTTTTGGGCCTATCTTGCTCATCAAGGAGACTACCGTAGAGGTAAGATCCCCAACCAGTCCTGTCAGCGGCACCCCACCATGCGATAGCTTCTACTTTAGGTTTACTGAAGAACAGGGTATAAGCCGCTTTTAAGTACTCTGCTTGCAGTTCCTGGCTCCATAATTGATCCCAATAACCTTTGTTTCCCTCTATGTTATCTGAAGGCGCAGATAATTCAGTAATCTGTATCTTTTTCCCAAGGGTAGAATACTTGTCAATTAGTTCCGCCATAGCTGTTAACGTTCGGCGAGCTCTATGGAAGAACCTACCAGAGTTGTTATAATAGAATTCCAATCCTATGATATCAAAGTCTACATTAGATTGAAGGGCTTCTTTCAGAAAGTCATAAAAATATACACCTTGAAGATCACCACCTGCATTGTCATTGGCAATTAGAATTCTCGCGTTTGGGTCGGCATCTCTAATCGCGCGCGTGCCTTCTTTGATTATTTCAATGGTTTGTTTGGAGGTAAGACCCAAACTGTTTGCTTGTTGCGACATCGGCTCATGCAATACATTCCATATTTTAATGTCTTGCTTGTAAGCACTGACGACCCTGTATATGTGGGGATAAACAGCATTTCTAAATTCCTCAAACGTTGAACGATAAATGTAGTCAGGTATAACTGTCCAGAGTTTAGTCAAGTAAATCAAAGAATACCCCACGCCAGCAAAATTATATTTACGGAGAGTGTCAGTTAGCCCTGGTTCAAGCCGATAGACTCCGGGGGTAGGCTCCCTAGACGACCAATGAACCCCTATCGTAGTATAATTAATGCCTGCCTCTTTCATGAGAGACCGGAGCTTTTCCTCAGAACCCCTATCATACGGTGTAGGAAAGGCCACACCGAAAAGAAATGAATGCCTGGTCTGTTGGTATTCGACTTTCAATCCTGAGGTAGGTTGTCCCTTGCTATCAAGCACAGTGATAATTGCGTCGCCTTTGCGGTACTTCTCAATGTCCTTTTCGGCTTGGGTCAGAGCTGCAATGTCCTCAGGATATTTGCTGAAGGTAGGTTCTTGGGATAAATCGGGAACTTCTGGGAGGGAAATGCTGGTCGCATTATTACCCTTACGCGACTTGGCAATAACCCCTTCCGGATCAAGAGTCAAGATAACCTGATATATGTCTGGCTGAGGAATAACGAATTCAGGGGTCACATCAAGGGCATGCTCTTCAAGTGGTTTAACCGGCTGGGATACTTTTACAAACTGTTCGAAGGCAATAGTATTTTCTCGTTTTATTTCAAGCTTGACGTTAAACCCTGACTGAGTTGCTACCGAACCAGCATTTCTCCAAAATCCTTTGACAGGGATTCTATCGCCAACAATAGGGGCTAACAACTCCACGCTAGGCATTCTAGACCAAGCTAAATCGGGTAATCCCGCTGTTTGTTCCGGTTGCACAGATGGCACGGGTGTTGGAGTGTGTGTATAGGTAGGCACGGATGCAGGGGCAATCGTAGGTTCTGTGCAGCCGGTAGCCACCATTACAATTGCTGCAAGAGAAAAAACGATATACTTAATTCTGGAATACTTTATCGTGGTATAACTCCAGTCACAGGATATTTGCCCGATTATACCGCATCTTTGTGTCCGCTGGTAGACCAATGATACAGCATGTCGTATCGCCAGGACTGCCGTTTTTCTCAACAAGAGTTGGGAAATCGGCTTATCTAATTTCCTTCCTGAACAACCTTCTCCACCAGGGAAGCTTGCCGCGAACTCCCTTGACCTTAAAAGAATATTCGCAATCGCCGCAGCGCCAGGTGCGGAACTGCTCGTTGTAATAAGTCCGTGTACTTCCGCAGCGGGGACAGGTCGTCCTTATCTTTTCGGCGGTCTTCTTGTCCATTTTCCGCCAGTAGCTATTGTACCAGTTAGGACGTGCCGGCATTTACGACCCTCCACTGTACATATTATTCATGATGTCACACGAATACAAGTAAATCCGAAGCGCGAAGCACCTGCCCGCCGTACAAGACTGACTTTGGCAGGCGGGCGAAATTCGAAACAATACCAAAATCTAAAAATAATAAAACTTTTGGCCATTAGGATTTCGGTCATTCGAATTTGTTTCGGATTTTGTTACACATGTAATTCCACTACATCTCGGGGTGGGGTATCGTTAGAAACCCCTATAAATACTCTTTGAGCTTTTTTGCTAGCCCCGGCGTCACCCCTTTGGTTGCTCTCAACGCCTCTTCCGAAGCCTCCCTGATTCCCCGGACTGAACCAAATTGCTTCAATAAAGCTTTTTTACGTTTAGCACCTATTCCAGGAACAGAATCGAGGGCAGAGGTCAAACCCTCCTTCTTATGCACTTTATGATGATAACCCAATGCAAAGCGGTGGGCTTCATCCCTGAGCCGTTGCAGCAATTGTAGCCCGGGAGAGCTTTTGGGCAGAATAATTGCCTCGGTCTTCCCCGGGACAAAAACCTCTTCGTTTTCCTTAGACAGGCTGGCAACAGGGATAGCCCCGGCTCCCGCTTCCCGCATCACTTCCACAGCCGCATTAAGCTGTCCTTTTCCGCCATCGATGAGGACGAGGTCGGGGAGTATTGCCCACCCCTCGGGCGCCGAAGTATCGCTCCGACCGGCCCGCTTGAACCGCCGACTCAACACTTCCCGAAGCATAGCATAATCATCCGCCCCAGCGACCGTCTTGATTCTGAAACGTCGGTAATGAGACGGCTTGGGTTTCCCCTCATCAAATACTACCATACTACCCACAGCGTCCCTTCCCTGTATATTGGAGATATCGTAGCCTTCTATCCGCACCGGCGGATGAGACAACGATAACACATTTTCTATTTCAGATAGAGCTTTATCCAGCGCCGGCGGAGTCTGCTCTCTAATCTTGAGTTGCCGCAATCCCTGCTCGGCATTTTCGGCAACGATACTCACCAATTTTTTCCGGTTGCCCCGGCTCGGCACCTGGAGAGTAACTTTGCCGCCCCGCCGGCTCCCCAGCCACGTTTCAATCAAAGCCATATCTTCCACCGAATGTTGCAAAATCACAGATGGGGGCACATACGGGCTGGAACTATAAAACTGCTTAACGAAGTCCGTCATAATTTGCTTCGGTTCCTCGGCGCTGGTACCCTGCAGAACAAAGCTCTCCCGGCCAATCAGCCGGTTATTGCGAATAAAAAAGACCTGCACATAAGCCTGGTCCTTATCCTGAGCGAAAGCAATAACATCCTGCTCGCCCTTCACCGCAGCTGCGATTCTTTGCCCCTCGATAACTTTACTTATCGCTTTAACCTGGTCTCTCAAAAGGGTCGCCCGCTCGAAGTCAAGAGCCTCAGCCGCCTCTTTCATCTGCATCTCCAGCTTTTTAATGACTTTTTCCAGCCTGCCTTCAAGAAAGAGAACGACCTGCTTTATCATCTCGCCGTATTCTTCCTTGCCGACTACCCCGATGCAGGGCGCCAAACAGCGGTGAATATAATAGTCGAGGCACGCCCGCGGGTCTTTGCCGGTTATGGTTCTAGAGCAAGAGCGGAAAGGGAAAATGCCTTTAAGCACTTTCAGGGTTTGACGCACCGACCTCGCGCTGGCAAACGGACCGAAGTATCTGGCACCATCGTCTTCCAGCCGCCGGGTGACATAAATCCTGGGATATTCCTCGTTCAGGTTTATTTTGAGATACGGGAAGCTCTTATCGTCTTTGAGTCGAACGTTATAACGGGGACGGTGCCGCTTGATTAAATTTAACTCGAGGATAAGGGCTTCTTGTTCTGAGCCGGTGACGAAGAACTCGATGTCGTTAATCCGGCTCAGCATCCTCTCTATTTTCGGTGACAGCCTGCCCGGGTCGGCAAAATAAGACCTCACCCGGTGCTTGAGACTAACTGCTTTGCCTACGTAGAGGACAGTCCCGCCGGCGTCCTTGAAAAGGTAAACGCCGGGGCTCCCCGGCAAGTGTTTTAATTGCTCTGTAATAAGAGCCGTCGACACTACATCTCCCGGTTAAGGGTGGCAAGAAAATCGGCGTTGGTCTTCGTTTTGGACATACGACTAAGCAACCGTTCCATAGTCTCGGCAAAGTTAGCCGAATCGCCGGCAATCATCGCCGCCATACGTCTCAACAGCCATATTTGCTTCACGGTCTGTTCGCCGAGGAGTAGCTCTTCCCGTCTGGTACCGCTTTTCTCGATATCGATTGCCGGGAAGATTCGCCGTTCTGCTAGGCGACGGTCGAGATGAAGTTCCATATTGCCGGTCCCCTTAAACTCTTCGTATATAAGGTCGTCCATACGGCTGCCGGTATCGACGAGACAGGTAGCGATTATGGTCAGACTGCCCCCCTCTTCCGTGTTACGGGCCGCACCGAAGAAATGTTTAGCCGGATATAACGCCGCCGGGTCGATACCGCCGGATAAAGTCCGTCCGCTGGAGGGCATCGCCAGGTTGTATGCTCTCGTGAGACGGGTAATGCCATCGAGGAGCATAAACACATCCCGCCCGCTTTCCACCATATGCTTGGCTTTTTCCAGTGCCAACTCAGCCACGCGGGTCTGGTTCTCCACCAGTTCATCGAATGTAGCCCCGATTACTTCGCCCTTAACGGAGCGTCTCATATCGGTGACTTCCTCCGGACGCTCGCCGATGAGACAGACCATCAAATAAATATCCTCGTAGTTGGTGGTAACTGCATTAGCGATGGTTTTCAGGATAGTCGTTTTGCCGGCTTTAGGTGGTGAAACAATCATGCCGCGCTGTCCCCGCCCGATGGGCGCCACCAGATTCATTAAGCGGGCGGACAGGTTGTTAGATGAGGTTTCCAGATTAAGCAGTTTATCCGGGAAAGTAGGAGTAAGTGAAGTGAAATAAGGTCGGTCTTTAGCTAACTCAGGATTAATCCCGTTAATCGCCTCTATCCGCAGCAGGCTGAAATATTTCTCTCCCGCCCGGGCTGGTCTGGCTTGTCCGGCAACCGTGTCGCCGTTACGCAGTCCGAAGCGGCGTATCTGCGATTGAGAAACGTAAACATCGCCTGAACTGGGCAATAGCGTCTGATTTCTGAGAAAGCCGTAACCGTCTTGCATAATTTCCAGGATGCCGCTGCAGAAGGTGTTACCCTCCTGCTCGGTCTGTGCCTGGAGCATACGCATAATCAGCTCCGCCTTTGCCAGAGTGGTATCTGAGATGCCCATTTCTTTAGCTAGTTCGGCAAGCTCCTCGTCGGTTTTACTTTCTAATTGAGCAATATCCATTTTGACCTCGCTTGATAATAGGTTCTTATTTCTGTGCAGCCAGCCAGTCGGCCATAAATCGGCGTATACCGATATCGGTCAGCGGATGAGCCATCATCTGTATCAATACGCTGTGGGGGATAGTGGCGATATGAGCACCCGCCTTAGCCGCCGCAACGCAGTGCTGAGGATGACGGATGCTGGCTGCAATTACTTCAGTGTGTATATTAGGATATTTTTTATAAACCTCGACGATATCCCTGACTAACCCCATACCATCTTCACCGATATCATCCAGCCTACCGACGAACGGACTCACATAGGCGGCACCGGCCAGTGCTCCCAGCAGTGCCTGGTTTATTGAAAAACAAAGCGTAAAATTCACCTTGATATTTTCTTTGGCTAACCTCTTGGTTACTTCCAGCCCTTCGATAGTCGCCGGAATTTTAACTACTATATTGGGCGCCCACGTCGATATTTGCTTTGCCTGGTCGAACATCGGCTCCACTCCCTCCACCAGCACCTCCACGGATACCGGACCCGGCACAATGGCGCAAATCTCTTTAACGATCGCTTCGTAGGAGGTCGCCTTCTCTTTGGAAACCAGGCTTGGATTTGTCGTCACCCCGCTCACCACCCCAAGATTGACGGCTTTCTTGAGTTGTTCTAAGTTGGCTGTGTCCAGAAATATACGCATTTACCCTCCGGTATTAAGAGTTTGTCGGGAGCAGTGACGGTTGAGCACCCTCTCGCAGTACATCCTTGGCAACTCCGATGAAATCTCGGAAAAGAGGATGGGGTCGACCTGGCCTGGAACCGAACTCAGGATGGAACTGGCAGCTAACCATCCAGGGATGGCCGGCTACTTCGCAAACCTCTACCAGCTTACCATCCGGGGAAAGTCCGCTGCAAATCAACCCCGCTTTCTCGAGTTGGTCTCGGTATTTGTTGTTCAGTTCATAGCGGTGCCGGTGGCGCTCAAGGATTAGGTCGTCTCCGTAAGCCTGGGCGGCTCGGCTGTCGTTGCATACCTGGCAGGGATAGGTACCCAGCCTCATCGTCCCTCCCATATCCTTACCCCTCTGGTCGGGCAGGTAGTCTATCACCGGATAGGTAGTATTCGCATCGAACTCGGTCGAGTTCGCCCCTTTAAGACCGACCGCATTGCGGGCAAATTCGATGACCATAACCTGCATACCCAGGCACAACCCCAGATATGGTATTTTATTTGTTCTGGCATAGTTAGCTGCCTTTACCATACCCTCGATTCCCCGAATACCGAACCCACCCGGCACTATAATCCCCTGGGCTGAACGCAGTAAGCTATCGGCGCCTTCTTTTTCCAGGGCTTCCGAAGGCACCCACGTCAGCTTGAGCACCCGGTTATGGTACAGGGCGGCGTGATGCAGCGCTTCACGCACCGAGTAATAAGCATCTTTCAATTCCACATATTTGCCCACGAGAGCGATATTGATTGGTTCGTGAGATTTCTGGATGAAATCCACGAGTCTTTCCCACTGACTCATATCCGGCTGTCCGGCTTTTAATCCAAACTTGTCGACAATTAACTGCCCCAACCCCGCCTCCTCCAGCACCAGCGGTACCTGGTATACGATTGGCATCGTCGGCAGCGGAATGACTGCCTTCCGCTCCACATCGCAGAAGAGAGCTATCTTATCCCTGATTCCCTCCGGGATGGGATGGTCGCTCCGGCAGATAATAACGTCAGGCTGAATACCGATTCGCCTCAGCTCGTTCACGCTGTGCTGGGTCGGTTTGGTCTTCAGTTCCTGTGTCGTCGCCAGATACGGGAGCAAAGTAACGTGAATATAAAACACGTTATCCCGCCCGACTTCGTTTCTCATCTGCCTGATGGCTTCGAGAAAGGGCTGCCCCTCGATGTCGCCTACCGTTCCACCGACTTCAATAATAACCACGTCAGCCTTGGACTTTTCGGCTAAAGCCTTAAATCTCTGTTTTATTTCATTAGTAAGATGCGGCACTACCTGTATCGTCCCCCCCAGGAAATCGCCCCGCCGCTCCTTGGCAATCACCGCGCTATAGACCTGCCCCGAAGTCACGTTGGACTCTTTAGTCAGGTTAATATCTATAAACCGTTCGTAATTACCCAGGTCAAGGTCGGTCTCGGCACCATCCTGCGTCACGAAAACTTCGCCGTGCTGATAAGGAGACATCGTCCCCGGGTCCACATTCAGATATGGGTCTAATTTCTGCACTGAGACACTGACGTTTCGACTCTTTAGAATAGCTCCGATGGAAGCGACGGCGATGCCCTTACCGACTGAACTAACTACACCGCCTGTAACAAAAATATATTTTGTCATAAAGGAAAGAAGTTCGAGGATAACATAATGGATAACTTACTTAAGATGTTTGGCAAGGGAATGAGGTTTCGTAAGTGTTTTATCTATTATATGAAGAGATGAGGTGACTTGTCAAGCATCTGAGGCTAAAGGTTTTATATTCCCCACTAATTGTCTTTCTGGCAAGGCGAAAATCCAGGGGGATATTGGTAGTATTCTATCCCCTCTTTAAACCGGGCTGGGTCCGGCTATTTCTCACCAGGGTAGCCACGAAGTTCTCGGCGACTTTGCGGAAATGGAAGCCGGATAGGATGAGGCTGATGGACAAAGCCAGCTTGTGGGGATATTTGAAAAGGGTGGAGAGAATGAGCTTCCAGAAATACTGCCGGCCCTTATCGGCGATACCCAGTTCCCAGAAAGACCTGACGAGTAAAATGAGATGATGGGGCTTTAGCCGAAGTTTCCGCAGGCTTTTTCCGGAAGTTTTTCTGGGTTTATATTCTTTTAGAAAGGTAATGACTCGCTCGTAGTACTGCTTGGGGGAATAGATGGTTTCGATGACGTGCCGGTAGCCGTTGATGAGCGTTTCATAATTCATTTTCGGAATAAAATTGATGGTATAGTCCGTGTTATCGCCGGTAAAAGTATCTTTGACCAGGCGGTTTTCCTTCTTTAACCGCTGGTAGAGTTTTGTCCCGCGTGGAGCATTGAGGAGGCCGACCATCGCCGTGGCGATGCCGCTCTTCTGGATGAAGTTAATCTGGCTCTGGAAAATGGAGGCGGGGTCGCTATCGAAACCCAGGATAAAGCCGCCCTGCACCTCGAAGCCGTGGTTCTGGAGTGTCTTCACTGAAGCGGCAAGGTCGCGGTTTTTGTTTTGCAGTTTGTTACATTCGAGCAGGCTGTCTTCGTTAGGAGTCTCGATACCGATGAACACGCGATTAAATCCGGCTTCGGTCATCATATTCATCAGTTCTTCGTCGTCAGCCAGGTTAATCGAGGCTTCGGTGAACAGGGTGAAGGGATACTTCTTTTGCTTCGACCACTCAATCATTGCGGGCAGAGTTTCTATCTTCAGCTTCTTTTTGTTGCCGATGAAGTTGTCGTCGACGATAAAGGTACTGCCCCGCCAGCCGCGGTCGTACAGGGCATCGAACTCCTTCAGCATCTGTTCCTTGCTCTTGGTCCGGGGGTTATGGCCGTTGAGCACGATGATATCGCAGAACTCGCAATCGAACGGGCATCCCCGGGAATACTGGATTGCCATCCCTCCGTAGTGCTTCATATTGACGAGCGACCACATCGGGATAGGGGTCTGGTTTATATCGGGTCGCTCATTGGAAGTGTAAAGGCTCTTCGGTTGTCCTTTCAGTAAATCATCGATAAATAGCGGGAGAGTGACTTCTCCTTCTCCCAGAACAAAGTGGTCGACACCTTTGAATTCTTCGGGTTCGGTAGTGAAGAGGGGGCCGCCGGCGACAATCTTCCGGTTTAGTTTCCGGCACCGGTTAATAACTTCGTTTGCCGAAGCTCTCTGCACGATCATCGCACTGATGAAAACGTAATCCGCCCACTTGATATCGCTATCGCTCAGGGCTTTGACGTTCATATCTACCAACTTTTTCTCCCACTCAGCGGGAAGCATAGCGGCGACGGTCAGTAAACCCAGGGGCGGGAAAGAGGACTTCTTGGCGACGAATTTCAGAGCATGCCTGAAACTCCAGAAAGTATCCGGGTAGCGGGGATAAACGAGAAGTATTTTCAAACCATGCTCCTTTAAGGGTTAGTGGCGAGGTTGGAGAAGCAGATTACAGTATTAACTGGTATACTACTCCTTTCAAAATGGTCTGTCAATGGGTGAATAAGCACCAGCAGTGAACGGTCATTTGATTTCATACGTGACAAAACTGTGAAAATTGAAACGAAGGAGCGTGAAACGTGGTTGAATTGAGCGTATTTGTTTCCCAGCTACATTTTAAGTAATTTTTTTCTTGACCAAACGACACGCCTATTTAGCCGTGTCGTTTTGCGGCTTGGCAGTCTATTTTCTCTCTATTTTAACTATTTTAAGGTACTTCTAGCGGTCTGTTGCGTTGCCCTTGAATGCTATTAGAATAGCACATAGGTTCTAGAAGTGTCAAGTAAGTTTTGTCGCTTTTCCCAATTTGTCATTCCGTGCTTGACACGGAATCCAGGTGGGGTGGGGCGACTGGATTCCGTTTTTCAACGGAATGGTAGATTAGGATAACTATTCTTTGGAAAAAAGGTGCAACTGGGAAGTGGGTTCTTTTTCCTTTGCTGAGGACTGGTGCATTAGCTCTTTCCAGCTTTGTAGTTCGGTAGCCATTGCTTTATAAAGTTCCGGGAGAAGTTCTTCGATTGCTTTGCTACTGTAGCCAATAGTCTTGAGCACGGCGCGGTCAATGATTTTTCTAGCTTCCGGTGGATTTTCAAACTGCTCGATAAGGGGTGGAAATTCAAAGTGCCTGACCTGTTCAAAGGCGTCAAGAAGTTCTTTGGTGCTCACCTTATTGAAATCTGGAACATGAAACTCAAGTAACTTCTCCTTAGTTATCTCTATGAAAGAACCCCTTGTTTCTGTCAAAGACATGAGCGACTCAATAAACACAATAGAACTATTAAACCATACGCACATTGCTTTTGACTGGATTTCATCAAAGGAAAGTGTCCAGAAGGCTTTACCTGCTAATGCTTTCTCTGATGAGAAGAATGAAAGTGCCTTAGTTCCGGGAGAGGTGAAATCAAACCTTCGAGAAAAGAGCAGATGGGATAATCTGTCATGAGCTTGCCGATTTATGTTTTTTAGGTCGACGCTCGTTTTAAGTCTGCTCTGAATATCTTTGAAGCTATCGAAATTTTTAAGAATCACAAAGTCACAAACCTCTCCTATGTCAATGTTAGCCAAGTAAGAGGCTGTTTTGACTCCTTTTCTCAGTGCTTTTCTAGGAATTTCGAAAGTTATGCTGGAACCTTTTACGATTCCTTTAACGCTATCCTTCTCCTCGGACATAAGAATCAGACCAGAACGGTCCAATCTATTCTTCTGAATAGCGCGCATGACAAAAATTGCGTTCAGTACGTTTTCAACTGAAGGCTCCAGTCCTCGTAAAATTTGGATTTGGGATGTAGACTTTGCTAAAGTAGTGAGCTTCCGTTTGCCTTTGTTTACGCACCTAAGGAAGAAGTCCATTAACTCTTCGCCTGCAGGCGTGTTAAAAATAACAAAGTGTCCCAAATCACGCCAGTTTGTAATTATGTCTGACTGGTCTCTCCAAGTAACAAAAATAGAGTCGTCCTCATACGGTTTGCCTTCGGTAAGTTGCCGCACGGTTATCGGGATACCTGTAGAATCTCTTGGGGTAATTTCGCTCAATTTCTTTTTAATATAGATGAAAGCACATTTATCTTGCTCGTCACCCTTCTTGAGAATTATCAGGAAATCTCTAAATAATGCATTTTCACTAAAAGCCCAATCTTTTGTAGTCTTAACCACGTATTTGAGGTGATAAGCGTTCTTACTGAAAAGGTATTCTCTAACGGCCCGGCTGTATTCACCACGGAAAAAGTCGCGGGGTAATACGGCGGCAATTTTGCCGTGTTTCTTAAGGATTGAATCGGCGAGCGGAATAAAGTACGCCCAGTAATTCTGGTCGCCCAGAAACGAAAACCGGATTCCCTTCATCGCCGTATTTAGTCTTTCCTTACGGGTAAAAGGCGGATTCATAATTACGGTATCGACTGGCTGAAGTTTGAAAATTTCTCCTTTGCTCAGGGGGCTGGCGGAATCCACTTCCATAACCTCACCGCCAAAAGTGCGGAACCAGTTAGCCACACTGCCGACTTCTTCACCCAGACTAATGTTGAGCGAGTTACCGGTGCCGATTCTGGTTTTGTCCGTCCGTTCAAGCGGTGACTGCATAGTAAGATTAAGCGCGGCCAGGTGAGCGGCAAAAGGCATAATGTCGACGCCGGTAATCTCTTCTTCGACCAGCTTTTTGTGACGCCTGACCTTACCCATAAGCATCTTTTTACGGTAAGCAGAGACCAGAAGAGTACCGCTTCCACAGGCGGGGTCGATAACTTTTTCATCGGGTTCGTCAATGGCTAAGCCAGCCAAAATATCGGCAGCCTGGGGGCGGGTGTAGAAGGTGCCGAGGCGCTTTCTGGTCTCGAAGGGAAGGAACTCGTGGAAAATCCTGCCCAGCAAGTCGTGCTTGAGATTTTCCGGTTGAAGGGCTCGAATAGCCAGTATGGCAATGTTAATTTCATCTTTAGCAGACGGTGAGATATTAGAAGCTACGTCAGTGCAATAGACAGCTTTGTAATCGATATCGTTGATAACCTTGAAATAAGCGTTTAACTCAAGAGGAGAAACGATAGTCTCCATACGTTTCTTTAAGTCTAACGCTTTATTCAGTATGTGATAGAGGAGCAGTTGATTGACAAGAACGTAAGCAGCAAGGTCGGCAACGGCACTCTTTACAGCTTCTTCCTTCTCCTTACTACCATCTTCTTCGGATAGGATTTCAAACAAAGCCAGTGAGCCAACGGTCTGCTTAATGACGGGACTGTCCATACCAGCGGTGCGTCTAATTTCCAATGAAATGCCCTGAACCGACTGGCGGAGCGCCTGAACAACGAGGTCGACGGAAGGGGCAATAGTTGGTTTTGCCAGGCTTTCTTTGAGATTAGCGGCTAACTCAGCCAGAGAAATTTTGGAATAGTGATTCTTAAGGAAAGGCGTGAGTATAGTTACGGTTGGGCGGAGGCGCTGGGCAATATCAATAACATCTTCAGGTCGGGTAACTGTCTGTCTGGCTTCCTCGGGATAAGCAATAGCGATAATACCATCAGCTTTGAGTTGTTCTCTGTATTCCTCTGCCTGAACGATAGCTGTGTTAAGTTTTTCAAAGCCGATTTTTAGCTCGACAACAATACGATAGTCTTCCAGAATAATAAAGAAATCGAACTGCTTTCTATCAGCGAGAATACCTTCGCTGGCAATCTGACAGCCCAAAAAGCTTTGAAGGAGTTTTGAAACTTCAGGGCTAAGAGTGCGTTCGGCTACTTCAAAAGACATAATTGACTTTTATGTTACAGCGTGGCTTTACAGGTGTCAATTAAGTGTACTCGTTCATAATAATTAGTCACCACCCCGCCAGATTCTTCAGCGTCTTCGAGAATTTGGAGTATCCAGACGCTTCCAGAATGACAAAAAAGAAGGAACTTAACATAACACCAAAAACAACTAGAGGCTAAATCCTTTTGAAACAGCTTCCAGTTGTTTCCTGGAAAAATTTTGAGGAGTCGTTTTTGCCCACTCGGATTGCCACGCCTTCGCCTTTAGCGAATGGCTTGCAAAGACAGTAGAGAAAGGGCGGGCGGGTTCGAAACCCGCCCCTACACGTAATGACAAATGGAGAGACTGTGTTATAATCTAGCTATATTTTGAGGGGTAAAAGATGGTATCCGAGGTTACTAATTTAGCCGACCAAATGTTAAGACAATTGCCCGCGGAATTGGTCGAGTTTATGCGTGTTGCCGGGCAGGCTGCCTCCAAGAAAGGACAGAGTCTATATCTGGTCGGCGGTGTGGTCCGCGACCTTCTGCTTAAGCGGACTAATCTCGATTTAGATTTGGTGGTGGAAGGGGATGCTATCGGGCTGGCTAAGCAGTTAGCCGAGAGTGTCAAGGGTAAAATCTTGACTCATACCCGTTTCGGGACAGCCAAGCTAAAGTGGGATAGTTGGAGCGTCGACTTTGCTACTGCCCGCTCGGAAACTTACGAGAGACCGGGGGCACTGCCCAGTGTCAGTCCCGGCTCCTTAGATGACGACCTTTTTCGTCGTGACTTTACCATCAATGCGATGGCGGTGGAGCTTATACCCAAATGTTTCGGGAAACTCGTCGACCTTTACGGGGGAATGAGCGACCTGAAGCGTAAGCTAATCCGTATCCTGCACGAAAGAAGCTTTATCGATGATGCCACGCGGATTTGGCGCGGGCTGCGTTATGAGCAGAGGCTGGGTTTTCAGCTGGAAGCCGATACACTGCGATTGCTCAAACGTGATATACCAATGCTCGATGCGATTAGCGGCGACCGGATAAGGCACGAGCTGGAACTCGTCCTGAGAGAGGCAGAGCCGGAGAAGGTGATTTTGCGGGCGGAGGAGCTGGGCGTCCTGGCAAAGCTGCACCCCTCGCTGAAAGGCGATAGCTGGCTGGAAGAAAAATTCAGGGAAGCCCGGAAACTCAAAACATTGCCATCGGTAGAACTCTACATATCTTTAATAACCTACCGATTGACCATCGAGGAGAAGGATGAGCTTATTTCACACTTGAAATTAAATAAGACAGCGGCTCAAGTTTTGAGAGATACCAGCAGCCTCAAGAGTAAACTCGATGTCTTATCTATGCCTGAAGCCAAACCGAGTAGTACTTATCAGCTTTTATCCGATTCAACTCCGGAGGCAATCACCGCCATTTTCCTGGTAACTGATTCTCCAGTAGTTAGACAGCGAATCCGTCTGTTTTTAAACAAGCTCCGCTATATCAGGCCGGCTTTAACTGGTAACGATTTACTGAAGATGGGCATTGCACAGGGGCCTAAAGTGAAAGAAGTACTAGCTCATCTTCACAAAGCTAGATTAGACGGGGAGGTGACCAGTAAAAAAGAGGAGGAAGCGCTGGTCAGGGAGTGGGTGGAAAAGGCGGAGTAAAAATTCTTGTTTCGCGCTGTTGACAGCCATCTTATAGGTATGCTAGACTAACATTTTGCGCCCCATAGTGGGCGTTAAAGGGTGGGGTTCAATCTGTTTTTAAATAATGGATGAGCCTGCAGGCTCATCCATTAAAATTGTGTAGATAGTGAGGAATAATGCCGACAATTAATCAACTTATCCGTAAAGGACGGAAAAAGACGGGGGAAAAAAGCAAATCCCCGGCTTTGGGCTATAACTTTAACGCTTTGAAAAACCGGCTGAAGCGAGGCGAAGGCTCCCCACAGAAGCGAGGGGTTTGTCTGCAAGTTAAGACGATGACCCCGAAGAAGCCTAACTCAGCCTTGCGCAAGATAGCCAAAGTGAGATTAACAAGCGGTATCGAAGTAACCGCTTATATTCCCGGCGAAGGGCACGAACTTCAGGAACACTCGGTGGTCCTGGTGCGGGGAGGCAGAGTGCCGGATTTACCCGGCGTCCGCTATCACATTATCCGCGGAGCGCTGGATACTACCGGCGTTGCTAATCGTAAACAAGGTCGCAGCAAATATGGTGCTAAAGTCGGGAAGGGTGGAGCGGCTCAAGGTGCCGCACCAAGTGCCCCGGCGGCCCCAGCGGCTGCGGCAGGAACTACTTAGGAGGCAAAAATGTCGAGACGGAGTCGAGCCGTCGTTAGAAAAATAATACCCGATGCCAAATACAATAGTCCGATTGTATCGCAGTTAGTTAACAGATTAATGGGCGCGGGTAAGAAGAGTAAAGCGGAGATGATTGTTTATCACGCTTTAGACACTCTTGCCAAGCAGGATAATGCCAAACCAGCCATAACAATGCTGGAAGAAGCAGTTAGAAATGTTACACCTCAACTTGAGGTAAAACCACGCCGGGTGGGCGGTGCTACGTATCAGGTGCCGGTCGAGGTTCGCTCGGAGCGAGGTCTGGCTCTAGCTCTACGGTGGTTAATTGCATCATCGAAGGCTAGAGGAGGCAAGTCTATGGCGGAAAAGCTAGCCGCTGAACTTGGCGATGCAGCTAAGGGACAAGGAACAACTATCAAGAAACGCGATGACACTCACAAGATGGCTGAAGCTAACAGAGCCTTCGTCCACTTTAGATGGTGAGGTTGAGTCTTAGGTAAGGGGCGGCCCATGGCCAGAAGTTTCACATTAGAAAATATAAGAGATATAGCTATTATTGCCCATATCGATGCCGGTAAGACTACCGTCACCGAGAGGGTACTTTATTATACCGGTCGCACCTATAAAGTCGGTGAGGTGGATGCGGGGACGACGGTAATGGACTTTATGGAGCTGGAAAGGCAGCGAGGTATTACTATCAAGGCGGCGGCGACTACCTGCCAGTGGCGTGACTACCATATTAATATAATAGATACCCCGGGGCACGTGGATTTTACCGCAGAAGTCGAGCGCTGTCTGAGAGTCTTGGATGGCGGCGTGGTGGTGTTCGATGCCGTGTCAGGCGTCGAAGCCCAATCTGAGACGGTCTGGCGGCAAGCCGATAGATACCACGTTCCACGGATTTGCTTCATCAACAAGATGGACCGGGTGGGTGCTAATTTCGAGCGAGCGATATCAATGATTGAAGAGCGGCTCAAAGCTAAGCCGCTGGTGATACAAATACCTTTAGGCAATGAAGAATCTTACGAAGGTATGATAGATTTAGTCGAGGACAAAGCCTGGCGGTTCGATGGCGAACCTGGTTCGGACCCGATATCCATCCCGATACCGAAAGAGGAAGAAGCCAGACGCACTAAGGCACGGCAGAGCCTGATTGAAAAACTGGCTGAAATCGACGACCAGATTTTCATAGCTTATCTCGACGGCGGTAATATTACCACAGGAAATCTAAAAGCCGGTTTGCGAAGAGCCACGCTGGCTAACAAGGGTGTACCCGTTCTTTGTGGTAGTGCCCTGCGTAATAAAGGTATCCAGCCATTGCTCGACGCTGTCATTGATTATCTACCGTCACCCGCGGATATGCCGCCGGTGCGGGCTAAAGATGCCATTACCGGGGCGGAAGTAGTCCGTCCGCCTAGAGATGATGTACCTTTCACGGCATTAGCCTTTAAGGTAGTATCCGACCCATTCGTGGGCAGACTGGTTTATTTCAGAGTTTACTCAGGCAAGGTAGAGGTAGGCGACCAGATATATAACGTAACCCGGGATAAGAGAGAAAGAATCGGGCGTCTGCTGTTGATGCATGCTAACCACCGCGAAGAGATAACCGGAGTCGAAACCGGGGCGATCGCCGCTACATTAGGGCTTAAAGATACTTTTACCGGCGATACTCTCTGTCCGGCTTCTCATCCGGTGCTTCTCGAGAGTATCCGATTCCCGGAACCAGTGTTATCGGTAGCAATCGAACCTAAAACGAGGGTCGACCAGGATAGAATCGGTGAAGCCCTGCAAAAATTGACCGAAGAAGACCCGACGTTTAAGGTGAAATATAACCAAGAAACCGGGCAAACAGTCATTTCAGGTATGGGAGAGCTTCACCTGGAGGTTATCATCAGCCGTTTGCTCAGTGAATTTAGAGTCGGCGCTAAAATTGGTCAACCCAGAGTTGCCTATAAAGAAACAATTACGATACCGTCTAAAGCAGAGGGCAGATTCATACGGCAGAGCGGCGGGCACGGGCAGTACGGTGACGTCTGGCTTGAGCTCGAGCCGCTAAAGCGAGGCAGCGGCTTCGAATTCGTCGACCGCCTGAAGGGCGGGACAATCCCCAGGCAATTTATCCCGGCAGTCGAGTCCGGTGTGAAAGAAGCCCTGGAAAACGGGGTATTAGCCGGTTACCCGTTAGTCGATATCAAAGTAGCGCTTTTCGATGGGACATATCATGATGTTGATTCTTCCGAACTGGCTTTTAAGATGGCTGGCTCCTTCGCTTTAAAGGAGGGTGTAGCTAAAGCCAAGCCGGTTCTTCTTGAGCCGATTATGAAACTGGAGGTAGTAACTCCTGAGGAGTTTATGGGCGACGTCATTGCCGACCTCGGTTCCAGGAGGGGGCACATTGAAGCGGTCGAAACGCAGGGGGCAATGTCTAATATCCGCTGTTTTATACCCTTGTCCGAAACCTTTGGCTATACTACCAGTCTGAGGTCGATAACGCAAGGCAGGGCAACGCACTCGCTGGAATTCGGCCACTATACCGAGATGTCACCCGAACAGGCTGAGAAAGTTGTTTCCGGAAAGGTAGGAGCTAGGAGATAATGGCTAAACCAAAAATTCGTATAAAACTAAAAGCCTTCGACCATAAGTTAATCGATCAGGCGGCGGCGCAGATAGTGGAGACAGTTGAGCGGACGGGAGCCGTGGTTTCCGGGCCGGTGCCGTTACCTACCCGAATCGAGAGGTTTAGCGTCATCCGCTCTCCATTTATAGATAAGAATTCACAAGAACAATTTGAAATCAGGACCCATAAGAGGCTAATCGATATTGTGGAGACAACCTCTAAGACGGTCGATGCTTTGACCAAGCTGGAGTTGCCGTCAGGCGTTGAAATAGATATTAAGTTGTAGGATATATGGTTAACGGAATTATCGGTAAAAAATTAGGTATGACCCAGTTCTTCAAGGAAGACGGGAAGATGGAGGCAGTAACCGCCATCGAGGCCGGTCCTTGCGGAGTAGCTCAGATTAAGACCCCAGCCAAAGAGGGGTACGCAGCTATCCAACTTGCCTTTGGTGAAACCAAGCGGATTAGTTCTCCTCAGAAAGGTCATCTAAAAGGACTGCCGCCGACCAAATACCTGCGGGAGTTTAAGATAGGCGAGAGCGAGAAGATAGAAGTCGGTGCGAAAGTGGATGTCAGCCAGTTTAAGGCGGGTGACAAGGTGACGATTATCGGGACATCGAAAGGCAAAGGCTTTGCCGGTGTCGTGAAGCGGTATCATTTCAAAGGCGGTCCTAAAACGCACGGGCAATCGGACAGACATCGTGCGCCGGGCTCGATAGGTGCCACTACATCGCCGGGCAGAGTACTGAAGGGAAAGAAGATGGCGGGGCGGATGGGCGGCGAAAGGGTAACGGAGCGCAATTTAGTAGTAGTCCAGGTAGACGCCGGGCGCAATTTATTGCTGGTAAGAGGAGCGGTGCCCGGTGCCAAAAACGGGTTATTATTGATAAGTAAATCGGGTAAGGTGAAATAAAGTGCAGGTTCCAGTTCATAAATTAGACGGAGCAATAGCTAACCAGATAGAAGTTAGCGATTATGTTTTTGGTGCGCCTTTTAATGAAGCGGTGGTGCACCAGGCGATGGTCCGGCAGCTAGCCAATGCCCGCCAGGGAACCTCCGATACCAAGACGCGGGGAGAGGTCGCCGGAAGCGGAAAGAAACCTTTTGCCCAAAAGCATACCGGGCGTGCGCGCTCTGGTAGTGTTAGGTCGCCTATACATCGGAAAGGCGGAATCGTCTTTGGCCCCAAGCCGAGGAGCTACCGGCAGGCGATGCCGAAGAAAATGCGGCAGTTGGCTTTGAGATGCGCCTTATCGGCGAAAGCCAAAGATAATGAGTTGACTATTTTAGAGGAAGCGAAGCTCACCGAGCCGAAGACTAAAGAAATGGAGAAAGTTTTAACAGCGCTGGGGGTGAGCTCGTCGGCGTTGATTGTAACGGCTGAACCCGAAGAGAATTTGATTCAATCAGCCCGTAACCTGCCGGGCATTAAGACAACAGTGGCGAGCGTGCTCAACGTCGTCGACCTGCTTTATTATGATAAGCTGTTGATGACAGTAGATGCGGTACGCAAAGCAGAAGAACTATGGGGGAAGAAAAATGCACCTGTATCAGATACTGCGGCACCCGCTGGTAACTGAAAAGTATAGCGAGCTTCAGGCAGAAGGCAAGTATGCCTTCGAGGTAGCTAAAGAAGCTAACAAAGCGCAGATTAAAGAATCTGTGGAGAAAGCCTTTAAGGTTACGGTGACTCAGGTCAATTTAATGACGGTGCGCGGAAAAAAGCGAAGGTTGGGCAGGCGTCTGCTTGCCGCCCATCCCTGGAAGAAAGCTATCGTCAGCCTGAAGCCGGGGGACAAAATAGAAATCTTTGAGGGGACTAAATAATGGCAGTTAAGGTATATCGCCCGACCAGTCCGGGCCGGCGAAGTACGAGCGGAGCAACCTTTGAAGAGATAACAAAGGTAACGCCAGAGAAATCGTTGCTGTTGCCGTTGAAAAAGAAGTCCGGGCGCAATTTTCAGGGTAGAGTCACCGTCCGTCATCAAGGTGGTGGGGTTAAGCAAAAGATGCGCATTATAGACTTCAAGCGGGATAAAATTGGCGTTCCGGGCAGAGTGGCGGCCATCGAATACGACCCCAATCGGACTGCCAGGATTGCTTTGATTCATTACGTTGATGGCGAGAAGCGTTACATTATAGCCCCGTTGGAACTCAAGGTTGGCGATACTATTAAGTCGGGTGGTGATGCTGAGATAAGACAGGGCAACACCTTGCCGCTAAAGCTAATCCCGGTGGGAACTCAAATACATAATATAGAGTCATCTCTGGGGAAAGGTGGGCAGCTGGTTAGGACAGCGGGAGGAGGAGCTCAACTGGTCGCCAAGGAAGGTGAAAAGGCTCTTATCCGGTTACCATCGGGTGAAATAAGGTATATTCATATTGAATGTTCGGCGACCATCGGGCAGATAGGTAATCTCGACCATTCGGCGATTCAACTGGGTAAAGCCGGGCGCCGGCGCTGGATGGGTGTGCGGCCTACAGTAAGAGGCTCGGCAATGTCTCCGCGTGACCATCCACATGGCGGCGGCGAGGGTAGAAGTCCAATCGGAATGCCCGGTCCGAAAACGCCGTGGGGAAAACCGGCACTGGGTTATAAGACACGTAAACCGAAAGCTTCGGATAAAATGATAGTGAAGAGACGGGGTAAGTAAAAATGTCCAGGTCAACTAAAAAAGGGCCAGCAGTTGATGCCAAATTGATGAAGAAGGTAGCCGTGGCTAGTCGCTCCACTCAGAAGACGGTGGTCAAAACTTGGTCGCGCTGGTCGACCATTCTGCCTGAGATGATAGGGTTGACGATTGCCGTTCACGACGGGCGGAGACACGTGCCAATCTTTGTTACCGAGAATATGGTAGGGCACCGTCTGGGTGAATTTGCACCGACGCGAACTTTTAGAGGGCATACGGCTAAGGTTGAAGCCGAAGCCAAAGCGGCTCCAGCAACACCCGCAGCGGGTGCGGCGCCGGCTGAGAAGGAATAATGAAAGTTAGAGCAGTAGTTAAAGATACCGGGACATCGCCGCGCAAGATGCGCCTGATAATAAATCTGGTGCGGGGCAAGAAAGTAGAAGAAGCCTTGAATGTGCTCAAGTTTGCTCCTACACCGAATAAAGAGGCTGTAATCAAAGTTATAAAATCGGCGGCAGCTAATGCCGAGAATAAATTTCAGATACCGGTTTCGGATTTGAGAGTGGAAAGTATTTTCGCCGATAAAGCACCAACAATGAAGAGGTTTCAACCGCGTGCTCGCGGGCGAGTGGGTCCGATTCTCAAGCGGTCCAGTCACATTACCGTTATTGTTGCTTCAGAGGAGGATAATGGGACACAAAGTTAACCCGACTGGTTTTAGACTTGGCTTCATACGTGATTGGCAGTCCAGATGGTATTCCGATAGACATTATGTCGATTTTCTGCAGGAAGACCTGAAGCTTAGAAAGAAAATCTGGTCTATGTACGCCCAGCAATATGGGGCCGGGGTTTCGCGCGTTGAGATTGAGCGGCAAGCCAATATGGTAACGGTGACTATATACACCTCACGCCCGGGTATCGTTATCGGGCGAGGCGGACAGCGAGTAGATGAAATGCGGCACGGTCTCGAAGAGCTTACCGGGAAGAAGGTCCAATTAAATATTCGTGAAATTCAACAGCCCGAGCTCGACGCTTTTCTGGTAGCGCGGAACATCGCAGAACAGATGGAGCGGCGTGTTGCCTACCGGCGGGCGATGAAACAGACTATGGGCCGGACTATGGAGGCGGGTGCCAAGGGGATGAGAAGCACCTGTGCCGGAAGGTTGGGAGGAGCTGAAATAGCCCGCCGTTTGACGATGCATCAGGGCAGAGTCCCTTTGCATACGCTACGGGCTGATATCGACTATGGTTTTACCGAAGCCCAGACGGTGATGGGTAAGATTGGGATAAAAGTATGGATTTATAAGGGTGAGATACTTCCGGAGTTAAAGGAGGCTGAGGAAACGCCGGCAACTCCGCCAGCACCGGAGGCATCGACAACACCGCCGACAGCACCAGCGGAGGAAACTAATGTTACAACCTAAGCGGGTGAAATATCGCAGAGCATTTAAAGGCCATCGGCGCGGCCAGGCTCATTCGGGAAACACCGTGGCTTTTGGTGATTACGGAATGCAGGCTTTGGAGCCAGCCTGGGTGACTGCCCGGCAACTAGAGGCAGCCCGTCGGGCAATTACTCACCACGTTAAGCGTGGCGGGAAAATCTGGGTCCGTGTTTTCCCGGACAAGCCTGTAACTAAGAAGCCAGCCGAGACGCGTATGGGTGGGGGTAAAGGAGCCCTCGACCACTGGATTGTGGTGGTTAAACCAGGTAGAATTTTGTTTGAAATGGCTGAAGTCGATGAATCGGTAGCCAAGGAGGCAATGCGATTGGCTTCGCATAAGCTATCAATAGCTACTAAGTTTGTCGTCAAACAGGTTATCCAAGCAGGAGTGTCTTAAATTGAAGGTCAGTGAAGTTAGAGCAATAGGTTCAGAAGAACTCAAGAAACAACTGGAGGAAGCCCACCGTGAGCTTCTCGACCTTCGCGTTCGTCTGGCGACGAAACAACTGGTGAATCATCGCCAGATTCCGGCGGTGAAAAAGAGAATCGCTACGATAAAGACGATTTTAAGAGAAAGGGAACTGGGTATAAGGTAGTCCTATGGAAACGAAGCAAAAGACCAGAATCGGGCTTGTCGTCAGCGACAAGATGGATAAGACGGTGGTAGTAGCGGTAGAGCAGCTCAAACGTCACCCCTTATATAAAAAGGCGGTGAAAAGAATAGTCAAAATTAAGGCTCATGATGAAAAAAATGAGAGCAAGCAAGGGTATACCGTCAGGATTATAGAAACACGCCCGATTTCCAGGGAAAAGCGATGGCGGGTGGCGGAGATAATTGCCCGGGGCGAAGTAATAAAGGTTAAGCCGGAGGAGATAGCCTCGAGTGCTATAGAAAAGGTAATAGCCTCAAAAGAACCGACAGCTACCCCGGATACCGGAGAGAAAACTGCCGATGCTGGAGAGCAAGCATGATACAGACTTATACCAGACTCAGGGTAGCCGATAATACCGGTGCCCGGCAAATTATGTGCATCGGTGTGCTGGGCGGCAGCAGAAGGCGGTATGCTTATCTGGGGGATATCGTAGTTGGTTCCGTCAAAAAAGCTATCCCGGGTGGCTCGGTTAAAAAAGGAGAGGTGGTTAGAGCGGTAGTGGTTCGTGTTGCCGACTCTTCTCGTCGCCCGGACGGTTCCTATATCAGGTTCGACGAAAATGCGGCAGTAATTTTAACTGAAAAGAATAATCCCAGGGGAACGAGAATATTTGGTCCGGTAGCCAGGGAACTCAGGGAAAAAGGCTTTACGAAGATCATATCCCTGGCACCCGAGGTTATATAAGAGAGTTATATGAAAATCAGGAAAGGCGATACGGTTCTGGTTATTACAGGTAAAGATAGAGGTAAGAAGGGGAAAGTACGCTTTGCTTATCCTAAAGACGAGCGGGTACTGGTAGAAGGTATTAATTTCATAAAAAAGCATTCGCGGGCAGGCGGCCAAGCGAGACAGGCGGGCATAATCGAACGGGAAGCACCGATTCAAGTTTCCAATCTGATGTTACTTTGCAGCAAGTGTAATAAACCTACCCGTATTGGTTTCCGTTTTCTGGAGGGCGATAAGAAAGTCCGGGTATGCCGAGTTTGCCACGAGGTAATTGATTAGATGTCACGACTTAAAGATAAGTATAAGAAAGAAGTTGTTCCGGCCCTGGTGAAGGCTGGTGGATATAAAAACGTGATGGAAGTGCCGCGTCTGGAAAAAGTGGTGTTGAGTATCGGTTTGGGTGAAGCAATCCAGAATGCCAAAGCCCTTGAAGCGGCTGAAAGAGACCTGAGTCTTATAACAGGTCAGCATGCAATAATTACCAGAGCCAAGAAATCGATTGCCGCTTTTAAGTTGAGAGTTGGGATGCCTATTGGCGTCAAGGTAACTCTGCGAGGGGAGCGGATGTATGAATTTCTCGATAAGATGATAAATGCTGTTTTACCTCGAATGCGTGAGTTCCAGGGGGTCCCGGTAAACTTCGATGGACGGGGTAATTATAATTATGGATTCAGGGAGCAGATAGTCTTTCCTGAAATCGAGTATGATAAAATAGACAAGATTCGCGGCCTTGAGGTTTCAATCATTACTACGGCAAAAACAGACGAGGAAGGTAAGCGCCTGTTAGAATTGTTAGGTATGCCTTTCGTTAAGGAAAATGAATAAATATGGCTAAAAAATCAGAAATTGCTAAATGGTCGCGTCCGTCGAGGTATAAGGTTCAGCGGCATAACCGGTGTTATGTTTGCGGTAGACCGCGTGCTTATATCGGCCGGTTTGGCTTGTGCCGTATCTGCTTCAGAGAACGAGCACTTGCTGGCGAGATCCCAGGGGTGAGAAAAGCAAGCTGGTAATAGAGGAGAGGAAAGTGACTACATCAGACCCGATAGCTGATATGCTAACCCGAATACGTAATGCCGTTATGGTGAGACATGATTCAGTTTCGATGCCGTCATCGAAGCTGAAGTTAGCTGTTACTAGACTACTGAAAAAAGAGGGTTTCATCAGCGATTATGAGGTAATCAGGGGGAAGCCCCACCGGGTCATAAAGATTCAACTCAGATACGACGATAAAAATCAGCCGCTGCTTTCCGGATTAGAGAGGGTGAGCAAACCTGGCTTGAGAGTATACGTTCAGCATCCGGAGATTCCCCGTGTTTATGGTGGAGTGGGTATTGCCGTTGTTTCCACATCGAAAGGCGTAATGACCGGACAGCAAGCCCATCGCCAGCGCATTGGCGGCGAACTTTTATGTTACGTGTGGTAAGGAGAGGCCGGAATGTCTAGAGTGGGAAAAAATCCAATAATTATGCCTTCAGGAGTGAAGGTAGATATTAAAGAGGGTGAGGTTACGGTAACAGGGCCCAAGGGTGAGTTGCGTCGCCGTTTTCATTCCGATATGGCTATCAGTGTAGATAATGGCAAAATAATTGTCTCGCGCCCCAGCGATGATAAGATGCATCGTTCCCTGCATGGGCTGACCCGTACTCTGCTGGCTAATATGGTGGAAGGCGTGGTTAAGGGTTACGAGAAAGAGCTTGAGATTACTGGCGTTGGTTACCGTGCAGAGAAAGCGGGCGACAAGGTATTAGTGCGCATCGGATTTTCCCATCCGGTGGAATTGGTCCCGGTTCCCGGTATTACCTTTCAGTTAGAGGGGACCACTCATATCAAGGTCAAAGGGATCGATAAGGAAAAGGTCGGCGAGGTGGCGGCTAAGATTAGAGATATCCGTCCGCCGGACCGATATAAAGGAAAGGGTATTAGATACACCGGCGAAGTTGTTCGCTTGAAGGCGGGCAAAGCCGGCAAGGCAATAGGTCAAAAATGATGACAGGTAAAGTTCAATCGAGAGCAAGTCGTAATATAAGACATACTCGGGTAAGAAAAAAGGTAGAGGGCACGACTCTAAGACCTCGTTTGTGCGTGTTTCGGAGTCTGAATCACATCTATGCTCAAGTTATCGATGACTCTAATGGGCGTACGTTAGTTTCGGCATCGACCCTCGACGCGGAGCTAAAGAAAGAAGTAGCAGAAAAAGCCAAGACAGCCAGTGCCGGGGCTGTTGGCACTCTCATAGCCAAGCGGATGACAAGCCAGGGAATAAACCAGGTAGTCTTCGACCGTGGCGGATATAAATATCATGGTCGGGTCAAGGCTCTGGCTGAAGCCGCTCGGCAGGCGGGATTAAAATTTTAAGGAGTTAACCTCAGGCAGATGAAGCAGCCTTCAGTAAAAATAGACACAATAGATATGGTGCTTAACGACAAGCTGGTGGACATCCGGCGTGTAGCTAAAGTAGTAAAGGGCGGGAAACGTCTTAGTTTCAGTGCCCTGGTAATAACCGGAGATGGCAATGGGCATGTGGGCGTCGGCCTGGGAAAGGCGAACGAGGTACCTGTAGCGATTACTAAGGCTGGAGGCAGTGCCAAAAAGAACTTGATTGAAGTAGTCCTGGCCGGGGCGACTATTCCGATGGAAGTAAAGGCTAAGTTCGGTGCCGCTAACGTATTGCTGAAACCGGCTTCGCCGGGAACAGGGGTTATTGCGGCTGGTAGCATTCGGGCGGTGCTCGATGCAGTCGGGATTAAGGATATTTTAACCAAATCTCTGGGTAGTTCTAACCCCATAAATGCGGCTAAAGCCACTATGAAAGCACTCAGCCAGCTAAAAAACCCGCAAACGGAAATGGCGAGGCGTAAATCCGGTGCTCAGGAAGCTCCTGAAAAAAGCTCTCCGGGGACGGCGGAGGCGGCTTAATGGCTAAAATTAGAGTGACATTGGTTAAAAGCGGCATTGGTGACAAGGAAGACCAGAAAAGAACGCTCAAATCGCTTGGTCTGCGCCGGTTGAACCAATCGGTAGTCCATAATGACAATGCCTCAGTCCGGGGTATGATTAACAAGGTAAGGCATCTGGTAAAGATAGCGGAGGCGACTGATGAGACAGAATGAACTCCACCCGGCGCCCGGTTCCAAAAAGGATAGAAAACGGGTAGGCCGTGGAGATGGTAGCGGGCATGGGACCTACAGCGGGCGGGGCATGAAGGGGCAGAAGGCTCGTTCGGGAGCGATGCAAGTGCGTCCTGGCTTCGAAGGCGGGCAATTGCCTTTAATTAAACGCTTGCCGCAAAAACACGGCTTTACCAATATCTTCAGGATTGAATATAGCGTGGTCAACATCGGTAAGCTTAATCTGTTTAAGAAGGACAGTGAGGTTACACCGGAAATAATGTTGGCGTTCGGCCTGATTAGGTCATTGAGCAAGCCGGTTAAGATTCTGGCCGAAGGCGATATTAGCCAACCGCTTATGGTTAAAGCACACAAGTTCTCTAACGCTGCTAAAGCCAAGATTGAGGCGGCGGGAGGTAAAGCGGAGGAGATAGAACATGCGCCAAAGGCAGAATAGGCCGAGACTCCTCCAGGCGATGATAGACGCCTTTCACCTGCCCGATTTGAGACGTCGCATCCTGATTACTATCGGTATTCTGATAGCTTTCCGATTTATTGCTCACGTTCCGCTTCCCGGAGTGGATACTGTCGCTTTGAGAGAGCTATTTCAACGTAACGCCGTGCTTGGAATGCTGGACTTGTTTAGCGGTGGGGCGATGCGTTACTTCAGCGTGGCGGCGATGGGAGTCTATCCTTATATAACTTCCACAATCATTATGCAGCTAATGACGCCGGTTATTCCTAAACTGCAAGCCCTGTCTATGGAGGGGGAAGCCGGCAGAGAAAAGCTTAATTTAATCAGCCACTGGCTGACGGCACCTTTAGCCGGACTTTCCGGTTATGGGCAACTGGTCCTGCTACAGCGGGAAGGCGTGGTCTCTAGTCACGAATTACTGCCGACCATCGCTATCGTTTGCTCTTTGATAGCGGGTACTATGTTTTGTGTCTGGTTAGGCGAGCGGATTACAGAATATGGTATTGGCAACGGTGTTTCTATAATCATTTTTGCCGGTATCGTCGCTGGTTTACCGGAAATGATCGGGCAGGGATTTCTTGCCAAAGAGCAGTTTTTCGGACTGGCGGTCTACGTCATCATTTCACTGGTTACTATCGTAGCAATCGTTGTCTTTACCGAAGCCCACCGCCGTATTCCCGTTCAGTACGCCCGGACTGTCTTTAAAGGTAGCCGGATGTACAGGCAATCAGGGGCGACTCATATACCGTTGAGAGTAAATAGTGCCGGTATGATACCGCTAATTTTTGCTGTTTCACTGGTGATATTTCCCGGCATGATAGCCAGCTATTTCCAAAATCCGGCCGGTGCTGAATCGAACCTGGCTAATCACATCGTGAATATTTTCAATCCCAACGCGCCTTTACCCGAGGGGCTGATTTACTGGGTGCTCTACTTTTTGCTGGCGGTTGGTTTTGCCTTTTTCTATACGTTTGTTATTTTCGAACAACAAGATTTGCCTGGGACACTTCAGAAGCAGGGAGGCTTTATCCCGGGAATCAGGCCGGGTAAAAATACTAGGGCCTATTTGGATGCCGTCGTAAAGCGCATTACCTGGGCGGGAGCTCTTTATCTGGGACTAATTGCGGTAATACCTTTCTTAGCCCGCGAAGTTACCAACGTCCAAGTAATTCAATTTTCTAGCATAGGTTTAATAATCGTGGTCGGCGTGGTCCTTGACACTATGAAACAGATGGAAGCGCAACTGGCAATGAGGCGCTACGAAGGTTTTATTAAATAAAGGTAAGATGTATATTATTTTTCTCGGTGCCCCGGGGGCGGGTAAAGGAACACAGGCGGCTAAGACTGCCGAGACATTAGGATTGAAACCGATTGCTTCCGGCGACCTTTTCCGGCAGGCGCTCGAGAAAAAGACGGAATTAGGACTTAAAGCGAAGTCGTATATGGAGCGGGGCAAACTGGTCCCGGATGAGGTAACGATAAAAATGGTTCTGGAAAGGATTTCGGCACCTGACTGCCAGAAGGGGGTTATTTTCGATGGCTTCCCCAGAAATCTGGCGCAGGCTGAAGCTCTGGATAAAGCCCTCGCCGGTCAGGGTAAAGCGATAGATAAGGTGGTCTATATTAAGGTTTCTGAAGAAGAATTGATGAGGCGCCTCGGAGGGCGCTGGATTTGCCGCAAATGCCAGGCCCCTTACCATGAGATAAATTCACCGCCGAAGGTAGCCGGCAAGTGCGACCGATGTGGTGGTGAGTTGTACCAGCGTGCGGATGATACTGCGGAGACGGTTAAGAAGCGGCTTGAGGTCTATTTTGCCGAGACTGCCCCGCTAATCGATTATTATACCAAGTCGGGTAAGCTGGTAGAGATAAATGGAGAAGGTGGCTTGGATGAGGTGGGAGGCAGGATAACCGGGAGCCTTAGGGGAGATAAAGTCCGCTCCGGGAAAAGATGATAATCATTAAATCCGAAGCGGAAATTAGAATTATGCGGCAAGCTGGTAAAATCGTAGCAAAAGTGTTGGAGATTTTGAAATCTCAAGTGAGACCGGGTGTGAAAACCGAAGAATTGGATATTATTGCAGCAAGAGAATTAGAGAAACTCGGAGCCAAGTCTTCTTTCAAAGGCTACCGGGGATTTCCGGCTACTCTCTGTGTCTCGGTAAATGATGAGGTAGTGCACGGGATTCCAGGGAAGAGGGTATTAAAGGAAGGCGATATTGTGTCTCTTGATTTCGGTGCTATTTATATGGGCTTTCAGGGTGATGCTGCCATGACGGTAGGCGTGGGTAAAATCAGTGAAGAGGCAGAGCATCTGATTTCCGCTACCGAGGGCGCTCTTAACGCCGGTATCGCCGCTGCTCATCCCGGGGTAAGGTTAGGCGCTATTTCTTCAGCTATTCAGCACCATGCTGAGTCGAAAGGATTTTCGGTGGTGCGCGAATACACCGGGCACGGTATCGGCCGGGAAATGCACGAGGAACCGCTCATTCCTAACTTCGGGATACCCGGGGAAGGACCGCTGCTGAAAAAGGGAATGACTTTTGCCCTTGAACCAATGGTCAACGCCGGCGGTTGGCTTACTAAGGCAGATGATGATAACTGGACGGTGCGCACCAACGATGGCAGTCTTTCCGCTCATTTCGAGCACACCATCGCCATCACTGATGGCGAGCCTGAGATATTAACTGCCATATAGGACTGCTGAAAAACAGGGAGGTTATGCCTAAGAAAGAAACAATCGAGGTCCAGGGCACGGTAGTGGAGTCCTTGCCCAACGCTATGTTCCGCGTTGAGTTACCAAACGGACACAAGGTACTGGCCCATATCTCGGGTAAGATAAGAATGCATTACATAAAAATCTTACCTGGCGACCGGGTTTTGGTAGAGCTTTCTCCCTATGACCTGAGCCGGGGCAGGATTACTTATCGCCTTAGGTAGGAAGTGAATTATGAAAGTTAGAGCTTCGGTAAAAGTAAGATGCGAAAAATGCCGTATTATTAAGCGGCGAGGGGTGGTCAGGGTCATCTGTTCCAACCCCAAGCATAAGCAGAGGCAAGGTTAGGAGGCAGGAATGGCACGTATTGCTGGGGTTGATTTACCCGGAAACAAACAAGCTTGGGTCTCGTTGCAATATATCTATGGCATCGGGCCCGCGTTGAGCCAGAGAATTCTAGCTCAGGCTAATGTCAACCCTGAGACCAAAATGGAAGGTCTGACTGAAGAAGAAATCAACCGTCTCCGAGATATTATTAACCGGGAGACGAGGGTCGAGGGAGACCTGAGAAAAGAAGTTAGCTTTAATATCAAGCGTCTCATTGAGATTGGCAGCTACCGTGGTTTGAGGCATCGTCACAACCTGCCATCCAGAGGACAGCGGACGCGGACTAATGCCCGCACCCAGCGTGGTACTCGTAAGACGGTAGCCGGCAGAGGCAGAAGACGCGGCACGGCTAAGAAGTAATCGTGGGAGTTAAAAAATGACAACAGAGAAAAGGGAAAGGCGACCTAGAGGAAGAAAACGGGAACGGAAAATAATTCCTGCCGGGAAAGCTTTTATTCAATCGACCTTTAATAATACGATAGTAACAATCACCGACCCGAAAGGTAATGTTATTTCCTGGGGAAGTTCGGGCACAGCCGGATTCAAAGGTTCACGTAAGGGCACTCCCTACGCTGCACAACTAGCCGCCCATGATGCAGCCCGTAAAGCGATGGAACAGGGGTTGCGTCAGATAGAGGTTTACGTTAAGGGCCCGGGTAGCGGGCGGGAAGCAGCTCTCCGCTCTTTACAGAGTTCGGGACTTTACATCACCAGCATCAGAGATGTAACTCCAATTCCGCATAACGGCTGCCGCCCACCCAAGAGGAGGCGTGTGTAGAAAATGGCAAGATATATCGAACCGGTCTGCCGGGTATGCCGCCATTTAGGCGATAAACTATTGTTGAAAGGTAACAAGTGTATCACCCATTGTACGTTCGATAAACGGAGCGCGCCTCCGGGACCACATCGTCAGCGCCGTAAACGTTCCGACCGCGGTCTTCAGCTAATGGAGAAGCAGAAAGCGCGCTTCACTTACGGAGTCCTCGAACGGCAATTCAAGATACTTTTTGAAAAAGCGGAAAGAAGTCAGGGCATCACCGCCGATAATCTGATTGTGTTGCTGGAGAGGAGACTCGATAACGTAGTCTACCGCCTGGGGTTTGCCGATTCCCGTCCCCAGGCACGGCAGATAGTTCAGCACGGGCACATTATGCTTAACGGTCGCAAAACTTCCATTCCCTCCTGCCGTGTCAAAGAAGGTGATACGATTAGCTGGAGGGAAGGCAGCACTAAAACCGAGTATTACAAAACATTGGTCGAAGCTATTAAAGCCAAGTCCATCCCAGTCTGGTTAAGTCTGGAGAAAGAGAAGCTCACCGGTCGGATTCTTTCTCTACCGACTCCTGAAGAGAGTGGTGCCAAGTTCGAAGGAAAGGCAATAGTTGAGTACTACTCGCGATAAGGAGGTAGATTTGTCACAGCTGGTAATACCTAAGATTGAGTGTACTGAAAGCAAAGACAACTTCGCTAGATTTGTCGCTGAGCCGCTGGAAAAGGGCTTGGGCATTACGATGGGGAATACTATGCGCCGTGTCCTGCTTAGTTCTTTGCCAGGTGCCGCGGTTACCAAAATCAGAATTGACGGCATTCAACATGAATTTTCAACCATTCCTCACGTGAAGGAAGATGTTGTTGAATTTATTCTTAATGTCAGGGGATTGAGGATAAAACCAGTCGCCGGTCAACCGGGTAAACTAACGCTCGATGTAGAAGGGGAGAAACAAGTTTTTGCCGGAGACATTAAGCCTTCTGTAGACTTTGAAGTCGTTAATCCCGAGCTTTATCTGGCAGCTCTTGACTCATCTAAAGCTAAACTTTATGCCGAGTTCGATGTCGAGTTGGGCAAAGGTTACCAGGAAGCCGGACCCGGGGATAATCTCCCGATAGGAGTAATTCCGGTCGATGCTATTTTTAGCCCGGTGCGCAAGGTCAATTTTAGTGTTGAGCCGGTGCACGTCGGTCAAGAAGCTGGCCGTGAACGGCTGCAACTGGAAGTTTGGACGGACGGCACTATCTCACCGGCCGATGCCATCAGTCGCGCCGCTGATATTTTAATAGAGCAGCTATCCCCATTCGTAAATTATACCCGGATTTCACAGGAGCAGGCCGTAGAGAAGGAGCCTTCTTCCTCGTCTATTCCTGCGGAGTTATTCAATATGCCCGTAGAGCAACTTAACTTATCGGTGCGCACAATGAATTGCTTGAGACGCGGAGCTATCACGACGGTCGGCGAACTGGTTAGTAAAGAGGAAAGAGACCTGCTTAACTTGCGCAATCTCGGGCAAAAATCGATGCAAGAAATAAAAGAACGTCTGGCGGCAATGGGGCTATCTCTGGCTGGCGAAGCTACTGAAATTGGAGAACTCACTGAGACTAGCGAAGCCGCCGAAGGCGATGAAGATACTACCGAGGAGAAAGATTAGGTATCATGAGACACAAAACGGCTGGTAGAAGACTGGGCAAAACCCAGGATTATACAAGGGCAATGCACCGTAATTTGGTGACCGACTTACTAAATCATGGGAAAATAACTACTACCGAGTCCAGGGCAAAGAAAGTCAAACCTCTGGCGGAGAAAATGATTACGCTCGGTAAAGAGGGTAGCCTCCAGTCCCGCCGCCAGGCACTGGCTTTTATCTTCGATGAGAAGGTGACCGATAAATTATTCGCTGAGCTTGGTCAGAAGTATGCCCAGCGTGCCGGCGGCTATACCCGCATCGTTAAACTCGGATTAAGGGTGGGAGATGGGGCACAGGCGGTCCGTCTTGAGTTGGTAGAGTAATGGTATCGACCAGGGTCGGCCCCGAGGTAGAAAAAGTCAATTCCGTATCGACTGCTACCAAGATTGTCCTGATTCTGGAATATAACGGCGCCAACTACTACGGTTTTCAACTGCAGGCGGGCCAACCTACTATACAAGGAGAATTAGAGAAAGCTATAGCAAAACTCACCGGGGAGAGGACGCGGGTGCTCGGGGCGAGCCGCACGGATACCGGTGTCCACGCAATGGGGCAGGTAGTGAGCTTCAGAACATGGTCGTCACTTCCCGTCAAAGCGTTTATTAACGGAATGAATTATTATTTGCCAGCGGACATTGCGGTCAGGACGGCTCATAAAGTAAATGATTCAGTTAATGTCAGACGGCAGGCGATTAGCCGGGAGTACCGGTATAGCATACTTAATAGACAGACCCGCTCTCCGTTGAGAGATGAGTTTTCTTACCTGGTCAGCGGGCGGCTAAACATAGAAGATATGAATGAAGCGAGCAAGGCACTTCTCGGCGAACATGATTTTGCTTCTTTCACCAGCGATATGGGACTTAAAAGCACAGTGCGGAGAGTTTACCGAGCCGAGACAAAACGGGAAGAGGATTGTGTAGTTTATACTATGGTGGCAAACTCGTTCTTGTCTCATCAGGTGCGCGCTACTGTGGGCAGCCTGATTAGAGTTGGTCTGGGCAAGATGAGTGCCAGCCATTTTTATGATATAATTGAGGCGAAAAAGCCCGGTCTGGCCGGACCGGTGGCTCCACCCAGCGGGTTATGCCTGGTGAAAGTAAATTATTCACGGCCTTTTGAGGAATATAATGATGAAAACGTATACGACTAAAGCAAGCGATATCAAGCGTGAGTGGTATCTAATCGATGCCTCGGATAAAATCCTGGGTAAAGTAGCCACCCGTGCCGCCGGTCTACTTATGGGTAAGCATAAGCCAATCTTTTGCCATTATCTCGATACCGGTGACTATGTCGTTGTTATCAATGCGGAGAAAATAGCTGTAACCGGTGGTAAAGAGAAGAAGAAATTCTACTACCGGCATTCTGGTTATCCAGCCGGATTCAAGAGCGAAAGTTTAGAGAAAATGCTGGAGACCCATCCTACCCGGGCAATCGAGCACGCTGTTAAAGGGATGCTGCCTCGAAACCGGCTGGGTGCCAGTATGTTAAAAAGACTGCGGGTTTTTGCCGGTGAGAGCAATCCTCATCAGGGTCAAATAAAGACTAATATTACCGAAGAGGTCTGAAATGGAAAAGGAAACCTATTTTTGTGGAACGGGTAGACGTAAGTGCGCCATAGCTGAGGTAAAACTACTGCCGGGCGAAGGGGCTATCCTGGTAAACGATATTCCCTACGAGGAAGTGTTTCCCCGCGTGGTAGACCGTGGGCATATTTTAAAGCCTCTCACGGTTACCGAGACTCTCAATAAATATAGAGTGGTGGTTAAGGCAACTGGTGGGGGGACAACCGGACAAAGCGAGGCAATCTCCCATGGTATCTCCCGTGCCCTCGTTCAGGCAGATGAAAAACATAAAGCTGTTTTGCGTCAGAATGGCTTACTTACCAGAGACCCCAGAGTCAAAGAGAGAAAGAAACCGGGTCTCATCCGTGCCCGCAAAGCCAAACAATCCCCCAAGCGGTAATTGGCATCTAAAAAAGAGGGAGCAAAACTCCCT
>JAZDIU010000077.1:0-4344 GCA_043804635.1 Chloroflexota bacterium
TTATCGAGCCGCTGGTCAGCAAGCAGTGGTTCGTCAATACCAAACCTCTGGCTGAGCCGGCAATCAAAGCCGTAGTGGACGGACGCATCGATATTATTCCTTCTCGCTTCACCAAAGTCTATCTTAACTGGATGGAAAATATCCGCGATTGGTGTATCAGTCGGCAGCTATGGTGGGGACACCGCATACCCGTCTGGTATTGCCGGGACTGCGGTAAGCTGACGGTCGCAATAGAAGAACCAAAAGAATGTGTTCATTGCGGTTCAAAAAAGATTGAGCAAGACCCGGATGTGCTGGATACCTGGTTCAGCTCGGGTCTCTGGACTCACTCAACTCTCGGCTGGCCCGATGATACGCCGGACTTCCGTTACTTCTACCCGACCACCGTGATGGAAACTGCCTACGACATACTTTTCTTCTGGGTCGCCCGGATGATTATGATGGGCTTAGAGGACACTGGCGAGATACCCTTCTGCACCGTTTATCTTCACGGTTTGATAAGAGACGAGCGCGGCGAGAAGATGAGTAAGATTAAAGGCAACGTGATTAACCCGATGGTTACCGTGGAGCAATACGGTGCCGATGCTTTGCGCTTCGCTGTTATTACAGGCACCTCACCTGGGAACGATAGCAAGCTGACCGCCGCCAAATTGGAGTCCGGCCGAAACTTCGCTAACAAACTGTGGAATGCCACCCGCTTTGTTCTCAGGAGCATTGAGCCGGGTCGGACATCATGGCAAATCGAAAAGGACTTACCCACGGAAGGCCGCTGGATTCTGAGCAAAATCAATCAAGTTATTGCCTCCGTAAACAACCTGCTTATCGACTTCCGATTCGAGGAAGCCCAGCGGCAAGTCTATGATTTTCTCTGGGGCGATTTCTGCGATTGGTATATCGAATTAGCTAAGATTCGCCTGCGTACTGGCTCAGCACCATCGCCTATACCGGTGCTGGTGAATGTTCTGGAGACTTCGCTCCGCTTACTGCATCCCTTTATGCCTTTCATTACCGAAGAGCTATGGCAGAGTCTTCCTGACCAAAAGAAAGGCGAATCCATAATGGTTGCTCCTTATCCCGAAGCCGATTCCAAAGCCATCAATCTGGAGTCGGAGCAGGTAATGGACTCCGTAATCGAAATCGTCCGCTCTATCCGCAATGCTCGTGCTGAGCACAACGTAGAAAGCTCCAGATGGGTGGAAGCGCAAATCTATGGAGGCCGGCTGACGAAGTCTATTCTTCCCTATTCTCAGGCAATTGAGAGCCTGGCAAGAGCCAAGCCGGTTACAATTCTGGAGACCAGAAAGGAAGCCCCTCAGGGTGAAAATGCCCTGGTGATGGTGCTGAAAGAAGCCACCGTAGTTATTCCTATAGAAAGTATGGTAGACCTAGCTGCGGAGAAAAGGCGGTTACAGGAAGAAATCGAGCAAGCCCAGGCTGAAATCGGGCGACTTGAAACCCGGTTAAACGACAAAATGTTCCTGGAAAAGGCACCCGCTCCGGTTATTGACAAGGAAAGGCAGAAGCTCTATAATCTCGCCACTAAACTGGAACGCCTCAAAGAGCAAATCGCAAAGTATTAGGAGGGAAAATGTACGAAAGAATACTCGTTTCTCTGGATGGTTCCAAGTTAGCTGAGTGTGTTCTGCCTTATGTCGAAGAGCTGGTGGATAGACTGGCTTCCCCGAAACCCGTGATTACTTTACTCCAGGTAATATCATCGACTTATCACTATGTAGTGCAGGTAGGTGAAAGCGTTCAGGTCCCATATACTGAGGAAGAATTAAAGCCCATCAAAAAGAGCGCCGCCGAGTACCTTACCAGGATTGGTAACATATTAAAGAAGAAAGGGGCTACCATAAATGTTATGGTGACCGCCGGCGATGCCGCTGGTGAAATTTTGCGGATTGCTAAGGAAATGGATGCCAGCATGATTGCGATGACCACGCACGGAAGGACCGGTATTGCTCGCTGGGTACTGGGCAGTGTCGCCGATAAAGTAATCCGGACGACAAATGTCCCCTTGCTGGTAGTCAGGTGCCTGGAAGTACCAAAAGAGTAGACGGCTAAACCGGCATTGGTTTACCTGAAAATCCGTTATTCTTAAGCCAGGTCAGTGCTTTTTTGGTATCGCTGGCTACTCTGGTGCTGTCGCAGTGCTTTACCCTGTATTTGAACAGCCAGTAGGTGAATTCCTTGAGTTCGGTCAGGCTAATCGACCTTAGTTGAGGATACCCTTTCTCTTTCCTGAAATGCTTTAGCAGGACTGCCCGGGTTGTTCCGTAGATTCGGCGGTAAGCTTCGTTGGTAGTGTCCGCCTCCCTTAAAAGTCCTAAGCTCAGTCTCTCTTTGCGGACTTCTTCTTCGACGGCCTGAACTAAAGCTTCCTCTACTGTGATGCCGTAATAGTAGTTCAGGTACTGTTGGTATTTGAGTTCTCCGAGTAGCTCTCTGAATTTTTCCTTGGTTAAGGTAAGCGGCGGTCTGCTCTTGAACAATAGAGAGCTCTTTTCTTCTTCAGGTATTAAGTCAGCGACCGATTGGCACAGGCGCTCGGCGAGCAGCAGCCAGTCGAAAGCTTCACCTTCGATTAGATAGTGATAAGCTCGTCCGTTGATGGTTTCATCAGGCTTTGTCCAGAGCTTCATCGCCTCCAGCAGCGCCAGGTACCAGTGTTTGCCGCCGATAATCTGCTGTCTCAGGTTTCTGATTATTTCTTCTTCGGCCGAGGTCAATGAAGAGTCGTTCATTTTATATTTCCCGTGTTTTCAAATAGGCAGTTAGCTTAGAAAGCGACATCGTATTAATTATATCATCCCTCTCGCACCAACCCCGCCTCGCCATCCCCACCCCGAAGCGCATCAGCCCGAAGTGGTCGATTGAATGGGCGTCGGTATTGATTACCAGCTTTATGCCAAGCTCTCTCGCCCGGTAAATATGGGTATCTTTGAGGTCGAGGCGTTCTGGCATCGCATTTATTTCGAGCATCGTCCTGGTTTTGACCGCCTTCTGGAAGATAGCCTCCATATCGATTTCAACCGGCTCACGGTCGGGCATAAGTCGGGCAGTCGGGTGAGCGAGTATATCCACGTTAGGATTTTCCATCGCTTTCATCACCCGCTTCGTCATCTTTTCTTCAGTTTCCTCCAGACCCGAATGGATGGAAGCTGTCACCACCTCCAACTCTTTGAGGACCTCATCCGGTATATCCAGAGTGCCATCGGCACGAATATCCACTTCCATACCGGTAAAGATATGAATACCGCTGAGCTTGCGGTTAAGCTCTTTTATCTCCGCTATTTGCTCTTTTAACCGCTCGATGTTCAGTCCGCGGGCAATGCCCCGTCCCAAGGAGTGGTCGGCAATGGCGATATATTCGAAGCCCGCCGCTTTAGCTGCCTTAGCCATCTCTTCAATCGTGTTTCGTCCGTCGCTCCATTTGCTGTGGACGTGGAGGTCACCCTTGATGTCGCCTAACTCAATCAGCTTGGGGACGGTGCCTTTCGCCGCACGGTCTATCTCATCGGTGCCCTCTCTTATTTCCGGTGGAATGTATTGCATTCCCAGCCTTTTGTAGAAAGCCTCTTCGGTGGTAAACTTTTCAAGCTCGTTGGTTTTCAGGTTGGTGATGCCGTATTCCGATAAGCTCAGTTTCTGCTTTAGTGCCCTCGTTCTGAGGTTGATATTATGCTGTTTACTGCCGGTAAAATACTGGAATGTCGAGCCGAAAGAATCGTGCTCGACGATACGTAGGTCTACCTGCAGTTCGTGAGAGACAATCACACTGGCTTTCGTGGTGCCGCTGGCGAGCACCCGTTTCACCTGCGGTAAGGCGGTGAAAGCCTTGATGACTTTGCCGGCATCATCCGCCGTCCCCATCAGATCGATATCGCCGATGGTCTCGCGGAAGCGGCGCAAACTTCCGGCGGGCGTTAAGTTCTTGAGTCCGGGCACATCCTTGAGACTGGATACAATATCATCCACCACGATTAACGCTTGACCGATGGGGATGCGCTGCTCTTTCTTACGCAGTGCCTGGATATGGCGGAGGATATTCTCCGCAGTTTTGTCGCCCATACGGTAGAGGCTGGCTACCTTCCCACTAGTAATGGCGGCTTCCAGGTCATCGACAGTCTTGATGCCCAGCTCCGTGGAAAGCAGTTTGGCAGTCTTGGGCCCGACGCCGGGAATATCCAGCAGGGCAGTGATGCCTTCGGGGAACTCGGCTTTGAGCTTTTCGTAATATTCCAGGCGGCCCGTAGTTACCAATTCGGTGATTTTCTTGGCGATAGCTTCGCCGACTCCCGGTACTTCTTCAAGTGTGCCTTCCTTAACCAGCTGCTCCAC
>JAZDIU010000078.1:0-4529 GCA_043804635.1 Chloroflexota bacterium
CGGGCTACGGGAGGGGTGGCTCTCCAGGCGGGGAATGCTTCACGGGCGGCGGCTACTGCCGCATCTATATCGTCCTTGGTGGAAATCGGGACTTTAGCGATTACCTTGCCAGTAGCGGGATTGACCACCTCGGTAAGCTCGCCTTTAGATTCAACCCATTCTCCGTTGATATAGTTTTTAATTAATTTCGTGCCTTTGATTGGTTCTTCAAGAAGTGCCACTTTCCTACCTCCTGTTTAGACGAGAATATACAGAAGTCTAACACGTTAGGTTGGGGGGCGACAAGAAGAGCAATGACCAATCACCAAGAAAGGCCGATTTACTCCGTTCATCTGGTTCCGACTCGCCACTCGTACGGAATCCCGCAGGAGGCGAAGCGAATCGGGACATCCCGTATGACAGGGGAATCGGAACAATAACCAAACGATAATCAATAACCAAAGAATATTTAGTGTGAACAGGTTCAGGATAAACTCCGGCCAGAATCCAGGTAGGGTTGGGTATTGTAATATTTGCCATTGTTAGTATTTATCGCTGACGGCTGACAGCTTCTCACAAAATTGACAAAGCTCGCGAAATGGTATTATGCTTTTGTCCGAAGTTCCGTAGAGTCATCACTAAATCTAAAGGAGATTGGATACAAATGGCTGAAACTTTGAAAACCGATGTTGCTATCGTTGGTGGAGGCGGCGCTGGCTTGGCGGCGGCCGTTCAGGCGGCTGAAAAAGGGGCGAAAGTGTTAGTTCTGGAAAAGCGGCGGAGCGTTGGCGGCCATTCAGCTATGGCTGGCGGATTTTTTGCTGCGGAAAGTCCCGCCGAAAAGAGACGAATGATTGATGCTCCCAAGGATGAGCTTTTTAAGGCTGGAATGGATTTTCACCACTGGACAATCGATCCCAGAATTCTTCGTGCTTATGTAGACATTTCCGGAGATACTGAACGTTGGCTTGAAGAGAAAGGACTCAACGTTGAGTTTATCTGTGCGATGAACCCCCATTATAATATCCGCACATTTCACCGTGTCCTCGGTGCTACTGTGCTCAGACCCTTAATGAAAAGCTGTGACGAACTGGGTGTTAAGATTCTTTGCCAGAGTCCGGTGAAGAAGCTATTGACCGATGCCAAAGGGAACGTCACCGGAGTCTTAGCGACTACGGAGAAAGGCGAGCTAAAAGTCGAGGCGAAGAGCGTCATCATAACCACCGGTGGATACGGCGGCAATAAGAAAATGCTGAAGAAATATTGTCCTACTTACAGCGAAGATATCATCTATATCGGGTTAAAAGAGGTAGCTGGTGATGGCTTGCAGATGGCAATCGATATTGGCGCCGGTACGGAAGGTCTGGGAATACTTCATTACTGGGGTCCCCGCTTTCCCGGAACCAGGCTCGTCAACTTGCTTAACCAGCGGCCCGAGGCTATCTGGATAAATAAGAACGGAGAACGCTATTTCGATGAGGGACTTCTCTTCGATATGGGATTGCGGGGCAACGTCGTCGATAGGCAGCCGGGCAAGCTTTCTTATACTGTCTTCGATGAGAAAATCAAAAATAATGTTATCAAAGATAATATTATCGGTGCCGAAGGAACTAATATCGGCATTCGTGTTCCTAAAACGGGCGGACAGCAGTGGGCTGATTTATCGAAAGACCTGGGAGAACATATCGATAAGATTTATGGAGTCCGTGCGGTCGCTGGCAGCAAGTGGACCGACTTACCGGATATGCTGAAGTTAGAAGCTAATCGGGGCAACGTTAAGATATCCAATTCCTGGACTGAAATCGCTAAGTGGATGGGAACTTCACCGGCCGTCCTTAAGGCGACTATAGATGAATATAACTCGTTCTGCGACCAGGGACACGACGCGACTTTTGTAAAGGATAGAAGATTTCTCATCCCGCTGCGTACCCCGCCTTTCTACGCAGTTAAATGTTACTCGCACTACCCGGATACCATCGGCGGCATTAAAATCAATCATCGTATGGAAGTCCTCGATAAGCAGGATAAACCCATTCCGGGACTTTATGCGGCTGGCGTTTGCTGCGGAGGCTGGCAATCGGAGACTTATTGCTTTGCGCTTACCGGCAGTATGTTTGGCTTTGCTCTTAACTCAGGACGTATTGCGGCAGACAGCGCTGTAAAAAAGGTGCTTAAAAAATAGAATTTTAGCTGATTGCTGATAGCTTACAGCTTATAAATACCGTTTTCTTATCGCACTGGATAGTTCGGTAAGCAGCTCCAGGGCTTGTTCCGAGGCTTCTTCGGTGGGCAGCCGGGTCAATCCGCAGCTAGGGGTAAGCAGTCCCTGTTCGATTAACTGCTTGAAGCGGATGCCGTTTCTGGTGAAGGGCGCCAGTGCCTCTTCCAGCCGGTCTTTGAGGCTGGCAACGGTTTCTTTAGCCAGTGCCTCGATGTCATTAGGTACAATCCCCCAGGCAATCGCTCCGTTTCTGTCCAGGAATTTCTTTATTTCTTTTGGGTAGAGGCTGAGCGACTCCGCATAGCTGTAGGTATCGAAGCTTAATATATCGGCGCTGGTCTTAAGCAGGACCGACCAGTCGGTATTACCGCAGCAGTGCACTCCTTTGAGTCCGCTGATACCGCCGAAGACTTCTTCCAGCAGGCTGACGACTTTTTCCTGGGAGATGGGCGTAAACGCCGAGCCGAAAGAAGCCATCGAAGGCTCATCGACGAAGATGATAGTATTCTTTGAGATTTTGCTTAGAGCCTTTTCCTGCCAGCTTGCTTTGAGCCTGAGCAATTTAGCGGAGGCATCAGCCAGGGTATCGTCGTAGATTATCGACCGGCGGTTTTCGTCGGTAACAGTCAGCCCGAAGCTAATAGGTCCGACTATCTGTCCTTTGACCGCCCTCGGTGAAAGTCCTCCTAAAGTCAGGAATGAGTGCAGTCCGGCAGCGTATTCGCGACTAACTGGATATTTTCCGGAGTCGTTGCCTAAATAAGCCGAATAAAGCTCTTCTAAAGGTTTAGAAAAGTCCTTAGAGCGGTCGACATAAATTCGGTCTTCCGTGACTGCAGCGCCGGGAAAGCCTTCGCTATACTGGATATACATATTTTCCCGGAATGAGCGGTTAGGTAATTGCGGCCAGCAGGGTATGTCTTTTAGAAAGCGCGCAATCAGAGAGCATGCCGCCGAGGGGTCTTTGTGCGGCATTGTGCCGATTGCCGTTGGTAAACAACCAAATTTAGTATCTGCCATCTAAATCCTTAGCTTGATTACCGGTCTGATATTCATAGGTATTATACCCCAAATCCCGGAGGCGCCGAGCGGTCGAGATGTTTCTATCCTCTTGTCGTCAACTTCTCCCCAGCCGTGAATTACCGGTATTGTCAGCCAGCGTCCGAACCAACTAGCCCTGCCCAGCCCGATACAAAATACTGCCTTCGCTGTGATTCCCAACTCTCGACATCTCCGCTTAAACCGCAGGGACTTGATAAAACAGTCGTTCCTGAACAGGTGGTATGGCTCTCGTCTTAGCTTCTCGGCTATTACCTCCGCTTTCCCCACATCCATTAAATGCCACCCCAGATTACTTGATGTACTTGCCTATCAGTAAATTCAATTTCTTTTTCTGCTCCGGTGGTATCGCTTCCGGAGCGGTAACGATGGCTGTTTTGAGAGCTGTGGCACATTCGCACTCCCGCTTTCCCGGTATCCGTTTTACCGCCAGCTTGATAATCTTCTTGGCGGTATCCACGTTCTTACGTAGGGTAGCTATAATCATATCCACCGTGACTGCTTCTCTCTCTTCCCACCAGCTATCGTAGTCGGTGGCACAGCCGATAATGGCATAGCAGATTTCTGCCTCGCGGGCGAGCTTGGCTTCGGGCAGTGCCGTCATACCGATGAGGTCGGCGCCCCAGGAGCGGTGCAGCTTCGATTCCGCCCGGGTGGAAAAAGCCGGACCTTCCATAACCACGAAAGTCCCTTTGGGATGGACGGTAGCGCCGGCTTCCTTTGCTGACTCATATAGAACCTTGCATAACACCGGACAGACCGGGTCGGCGAAGGAAATATGGGCAACGATGCCCTCGCCGAAGAAAGAGCTAATCCGGCCCTTGGTGCGGTCGATGAGCTGGTCGGGAATCAGGAGGTCGCCGGGCTTGATGGTTTTCTTGAAGCTGCCCGCCGAGTTTATAGCAATGATATGCTCCACCCCCAGCGATTTTAGGGCATAGATATTTGCCCGCGATGGCAGTTCGCTGGGCATAATGCGGTGCCCCTTACCGTGCCGGGGCAGAAAAGCAATCCCCACCCCCTCCAGCTTGCCGATGGTTATGGCGTCGCTCGGCTTGCCGAATGGCGTCTCTATATTAACTTCCTGAATATCGACCATCCCCTCGATATCATAAAGTCCCGTCCCCCCAATAACGCCTATTTTAGCTGTTGGCATGAGACCTCCTTAAATTGCTAATAGAAATGCAACTACCCTTTAGAGGCGAGTAAGTATCTCATCGAAGAGTTGTAATAATCGCTTACTAGAGACCTTAGCTTTGTAACTATTAAT
>JAZDIU010000079.1:0-74547 GCA_043804635.1 Chloroflexota bacterium
TCCTCGATAATTGGCATAACATCTTCAGAACGGCGGAAGATATCAACCACATCGACCGACTCGGGGATAGAACTGAGGTCGGGGTAACAGACTTGTCCCAGTATTTTCTTCATGGTGGGGTTCACCGGAATTATTTTATAGCCTTCTTCTTTTAATGAACTGGCTACGTGGTAACTGGGCTTGTCTGGACTAGATGAAAGCCCGACTACCGCAATAACACGGCAACTATTAATGATTTCCGATTCTGTGCTAATTTTAACTCCTTCCAGATTCAATTATAAGGGGCTTTTATTGAGAGGTCAAAGGCAGGGGAAAATAAGAGAGGGGCTTGAAGCCCCTCTCTTATACACTCTTCCTAATCTTTTCTTCTACAATAGCCGATGAATTTGGCTATCTCCACAATGACCACGACTGAGAAGCCAGCGATAAGGGCAATAATCCAGTCGTTGAGAGTCAAGGGGTAAGTATTGAATATATCGTTGAAGAAAGGGATATAGAATAACGGAACGGATATAGCCATGGTCAGCAGGACTGCCCCGACCAGCCAGCGGTTACGGAAGGGCCCAATCTTAAACAAAGAAAACTCGAATGAGCGGCAGTTGAAGGCGTTGAAGAACTCGACCAATATCAGGGTGATGAAACACAACGCCTGGGCTTCGATAAGGCTTTTTCCTACATTGATCGCCCAGACAAAGACTCCCAGTGTGACCAGCGCCGTCCAGATACCGATACCAGCGAGATAGCAAGTAACAGCACCGCTAAAGATAGATTGATGGCGAGGACGTGGTTTTCTCTGCATAATATCGGGGTCAGGGGGGTCGACCGAGAGGGCAATTGCTGGCAAACCATCGGTCGCCAGATTGACATAAAGAATCTGGATGGCGATAAGCGGTAGAATTCCAGCTTCTAATCCCAGAAGCGGACCGAAGAGAATAGCTATTCCCATAAGCAGTATTTCACCCAGATTAGCAGAAAGAAGAAAGACAAGGAACTTTTTGATATTATTGAATATGCCCCGCCCTTCTTCCACCGCAGCTACAATCGAGGCGAAGTTATCATCGGTGAGCACCATATCGGCGGCTTCTTTTGATACATCAGTGCCGGTTATACCCATAGCGACACCGATATCGGCTTTCTTGAGAGCAGGGGCATCGTTAACCCCGTCTCCGGTCATCGCAACGATGTGGCCTTTTTTGTTCAGAGCTTCTACGACGCGCATCTTGTGAGCCGGAGAAACACGGGCATAAACTTCTATTTTTTCGACTACGGCGCCGAATTGCTCGTCACTCATTTCATCAAGCTCAGCGCCGGTAATAGCCATTCCATCTGTGAGGATACCAAGTTCGCGGGCGATAGCGACGGCCGTCAGCTTATGGTCGCCGGTTATCATTACCGATTTGATGCCAGCCTGGTGACAGATTCTGACGGCGTCCTTAACCTCTTCCCGCGGCGGGTCGATCATCCCGGCAAGTCCGACGAAGATCATTTCCCGCTCGATATTTTCATTGATGGTTACGTCTTCAGGCAGCTTCTTGTATGACAGACCCAATACCCGGAGGGCATCGTTAGCCATTGAATGAGCGGCATTCAGGATTATTTCTCTGTCCTTATCGGTAAGTTCCTTCTCCTTGCCGTCTGTGAAGATGTAGCGGCTGGAATTCAAGATTACTTCAGCGGCACCTTTGGCGTAAGCGATTTTACCCTGGGGTGATTGATGGACGGTAGTCATTCTCTTAGTTTCCGATGAGAAAGGAATTTCACCGATGCGGGGCAACCTAGAGCTCAAGTCTTGTCGCCAGAGGCCAGCTTTAGCCGCCGCCACTACCAGAGCGCCTTCGGTGGGGTCGCCCTTTATTTCCCATGTGCCACCTTCTGAGTCAAGTGAAGTATCACTAGATAGACTGCCAATGGTAAGCAAAGTTAATAAACCCGGACTCGATTGAGGTGATAGCGCGACGCCGTTAACAGCAAATCCGCCCTTGGGTTCGTAGCCGGCGCCCGAGACATCGATTAGCTTACCATCGACGTACAGGCGGCGGACGGTCATCTGGTCCTGTGTCAGGGTGCCGGTCTTATCCGAGCAGATGACAGTCGTAGAACCGAGGGTTTCCACGGAAGGCAGTTTCCTTACCAGGGCGTGCCGTTTAACCATCTTCTGAACGCCCAAGGCGAGCGAAATGGTAACCACAGCCGGTAAGGCCTCAGGAACGGCGGCAACTGCCAGGCTTACTCCCCAAATAAGCATCTCGAGGACGGGATGTCCCCTAAGGACTCCCAATCCAGCGAGAATAAAACATAGTGCCAAAGCAGCGATTCCAATCCATTTACCCATCTGGTTGAGGTTTTTCTGCAGGGGAGTTTGTTCCTCTTCCACTTCCTGAAGCATAGTGGCGATTTTGCCGAACTCGGTGTTCATACCGGTAGCGGTAACTACGGCGGTACCTCGGCCATAGACAGCGGCGGTGCCCATAAAGGCGGTGTTCCTCCTGTCGCCAACCCCGGCTTCAGCAGGGCAAGTTTTATCCGTTTTTTCTACAGGGAGTGACTCCCCGGTCAAAGGCGCCTCTTCGGTTTTCAAGTTAATCGATGCAATAAGGCGGGCATCGGCGGGTATTTTATCACCCGTTCTAAGGATAACGATATCGCCTGGGACCAGCTCTCTAGCCGGGACTTCTGTCTCTTTGCCGTCACGGATTACTGTGGCGGTAGGTGCCGCCATTTTCTTCAAGGCTTCCAAAGCTCGCTCGGCTCTATACTCCTGAATGAAACCGAGTCCCGCGGCAAAGACAACGATAATAGCAATGACGATGGCATCCGCTACTTCGCCCAGGATGGCAGATAGGACGACAGCTACCAGCAGAATAATGATGAGGAAATTTTTGAATTGTTCCAGGAAGATTGCCCAGGGTGAGATTTTCTTCTTTTCTACGAGTTCGTTGGGGCCGAATTCACCGAGACGGCGTTTGGCTTCTTCTTGACTTAAGCCAGCAGTACTTGTGTTTAACGTAGTTAGTACTTCTTGTGACTCGAGGTTGTGCCAGTTTTTGTTTTTCATCCTCCCTAGCCAAAAATAGGTACTAGCATCAGCATGATACCGCCAGCCACTACCGAAGCGATTTGACCGGCAACATTAGCTCCCATAGCATGCATGAGCAGGTGGTTATAAGGATTAGCTTCCAATCCTAACTTTTGAACAACGCGGCCCGACATCGGGAAAGCGGAAATTCCACAAGCGCCAATCATCGGATTAATTTTTCTTCCTGAGAGGGCGCTCATTATCTTGCCGAGAAGAACACCGGCGACGGTATCCAGGCTGAATGCAAATACTCCAAGAGCAAATACTAAAATAGTCTCGGCTTTCAAGAATTCCGTACCTGACATCATCCCACCCACAGTGATACCGAGCAGGATAGTTACGATATTAGCCATTTCTTTCTGGGCAGTCTCAGAAAGGTTCTTAACTACTCCGGATTCTCGTAATAGGTTACCGAACATAAGAGCTCCGATAAGCGGCGTAGCTTTGGGAGCAATAAGACCTGTTACCAGGGTGGTGATAATCGGAAAGAGAATCTTGATTCTTTGAGAAATGGCTCCCTTGACCATTGGCATTTTAATAGACCTTTCTGCTTTGGAACACAATGCTCTTATTATCGGTGGTTGGATAATAGGAACCAGAGCCATATAAGAGTAAGCAGCAACAACGATAGGGGCGATGTATTTGGACTGAAGAATGGTAGAAACATAAATCGAGGTGGGGCCGTCAGCTGAACCGATAATACCGATAGAAGCCGCATCTTTGAAACTGAAATCAAGGATATGAAGCCAGCCATCGCCCAGTAGATAAGCCAGGAAAAAGGTGCCGAAAATGCCGAACTGTGCGGCGGCGCCAAGAAAGATAGTATAAGGCCGCTGCAAAAAGGATTCGAAATCAATCATCGCGCCGACGCCAATAAAGATTAGCAGGGGGAATATTTCAGTGTGAATACCGGCGTCCCTCAAGATAGCTAAAAATCCGCCTTTATCGGCGACTCCACTCAATGGTAGATTAGCCAGTAAACAACCGGTGCCGATAGGGATAAGCAGGACCGGCTCGACTTTTTTAGCAATTCCCAGCCAGATAAGAATACCGCCGATAACTAGCATAACGGCAAATTGCCAGTTCAGATTGAGGAAGCCGAGAAATTCGCCTATGCTCATGGTTTGTTAGACTCCTGCTTCTTTTCGGCTGGAACAAATTTTTTAGCCAGAACCATAGCCAGCCACAGTATGGCAAGGACGACAAAAATGATTGCCATACCGGAAACGACTAACCAGAGAGCGTTTAGCATTTAAATTCCTCTCAAAATGCTGAAGAAGGATATGATATTCAATACTCCACGACTGCCAGCAAATCGCCCGATTTAACTACCTGACCTGCCGAGACTTTGATTTCGGTAACAGTACCGGTAACGGGGGTCAGGATGGGATTTTCCATCTTCATCGATTCCAGCATCAGAAGAGTATCGCCTTCGTTGACTTTAGCGCCTACTTTAACAGTAACGCTAGTTACCGTGCCCGGGATGGGGGCTTCTATCATTTCTTTAGCCATTTGAGCTCCTTTTCTTAAGACTATTGTGAATATATTACCATTTGTTGAACTGCATAAAAAGGGGGAAGTTTTTAGCTCCCCCCTTTCTGAACTGGTTATTTTGGTATTTTCATTATGCGTTGATTCTAATGCTTATTCTCTCCAGACAGCGCACCAACGGCTTCCGCCTCCAATGTTCCCTCAGTTGTTTTGATTACAATTTTATTATCTTCTACGTCGACCAAAGCCTTGGGATTATAGTTAGCAATTTCTGTTTTTACCAAAAAGCCGCCATTGTCTTGGATTGCCTTTTCTACCTCAGCTTTCACATCTTTAGAGCAGGAAACAACCAGTAAATTTCTAGTTTTTTCTGCATTTAGGACTCCGTTTATTGCCTTGACAGCATCAACGATACCTGAAGAAAGGTTGGTTATTTCAGCCTTTATTTCATAGAATTTAAATTCGCTTCGAAGCACGGCGTCTGATAACCTATCTTCGATCATATTTTGAATAACCCGGCGGAGAGGTCTGGCTCCGTAAGCCTGGTCGTAGCCTTTCTCGCCCAGAAAATCTTTGGCGGCATCGGTGATTATTAGCTTGATTCCCTTTTCAGCCAGTTGTTTGGTGGCGGGGACCAGCATCAGGTCTACTATCTGGCGGATATGTTCTTTAGTCAGAGAATGGAAGACCGCCACACTATCGATTCGGTTTAGGAATTCGGGGCGGAATCGCCTCTTCAATTCCTCGAGCAGTTTATCTTTCATCCGTTCATAGTCTACCTGCTGAGCTTTGGCTTCGTCAGTGCGGGCGGCAAAGCCGATAGTACTGCCTTTTCTGATAAGCTCAGAACCGATGTTGCTGGTCATAACGATGATACTGTTCCGGAAGTCTACGCGGCGTCCCCTGGCATCGGTCAGGTGACCGTCGTCGAATATCTGTAACAGTATGTTAAAGACGTCTTCGTGCGCCTTTTCAATTTCGTCGAGAAGGATACAGCAGTAGGACTTGCGTCTCACTGCCTCAGTTAGCTGACCGCCTTCGTCATAACCGACGTATCCGGGAGGTGCACCGACTAGCCGGGACACGGCGAACTTCTCCATAAATTCGGACATATCCAGTCGAATCAAGGCATCCTCTTTACCGAACATAAACTCAGATAAGGCTCTGACTAACTCGGTCTTACCGACGCCGGTTGGTCCGAGGAAGATGAAGACACCGATTGGGTGCCTCGGGTCTTTGAGTCCGGCCCGGGCCCTTCGGACTGCCTTAGCCACCACCTCGATAGCTTCATCCTGACCGATAATACGCTTATGTAACGCTTCTTCCATGTGAAGCAAGCGAGCGGTCTCATCTTCACTTAGTTGAACCAGAGGAATACCCATCCACATACTGACTACCTCAGCAATATCTTCAGATTTTACGATGGGTTTCTCGTGCTCTTGTTCGGTGTGCCACTCGGTCTCGTCTTTCTTTATTTTTTCTTCAATCTGAAGCTCACGTTGGCGCAGTTCGGCGGCATAGTCATATTGTTGGTTAGCTAATGCAGCTTCTTTATCAGAGCGCGTTTTCTCAAGAAGACGCTTAGCTTCTTTTAGTGTGATAGGCGTTGCCCGATGTCTGAGCTTCACCCTCGATGAAGCCTCGTCAATAAGGTCGATGGCTTTATCGGGTAAAAAGCGGTCGGGGATATACCTGGACGCCATATTTACTGCCGAGCTAAGAGCTTCGTCACTTATGGTAAGTTTGTGATGTTCCTCATAGCGCTCTTTAATACCACGCAAAATTTCCAGGCTAAGCTCAACGTCCGGCTCTTCCACCAGCACGGGCTGGAAGCGGCGTTCCAGAGCGGCATCACGCTCAACGTGTTTGCGGTAATCATCCAGAGTAGTAGCGCCGATGCACTGGAGTTCTCCTCTTGCCAGCGATGGTTTGAGAATACTAGCCGCATCCACAGCACCTTCAGCGGCGCCGGCCCCGACTATGGTGTGGAACTCATCGATAAACAGAATGCAGTTTCCGGCAGCTTTCAGTTCTTCAATTATCTTCTTGAGGCGCTCTTCGAATTCACCACGGTACTTTGTCCCTGCGACCACACCTGCCATATCGAGGCTCAGTATTCTTTTGTTTTCGATGGTATCGGGGACATCGCCGGAGGCTATTCGGTGTGCCAAGCCTTCCACGATAGCTGTTTTACCGACACCCGGCTCACCGATTAAGGCAGGATTGTTCTTAGTGCGGCGGCTCAGGATTTGAATCACCCGCTCGATTTCTTTAGCTCGCCCGATAACCGGGTCGAGCTTGCCGGAGCGAGCGAGAGCCGTAAGGTCGGTACTCAACTGGTCAAGAGCGGGGGTGTGACTGGTGGTGCGGGTGGTCCGGGCTTTGGGAACGCTCTGGCTGAGGACGCGGGCAATTTCAGCACGCACCTGCTCGAATGTAAGACCGAAACTGCTCAGGACGGTAGCGGCGACTCCTTCGCCTTCGTGGAGTAGTCCTAAGAGTAGATGTTCGGTTCCGATGTAGTTGTGGCCGAACTGGCGAGCTTCGTCAATGGCTAATTCAATGACTTTCTTGGCTCTGGGGGTAAGTCCGATTTCACCAGCCAACGGTTTATCGCCACGGCCGATAATGAATTCAACGGCGGAGCGCACTTTACTGGGGCTGATTCCCAGGTTGATGAGGACTTTAGCGGCAACTCCCTCGCCCTCCCTAACCAGTCCGAGCAGAATATGCTCAGTGCCGATGTATCCGTGATTGAACTGCCGGGCTTCTTCCTGGGCTAGCGTCAGAACTCTACGAGCTCGCTCCGAGAACTTTTCAAACTGGCTTGCCATCTTCCCTCTAAATGCCTCCTGACCGGGACAAGACTATAATATTATTATAAGGCAACCCGAGGGCAGGGGTCAAACTAATTTAAGCCTCCTGGCAGTGGCATATTTTCCACAAGGGGGTGTCCCCTCAGTATCGTCTGCGCTGGGGCGTTTCACTTCCGTGTTCGGGATGGGAACGGGTGGTACCACCTCGCTCTAACCACCAGGAGGCTCTGGCTAATCTATCATCTTATGTTAAAGTATGGTGCCTGAATAACTATCTGATTCAATCAGGCAAGTTTTAATAGTCTAGCATATATTCAAAAACGGGTCAAGCCTTCTAAGAGCAATCAGCAGTCAGCTATCAGCAATGTAATTAATACTTACCATTCAGTTGAAGAACTTGTCCCGTACTTGATACTGGAACGGAATCCGGACCTCTTCTCTCTGTCACTCTCTCCCCATTGGTAGGCTCAGGATAAAAACTCCGCCAGAATCAGGCTTCTCCTCACTCGTCATTCCAGCAAAGGCTGGAATCCATGTGGGATGGAGTATTATAGTATTGGTATGTATTTGTAGTATTTCCTTGATTGCTGATTGCTTGGATAAGGTTGTAGAATACACGATATGATTACTAAACACAGACCATTAATCGCTATTACTATGGGAGACGCTGCCGGAATCGGGCCGGAAATAATTGTAAAAGCTCTTCGCTCCCGCCAAATTTACAAAGTATGCCGTCCGATGGTGATCGGGGAAAGCAATACAATTTCCTCAGTCCTTAAGCTACTTGATAGCCAGCTTAAATTGCATCCCTTAGAAAAGCCGGATGAAGTACTGGGGAACTTTGGCACCATCGACCTCCTCGGCTTACATAATCTCCAACCGAAAGAAGGTACCATCGGTAAGGTGTGTAAAGCCTGCGGCAGAGCGGCTATGGAATTTATCGCCAAAGCCGCCGAGTTGGCTATGAATAAAGAAGTCCAAGCTATAGTAACCGCTCCTATCAGCAAAGAAGCGACAATCGAAGCCGGATATGGAGATGTCGGTCACCTCGAGTTCCTGGCTCGACTCAGTCATTCTAAAGAATACGCCACGATGCTGGTTGCCGGCTCTCTGCGAACTGTCCATCTCTCTACCCACCATTCTTTAAAAGATGCCTGCAATCTAGTGACCAAGCAGAGAATTCTGTCTAAGATAAGGCTGACCGACCGTTCGTTCCGACAATGGGGAGTTACCCGCCCCCGTATCGCCGTTGCCGCACTTAATCCCCATGCCGGTGAAGGTGGTCTCTTCGGTTCAGAAGAAATTAAGCAGATTACACCGGCAGTAAAACAAGCACAAAAGCTGGGCATAGATGCTCGGGGACCTTTCCCGGCAGATTCAGTCTTCACACGTGCTCTCAACGGTGAGTTCGATGTAGTCCTGGCTATGTACCACGACCAGGGGCATATTCCCATAAAGGTGCATAACTTCGAAAAAAGCGTCAGCGTTGCCCTGGGATTACCGTTCATCAGGACTTCGGTCGACCACGGTACTGCCTTCGATATTGCCGGTAAAGGCATCGCCGATTCTCAGAGTCTTGAAGAGGCGATAAAAATAGCCGTGAATCTCGTGACGGGAAAACTCCCATAATCGGGAAGAGTTTTAGAGAGGGGCTTAGTCCCCTCTCTTATCTTTCGCTCCGCTTCCCTTACTGAGGTGAGTGATAAGGTCATGATGGGTGATCCGGCTATTAGCCAAATTTTAGCCCTGGAATTGCGGAGACCATTGCTCCCGCTAGTTCTAGTATGATTTGAGACGTAGTCGAACTCTAGGTTGCTATGATTGTCCACAAATAGGGAATTTTACTGGAGATGGCAATAATTTATAACAACACTTGCATTATTGTAAAGCTTGATATTTTGTAGTTGATATGCCCGCTTTTTCAAAGAGAAGTCGTATTTGTTGTAGCTCGTCATTACTCGGGCTGCGACCAAGACCAAAAAAGCCGAATCCACGATAGTCATTCGGTTTAGGATTTTCAGTGATAGTCCATATAGCAAACTGTTGAATTCTAAATGGCTGTGTTTGAAAATCAGGAAGGTTCGTAAGTAATAAAATATCTGGAGAAACTGCCGACTCTCTAATAGTTAGCTTTTCACTTTCTCCAGGAACATCGCGTTCCATATCCATACAAGCCGTATTAATATAAGGCTGGCTTTTTTGATGCGGGTTTAGCAATATGTTTGTACTCGTTAAAGCTATTAACCTTTGGTCTGAGGTGGACTGTGGAAAAAACATTGTCCCAGGTCTAATAACGATTCTAAGATACTTGTCAGTAGTAGATGTAACAGTTAAGTGAATGGTATCCATTGTGTGTTTTCCCTGAGCACTAACGTCAACAAGTCCCCTGTTCAATCCTTCGACTAACCCCACACTTACCAGTTCGACAGTGAACTTTGAGCTCATTGCTCCTACACTTGCATTATAAGTGGCCGGAGACTTCTTTATTCCTTGGAATGGTTCAGTTTCTAAACCTTTGATTTTAATCCCAACGTCGTCTACGAATGTATCTAAACTGCCTGAAGGGGATAGAAAGCTTTCTGTTATATTAGCAGATGATTGCGTTGGGTGAGTCGATAAAAAACTAGTCAACAACTCAAAAGTAACTTTTTCGTTACTTTTCGCAGCAATCTTGATTTTCTTTTTCTCTAAAGATGTTCCATCTATATTAAGGTTTGCCAGATAAACACTTTCACTGCTGCCAGAATTATGCACCGTTGCAGTAATCGTGACTACTTCTCCTGCCGCAGCTTCTTTCGGCTCAGCATCAAAAGTTAATACTTCGAATTTTGATTGTCCGCAAGCAGCGAATGTTAGTACGAGAGAAATAGCAACCAGGAATATACAAAAATTGATTTTGTACTTCTTCATTAATCTCTCTCGTGTGTTAAATTAGTTGTGCCCAGCTTCGCTTTGCCGATTATTACTGCCATCGTTGGAATTATTGCGGAAATCAGGGCGGCAATCAGAAAAGTAGCACTAAGGCTAGTCAAGGTAAATACCAGTCCCAACACAATAGGTGCTATTGCCATTCCAAACTGCCATATTGCACCCTGTATTGCCATAAAGCCCGCCCGGTGCTCCATAGGTGTTACCGTTGCGGCTATAACGCGCTGATTGGGCAGGTTTATCCCGTGAGCTATTCCAAAGAGAATCGATGGCAGCAGGCTAAGCCAGAGATTAGAAATAGCCGGAATCAGTGCCACAGCTACAGCATAAATAACGAAAGCGGCTACGATTAATGATACACCCGTGAATCGCTTACTGAGTTTGCCGGCCTGGGAAGAGGTTATCGAAGTTACCAACCCAACGAAAGAAATGAATAGTCCTATAGTGAATGGGGTGGCATTAAAGACCTGCCGGAGTCGAATGCCGAAGTAAGTAAGATAAGCCCCGTAAAGCATAATATAAGTTATCATTGCTGCGGAGAAAAGCCACAGCACTTTGAGACTCTTGAGATACCGCAGACCGGCGCCTAGATACTCCTTTAGATTTTGCTGGCGCTTCGGCTCCGGCGGATGTAAAAAGAAAAATGCCAATACCCCTACGGGAATAGCCAGCAGGTAGGATAGAAAAGGATAGTTCCAGGATAAACCGGCTAACGCCCCGCCGATGAGCGGGTAAATGACATAGCCAGTGTATCCGACCGTTGTATTAAGTCCCATCGCCTCGGCTCGCCTATGTCCTGAGAAGAGGTCGCCGACGATTGCCCCGCTGATGCCCCCCAGTGGTGCGCCGACTATTCCTTGCAAGACACGCAATATAACCAGTATCTTAAAGTTGGGTGCTAAAGCGCAGGCTCCACCGAGAATGCCAAACAGAAAAAGGCAGGGGACGAAGAGCCGTCTCCTGCCTAATCTATCGGCCATAATTCCCGCCAGCGGCCCGATAACAAAGCTCGGCAGCGTATATGCCGTGATAAGTAATCCTACGGTTTGAGCGCTTACCCCGAGTGCTTCCGCTATTTTAGGGAATGCCGGCGCAATCATCGATACCGTCATCATTCCCATCAAGCCGGAGCAGCAGACGATTAGAAAGTTGCGGTTCTGATAGACTTTAGTTTCTGCCATTCGCTGTTCCTAATTTCTTTTACAAAAAATACCGCTAGCAAAATCAGAAACACAGGAGCTATTGTAGCTCCTGTGTTTCTGATTCCATCTGTGATACCTTAATAATCTTCAACTTACTATGGTCGCTTTTCTACAGCCTGCCACCCCCTATGCCTTGCTGCCCTTGAAAAGACAAACAATTATGGCTTAAACTAACTTATCGTGTCAAGCATAACAGATTCAAAAATGAAAGCAGTTATACTCGTCGGCGGCAAAGCAACCAGATTGCTCCCCCTGACCTGTAACCGACCCAAAGCTATGATGCCGGTGCTCAACAGACCCTTTCTGGAATATGTCTTCCGTCACCTTACCGCACACGGTGTAACCGATATCGTTCTGGCTCAAGGTTATCTGGCAGAATCTCTGCAGAGTTATCTCGGAGATGGCGCCCGGTTCGGTGCCAGGCTATACTACTCGAATGAAGACAGTCCCTTGGGCACAGCCGGTGCGGTGAAGAATGCGGAAAGGTATTTAGACGGGCATTTCCTGGTACTGAACGGTGACATCGTCACAACTCTCGATATTAAGGCTATGGTAGATTTCCACAGTAAAAGAAAAGCCAAGCTCACTATTGCCCTGACTCCGGTGGAAGACCCGACTGCCTATGGGCTAGTTGAGACCGATGCTCAGGGAAGGATTAGCCGCTTTCTTGAAAAACCTAAACCAAATGAAATAACCACCAATCTGATTAATGCCGGAACCTATATAGTCGAACAAGAAGTGCTCAGTCAAATCGCACCGGGAAGGGCGGTTAGCTTTGAACGCGAAGTCTTTCCCAATCTCGTCACCAGGAAGGAACCGGTTTATGCCTATCCGTCATCTGCCTACTGGATAGATATGGGCACGCCTGAAAAATATCTCCAATTAAACCGAGACCTGCTTACCGGAAAATGTCCTGCATATCTTACTGATAAGAACTCAGCCATTGATAAGTCCGCTGATATTCATCCCACCGCCGAGATAAAGGGACCAGTCGTAATCGGTATCAGTTGTAATATCGGGCGTACAGTTAAAATAATCGGCCCAACAGTTATTGGAAATGGATGCACGATTCAGGACGATAGTCTTGTTGATTCTTCCGTTCTCTGGCAAAATATCCGTCTAGACACAGAAGTAAAAGTAGCAAACTCAATTATTGGCGATAATTGTCGTCTCGAATCAGGCAGCATTTGTGAAAATGCCGTCCTGGGAGATAATGTAACCGTTAAGGCCGGATGCAAAGTCGAGCCAGCCAGCAAAATCTACCCGGGTGAAACAGTCGGAGCTTAAATCCGGCCCAGTGTCATTGCGAGACCATCCCGATGAAGCTAACGCTGAATCGGGAGGCGAAGCAATCTCAAATAATACCTTCTCTCAGACGCCAGCATCCCCCAATTTTTGACTTTTAAGTTGTGTTTTTAACATTTGAGTTTTGAGCTTGTTTCGGATTTCGTATTTCGTGCTTCGGATTTAGCCTTACCTATAGTGCCTGTGTTATAATCTAATCGCTATGTGGGACAAGCTGGATAGAATAGAAAAACGTTGTCAGGAGATGGAAGAGCAAATTGCCACCCTGGAGGTCGCTACCGACCCTAAGCAATTGCTCAAACTGGCTCAGGAAAGGGCCGGTATCGAAGACGTCGTTAGAATTTACCGGGACTATAAAACTTCCATCAAGTCTTTGAATGAAACTAAAACAATGCTCGAAAGCGGGCTTGATGAAGAAATGAAAGCTCTGGTCAAGCAGGAGATAACGAGCCTGGAATCGAAAATCGGTTCCTTGTCCGAAGAACTAAGATTAGCTCTCCTGCCCAGCGACCCCAGCGATAAGAAGGACATCATCATAGAAATCAGGGCGGGAACTGGCGGCGAAGAAGCCGGGCTATTTGCGGCTGAACTTTTCCGTATGTATAGCCGGTATGCTCAGAACAAAGGTTGGGGAACGGATATTTTAAGTGCCAACGAAAGCGGTATCGGCGGTTTCAGGGAAATTATTTTTGAAGTGAAAGGCAAAGGTGCTTTTAGCCGGTTCAAATATGAAAGTGGAGTCCATCGTGTGCAGCGGGTGCCGGTCACCGAATCCTCGGGTAGAATTCATACCTCGACCTCTACCGTTGCGGTTCTGCCTCAAGCTGAAGAAGTGGAGGTATCTATCAATCCTGACGACCTTAAGATTGATATCTTTCACGCCGGTGGTGCCGGTGGGCAGAATGTAAATAAGGTAGCCACTGCCATCCGTATCACTCATCTGCCCACGGGTATGGTCGTAGTTTGCCAGGATGAGCGCTCGCAGTTGAGGAATAAAATGAAAGCGATGGCAGTTTTGCGAGCCAGACTGTTCGATATCGAGCGGCGTAAAAAAGAAGAAGCTATCGCCAGCGAACGCCGTTCTCAGGTTGGCACCGGCGAGCGTGCCGAGAAGATAAGAACCTATAATTACCCGCAGGACCGTGTTACCGACCACCGTATCGGTCTGACTCTCCACAACCTTACCCGGATTTTAGAGGGTGACATCGACCAGCTTATCGATGCCCTCGCTACAGATTTTCAGGCAAAACAGTTAGCGGAGCAACTGGCATGACGTTAAAAGATGTTCTGTTTCAGGCTAGACAAGTCCTTACTGCTAGCCAGATTGAAGATGCTGCCCTTGAATCTGAAGTGATGCTGCGGCACGTTCTGATGGTAAGCCGCTCTCAGCTATACGTTGACTTCAATCGGGAGCTGAATCCGACTGATTATCTTGCCTATTGGGATTTAGTAAAGCGTCGTCTTGACAATGAGCCAATCGCTTATATGACCGGTCATCGGGAATTTTATGGGCTTGATTTCTATGTCGAACCGGCCGTTCTTATTACCCGCCCCGAAAGCGAATTGCTGGTGGAAAGGGCTCTCCAAATTGCCCGGAACCGGCATATTTCCAAAATAGCCGATATCGGTACCGGCTCCGGTGCCATTGCTATCAGTCTGGCACTAAACTTGCGGCAGGCAACGATCTATGCCACCGATATCTCAGCCTCAGCTCTCCAGGTTGCCCTGATTAACTGCCGGAAACATGGGGTAACTGAAAGAGTTCGTCTTCTCGAAGGAGACTTGCTCGACCCGCTTCCTGAGCCGGTCGACCTTATTGTAGCTAACCTGCCTTATGTTCGGGAATCGGAATTATCTCAGGTAAATACCGGCGGTTTTGAGCCTCCGCTAGCGCTTAACGGAGGACAAGACGGTCTGGATAAAATACGGCGACTCTGCATTCAGGCAGGAAAGAAACTTCGCCCCGAAGGCTGTCTTCTTCTTGAGATCGGAGAAGGGCAAAGTTCAGCTATATCCGACTTTCTTTCAGACTTGTTTCCTTCATCCAGTATAGAAGTAACGCCCGACCTCGCCGGCATCGAACGCGTCATAACTGTAACTACATAATAAAAGTGGGGAGCATTTTATTGCTCCCCACGAGTTTCCCTCACCCGTCCCGGCTCACTTATGGTAATCACTACCACAGCAGCCCTCTGACACAGACTGGCTCTGTTATTTATATTGAGCCAGGTCCGAGTTTCCATTGCCCTATCTGCACATAGGGCTTCACCAGTCCACCTGCCACACCATCAGGACAGCTTGAAGTTTCATGCCTCACCTCCTGAAGCAATACTCATGCGACCCTTGTGGCTTCTATATTAATTGAAGCACAGGTTGGGCTATCTGTCAAGGCTCATCACTCAGTTTTTACTACTCATTTTTTACTATTGCAACTACGGAGTTTGGTTTTATGTCATCGATTTTCATGATAGCTGACAGCTAATCCTGTGCTATAATTATTTAAAGGAGCTGGCTATGCATGAAGCCCTGCTTTATCAGAAACTGCCCGATTCCAGAGTCGAGTGCCATACCTGCCAGTGGCGCTGCAAAATAGCCCCGGAAAAATTCGGCGTCTGCGGTATGTATCAGAACCTCGGCGGCACCCTAAACAATATAAACTATGCCCTTGTTTCCTCGATGGCCGCCGACCCCATTGAAAAGAAGCCCCTGTTTCACTTTCATCCCGGCAGTCTGGTCTTCTCTTTAGGCACGCTGGGCTGCAATTTCCATTGCCAGCACTGCCAGAACTGGGAAATTTCTATGGCTGACGGCAACACGATAAAACGTACCTGCCAGGAAATGCCGCCCGAGCAAGAAATAGAGTTGGCTAAACGTTATGAATGCCAGGGTGTTGCCTGGACTTATAATGAACCGGCTGTCTGGTTCGAATACACCCTGGACTCGGCTAAGCTGGCTAAACAGAACAATCTCTACACGGTATATGTCACCAACGGCTATTCCACCGCCGAGGCACTCGATACAATCGGACCTTATCTCGATGCCTGGCGGGTCGACATCAAAGGGTTCTCCGATAAATTTTATCAAGAGCTGGCTAAAGTGCCTCACTGGCGGGAAATTCTTGAGACAGCCAAACGGGCTAAGACCAAATGGAATATGCACGTCGAAGTGGTAACCAATATTATTCCCACGATGAACGACGATGATGAACAGCTTAGCGGGATTGCTAACTGGATAAAAAACGAGCTTGGCGAGCTGACACCGTGGCACGTGACTCGGTTCTACCCCCACCACCGTATGGGGCATCTGCCGCCGACTCCCGTCTCTACCCTTGAGCATGCTTACGAAATCGGCAAAAAGGCCGGACTTAAATTTATCTATACGGGCAATGTCCCCGGTCACAGAAATGAAAACACTATCTGCTATTCCTGTGGTAAGCTTATTGTAGAACGGATTGGCTACCAGACCAATGTGACAGGTCTGGCTGGCACTAAGTGCCGGTTTTGCGGAGCAGAACTCAATTTCCGGATTGCAAAATAAAGGGAGAGTTTGAGAGGGCGAATTCACACCATCGCTCCTTGTATCGGTGAGTCTGAGAGAGGGGCTCCCGCCCCTCTCTCAATTCTGTTTCCCCCCTTTCCTTGGCATTGGCAAGGAAAGGGGGGTTAAGGGGGATAGGTTACCATCGCCGTTGGCTCGGTATTTAACAGGTGTTATAATCTTGATGTGAAAACCGGAAAATCACATAGCTGACAAAAAGGAGGTGATAGGAAAATGATTAGAAATCCGGTCGTTGCCGGGCAATTCTATCCGTCTTCCTCCTCCGCACTCAAAGCTATGATTAAAGGGACGGTGAATGAAAAAGCCCCCAAAGAAGAAGTCATCGGACTGGTATCACCACACGCCGGCTATATCTATTCCGGACCCGTCGCCGGTGCGACCATTTCCCGACTCAAAATGCCGGAAACTGTCATCATTATGGGACCCAATCACACCGGAGCCGGTCAGCCCTTCAGTATTATGACCGAAGGAACCTGGAATACGCCGCTGGGAGACGTTGAAATCGACTCTGAATTGGGTATGCTTCTTCTGGCTAATTCGAATTATCTCAAGGAAGACCATCTCGCCCACCAGAACGAACACTCCATCGAAGTTCAGCTCCCCTTTCTGCAGTATTTCAAGCCGGATATAAAGCTCGTGCCGATTATCCTGGCTCAAGCCAGCGGCGAGATTTACAAGGAAATCGGCGGAGCACTTGCCAAAGCTATCAAGAAGTCGAAGAAAGAGGTGGTAATCATCGCCTCCAGCGATATGACCCACTACGAATCTCAGGAGCGGGCGAAGCGCAAGGATAACAAGGCAATCGAAGCGATGCTGGACCTGGATGAGGACGAGCTATTGAAGAGGGTGGAAGAACTAAATATAACGATGTGCGGATACGCACCGGCGGTCTGCCTCATTACGGCGGCGAAACAACTGGGTGCGGTTAAGGCAGAACTGGTTAAATATCAGACCAGCGGCGATACCAGCGGCGACTACTCCGCAGTGGTCGGATATGCCGGTATAGTAATAAAAGGGATGTCGCCACTCACGAAGCTGGCTAAGGAAACGGTGGAAACCTATATCAAGAAAGGTAAAATCGTCAAGCCCAAAGAGCTTACCCCGGAAATGAAAGAAAGAGCCGGGGTGTTTGTTTCCATTCATAAGACGAACGGCGACCTGCGTGGCTGTATCGGCACGTTCGAAGCCACCCGGCGAAACATCGCCGAAGAAATTATGGTCAATGCCATTAGCTCGGCAACCAGAGACCCCCGCTTCGCCCCCATTACCCCCGATGAACTCAAAGACCTTACCTATAGCATCGATGTCCTGTCCAAACCGGAACTGATAGAAAGCGTCGACCAGCTAGACCCCAAGAAATACGGTGCGATTGTAGAGTGCGGCTGGCGGCGTGGTCTCCTCCTACCCGACCTCGAAGGTGTCGAAAGCGTCGAACGCCAGATAGAAATCTGCCGTCTAAAAGCCGATATCGGTCCCGAAGAACCCATAAAGCTCTACCGCTTTGAGGTAAAGAGGTATAAGTAAAGGGATTAGAAAATCCAAGGAGGGCATTTAACTAATGGCTTACGGAGCCGGTGGTAGTGCGGCGGCTGCTAGAGCGGCGGCAATTGCCAAAGCAATCAAAGCATCGGGCTCTATCATTAAAGTAGAGCCGGATGATTTTCTGGCAATACTCCGCCGGGCTACCAAACCGCTGGTTGTTTTCGCCGAAGGCGGATTCATCAAGACCAACTATCAGTACTTAACCAATTACAAAGGGCTTACCTTCTTCACCCAATCATCAACTCCGTTACCGCTTCCTGGAGACATCGAGCTGATTGCGGCTAAGAAGATATGGATTCCCGGCTAGATTAATCTCAATACGCCTCCGCTTCAACGCCTTTCGTGTGGACGGCTTTTAACAGCCTCGTTAAACCGCTCTATGAAAAAATCGACGTTTTGCGGTGAGATAACGTAATTTAATCCCCTGCTACGGACTATTTCTACTATGTTACGCGAAGAAGTAGCAAACCTGACTCCGGAGTAAACATAAGCCTTAAACCCTGAAGCTCGCTTCACTTCTTTGATAGTCGCCAGCGGAATATCTACCCCGAACGGTGTCCCCAGTACTATTCTCAGCTTGTTCTGGTATATTTGATATTTTCTGGGCATAATGAAGTAGAATATCAGTCCCACCAGGGCGCCTTCGCCTATCAGGACCAGAAATCCCTCGTATTCATTACTGTAGGCAAGAAACATCGCCGCGATAAACAGCCCGAACGGGATGAGATAGAGTAACCTTACCCAGGAATCATATTGCGGCAGTTCTTCGTGAATCAGCATAACGCTCCTTATAATTAACGTATCAAATAATAGTTCATCTGGCAAATTGCGATATAATATCGGATTAGCATGAATGTAGAAAAGGCTCTCTACTTTAAAGATAGCCAGGAATGGCGTAAATGGCTGGAGGAAAACTCCGGCCGCTCTCAGGAAGTATGGCTGGTACATTACAAAAAGAATAGCGGCAAGACTTCTGTCAGTCTCAGCGATGCCGTCGACGAAGCTTTATGTTTCGGCTGGATTGTTGGTAAATTGAAGAGCATCGACGAAGAAAAGTATATCTTAAGATATTCTCCCCGGAAACCCAATAGCGTTTGGTCTAATATCAATAAAGTAAAAGCCGAAAACCTGATTGCTTCCGGCCGGATGACCCCCGCTGGCTTAGCCCGGATTGAAGAGGCAAAGCAAAACAGTTTATGGGACGGCGCCTATACCAACAAAAAGAGGGACGAAATTCCCGCCGACCTGCTGAGCACACTGGCGAAACACCCCGTCGCTATGAAAAACTTTGAGAATTTCGCCAACACTTACCGGAATATGTATATCGGCTGGGTTACCGGTGCTAAAACCGCCGAAACCCGGCAGAAACGGATTATCGAAGTTGTCCGGCGGACATCTTTAAATAAAAAACCGGGGATAGATTAAGGAACAGCCTCTTTCCGTTATTACCGGGAGAGTCTAAGAGAGGGGCTCCGCCCCTCTCTTCTAATATCTAGTTCCCCTCTCCGCAGACGGAGATGGGAACAGGGAGTGAGGTTACCACTATTTTTCAAAAAGCGACAAAACTTCATTGACAATATAGAACATAAGTGCTATTATCAGGAAGAGTTAGAGGAATGATTAAAAATATGGCTTTGTCATGGGATATTAGGAAATTGGATGCAACCATTAAATAAATACTCGAAAAGATTAAACGAGTATATTTCAAGCCCTGAACAAGCCAAAACGAGCCCAAACAAGTATGTTTCAAGCCCTAAACGAGTCAGGCTAAATAAATTTTTCTAGCTTGCCTCGTCCACTCAAAAAAGGACTTGCAAAAACGAAACGAATATAGTCGGTCTTATTGAAGCTTATTGAATATTTGTAGTATTGGTAGTATTTCCCCTACCTCGGCAAATCTATCTTATAGTTCTTGAGCGTGTCTTTAATCATGGCGGCGGTCTTCTCATCAGGTTCGTAGAGGGGCGGGCGCGGTTTGCCCACATAGAAGCCCACTTGGTTCAAAGCATACTTGACCGGTATGGGATTGGAGACCACGAAGAGAGCATTAACCAAAGGCAAAAGGTGGCGGTGAATTTTAGCTGCTTCATCCACCTTACCGCTGACGAAGCTGTATATCATCTCGCTGATTTGCCGTCCGACCAGGTGAGAGGCGACGCTGATTACCCCGTATCCGCCGATAGCTAACATTGGCAGGGTATCGCTATCATTACCGCTCCAGACGAGGAATCCCTTTCTGGAATTGCTGATTATCTTTGAAATCTGCTCTAGATTGCCGCTCGCTTCCTTGATGCCGACGATATTCTTTATCTGGCTGAGCTTGATAACAGTCTCAGCCGCGAGGTTAGTCACCGTGCGCGAAGGCACATTATAAAGGATGCAGGGCAGGCTGGTGCTTTCGGCAATCGCCTTGAAATGCTGGTATAAGCCATCCTGAGTCGGCTTATTATAATAAGGCACCACCAGTAAACAGCCATCGACACCGATTTTTTCAGCTTCCTTGGTAGCTTCTATAGCTTCGGCAGTGCTGTTGCTGCCGGTGCCGGCAATCACCGAGCCGCGGTCGCCTACAGCCGCTTTTATCTCTTTAAATAACCTTAATTCCTCAGTCCTGATAAGGGTAGGCGATTCGCCGGTTGTCCCCACTACCACCACACCCTCGCTCCCCGAATTTATCAGTGCCAGTGCCAGCTTCTTAGCTTGATCATAGTCGACTGCCCCTTTTTCATTAAAGGGCGTAACCATCGCTGTAATCAGTCTGCCCAGTTTTTTCATCTCTCTCCTCCCTGGCGTATCATACCTCGTTTAATTATCTCTTCGGCAATCTGGACGGCATTTAAAGCCGCTCCCTTTCGCATATTATCGGCAACGACCCACATTGCCAGACCGTTGGGATGGGAAACATCCTGGCGTATCCGCCCCACAAAGACCTCGTCTGTCCCGGCCGCCGACCACGGTTGAGGATAAAGACTGATGGTGGGGTCGTCCAGAACTTTAATTCCCGGAGCTTGGACCAAGATACGCCGGGCTTCATCCGGGAACATCGGTTTGGAGAATTCTATGTGAATTGCCTGCCCGTGCCCGATAAATACCGGCACCCGGACGCAGGTCGCCGAAATAGCCATCGCATCGGCGTGCATTATCTTTTTGGTCTCTTCCACCATCCGCCACTCTTCCCGGGTATAGCCGTTATCTAGAAAGACATCTATCTCCGGCAACACATTAAAAGCTATCTGATGGGGATAGACGTGGGGGATGGTATTTTGTCCGTCCATAACCTGCTTCAATTGTGTGGTCAATTCTTCCAACGCTGCATTGCCGGTAGCTGAGATGGATTGATACGTTGCCACCGTCAGGCGTTTGATGGGATTGACCCTATGCAAAGGCTGAAGAGCGACCGTCAACTGGATAACCGAGCCATTAGGGTTGGTGATAATTCCAGTGTGTCCCTTAATATCTTCAGCATTGACTTCCGGGACTACCATCGGCACATTCGGCATCAGACTAAAGGCGATAGTATTGTCGATTACTATCGCACCAGATTGGACTGTGAGCGGCGCCAGGTAGCGACTCACTTCAGTTCCGGCCAAGAAGAAAGCGATATCGATTCCTTTGAAGGACACCGGGGAGACTTCTTTTACCTCGATTTCCCGGTGCGAGACAAACATCTTCCTTCCCGATAAACGGTCCGATGCATAAAGACTCGCCGACTCTAATGGGAAATTGCGCTGTTCTAGAATTTTGATTAGCTCACGCCCGACGAGCCCGGTGGCACCGATAATCGCCACACGATACCCTCTCATTTACACCTCCGATAGACCGAGTAATTTGTCCAGTCCGAAGATAAATGTCGGGTTTTTAACCACTTCCTTGATAGCTATTATAACGCCGGGCATAAAACACTCCCGGCTGATGGTATCGTGCCTGATACTGAGTGTCTGCCCCAGTGCGCCAAAAATTATCTCCTGGTGAGCGAGCAGACCGGGTAACCGCACGCTATGAACATTAATCCCTTCGACCTGCTCCCCGCGGCTGGCAAATTGTCCCTGCTCCTTAGGTCGCAAGAAGGGTTTACCGCGAGCTTTAGCCATCGCCTTTGCAGTGGCTAAAGCTGTCCCCGAAGGTGCGTCCAGTTTAAGATGATGATGCAGTTCGATAATTTCGGCATAGTCGAGATATTTGGCAGCAATCTTTGCCAGGTGGGTCATTATTACCGCCCCTAGAGCAAAATTAGGAGCAATGACTATACCGACCTTGTTCGTTTTTGCCAGTTGCTCAAGTTCTTTAAGCTCATCGGCGGATAACCCGGTAGTACCGATTACCATATTGACGCCCTGTTTAGCTGCCAGGCGGGCGGCGGGTATGGTAACGCGGGCGGTAGTAAAATCTACCAGGACATCCGGCTTGGAAGCACTAATGATGTGGTTTAAATCGGAAGAAAATGGGATACTGCCTGAGCCATCGGGTAAAGGCAGGGAATCTTGCGTGACCTTAACTTCTACGGCGCCCACCGGTTTCATTCCGGGTTCCCGGCAGAGGGTGTTGACAACCTCACGCCCCACTCTACCCAGAGCGCCGTTAACAACTACTTTTACCGGTTTATCCGCCATATTTACCCCCCTGATTCGCCTTAATAATTTCGGTTTACGGTGCTCTTTAATTCCCTTCGATGGGGGTAAATAATACCATAGGGCGTCGCCCTATTTCAATACTCTCGTCTGGGCCGCAGGGGGCGGGGTGATGCCGGGCGGGGACGGGGATTTCTCCGGTCCGGAGGTCGACTCGCAGGAGCCTGGCCGGGTTTTTCGAAAACAGCTTTTCGTGATAGTGCTATTTTGCCATCTTCGTTGCGAATGACGATAGCGGTAACTTCGTCGCCTATTTTAACTTCGTCTTCGATGTTTTCTACCCGGTGGTCGGCAAGTTCGCTGATATGAATCATACCCTCTTTACCGGGGAGAATTTCCACAAAAGCGCCGAACGGCATCAGGCGGGTTACCTTACCTGTATAGATGGTACCGATTTCTATTTCTGCGGTCAGTCTTTTGATGATATCCATCGCTTTACGGGCAGCTTCTTCATTGGAGGAGCCGACAGTTACCGTCCCATCGTCTTTAATATCGATGGTGACTTTAGTTTCATCGGTAATCGAGCGGATGGTCTTGCCTCCGGGACCGATGACCGTTCCGATTTTACTCGGATTAATATTCAGTTTATACATCTGAGGAGCATAACGGCTGAGTTCAGGGCGGCTCGAACTAATCGCCTGATTCATCTTTTCCAGAATGAGCATTCGAGCTTCCTTAGCTTGTGCCAGAGCTTTATCGACTATCTCCAGGCTGATTCCCTTGAGCTTGGTATCCATCTGGACGGCGGTTATACCTTCCGTGGTGCCGGCAACCTTGTAGTCCATATCTCCATAGTTGTCTTCGATACCCTCGATATCGGTCAAGACCGCATAGTTTTCTTTGTCATCGGTAACTAAACCGAGAGCTATCCCAGCAACTGCTTTCTTTACGGGTATTCCGGCATCCATCAAAGACAGACTACTGGCACAAACGCTCGCCATAGACGTACTGCCGCTGGAGCTGAGCACTTCGGAAACGAGGCGTATGGTGTAAGGAAAATCGCTCTCTTTGGGAATAATCGGTTCGAGTGCTCTTTCGGCAAGGGCGCCGTGCCCGATTTCTCGGCGGCCTACTGTGCCCATCCGCTTTACTTCACCGGTAGAGAACGGAGGGAAGTTATAGTGGTGCATAAAGCGCTTGGTCTCTTCGATGCCCAATCCATCGAGTTGCTGTTGCATACTGGGCGAGCCGAGTGTAGTGATGGTCAACACCTGTGTCTGGCCACGGGTAAACAGGGCGGAACCGTGGGTACGCGGCAAAAGTCCGACTTCAGCCGATATGGGTCTAATCTCCGCAATGCCACGCCCACTGATGCGCCTTCCCTTATTAAGGATGCTACCCCTTATTTGCTCTCTTATCTTGTTATCGAATACCTTGCGTATATCCTTTTCTTCGAACGAGGCCGACAGATTAGCCAGAAGCTCTTTCTCGAGTTCAGACAGTGCCTGGTCGCGCTTGGCTTTTTCGGAATGGAACAGGGCTTGGTCCAGCTTACCATTGACGATAGCCGATACGGCTGAAATTAATTCAGAGTTAATTTCAGTGACAGATATTTCTGTTTTAGGACGACCGCAAGCCTGCTGGAGCTGCTCCTGAAGTTTGATAATGTTCTGATTAGCCTCGTGGGCGAACTTAATAGCCTGGCTGATATGATCCTCCGAAGCTTCTTTAGCTCCGGCTTCTATCATTACTATCTTGTTTTTAGTGCTGGCAACAACCAAGTCAAACAGACTATCCTTAATTTGAGCTAATGTTGGGTTCAACACGAACTGACCGTTAATATGCCCCACGCGGACAGCACTTACCGGACCGGCAAACGGCAACTCCGAAATGGATAAGACAACCGAGCCACCGATAACGGCGAGAATATCCGGGTCGTTTTCCAGGTCGGCGGAAAGGACGGTAATGACAAGTTGAATGTTACGCCGCCAGCCTTTGGAGATAAGAGGTCGTAGAGTACGGTCGGTAAGACGGCTGGCAAGAGTGGCTTCCTGACTCGGTCTTCCTTCCCTTCTAATAAAGCCGCCGGGGATTTTACCGGCAGCGTATAACCTTTCCTCGTAGTCGACCGTCAGCGGAACCATTTCTTCGCCGTCTTCTCTGGGTTCTGGGCTTAGACAGACGGTCACCAGAACTACGGCGTCTCCATAGCGGACGGTTACAGAGCCGCTAGCTTGTTCGGCTAGCTTGCCTGTTTCAATAACGAGTTTTCTACCACCAATCTCACACTCGAAAGCCTGACATTTTGGCAAAGGGCTACCTCCCGTTGTTTAGGGTTTATTTGCGTAATCCGAGCCGGCCGATTAAACTGTGATAACGTTCGGGGTCTTCCCGGCTGAGATAAGACAGCAATCTGCCTCTTTGCCCAACGAGCTTGAGTAGACTGCGCTGCGAATGAAAGTCGTGCCGGTTAGCCGCCATATGTGTGGTCAATTCGTTGATTCTATCGGTGAGCAGGGCTACCTGCACCTCAGTCGAGCCGGTGTCTCCCTTGCGGGCGGCGAATTTTTCTATTGTCTCTGTTTTTTTAGCTTTGTCCAAATTACACTCCTCGTTCAGTATAACCTAAGTAGGGAAATTATAGCAAACTCTTAATGGCGCTGTAAATGTAGGTTCAGTCATATTTGGTTTTGTGTTATACTGAAACAAGGCCAGCGTAGCTCAGTTGGTAGAGCAGCGCTTTCGTAAAGCGCGGGTCGGGGGTTCGAGTCCTCTCGCTGGCTCTCTTACTTTTTAAAAGTCCTAAAAAGAAAGCGATGGTTTTACCATCGCTTTCTTACTTTCGCGTCCAGCCGATTTGCTATTTCTTGTAGTAGACATCGATAGAGAGGGCTTCGTCCGCTTGACCCTCTACAGTGACGACTGTGCAGATTATATTACTATTGGTATCGAATAGGGAGTCTAGCTGGTTAATGGGACAGGCTTTACCTTCGAGCGTGATTTCCGTGTCCGGAGTAATCTCGAAAGTCTTCGTATCACCACCCACCGATGTAATAGTTACGCTCCCTGGAGTGACAGCAGTTATTTTTCCACGCTCCACCGTGCCTGGACCCGGTTCACCGGAATAACCTTTGGGAGGAGTGAACTCAATCGACACAGCCACGTTTGGATCAGTTTCACTGACGACCACGGTGCAAGTTGCGTCCCCTGCAGCGGCCAGAGCTTCGGCTTCGGCGAGGGTACATACCCTGCCACCTATTGTTAATTCTGTTTGTGGGGTAACGGTATAAGTTTCGTCAACGCCACTAGCGGTAGTAATAGTTATGCTTTTGGGTCCGATTGATTCGACTGTGCCCGTTTCAGTTGGCGGGCTTTCAGCAACATCAATGATGGTAGCCTGACTGCCCTCAGAGATGATAACGCATTCTAGCTGAACGTCCGGGTCGACAGCAGCCGCCAATTCTTCTAAAGTGCACGCTCTACCCTCAAGCAGGATTTGTGTCTGTGGAGTAACCTTTATGGTCTGGGTCTTACCACTCTCGGTGGTGATGGTTATTGTATCTTTGGCAGTATCGACGGATTCGACCCAGCCGCGATCTGAGGTCGCTGGCGTGGTTGGCGCTGAAGTGCAGCTTGATGTCAGCATTACCACCCCTAACAAGAACGCCATTACCAGATAAGCTAAGTTCTTCACGTTTCCCTCCTTAATTTATTAGTGATTATCCTACAAGTTATTAAGTATAGAAGTCATAAAATAATTAAGGAAAAAATAACAAATTTATTACATTTGGATTATGGAAATAAGCTATTCAAGCTTATTTCCATCTCCGACTTGCTGGCAAATTCACCGACCATCTTTTCCCGAATAATGCCGTTTTTATCAATCAGAAAATTTGTCGGCGTGGCTGTAATGTCATACTGCTTTCTGACCTGTCCATCGACATCCAATAGGACCGGGAAGGAGTAGTTATTGGCATTCATAAAATTAGTTAAATTAAGAGCGGTTTCATTGTTACCGACGCCAATCAAATCAACGGTAAGGACTACCAAACCCTTTTCCCGCCAAGTATCGTATGCTTCCTGTATCAGAGGCCTTTCCGCCCGGCAATGGGGACACCAGGTGACCCAGAAATTGAGTAATATCGGTTTGCCCCGAAAGCTGCTTAGAGAAACCGTTTCGCCCGCCAGGTTTTTTAGCTGAAAATCGGGCGCCGAATCACCTACATTAATACCTGTAGTAGCATTTGAGGAGATAGGGGTATGAGCACCGACCAAAGTGTCAAGTGCCTTAAGAGCACTATCGTAATCCGGAGGATTGGTAATTTCTTTGACATATTCTAAATATTTGATAGTATCGTCTTTGCCGACAATGAAAATAGCCCGGGTATCCAAACGATACTCTTTGATAAGGACGCCATAAGCTATACCGAAAGAAGCGTCACGGTAATCGGAGAGGACATTTGACTGGCTGATATTCCGGGCGCCACAATACCGTGCTTGAGCAAAAGGCAGGTCCATACTTACCGTGTAGAAGACGACATCTTTATACTGGTTTGCCTCCTGCTCGAATTTTTGCGTCTGAAGGTCGCAGACGGGCGTATCCAGAGAAGGCACGACACTGATGAACCTGACTTTGTTCGGGCTATCCGATAGTTTTACCTCTTTAGCTTCAGGCATCGAATCGACCAGTTCAACAGGGGCTACTAGCTTGAAGTCCGGAGCTTTTTGCCCGACTTTAAGCTCGGGACCCACCAGAGTTACCGCTTTTCCCTTGAGAGTCACTGCACCTTGCCTCTCGATTACCTGATTGGTATTAGTACTAGAAACACAAGAAGTCATAAGAGAAATGAGCAGGGTGGCGACTATTACTATTACGGCATTCCTATTGGCTAAAGCTCTTTGCGGAATTGAAATAAACTTATGCATATTATCTATCTTACAGGCTAACGTGTGAAAAAGTTATAAAGTAAAGAGGAAAAAGGTTACAAAATCGTAACATTTTGGAAAACTTTAGCTTCCGAAACTCAGAGAACGTGCTTGCAACAAACAGGCTATAATGTTAGTATAGAAAATGTGATAGAAGAACTGAAAACCGCCTTGGCTAAGCGGCAAAAACGGCACATCATCGATTCCAGCCGCCTATCAGCAGCAGTGGTGGTTCCGATTTTCCGTAAAGATAATGAATGTTATCTGTTATTCACCGAGAGGACCGATACCGTAAAGAACCATAAGGGCCAGATTTCTTTCCCCGGTGGAGCTTGTGAGGCAAAAGATGGAACGCCGGTAAACACTGCTCTGAGGGAATGTGCGGAGGAAGTCGGCCTAACAGGTGGGTCGGTTGAAATTCTGGGCGAACTGGACGATGAAATCACCGTGACTTCGAGCTTTGTAATTACACCCTTTGTTGCTTTTGTATCTTCGCCGGATGAGATAAAGGTCGACCCCCGTGAGGTCAAGGAAACGATTGAAATTCCAGTCTCGGCACTCCAGGATAAAGACTCCTGGCGTGAAGAGACGAAGATTATGGATGGGCAGTCCGTCACCACATACTTCTATAACTACCAAGGGAAGGTAATCTGGGGAGCCACTGCACGCATATTAAACAAGTTTCTTGATGTTTTTAATCAGGTCGCCGATAAGATTAAATGTTGTAATGGCTAGAGAAATTGAGGTAAAAGAGACACTAGAAACAAAACCGAGGTTGAGGAAACGAGATATTTCCCGGTTTCTACTTGCCGCAATCCTCGTTGTTGCCGTTTCTCTTGCGGTTATTTACTACGGGGACAACTTGATGAGTATGACGCTTGTTGCCCGTTATAGTCTGATTGGTATGCTCGCTGTTGCTTTTCTCGCTGGCAGCACTTTAAGCTTTATCCCGGTGGCAGTTCCCTACTGGCTACTCCTGTTTACCCTGCCTGGTGTTCTGGCTGGCCAATGGGGAATATTAGCCCCGGTGAGTGTCGGCTTAGCTTCAGCTCTGGGCTGTGCTTTAGGTCACTTACCGACTTTTATGCTGGGATACAGCGGAACCGGGCTTTCGCGAAAGGTGACTACAAGTAAGATTCCGGTCTTTAATAAAGCAATGGAATGGGCGAATAAACGCGGTGCCTGGGCTGTGTTTGTGATGTCAGCCATACCTAACCCGGCTCATCTACCAGTAACTATGGCTATCGGCGCACTCCGCTATTCACCCACTAAATTTTTTATTTTTTCTTTACTTGGTAATACGGTCAAGAGCCTTACATTAGCCTTTTGTGGTTACTTTGGAATAACTTCCTTGTTCCGCTTTCTGGGAATGTAAAGGAGCGTAATAATGCATCCCGCCTGGTTTTTTATTTTAGGAGTATGTTTAAGTATCGGCGGCTGGCAGATAGCTGTCTGGCTTCGCGAGACTAATGATAAGAATAAGAAATATCGTGATGCTAAAGCTTTTGCCCGTGCGAAAGGTAAACCTTTACTTATCGCCGGCGGACCCTATGGAGCCAGACGGATGCGCCACTGGTTGAATAAGCCGGCACATGGGGGTGGCGATGTCTGTCTCGATATTGTCCGCGACGCCCTTGGCGACCATCCCAACGGAGTAGTTGCCAGTGTTACTCACATTCCTTTTGGTAACAAAACGTTCGGGGCGGCCTTTGCCAGCCATTTATTAGAACATCTGCCCAGTACCGGCGATGCCAAGAAGGCACTGGATGAACTAAATAGAGTGGCGGATACGGTTTTTGTTGCTTATCCTTTCAGGCAGTCGATTTCCGGCTGGATTACGCCGGGTCACCATCTTTGGGTGTGGCAGAAGGGTAAAGACTTCTATCTAAAACAGAGAGGTAAGCCGGAGATATGCCGCGTGAGTCACACCCAATGACGATTTGGAGGTGAGGTTATTATGATGAGACCTGAAAAGTTTACCGAACAGGCACAAGAGGCACTGGCTATGTCTCAAGAAATAGTGCGCCAGTACCGCCACAGCCAATGGGATGTGGAGCATATCTTACTGGCTCTGCTCCAGCAAGAAAAAGGTCTGGTCAGCGATATTTTAAAAGAACTGGGCAGCGAGGTGGAGTCGGTAAGACAGCAGGTGAGAGCGGCACTCGAGAGAAGTCCGAAACTTGCTTACGAAACGCCCCAGATTTATGCTACTCCACGGGTCGCGCAGGTCTTACAAGCAGCAGCGGCCGAGGCTGACAGGCTAAAAGATGAATTTACGGGCACAGAACATCTGCTGATTGCCATTACGAGCGAGGGGAAAGGTGAGGCGTCGGCGATTCTAAAACGATTCGATATCAATCAGGAAAAAGTATTCCAGGCTTTGCAGAAGCTTCGCGGCGGACACCGGGTGACTGATGCCCGGGCTGAAAGCAAATACCGCTCGCTGGAAAAATACGGACGCGATTTCACCGAAATGGCGCGCCAAGGAAAGCTCGACCCTGTAATCGGACGTGAAGAGGAAATCAAACGGGTAATACAGATACTTACCCGGCGTACTAAAAATAATCCGGTTATCGTCGGAGAATCCGGAGTAGGCAAGACTGCTATTGCCGAGGGACTAGCTCAGAAGATTGCGGCTGATGACGTGCCCGATTCACTAAAAGGGCGTCGGGTCATTGCTCTGGATATGGGTGCCTTGGTGGCCGGAAGTAAGTTCAGAGGCGAGTTCGAGGAACGACTCAAAGCAGTAATGGACGAGGTCCGTCAGGCAAAGGGTGAAGTGATATTGTTCATCGACGAGATTCATACCCTGGTTGGCGCCGGTGCCGCTGAAGGAGCTATCGATGCTAGTAATATGCTCAAGCCAGCTTTAGCCCACGGTGAAATGCAGTGCGTTGGCGCGACTACATTAGACGAATACCGCAAATTCATTGAGAAAGATAAAGCCCTGGAGCGGCGTTTACAGCCCGTATTTGTCACGGAGCCTACGGTTGAGGCAACTATCGAGATGCTTAAAGGTCTTCGCCCCAGGTACGAAGCACACCACAAGATTAAGATTAGTGACGAAGCTCTCGAAGCGGCGGCTAAACTATCCCAGCGCTATATTTCGGACAGGCACTTGCCCGATAAGGCAATCGACCTGATTGACGAGGCCGCCAGCCGTTTGCGTCTTGAGACAGAAAGCGCCCCGCCGGAGGTCAAGTCTTTAGAGCAGCGTCTCAAACAACTAACAGACGAGGAAGAAGCCGTTTCACAGCGGCAAGATTATAAGGAAGTAGCCCGGCTAAAGACGGAAAGGGCACGACTGGAACAGGAATACAATAAAGCTAAGAGCGAATGGCATGAGCGAGAGAAAATTTCTAATATAGTCGATGAAGAAGCCATCGCTGAGCTTATTTCTAAGTGGACGGGGATTCCGGTTTCCCAGATGCTCGAGGGTGAGGCTCAAAAGCTGGTCGATATGGAAGAGCGAATCCACGAGAGACTGATTAACCAGGAAGAAGCAGTTAAAGCGATATCTGAAGCTATCCGCAGAGGTCGTGCTGGTCTTAAAGACCCGAGACGGCCTATCGGAAGTTTTATGTTCCTGGGTCCGACCGGCGTCGGTAAGACCGAGCTTGCCCGCACTCTCGCATGGTTCCTGTTTAACGACGAAAATGCAATGGTGCGTCTGGATATGTCCGAATACCAGGAGCGGCATACCGTATCCCGCTTGGTCGGTGCTCCGCCGGGCTATATCGGCTTTGAAGAAGGTGGGCAGCTTACCGAAGCAGTGAGGCGCCGCCCATACCGAGTGATATTACTCGACGAGATTGAAAAGGCTCACCCGGACGTCTTTAATATGCTGCTCCAAATTCTAGACGACGGACGGTTGACCGACGGACACGGCAGAACGGTTGACTTTAAGAATACTATAGTTATTATGACCAGTAATGCCGGCGTAGAACTTATCCGGCGTGAGACGCGGATGGGTTTTGCTCCAGCCAAGGACGAAGCCAAAGCTCAGAAGGGAAGATACGAAGAACTGAGAGATAAAGTAATGGCTGAAGTGAGGAAGTCATTCCGTCCTGAGTTTCTGAACCGGCTGGACGATATCATCGTTTTCCATGAGCTGACCGAGCCTCAACTAAGGCAGATTGTCGACCTTATAGTTAACGACGTGGAGAAGCGTCTGGCTGAGCTAAAACTGAAACTCAAAGTAACCGAAGCGGCTAAATCATGGCTCGCTAAAACAGGTTTCGACCCGGTATACGGAGCGAGACCACTGCGGCGGGCAGTCGAACGTTATATAGAAAATCCGCTATCGACCAGCGTTCTGCGTGGTGAATACAAGGAAGGCGACACTATAACCGTCGACCTGGCTCAAGATACTTTGACGTTCTCGGTAAAAGCACAGGGGAAGCGCAAAAATCCTTCATCGAGTTAAGATAAACTACATTTACTACCGGCTTTTGTTGAAAAGGACCGACACAATATCGCCGTCCTGGACTTCGTACTCGCGTCCTTCGATATGCTGTTTGCCTGCCTTCGCCACTGCTGCTTCGCTGCCTAATTCTATCAAGTCGCTGTAGTGAAAAACTTCCATCCGTATAAAGCCGCTTTCCATATCCGTGTGGATTCTACCCGCCGCCACCGGAGCTTTGTCTCCCCGATGACATGTCCAGGCGCGCACTTCATCTTCGCCGACCGTAAAGAAGTTAATCAATCCGAGCTTACGGTAAGCGGCTTGTAATAACTGTTCCATTGCCGATTTCTCGATACCGAGTTCTTTAAGAAATATAGTCCGCTCAGCCGGTTCGAGTTCACTGATATCGGCTTCATCTTTACCGCAGACAGTAAGCATCTCAGCACCCTCACCGGATACCACCTGTTTCAATGTCTGGACAGGCTTAATATCGGCGTCTGCTATAGTTTTGATATTAGCGATATAGAGTACCGGCTTCAGCGATACCAGATTACACTCGCGTAAGCTGGCAAGCTCCAGAGCGGCCAGGTTTTGTTTACGTACAGGTATGCCCTGCTGGATACCACCAAGCACTTTCTCACAGTGCTCAGCTTCGCGAATAGCGTCTTTATCTCCACCACGTACCTTCTTCGCCAGACGATTGAGCTTGTTCTCCAGTGTCGCGCTGTCGGCGGTAACCAGCTCAAGATCTACTGTCTCTATATCCCGCACCGGATCCAGTGCAACATCATCAAGCGGGATTTCTTCGTCTGAAAAACAGCGCACTACATGAAGTAAGGTATCTGCATCTTTAATATTACCCAACAGGCGAAAGCGTCGGCCGTTATCTTCGGCTCTAATACCTGGGATATCTACGACTTCCAGTGTGGCTGGTACTACCTTTTGCGGATGGTACATCTGTGCCAACCGCTCCAGCCGTTCGTCAGGCAAGTTAACGATTACACGATTCATTTCAGAACCGTTATACATCGGTACCTTTGCCGCAGTAATCGCATTAAAAATGACCGTCTTCCCGCAGGAAGGCAGTCCGATTAGTCCGCAACGTAAACCCATATTCTGATATCCTTTCTGTCAAAAAGCGCACATCAGCGTGCTTTCAGCAATTCACCGAGGGAAATATTCCAGAGAAGCAACGGTTCTGGTAAGAATCCCGGTATTATGAAGAGCTGTGTTACTTACGCCAAGTGTAGCTATTGATAAGATTATATACTACTAGCAGCATTAATAACAAACCTGGTTTACTGCAGAGATATTCTATACAAATTCTCTGAACTCAGCCCGAAACTTCACTGTTCCCCGCCTGCCGGTTAAGGCATCTTTGCGGAGTTCCAAAACCATCCAGGGTTCATCAGGCACTTCAAACTCGCATTCCAGACCCAGCGGTTTAGCAGGAACAAATCCGAATCGTGGGTAATAATTAGGATGGCCGACCAATACCACTATCTCATACCCGAGATGCTGGCACTCTTTAAGCCCAGCTTTAACTAGTTTCGAGCCGATTCCCTTGTTTTGATGAGACGGAAGGACTGCTATCGGCGCTAGGGTAACTGCCTTGAAACTAGAATCTTCATGTTCTATTGTTACTAGACTGAAGGCAATATGACCGACTATTTCGCCATCTAAGACAGCAACAAGCGAAATCGTTAAAGCGTCATTCATACGTAGCTTTTCAACAAGTTTGGCTTCAATTTCGCGTCCGAATGCCTGGGCGTTAACCTGACGAATAGCAATAATATCTTCGAGTGTTTCCGAACGTATTTTTAGCAATAATTAACTCCTTGATTCATATTATGTTAGTGCTTGAGACAAGAAACGTCAACTTGACTCTTTTATCCTAACGATTGTATATTAGGGGTGTAAGCAATAGAACCTACGTATAGCGGCGGGGTAGATATGAGCGGGGGGTTGAAATTGGCCGGAAGTATCAGGGACGTTGTAAAAAGCTCTGAATTGTTCTGGAACCTGACTAACGAACAGGTAGACAAGCTTACAGCTATCGCCAAGGAAGAAACCTTTCCTGCCGGCCACCGCATCTTTACCGAAGGTGAAATAATCCCCAAGTTCTACATTGTCAGTAAGGGTAAAGTGAGCCTCGAAATGGAAATCCGTATAGGTTCCAGAACGAGGCGACAGGTAGTAATCGATGTTCTGGAACCCGGCAACTGCGTCGGCTGGTCGACAATCCTTAATCAGCCGGCATCGATGTCCAGTATAGTCCTCGAGCCTTCCCAATTACTCGTCTTCGAGGGCGAACAAATCCGCCGGCTTTGCAGCGAAGACGACGATATCGGCTACAAGGTAATGCAAGAGATAGTTAATCTAGTGTCCAAACGTCTGCTTATGGCCCGGCGCACACTGGCTCACGTCCTGTCTGTAACTTCCCACGACCTGAGAGCTCCATTAGCAACGGTACAAAGCTCCATTGATGTCGTAACGGGAGGTTTTGCCGGAGACGTAAACCAAAAGCAAAAAGACCTGCTATTAGGTAGTAAACAAAGAATCGTCGACTTGCTTAAAATGATTGATAATATCCTTGATATATCCTACATTGAAATTAAAGCGGCTGATTTTCATAAGGTGGACGTTAATCAGGTTATCGAAGCATCTTTGGGAGATGTGGCAGGACCGGCCCAACGCAGAGCCATCTCACTAATGAATAACGCTTCCAAACGATTACCGCCCGTTCTGGGAGCGGAAAAACGTTTACAGCAAGTACTTACTAATCTGCTTAGTAATGGTATAAAGTTCACGCCCAACGGGGGGTCGGTAACGGTTACCGCCCACGAGACCGGGGAAAGAATCCAGATAGACGTGACCGATACCGGTGTTGGAATTCCGGCGGAAGACCAGCCAAAACTATTCAGTGATTTCTTCCGCGGGGGCAGGGTAGAAGCGGAAGGGGCCGGATTGGGGCTATCCATCGCTAAGAAGATCGTAGAAGGGCACGGCGGAACGATATGGGTGCAAAGTCCCGACCCTGAAACTAATATAGGTAGTAAATTCAGTTTTACTCTACCGAAGGTGCTGGAACCAGCGGTAGCCCAGGAAGAAAGCGGAAAGCGTTCACTAAGTGGGATCGATATACTGGTAGTAGATGACGACCCTGAGATGCGACAGATAACCTCACTAGTCCTGGAATCTCGTGGTTATCAGGTAAGGACTGCCCAAGACGGCGAAGATGCACTCGCAAAAATCGATGAAAAAGAGCCGGACCTCCTGGTCCTCGACTTATTGATGCCGAAGATGGACGGCTTCGAAGTCTGCAAGCGAATCGATGAGAAAAAAGGTAAAGACGGACGGAAATTCCGCATTATTATTTTAAGCGCGGTTAGAGAAGAAAGCAGCCGCCGGCGTTACGAGTTGGAAACGGCGTCTGGTCTCGATGTCGACGATTATGTTATCAAACCAATCTCACCACCCGTGCTCCTGCAAAGGGTGGAAAAAGCACTCCAGAAACAGCGGGCAGCCGGCGCTACGAGCTTAACCATCACCAAAGGAGGAAAGTAATGGCAAAACAGGCGAAAATCCTATTAGTTGATGACGACCCAGTATTTTTAGCAGCTACCAAGACGGTACTTGAAACCAAATATCAGGTCGTTACGGCTATGGACGGCGACGAAGGATTGAAAAAAGCGCGTAAGGAGAAACCGTCTCTTATCTTACTTGACGTCATCATGCCGAATGAGGATGGGTTCAACGTATGCAAACAAATTAAACAGGATAAAGAGCTGGCTGATATACCGGTTATTATGCTGACCAGTTTCGCCCAGCAAAGAGGCAAGACTAATATACCAGTCAGTGCTGGCCTGGAGCTTGAGGCTGAGGGATATATCGATAAGCCGGTAAGTCCCGAAGAGCTTTTGAAACAGGTCGGTGCCCAATTGAAAAAGCAAGCCTAGAAGCAAGCTGAATATTTCTGTAATTTATTAGGGATAATGGCGTTATGGCACCCGATGAAACAAATGTCACCGTTAGACCACTAAAGAAAACGGACTTAGATGCTGTGCTTAACCTGTCGGGGAGGCTTATTACTCGAGAGGAGTTAGCCTCGCTGAACCCGGGGGAATCAGACAGTTTATGTTTTGTGGCGGAAGCGGAGGGGAAAGTCGTGGGTTTTAACTTAGCCCGCGAGCTTTATGTGGGGATTCCGCTTAGCAAGATTTGCGTGATTCAGGGCATCGTCGTTCACGATGACTACCGGCGGCTTGGCATCGGTGAAAAACTCGTCGAAGCTTTGCTGGGGCATTGCGTGAAGAACAATATCGAGGCCGTTCGGACATTGGTTGATGAAAGAGATACCCGCTTGCAACAATTTGTTGAATATCTTGGTTTCAAGCGCAGTATGGTAGCCAACTTCGATAAGACTATCGAAAGTAGATGGGAATAAGAGGCAAAAACTCCAGGAGGGGAAGATGACGGTAAAAACTTTTCGAGAGACACTTAAAGCAGGCCGTTTTATAGTTACCGCCGAGGTGGGGTCGATAAAGGGTTCGGACACCACCCGAATGATAGAGAATATCGGGTTGCTCTATGACAAAGTGCACGCCCTGAATGCAACCGATAACAAAAGCTCCGTGATGCGCTTTCCTTCTCTCGGGACTTGCCTTCTGGTTAAAGACCTTGGCGGAGAGCCGATACTGGATGTGGTTTGCCGCGACCGAAACCGTCTGGCAATTCAGGCCGACCTCCTTTTTGCCTGGTCCCGGGGCATTACTAATGTCCTATGCCTTACCGGCGACTCGATTGAATTCGGCGATGATAAACAAGCCAAACCGGTCTTCGACCTTGATTGCTCGCAACTTATCAGCCTCGTAAAAGCACTGAACTCCGGCAAGGATATGGCGGGTAATGAACTGACCGGCGGTACAGATTTCTGTATCGGTGTAACGGCAACATCTAAGCTTGATGAACCCCAGCAAGCTAAACTCCAGAAAAAACTACAAGAGGGCATAGACTTCATCCTGATGCAAGCAGCTTATGATATTGACGAACTCAAACGGCTGATGGCTTTCGTCAGGAAGTCGGATGGGAAGGTGAAAGTTATTGTCGGCATTATGCCGCTAGTCAGTGTAGCGATGGGCAATTATATGAATTCTAATGTGCCCGGTATTTTTGTTCCTCGTCAGATACTCGAAAAGATGGCTGAAGCCCCGAGGGGCAAAGCTATCTCCACCGGAATAGAGCTGGCGATGAAAATGATAAAACAATTAAAGGAAGAGAAAATCTGTGACGGCGTTCACATTATGTTCCCCGGCCACGAGGAACGTATTCCTGAAATAATCGAGGCCGCAGGATTATCGGAAAGGGAAGTCACTAGTGGAGACAAGAAAGTCGCTGCCTAAAATGAGGAATATTCAAAATGTTGCTGTATCGGGACCGGTTTCACATTCACAAATACAAGAACTGAGCGGAGAGAAAATCTCCACCTGTTTCCAATGCGAAAAATGCACCAACGGCTGTCCGTTGACCTTTGCGATGGATATTCTTCCCCATCGCGTTATGCACTCCATTCAGCTAGGGTTAGCTGACGAAGTCCTCAATAGCGATACTATCTGGGTCTGTGCTTCCTGCGAAACCTGCACCGCCCGCTGTCCTAATGATATCGATATCGCCCACGTTATGGATACGCTCAGACAAATGTCTACTGAGAGAGGTGTGAAGGCTTCTCAGAAGCAAGCTCCGGTTTTCCACAATGTGTTTCTTTCGAGTATAAAAAGATTCGGGCGTCTTCACGAAGCAACGATGGCTCTTGAATATGCCCTCAAGAGTGAAGGAGTTAAAGGCGTCCGTAAACAGTCCGGGCTGGGTCTGGAAATGATGCGTAAGGGTAAGATTCGACTTATGCCTAACTTAGGGGGAGGCAATCGGGTCAAAGACGTCTTCCGCAGGGCGGAGAGGAAGAAGCAACGATGAAAGTTTCATATTATCCAGGATGTTCTTTAGAAGGCACTGCTAAAGAGTATGACGAGTCTCTTGAGGCAGTTACCGGCGCTCTCGGTATAGAATTAGAAGAACTGCCTGACTGGACTTGCTGCGGGGCGTCATCGGCTCACATCACCAATGATGAATTGGCGGTTTCCCTAGCGGTAAGGAACCTGTTGATTGCCGATAAGATAGGACAGGACGTCCTCGTTCCCTGTGCCGCCTGCTATCAGAGGTTAAAGAATGCCGAAAAAGAACTCAAGTCAGGGAATCCGGGCGAAGGAGTCAAATACTCCGGGAAGATTCGCATAAAGCACAGCGCCGATTTTATATGGGAAGAGTGTGGAGAAAAGGCAATAAAAGCTAAGGCTAAGAAATCGTTAGCCGGGTTGCATCCGGTGTGTTACTACGGTTGTCTGACCGTCCGACCCCCTAAAGTAACCGATGCCAGCAATCCGGAAGACCCGCAGTCTATGGACGAGATAATGAAAAGTCTGGATGCTAACGTTAAGGACTGGTCGTATAAGACTGACTGCTGCGGGGGGAATCTGATGTTGACCCACCCCGAACTGGCGAAGAAACTCGTCAAAAAACTTTTCGATATGGCTCTGGAAGCCGAAGCGGACTGCATTGTGGTCGGCTGTCCTTTATGCCATTCTAATCTCGATGCGAGGCAGAAGGAACTGCTTCAGGATAACGGAAGTAAATATAACATTCCGATTTATTATTTCACAGAACTTATGGGACTGGCTTTCGAAGACAAGTCGGCTGAAAAGTGGTTAAACCGGCATCTCACGGAAGCGAAGTCTTTGCTCAAGCAAAAGGGACTCCTTTAGAGAGGAACGACGATGAGTAATAGCAACGGTAAGAAAAAAGTCGGGGCAGTAATGGTGGTCGGTGGCGGCATCACCGGCATGCAGTCGGCTCTTGACTTAGCCAACTCCGGCTTCAAAGTATATCTGGTGGAGAAGTCCACTTCAATCGGGGGCAGAATGTCCCAGCTAGATAAGACCTTCCCGACTAATGACTGTTCGATGTGTATGATTTCACCAAAGCTCATCGAGGTAGCCAAACATCGTAATATCGAGCTTATCACCAATGCCGAAGTGGAAGCGCTGGAGGGTGAGGAAGGTAATTTCAAAGTCAAAGTCCTCAAAAAACCCCGATACATCGATGTAATAAAATGCAGCGGGTGCGGTGACTGCGTGCAGGCTTGCCCGGTAGACCTGCTCAACGAGTTCGAACAGGGATTGAGCCAGCGGAAAGCGACCTATAAGCGCTATCCCCAGGCAATACCCGGAGCCTTTGCCATAAGCAAGGGAGCCAGACCCCCCTGCAAAATTACCTGCCCGGCGGGATGTAACGGACAGGGATATATTGCTTTAAGTTCCAAAGGAAAGTATGTCGAAGCCCTGAACCACATCAAACAGTGGATACCTTTACCGGCGGTATTGGGCAGGATTTGTCACCATCCCTGCGAACAGGAATGTAACCGCGGGGAAATAGACGAACCGCTGGGTATCGCTCCAATAAAAAGATTTATTGCCGATATCGTGCGTCAGAAGCGGAAAGAAGGCAGTATTCCGCCGGAAGAAAAACCGGCAATCGAACCGGCAAAGCCGAAAGTGGCAGTGGTCGGTTCCGGACCTTCCGGTCTCGCCTGTGCCTACGACCTGGCAAAGCATGGTTATCCGGTAACGATTTGCGAAGCTGCGTCTCAACCCGGCGGCCAGCTTCAATCAGCTATCCCTAAATACCGCTTACCGAAGGATGTTTTGGCGGCGGATATCAAGGATATCACTGATTTGGGTATAGAGCTTAAGCTGAATACTCCGATTAATGACAAGCAGTCTTTGAACGACCTCAAAACCCAGGGATATAAGGCAATTTACGTAGCTATTGGTGCCCAGAAAAGCCGCGGTCTTCCTATCCCGGGTGTAGACCTTCCGGGAGTGCTCCTAGCTCTGGACTTTCTCAGAAACGTTAATGAAGATAAGGAAGTAAAGCTTGGAAAGAAAGTGGCGGTAATTGGCGGCGGCAATGTGGCAATGGATGTTGCCCGATCGCTCCGGCGCCTCGGTATTTCCGAAGTAACCGCCATTTGTCTGGAATCCAGAAAGGAAATGCCCGCCCATCCCTGGGAAATAGAAGAAGCGGAAGAGGAAGGGGTCGTCATCAATAACTCCTGGGGTCCCACGGAAATAGTCGGCAAGGATGGCAAGGTTTCCGGAGTTTCATTTAAGAAATGCACCGCCGTATTCGATAAAGATAGACGATTCAATCCCACCTACGACGCCAATGTTACCACTACGGTTGATTGCGATAACGTAATAATTGCCATCGGCCAGGCTACCGACCTGAGTGTCCTGTCTAAAGATACCAAGGTCAAAACTACTCCCGGGGGATGGCTAATCGTCGACCCGGTAACGCTTGCCACAGGTGAAGCGGGAGTGTTCGCCGGTGGTGACGGTGTTTCCGGACCTAAATCGGCGGTCGAAGCCATCGCTCACGGGCACGAAGCAGCTATATCAATCGAGCGTTATTTGAGCGGTCTCGACCTGAAACAGGGCCGGGAGAAAACGAAGGATGAGCCGGCACCAGTCCCTGAAGGAAAACACGCCCGGAAGAAGCGAATATCTATTAACACTATCCCGATGGAGAGAAGAGTCTCCAGTTTCGATGAAATGACTCTGACTTACACCGAAGCGGAGGCGAAAGCCGAAGCGGAACGGTGTCTTGACTGCGGACTTTGCAGTGAGTGTCTGCAGTGCGTGGCGGTCTGCCAGGCGAAGGCGATCGACCATACTCAGAAGGCAGAACACATCGAAATCGGAGTAGGCTCTGTAGTCCTGGCGCCGGGCTTCGACCCATTCGATGCCACTTTAAAGGGTGAATATGGCTACGGGCGTATGAAAAACGTAGTCACCAGCCTTGAGTTCGAGCGCATCCTTTCAGCATCCGGACCATTCCAGGGTCAGGTGAAGCGTCCTTCGGACGGTAAGCATCCGGTTAAGATTGGCTGGATTCAGTGCGTCGGCTCCCGTGATGTAGGCTGCGGGAAAGACTATTGCTCTTCGGTCTGCTGTATGTATGCCACCAAGGAGGCGATTATTGCGCGAGAGCACGAGAACACCATTCAGCCGACCATTTTCTATAACGATATCCGGGCTTTCGGCAAAGGCTTCGAGCGGTATTACGAATCGGCTAAAAACCGGTTCGGCGTCCGCTATATCAACAGCATACCTTCGATGGTGAAGGAATTACAGAAGACCCATAACCTGCTCCTGGAATATACCGATGATGCCGGCAAGAAAGTCCAGGAAGAGTTCGATATGGTCGTCCTTTCGGTTGGTATGGTGCCCTCAGCCGGCACCAAAGAATTAGCGGAAAAACTCGGCGTTAACCTGGACAGGTTCGGGTTCTGTGTTTCCGAGGAGATGCAGCCCAATGTGACTTCACGTCCGGGCGTCTATGTTGCCGGCGCTTTTACCGCCCCGATAGATATTCCAGAATCGGTGATGAGTGCCAGCGGGGCGGCCTGTTTGGCTTCCCAGACAGTCCACGAGTCACGGGGAACTTTAATAACCGAAAAAACGTGGCCGCCGGAAAAAGATGTAACCGGAGAGGAGCCCAGAGTCGGCGTGTTTATCTGCCGCTGTGGTGCTAATATCGCCCGGGTAGTCGATGTTCCGGCCGTCGTTGAATATGCTAAGACATTGCCGACCGTGGTTCACGCTGAGGAAAACCTTTATACCTGCTCTACCGATACGCAGGATAAGATAATCAAAGCTATCAAGGAAGGAAATTTGAACCGTATCGTGGTGGCTTCCTGCAGTCCGCGGACTCACGAACCGCTATTCCAGGATACGGTGCAGGAAAGCGGTTTGAACCGCTACCTTTTCGAGATGGCTAATATCCGCGACCAGTGCTCCTGGGTGCACGCCACTTTTATGCCGCAGTCGACGAAAAAAGCCAAGGGCTTGGTCCGTATGGCAGTAGCCCGCGCGACTACTCTTCTGCCGCTTCACCAATCTCGTGCTGAAGTAACACGCCGGGCTTTGATAGTTGGAGGCGGATTAGCCGGACTGACCGCCGCTCAAGCGGTAGCGGCACAGGGATTCGAAGCGGTGCTGGTGGAAAAGGAAAAGGAACTGGGCGGCAATCTGAAAAAGATATATTACACCGAACACGATGCCAACCCTCAATCTCTGCTTTCCACACTGGTAAGGCAGGTGGAATTAGACCCGATGATAAAAGTGTACAAAGGAGCTGAGGTTAAGAAACTTTCTGGCTACCTCGGCAATTACGTCACTGAGATTACTACCAACCAGGGAAATACGGAAAGCATCAAGCACGGCGTGGTGATTATCGCTACCGGCGGTGCTGAATATAAACCGACGGAATATCTTTACGGTAAGTCGCCCAGTATCTTGACCCAGCTCGAACTCGAAAAGAAGCTGGCTAACAAGGCTGTAAAAGATATGAAGTCGGTAGTAATGATTCAATGCGTCGGCTCGCGCGAACCGGAGCACGAGTATTGCAGCCGTGTCTGCTGCAGCCAGGCAGTCAATAATGCCATCAGGCTGAAAGAACTAGACCCGGCAATGGATGTCACCATTCTCTACCGCGATATCCGGACTTACGGCATGCACGAACTGCAATACCGGAAAGCGCGGGAGATGGGTGTGACCTTCATTCACTTCGATGCTGAGAAGAAACCCGAGGTTACGTTGGAGAGCGGCAAGCTGGGTGTTAAAGTAATGGATAAGGCTCTGGGTAGAGAAATTTCACTCAAGCCCGACCTGCTGGTATTGGGTGCCGCCATTCGGCCGCAATCCGATGCCAATGATTTTGCCAGCCGGCTAAAACTGCCGTTGACCCAGGATGGCTTTGTTATGGAAGCCCATATGAAACTAAGACCGTTAGACCTGGTTAATGAAGGAATGTATCTCTGCGGTCTGGCTCATTCGCCGAAGACTATCTCGGAATCGATTATTCAAGCAAGAGGAGCCGTATCTCGGGCATTGACAGTGCTGTCTCAACCCTATCTTATGGTCGGCGGTATCGTGTCCGTGGTCGACCCGGAGAAATGTGCGGCCTGTCTCACCTGTGTCCGCTCCTGCCCTTATGACGTGCCGCAAATAAACGAGGAAGGTGTAGCCTATATCGAAGCCGCTGCCTGTCAGGGCTGCGGTATCTGTGCCAGTGTATGCCCGCGCAAAGCGATTACGCTGCAGCACTATTCCGATAAGCAAGTTACAGCTAAGACGGCTGTGCTAGTGGATTGAAAATCTAGGAAAGGAACAAGATGGTAGAGAGTTACGAACCCAGTGTTGTGGCTTTTTGCTGCCATTACTGCGCCTACTCAGCGGCAGACCTCGCCGGCTCGATGCGATTAGAGTATCCGCCCAACGTCCGCATCATCAAGCTGATGTGTACCGGAAAGCTGGATACCCTGCATCTGCTGAGCGCTTTTGAAGACGGCGCCGATGCGGCGTTCGTTGCCGGCTGAGAGGAAGGCAATTGCCATTTCCTGGAAGGAAATCTGAGAGCGAAGAAAAAGGTACAGCAGGCTAAGGCGCTGCTGAAAGAAGTAGGGTTTGAGCCGGAGCGGGTAGAAATGTTCAACATCGGTGCTTCGGATGCAGTTCTGTTTGCCAAAGCTGCCGATGAAATGACGGCTAGAGCTAGGAAGCTGGGCCCTAACCGTCTGAAAAAAGCCAGAGGTGAAGTCAAATGATAATAGCCGAAAGAAAACAGTTTGCGCCATTGTGGGATAGTATAAAAGATTTCAAGAGTGTGCTGGTGCTGGGCTGCGGCACCTGCGTCAGCGTTTGCCAGGCAGGCGGTGAGAAAGAGGTAGGGCTACTTGCTACCGAACTCAGGATGAAGAGCAAGCTCGAAGGCAAAGAAATCAAAATCGGGGAAATGACCATAGAGCGCCAGTGCGACCGGGAGTATTTCGAAGCTATTAAGGACAGAGTCGGAGAATACGATGTTGTTCTTTCGATGGCTTGCGGTGCCGGAGTCCAATTTTCCGCTGAGGTACTCGAGCCGATGAAGGTAGTGCCGGCACTGAACACACGGTTTATCGGGGTGAATGTGGAGGAGGGGAGCTGGGCGGAGAAATGCCGGGCGTGCGGGAACTGCATACTGGCTGATTACGGCGGTATCTGTCCGATGACTATTTGCGCCAAAAGCCTGGTGAGCGGACCCTGCGGAGGCAGTAAAAACGGAAAATGCGAAGCCGGTCAGGAAAAGGATTGTGCCTGGGTTCTGATTTACACTCGACTTAAGAAGCAAAATAAACTGGATAATTTACGCCGCACGGCTGCATTCAAAGACTACACCACTCAGACTCACCCAGGACGCTATGTCAATCCGGCTTACCAGAAACCGGAGATGGAGGTTAAGAATGCCAAATAGCAATCTCAAGCAGGCATTTGAGTCCGGCAAATTTGTCATCACTGCCGAAGCAGGTCCCTTGAAAGGGACTTCGACTACGGAAATAGAAGAGGTAGCCCACGCCCTGAAAGGGAAAGTGGATGCCATTAACGTTACCGATCAGCAAAGTTCGGTAATGAGGTTGGGTTCGCTGGTTACCTGCCATTTGTTGAAAGATATGGGGGTTGAGCCTATCTTTCAGTTGACCTGCCGTGACAGAAACCGCATTGCTTTGCAATCAGACTTGCTGAGTGCCTGGGTACTGGGCGTGGTGAACTGCGTAGCATTGACCGGCGATTTACCTTCATCCGGCGACCATCCTCAAGCTAAGCCGGTTTACGACCTCGATTCGGTGCAATTGCTGAGGGTTATCAAGGGACTGAACGATGGTAAGGATATGGTCGGAAACGAGTTGAAGGGAAAGCCCGATTTCTATGCCGGTGCGGTGGTGAACCCCGGAGCCGACACCGAGGCTTCCTACGAACTTCAAATTATGAAGATGGAAAAGAAACTCGAAGCCGGAGCAAAGTTCTTCCAGACACAGGGTATTTTCGATGCCGAAGTCTTTGCTAAATTTATGAAGCGCGTCGAGCAGTATAAAGTCCCCATACTGGCGGGAGTGATACCTCTGAAATCAGCCGGTATGGCACGGTTTATGAATAAGAACGTCGCCGGCATCAATGTCCCGGAGCCGATGATTGTCAAAATGAATAAGGCGGAAGATAAGACCAAGACCGGCATCGAGATTTGCGGAGAGCTGATTAAATCCCTGAAGGGTATGTGCCAGGGCGTGCATATTATGCCGATAGGCTGGGAGAAGAAGGTGCCGGAAATTCTGGCAGCGGCCGGTATGTAAGGATAACGATGACAGACAGCAATAAGAAGACTAGTTCCAGCTCCATATCCTGTCCCTACTGCAACGCTCCGAGCGGGGGAGCCTTCAGCACGGTAACTGAAGAAGATGCCTCGGGTCCTTCCAAGGTACTCTATAAATGTAACAACTGCGGCAGATTCTATACCGCTCAAAAAGTCGTCACCTGGCAGGTCAAGAAAGAATAGGGCGACTCAAATCTGAGTTTACTCCTCAGCACGTTAACTACTCCGTATTGGTAACGAATGGCACGATATAAAGAAACCGACAAATCACGGCGAACCGCAAAAATTATCCAGGGGGTATGCATATTTGCGGTCATCGTTTTTGTGGATATTCTTCGGCGGGGGATTGCACTGGTAACCCCCTGGGATAGCGGAACACTCAATCTTTTGACCGGGGTACTGGCGGGTGTGGGACTTGTGGATTTAGCGGCGAGCTATTTAGTCCCGCAATGGATGATAAAAGGCTACCGCCAAAAACCTTGGCTGGATAAAGGCCGGTTCTTGATTTCCGTCTATATTATCCGCGCCGGACTGCTAGAATCAGTGGCTATTTACGGTCTGGTCTTAGGCATTCTGGGGGTCAGGGTAGAGTTTGTGTTACCGTTTATCATAGTTTCAGTTGGCGGACTGTTCATTACCTTTCCGACTGATGAAAAATGGAAAGGGATGACAGCAACTATTAACCGACGATAATAGTTCAGACGCTTTATCTACACACTTCGGCGAGAGAAAGCACCGGCTGATTAACATCATCATCTAGGCGGGGTATAAACGAGCCTTGTTTTTCAAAGTCGAGCATACCTTTAAACCAGATATAAGGCACTGCCCGCTTGGTGACGACTTTCATCTTCCTGAGTTGCTGAACTGAATAAATGCTATGGTCTCGTCGGGCTTCTATTATTCTCCTGGCAGAGGTCGGACCGATACCCGGCACGCGGAGAAGCTCTTCATAAGTAGCCCGGTTTACGTCTACGGGAAAAAGCCAAAGCTGCTTCTGGGCAATCACCATTTTGGGGTCTTTGGTGAGAGAAAGATTGCCTTCTTTGTTCAGGGTCAATTCCATCTCACCGGCAGAAAATCCGTAAATTCTAAACAGCCAGTCGGCCTGGTAGAGCCGGTGCTCCCGAATTGGCGGCGTAGCGTGAACCTCTTCGAGACGTGAGTCTCTCACGGGATGGAAGGCGCTGAAATAAGCTCTTCTTAAGCCGACTTCGCCATAGAGGGCCTCGGTGGAATGGATAATATCACGGTCGGTCTCACCGGCGGCACCAACCACAAACTGGGTGGTCTGTCCGGAAGGAACTATGTCCTCATCTTTTGAGGTCAACTGTTTGACCCACTGCATCCGTTCGAGGATGCCGTTATAGAGGTCTTTCTTGTGGCTCAATTTTGCCAGGTGGCGAACTGTAGGCGCTTCTATGTTGACGGAGACCCGGTTCGCCAGCTTACAGCCGGCTTCGATAACATCGAATTTTGCTCCCGGCAGAATCTTGAGGTGGATATACCCTTTAAACTCGTATTTCTGGCGCAGGATTTCTACAGTGCTGACCATAGACTGCATTGTTGAGGAAGGGTCTTTACCGATACCGGAGCTGAGGAAGAGGCCCTGCACCAGTCTTTTATGGTGCATTTCCATAAATAGTCTAGCCAGCTCTTCAGGTTGGAAAGCACAGCGGGGAACGTCACGCCCGATTTGATTGACGCAGTAGGCGCAGTCGTTAACACAGACATTAGTGAGCAGGACTTTGAACAAACAGACGAAGCCGCCGCCAGGGAGAGCAGCTTTATGGATGAAGCGCATCGGGGAGCGGGGGGACTGCGATTGCAGACGCTGGCTGGCGGGACCCCCGCAGACATCGAACCGGGCGGCGGCGACCAGGGTATCTAACTTATCCATTTTCCATCATTTTACTCTATTCTCAAGCTAAGTCAATAAAAAAACAAAAGCGAAATAAGTTAAATATTCGTTTCGTTCTTGCGTAAAATATTTTTTCCGTAGAAACAACTAGAGGCTAAATCCTTCTGAAACAGCCTCTAGTTGTTTCTAGAGTTATGTAAAGTATAAGCATAGGGATTTTCGTTATACAATAATAATAGCACTTATGTTCTAGACTGTCAAGTGAGTTTTGTCGCTTGTTGAAAAAGTTGTAACCTCACCCTCTTAATCTCCCTCTCCTTGAGAGATTCGTGAAGGAGAGGGAGAAGTCTTAAACTCTTCCCATAACCATAACATCGACCTAATAATCTCAAGTTGGGAAGGTAATATCCCACCCAACCCAGATTGCCACGTCGTCCCGATTCATCGAGATTCATCGCAACGACCGTGGAGGGAAAAGCCTTGCATTTGAGATTGTTTAGTGTTTAGATATTAGTATTCCGATTAATGATTTACGATTTAAGATTTACGATTTACGAGTTTTGAGGAGCAGAATATGGATAAAGGTATTGAAGAACTGGAGGGAAAAGGAAGGCAGGCTAAAGCGGCTTCACGCCGCCTGGCTTACCTTTCCACCGATATTAAGAATAAAGCTCTGGTAAACATTTCTAACGACCTCCTGACTAAGAAAGGCGACATCCTTAGAGCCAACGAAATCGACCTTAAGGAGGCTAAGGCAGCCGGGATGGATGCGGCTATGCTTGACCGCCTGCTCCTGGACTCGAAACGGCTGGAAGGAATGGCCCGTGACGTGCTGGCGGTCGCGGGACTTCCCGACCCCGTAGGTGAATCGTTCGAAAGGCGCACCTTACCCAACGGCTTGCGTATCAGCCGAAAAAGAGTCCCTTTAGGCGTCATCGGCGTAATCTATGAGAGCCGGCCCAACGTAACCATAGATATTTCCGTTCTCTGTTTGAAGTCGGGCAACGCCGTTATACTCAGAGGCGGCAAAGAAGCCGTTCACTCTAACAGCGCCCTGGTCAAGGTGGTGCAGGAGGCAGCTAACCAGGCAGGCGTGCCGGAAGGAGCCGTGCAGTACATCGAGAATACCGACCGCGCTCTGATTAATCATATGCTCGGGATGAACACGATTATCGACCTGCTCATCCCGCGCGGGGGCGCCGGCCTGATTAAATTCGCGGCTGAGAACGCCAGTATGCCGGTGGTCACCGGCGGCATCGGCGTCTGCCATACCTACGTGGAAGCTACCGCCGATATCCAAAAAGCTGTGGCGATTGCCTACAATGCCAAGGTCCAGCGACCTACCGTCTGTAATGCACTAGACTGCCTGCTGGTCCATCAAGGAATTGCCGGGGAATATTTACCGGCGATTGCCACCGAGTGGACTAAAGCCGGGGTGGAGATGCACTGCGACGGGCGGGCTTTATCGATACTCAGACAATACCCCGACTTTAAGATGTGCCCGGCTACTGACGAAGACTGGGGCAAGGAATTCCTGGCCCTGGTTGCCGCCGTTAAAGTGGTCGATTCTCTGGATGAAGCACTGGCACACATCGAACGCTACGGCTCAGGACACTCCGAGGCGATTGTCACCGAGGACCGGACTTCAGCTAAACGCTTCCTGAACGAAGTAGATGCCGCCTGCGTTTACGTCAATGCCAGCACCCGCTTCACCGATGGCGGTCAATTCGGACTGGGAGCGGAAGTGGGTATCAGCACACAGAAACTGCACGCCCGTGGTCCGATGGGACTTAAGGAGCTGACGAGTTATAAGTGGATTATACGGGGGACAGGGCAGGTAAGACCCTGAGGAAAAATTCAGATTTATGATTTATGAAATAAGATTTACGAATCCATCAATCTTAAAATCAAAGCTCTCAGTATTGGATGGTACTTGGGCTAGGTTTTTATCTTGATACCCTCGAGAGTGGCACGCTGGACTTCGAATAGTTCTTTGATGCCTTTTTCGGCTAATGAAAGTAAGGCATCAACGGTTTCTTTGCTGAAAGGTTTGCCTTCTGCCGTGCCCTGGACTTCGACGAATTTCCCTTCGCTGGTCATAACTACATTAAAATCGACTTCGGCGGTGCAGTCTTCGTCATAACAGAGGTCCAATAATTTATAACTCTGCACTATGCCCACGCTGGTAGCAGCAATGGCACCTTTCAACGGAATGGAGGATATCACTCCCATATTAGTCAGGGTCTGAAGTGCCTGCCTCAGAGCTACGTAGCCGCCGGTAATTGCCGCAGTTCTCGTGCCGCCATCCGCCTGAAGAACGTCGCAGTCCACGATGAGGGTCCTTTCACCGAGAGCTTTGAAATCGACCACTGCCCTGAGCGACCGCCCGATAAGGCGCTGGATTTCTTGGTTTCTACCGCCGACTCTACCCAGTGATGAGTCGCGGGGGTTGCGGGTGAGAGTAGCCCTAGGCAACATCGAGTATTCAGCCGTAATCCAGCCAGTCCCACCGCCTTTAAGAAAGGGGGGCACCCGGTCTTCCACACTTACCGAGCAGACTACCCTTGTCTTGCCCAGCTCGATTAGCGCCGAGCCTTCGGCAAAAGTCTGGAACCCGGTTGTAATCCGCACCGGTCTCAGTTCATCCCAGGCACGCCCATCAACGCGCTTCATTCAAAATCCACCTTATTAAGAAGTATGGAAAGTATAACATTGATTCAACCAGTAAGCAATTTAATCGTGGCTAGATTTTTTATTCGATTTTGCCCCGTTGTCCGGCAGCGAAAGCAACACTGATTAAAACAAGAATCATGCTTATAGTTAGCCAGAACATATAAGGCAGGTCTTTAACCGCCGGAACTATTTCGAGTGCGGTAAGGACCCCCATTACCGCACTTAAGAAACCCAAGGTACCAATAATCCAGGCTAACATTCCCATAATTCTCCCCCTTTTACTATTCAGGTTTATCTTCGCTTTATTTTAATCCTTAACTTCTTTATAATCAATGATGTGACCGACCAACAAAAAATAAACTCCTTCGATATCGGGCCTTACCGGCCGCCGAGTGAGGCTTATTCTTTGCTTATCCGGGCAACAATTAACTGCCCCTGGAACCGGTGCCGGTTTTGTAATATGTACAAGGGAGCAAAATTCCAACTCCGGACGGTCGATGAAATCAAGCAGGATATCGAACAGGCGAAAACGATTCAAGACAAAATAGTCGAGCTGGCACGTGACTCAGGCGGGAGTATTGAGGAAGCCGCGGCGGCTGTGCTCAGAAGCTCTACCAGTCATTCTATCGGCAATGTTGCCCTCTGGCTTTACGGCGGTGGCGAGAACGCTTTCCTTCAGGACGCCAATAGCCTGGTTATGCGAACCGTTGAGTTAGCCGATATAATAAGATTTCTTCGCACAACCCTGCCTACCATTAAAAGGGTAACCAGCTATGGCCGGTCGAAGACAGCGGCTAAGAAAACACCGGAAGAAATGGCTGAACTGAAGGAGGCGGGTTTATCCCGTATTCACATCGGGCTGGAAACCGGCTACGACCCCCTGCTGGAATATATGGATAAGGGAGTTACTGCTACAGAAGAAATTGCTGGCGGCAGAAGAGTGGTGGAATCGGGCATATCTTTATGCGAATATGTCCTGCTTGGGCTGGGTGGTAAGAAAATGTGGCGGGAGCATGCTATCGAAACGGCGAGGGTACTTAACGAAATAAACCCCGATTTTATCAGGATAAGGACTCTGCGACTTAATAGCCGCATCCCTTTGCTGGACGAAATAGAAAAAGGTAATTTTACCCGTCTGACCGACGAAGAAACTGTGGAAGAAGAGAGACTGCTGATTGAAAACCTGGAATGCACCTCGAACTTCGTAAGCGACCATATTTCTAACCTGCTCCAGGAAGTCGAGGGCAAACTTCCCGAAGATAAGGGGAAAATGCTGGCAATTATCGATGAGTTCCGAGCGTTGTCGCCCGAAGAGAAGATTAATTTTAGAGTCGGCCGCCGGATGGGAATATACGTGAGATTAGACGATTTACAAAATCCGGGTAAGCGCCAGTCAGTCAATGATGTGTTACAGAGGCTTAAGCGGGCCGGACGGCAGATAGATGAAGCGATAGATACACTGGTGGAGGGATATTTATGAGTCTGGAACAGGAAGTCGGCTTTATGCTCCATCAAAAAAAGCTGACCTTTGGCACAGTTGAGTCAGCCAGCGGCGGGCTCATCTCTCACCTCATCACTAACGTCGCCGGCTGTTCCTGTTATTTTAAAGGCTCGATTATCGCTTATAGTAATGAAATTAAAATCAATGTAGTCGGTGTAAAAGAAGCTACCATCGATAAATATGGAGCGGTTAGCGCTCCTGTGGTTAAGGAAATGGCGGCCGGCGGAAGGAAGGTTTTGGGCGTTGATATTTGCCTGGCTGATACCGGCATTGCCGGACCTACCGGCGCCACCCCGGGGAAGCCTCTCGGGCTGTTTTATATCGGGATGTCACACGAAGACGGCACGTATAGCTGGAGACATATTTTCAAAGGCGACCGCGAGCAAAATAAAATGGCAGCTGCCACGGCTGCGCTAAAATGGCTCAAAGAATATCTAACAAGCGTAAAGTAAAATGCAGCAATACCGTGAAGTTACCAGTAGAGACTGGCTAAAAGCGTTCATCAATATCCTCTTGTTTGTGGCTTTGTTGGTATACGGCGCCATAGTTTTAGCCCAACGATGGTGGCCTATCGGATTTATTATCTGGCTGGTGGTGATAGTCGGCGGGGGGACTTATTCATTCGTTAGATGGCATGCCAGGAATTTCGCCTACCAGTGTCCCAATTGCGAAAATGAATTTGAAATTTCCACGGGTACCGATTTTGTCACACCCAACGGTTTTACCCGTAAATATCTGAAGTGTCCCAAATGTAACCAGCGAGCCTGGATGAAGACACTAAAGAAGGAGGGAATATGAACACCGAATGCGCCAAATGTAATAAGACAGTGTGCTACACCGAGCGTTTCCTCGAAGGACCGGATAATTGCCCGACGAAGGTCAAGAATGACGTTATCAAGCAAGCCTGGCGGGAGTATGAAAAACCCGAAGTAAATGAGTTCGCCCGGCAGGCTTCCGTCCAGGAATTCGAATGCTATATGAACCTGCCCGAAGGCAGAACACCTAGGCTCCCCCGAGTCGAGGAGATTGTTCAGTTCAGCCGGAAAATGAAATATCATAAGCTGGGAGTTGCTTCCTGTCTGGGACTCAAGAGCGAGGCTGAAATGTTAAACCGGATTCTGGAAAATAGAGGCTTTGAGGTCGTTTCCGTATGTTGCAAGGTGGGAGCCATCCCCAAGGAGCAGCTTGGTCTTCGCAAGGACCAGAAAATCGCCGGACCCGATATCTACGAGTCGATGTGTAATCCCATCTCTCAGGCGATGATTTTGAACGATGCCGGGGTCGATTTTAATATACTACTGGGGTTGTGTGTGGGGCACGATTCTCTGTTTATCAAATACGCCAAGGCACCGATTACCGTCCTGGTGGCTAAAGACAGGGTGCTAGGTCATAACCCTGTAGCCGGTTTATACCTGGCGAACTCTTATTATCGAAAGCTGCTGAGGAAAGAGAGCAAGAGCGACTGATTTCTTCTATTTAGGTCGTTCCAGTAACTCGACCACTACGTTGTCCTGAGCAACGAAGTGCGAAATCTTGACCCCCGATGCACCCTGTGTAATTTCTCGCAGGAATTTTACGCCGGCTTTTTTCAAATCGGCCACGGCGGCTTCTATGTTGTCGGTTCTCAACCCGTAATGTTCTAGGACTGGGATAGTCTTACCATCGCTGGTGGGTACCGGCATCGGGTTTGTAGTCGATACTACGAACCTTGTTCCATTCAGGTCCATAGTGATAAGCATGCGCCCGCCAGGCAGCTCACGTTTATCAACGGTACGGGCACCGAACATCTTTTCATAGTATTCTGCAGTAGCTGCGGGAGCGGAACCGCTCAGATGAACGTGGTCGAACCAGTATTTGGGCATTTTATACCTCCTCGAATTCTATTAATCCGGGCACTATCATATTACAATAGTCCCGATAAGACAAGACAAATATATGAGGGGGCATTTAGCCCCCTCATATTCCACATTATCAGGGTTAATCCAACCAAACCAAAAACACTACTCAGCAGGTCCTTTGGGTTGTGGCGGTGGTCCTACCAGAGCTCCACCATCGACGATAACCGTGATTCCGGTAACGAAGCTGGCGGCATCCGACGCCAGGTAGAGACAGGCACCGACTAAATCTTCCGGCTCTCCAAGGCGGTGTAAAGGTGTCCGGTTTATAGCGGCTTGACCCGCTTCCGGCGACCTCCAGAGCATTTCACTAAGCCGGGTCTTAATTGTCCCGGGAGCGATAGCGTTAGCCCTGATATTATACTGTCCCCATTCTCTAGCCATCGACTGGGTTAACATTATTACCCCGGCCTTGCTGATGCCGTAAATCTGCAAGTTGCTGGGTCTTAATCCACCGACCGAGGCAGTATTAATAATGCTGCCACCCTTGCCCTGCTTCACCATAACCTTTGCCACCATCTGTCCCAGCCAGAAGATACTTCTCAGGTTAACATTCATATCGGTCTCCCAGAGAAAATCTTCGGCGTCGATGAGCGGGGAGACGGCGGGGTTGGTGCCGGCATTGTTCATCAGGATATCGATGTGTCCGAATTCGGCTACTACCTTGTCGACCAGATTCTTCAGTTCATCTTTCTTAGCCACGTGGGCGGCGATTGGAAAAGCTTTCCTACCTTTGGCTTTGATTTCCTCAGCTACTTTTTCCAATTCAGGAAGTTTTCGTGAGGCGAGGGCAACGTCTGCCCCAGCATCGGCAAATCCCAGAGCAACTGCCCGGCCGATGCCCCGGCCACCACCGGTGACGAGTGCTACCTTACCCTCCAGAGAAAACATTTTGGCTATTTTAGCTGTATCCATCTCTTCTATCCTTTCGCTCTGTAATAGACAGGGGCTGATTCCCCCAGGTCGTGCCACTGGATATATTCCTCAGCCCTGGCGACACATCCGGTAACGCCCTTGGCATTCTGCTGGGCAAGGAAAATAGCCGCTTTCACCATTTTATCAGGGGTGGTCAGTTGCGACTTGTCGTAGGTGGGCGGCAGGTTGAAGACGAACCCTTCCGAAGCAACGGGCTGTAACGGTTTGTAGCAGTTGACAGCGATATTATATTTGCTAAGTTCGGCGGCGACGGCTTCAGTGAAGTGCTCGACAGCAGCTTTTGCCGTGCCGTAGGCGGCGCCGGTAACACTGCCGACCCGGCGGACTGCGGCATCGGAACTGGTGTTGATAATGCTGCCGCCCTTCAGTTTTATCATCGTGGGCAGAACCGCTTTGATACAATTGTAAGTACCGTTAATATTGACGCCCATTACCAGATTCCAGCGCTTGAGCGTAGTGTCCACGAAGGGCCCGGGAGTAGCGACACCGGCATTGTTAACCAGGATATCTATCCGGCCCCACTCGTCCAACACTTTTTTGACCATCGCCTGAACTTCAGTCTCTTCCATAATGTTAGTCTGAATGGCGATAGCTTTTCCGCCGGCGGCTTTAATCTCATCAGCAGTCTTGTTAATTGTGCCGGGTAAGCCGGACTTGAGCGCCTCTACGGTCCGGGCTACGATGGCAACTTTAGCTCCCTCTTTGGCAAAGCCAATGGCCACCGCTTTACCGATTCCCCGGCTGGCGCCGGTAACTATGGCAACTTTTCCATCAAGTACTCCCATTTTATCCTCCTTCTAATACGGATTCTTCGTCCTTCAGCCGAAGGACCCAGAATGACAAGCGAAGTTAAACTACCCATTTAGGCGGCCAGGGCGGTAATTCCTTCAGGAACGGGTGCTTTTCCCATCCCTTAATCCCGGCGACCCTCTTGGCAATAGATTTATATTTCTCCCAATCGGCATAAGCATACATAGACATTATCTGAGCCGCCAGAGAGCCTTCGGCGTGAATGGTGGTGGCATCATGACCGTGACCGATGAGGTCCTTTACCATTCTAACGGCTTTTAGACGATCCTCAGTCGGGATACCATCCTTACCAGCGAGATACTTCTCGATGTAAGGTCTCTCCTCGGGATTATTCCAGTCTTTGTAATTGAAAACTGTGCTGACGATACCACCGGCAATATCCGAGATGAGCTTGGAAACCTGGTGCTGGTCGTTAGCGAACATAAACTTCGCCATATTTATGTAGGTTATATTAGGCGACACCATGCCGATATCGGGGAATGTGTCCGGATGCTCGCAGCCGGCCTGGGCTAGAACATCGACTATCTGACAATGGCAGGCAAGCCAGGCAAGTTTTTCTTGAATATGAGGATATCTATCGATGCCGTTATATTCCGCCATCAGAGCGGCAGCACCGGTCTCTTCTTCGGTGGATATTACTTTGTGACAGGTGCCGTAAAGACGATGGAAAACGCCGAAGAGCCATGCCTGGTCTCTGGAGAACTCCCATTCGCCAGCCATAAAGACACGATTCCAGGGAATAAAAACGTCATCGAAGACCAGCATAACCTCGCTGATGCCAGCGGTACGCGAACTCACAGGCCAGTTCCAATCGGCTTCCTCGCCTATATCCTGGTAATAACCGGGTGAAGTAATCAATTTTAGACCTTTAGCATTCGCCGGAACGGCAAAGACCACAGCGTAGTCCTTATCTTCTTCACGGTGGGCACGGCAGGGCGAAACAATAAATTCATTGGCGGTGGGGCTGGCGCTGATGTGCATCTTGGCACCCCGCACCACGATGCCATCCTTTTTCTTATCGACGATTCTGACATAGAAGTCCTTGTGCTGAACCTGAGCCGACGGACGTAACCCACGGTTCCCCTTAACATCGGTAATAGCACCGGTGATTGCTGGATCGGTTTTCAGTAGGTGCTGATGATAATCTTTTATGGCATCCGAATAGTGAGTTCCCTTGGCTTTATCGATTCTGGCAGCGACGATGCCTGAGGCGGCAAGGGCATCGGGACCCATACCGGGCATACGGGCGCCCATTCGCATAGTGTTAATATAGATTTGCCGGCGTCTAATCAGGTCTTCAGAAGATTTGGGCTGGTTAAAGAGGAACATTATTTTTTCGCCCTTCTCCTCGGTAACGAGGAGCTTACTCCATTTGGGGTCGTTAGCCAAATGATAACTGAGGGCGACGCCGTTGATGCTTGCTTTGAATTTTGGGTGCTTGGTCATATCTTTTATTTTCTCACCCTCAAAATAAAGCGCCCGACCATCTCTTAAGCTTTCCACATACTGTTCCGGGGTCCTAATCATCGTAGCCTCCTTTTATTTTTAAATAACGCTCGTAAAAATACGAACTGCGCAGTTGCTCAGTATAAGAAGTTAACTGCTCTTTGTCAAGAGTAAAAGGGTTGACAATCATTCCCAATCGGGGTGTATCATTAGGCAGGCTGAATTAAGGAGGGAAAATTGAGTAAACGTTTAGATAAAGTTAAGTTAGTAAAAGGGCGGCAGTGGGAGCGGCAGGACCCTATAGATAACATCGGGGTATCTACTTATGTTTTAATCAAGGATGCGATTCAAGAAGGAAGAAACGATCTGGCTAAAGATTTAGCCGATTACGTTTACTTCTGGGAGACCAAGTTCGCCCGCGATACCAATTTCGACTTGATTGCGGGCTGGCCCGAATTTGTCAGAATCAACTACGGCGAGTATGCGGAAATCGAAGACCAGAGAGCGGCGATGATACAGACACGTATGTGGAAATTGCCGTTTACCGAAAAGCCTACCGTCCAGAAACGCGAGCAAAGCCCTTACGATTACACTATGGGATACGGGTGGAGGATGTTGAAATACCACCGGATGGGGAAAAACGATGGAGCCGGCGGGTTTACTATCGAGGAATATCCAGACAGATATGAGTTCGTCTGGGACCCGTGCTACAGCGGCGGGAGGCCGAGACGTGGCGACCCCGTTACCGGCACTCCGCCACGAACGAGTCCGCTCTATACCGGCAATCAGGTACCACATCCCTGGTCGTGGGGGAAGACAGGAGTCCCCGGCTATTGTATGCACTGTGCCCTCATTCACAATATTATGGATGTCGAGCAGAGGGGATACTTGCAGTGGGCTTCGGGGTATCCCGACGACCCCTGGAAGCCCTGCACATACATCGCCTACAAAGATGTCGACTGGATTCCCGAGGAATACTATACACGAATTGGGAGAACTAAACCGAAGGTAACTTCGACCGCACCCAGACCAAAAGACGTGAACAAGCTAATCAGGGTGATACATTCGGACGAACTGGGACCGGAGTGGGTGCCGACGCTCACTATGCTGAAGAAAGCTATCGATGCCGGGAAAAAGAAGGAGGCTCTAAAGATTGTAGACCAGATGCGTGACGAAATGGGACGGATCAGTATGCTTATCTGGAACTGGTCTTGGATGGAATTAATTATAGAGAAATATGGCTACAACGAGCTTTACCATGCTTTGAGGTCGATCCCCTGTTCATACGCACTACCACCGGCTCCTGAGGAGCCAAGACCGACCAAAGCCGACATACCCAATGCCGAGGAACGGGCACGGAGAGGCGCGTTATGGGGCAGGTCCGACCGAAGCGGTCCAAATGCCGATTGTTCGGTCAACATCATCGACGAGCCGGATAGAGTTGTAATGGAACTCGCTCCCTGCGGCAGCGGCGGACGAGGTCTGATGACGATAGATACGCCCGGGATGGAGAGGGGACCTGTGACTGGAAACCCATGGAATTTCAAGACAACACCCGTAGCTCACCCTGTCGCCTGGAACAAGGTAGGAGTTCCCAATTATTGTGCCCGTTGCTGCGTCCATATGGAGATGGGGTCTTTATCGCGATACGGTTATCTTACCACAGTCATAGAGCGTCCGGAGAATGCCACCGACCCGAATTGCCGGTGGTTCTTCTACAGGGACGTGGACGATATTCCCGAGAAATACTACACAAGGATTGGGGCTAAGAAACCGGCGAGGCAGAAATAGAAATTCGGAATTCGAATCCTTCGGCAAGCTCAGGACAGGTATTGAAATACGAAACAAATTCAAAACCACAGATCAAAAGTTAAAAAATGACTGGATTCCGGCTTCCGCCGGAATGACAAAGATACCCACCTCCGCCACCGGACGGGCGGGTTAGAAACCCGCCCCTACGAAATCGGATTGGTCTCGCAATGGCATTAGAAAAAGTTTGACAACGTTTAGCGTAGCGGGTGTATGATTAAGGCGATTGTAGGCACATACGTAAGTAATACGCACGATAGCCGATGAATGCTCGGAGATATTTAAAATTATAGAAGGAGGTAAGGAATAAATAATGAGCAAACGGCTGGATAAGGTCAAATTAGTCAAGGGGTTCAAGTGGGAAAGACAGGACGACCTGGATAATCAGGGAGTCCCGACCTACGACCTCGTCAAGGATGCGATAAAAGAGGGCAAGACCGACATAGCTAAAGACCTGCTGGATTATTTGTACTTCTGGGAGATTAAGTTCGTCCGCGACTCAAACATCGACATCGTTGGGGGGTTCCCGCAGTTCTGGATGACCAGATATGGCGAGGAGCAGCTCTTCGATGTTTACTGGGAATTGCTCTGCCGGCAACGCGGCGTGGCTTCCTGGCCTGTCCCACCGGTTGGACTAAAACACCGCCAGATGACCGGTTTCGACTACGCTATGGAGCACGCTATCTGGATGGTTAGACCCCACCGGATGGGCCGATTAGATGGAACAGGCGGATTCGTCCTAGAAGAATACGAAGACAGGTATGAAGTGGTCTGGGACCCATGCTATACAGGCGGCCGGACCAGACGGGGCGACCCAATTGCCAGTATGCCGCCGCACACGGCGCCACCATTTAACTATGCGACGAACAAAGTCCCACACCCCTGGACGTGGGGCAAGACTGGAGTAACCGGTTACTGCATACACTGCACGTTACTGCACGAGCTAATGGACGTAGCACAGACGGATGGATATTTAGGACAGTGGGTCAGCGGCTATCCAGAAAATCCCTGGGACCCCTGCCGCTATATTACCTATAAGAATGTCGACTGGATTCCGGAGAAATATTATACGAGGCTCGGCAAAACCAAACCCAAGCCAAAGGCACCAATCCCCAAGTTCAAGGATGTAACCAAACCTATTAAAGTTACCCATTCACACGAACTGGGACCGTTCTGGAAAGTTACCGATGGTGAGCACTGGATGAACTTCGTCCCCAGAATAAAGAAAGCACTGGACGAGGGCAAAAAAGCGAAAGCCTTAAAGCTTGTCGATATGCTGCGGGCAGAGACAGCTCTCTGGCACGCCCGATACCCGATCAGATGGAACTGGTCGTGGATAGACCTGGTTATCGAAAGATTCGGTTACGACGAGGTACATTACGCTCTAAGGTCGCTTTATTCCCGAATGGAACCACCGCTGGCGCCGGACGAGCCGAAGCTAACCAAAGACCAGATTCCAAGTGCCGAAGTAAGAGCCAAGAAGGCAGCCGCCTGGGGCAGAGGCGACCTCAGCGGACCCAACTCCGAAGGCTCGGTCAAAATCATCGACGAACCAGACCGGATTGTAATGGAGCTTAATCCCTGCGGCAGCGTGGGACGAAACCTGCTGCCAATGGATAAAGTGGACGACCTCACCGCCGAGATAATCAAAGAACTGGTGCTGCCCGCAGGACCCGCTTACTCAGGGCCAAGAGGGCCGTTAACGGAAGCACCCTTCAACTACAAGGTAACCACCAAAGCCCATCCAATAGGCTGGGGCAAGGTGGGCATACCCAACCTCTGCACACGGTGCTGCGTCCAGTTCGAGATGGACGCGGTAGCCCGCACCGGATACCTCACCACCGTTATCGAGCGGCCAGAGAATGCCACCGACCCAAATTGCCGCTGGTTCTTCTACAAGAACTTGGACGATATCCCGGAAAAGTACTACACCAGAATCGGGATGAAGAAACCAGCCCGCCAGGCAAAAAAGAAATAAGGTTAAGACGAGTCCTCGCAAAAAGCGAGGACTCGTTATTTATAAGCAATAAAAGAAGGAGGTGTAAATGTCCAAGCGTCTGGATAAGGTTAAACTGGTAAGAGGAAAACCGTGGGAAAGAATGGACTCCCTGGATAACATCGGGGTGTCCACGTATGGGCTCATCAAGGACGCCATAAAGGAAGGGCAAAACGAACTGGCTAAGGACCTGATAGATTACCTTTATTTCCGCGAGATTAAGTTCGTCCTCGACGCCAATATCGATTTGGTCGGGGGATTCCCCCAGTTCATGATGACTCACTATGGCGAAGATGAGCTATATGGTGATTATAAAGACCTTCTAGTGCGTAACCGCGGGCTGACCAAATGGCCGATGCCGCCAGTCAAGAAACGGGATATCAGCAACGTAGAATGGGCTTTCGATTACGCCGCCAGAATGCTGAGACTACACCGGATGGGTAAAATGGATGGGACGGCCGGTGTCAATATCAACGAATATGAAGATAGGGTCGAAATTCTCTGGGACCCATGCTATACCGGCGGCCGGACCAGACGGGGCGACCCGATTGCGAGTATGCCCGCCCACACAGCACACCCCTTCAATTATACAACCAATAAGCTCCCGCACTTCTGGACGGGGGGTATGACCGGAGTAACCGGGTACTGCATTCATTGCTTTATCCTCCATATGATAATGGACTACGAGCAGACAGGCTACTTAGGACAGTGGATTGTCGGTTACCCGGAGAATCCCTGGGAACCGTGCCCCTATATCGCCTATAAGGACACCGACTGGATTCCGGCGAAATACTATGAGATAGTCGGGGCAAAAAAGCCTAAGGTGATGTCAAAGAAACCGGCACCCAAAAACCCGAAACTTATTAGAACGTACCATTCGGACGAGCTTGGTCCACGCTTTATAAACTCGGTACCGCTCTTGAGAAAAACCATCGATGCGGGCAAAAAAGAAGAGGCATTAAAGCTGGTAGACCGGATGGATGCCGAGAGACGGATTCACCGATATCCCCTGACCTGGAACTGGGGATGGTCGGACACTATCGTGAGAAAGCACGGCTATAATGAGCTTTATCACGCCATAAGGTCGCTTTATTCCCGATACGAGCCGCCGCTGGAAGCGGGAGAACACAGGCCTACGAAGTCGGAACTGCCGAGCGCTGAAGACAGGGTACGGAAAGCGGCCCTCTGGGGCAGAGGCGACCGCAGCGGTCCCGACGAGAGCTCGGTCAAAATCGTCGACGAGGGTAGCCGGTATGTAATGGAGCTTAATCCGTGCGGCAGCGTGGGGAGAGGCTTAATGAGCTGGGATTCACTGGACCCGGTCACCGCAGCAGTCGCTAAAGACTTGAAGGTAACCGGAATCGAGAGGGGACCTTATACCAAATCTCCTTTCAATTTCGGAGTATCAACAGAGCGTCATCCGGTACTGTGGAACAAGTTGGGCGTTCCTCACGCCTGTGCCCGAAGCTGCGTCCATTTCGAGACATCCGCAGTAGCCAAACATGGATATCTCACCACGGTAATAGAACGCTCCGAGGACCCTGAAGACCCGAATTGCCGCTGGTTCTTCTATAAGGACCTGGACGATGTTCCTGAGAAATTCTACACCCGGATTGGGGCGAAGAAGCCGCCCCTGTCAAAGAAGTAGAATCAAGGTTCTTCACCCGAAGGATGGTTCGACAAACTCACCACGAACGGGTCCTTCGGGTGAAGAAAAATTCTCTAATACGCCTCCCCTTTGTAAAAGGGGAAATAAGGGGGATTTTCAAGACTGATGAAAAGAAAATCCCTCTCAATCTCCCTTTAAGAAAGGGAGAAGTTAGTTTTAAATTATAAACAACCAGGGGGTAACGTTATGTCGAAATCAGTCGTCTCTATAGTCAAAGGCACGAACGCCGAGAAAATGGTGGAGGAAGCTCTTAACCTGCTGGGCGGCGTTACTAATTTGATAAGGCCCGGCTCGAGCGTGGTCATCAAACCTAACGCCATCGGCGGGTATCCACCGGAACGTGCCGGGGACACCAGTCCGGCAGTAATCAGCGCCGTCATCAAAGAACTGCGTAAAGCCCAGCCGAAAGAGATTATTATGGCTGAGTCAGGCGGCGGGACGAAGGACACAATGGACTCGATGACCACAAACGGTCAGAAGAAAGCCGCCGAAGATGCGGGTATCGACCGTATTGTCGATATCAAAAAAGAGAAAGACCTGATAAGGATACCAATCCGCGACCACAGGTCGGCTATGGAGTTCCTAGACCTGCCTAGATTTCTAGTCGAAGCCGACCACGTCGTGAATCTACCTATCTTTAAGACACACGTCAGTATGGTCTTCACCTGCGCTCTGAAGAATATGAAAGGAATCGTCCAGGGACTGGTCCACTTCCAGATGCACCAGACGGACCTCGTTCAAGGGATGCTGGACTTATGGTCTATCTTCAAATCCGATCTGGCAATAGTGGATATGATTCGCCCCGGAGAGGGCTATGGGCCTCTTGCCGCAATGCCGACCGATTTCGGCTGTATCGTCGCCGGCAAAGACCCAGTGGCGGTAGATGCTACCTGCTGCCGGATGACCGGCGTCGATATGTGGAAGGTGCCCTTCTTCGAGCCTGCCCATCAGCGAGGTATCGGCACTTATGATGAAAAGGAAATCGAGATTCGCGGCAAGCAAATAAAAGACGTTTATAAGCAGTTATGGGTGCCCTATCTGGAAGGGTTCGGCGAATATCCGGAATATAACGTCATTTCTAAAGGAGCCTGTGCTCTCTGCGAGAGCCTGACTGCCTATAGCCTGGAGAGAATGATACCGACCGGCGATTACGATAAGAACAAGGGCATTACCATCATTATGGGTAAGGACGCCAAGCCGCCTAAGGGCGTGAAACCGCGCGACCTTATTATTATGGGCGACTGCGTTCCCAAACAATACCGCGACCAGGGTATATTCGTCTGGGGATGCCCTCCACTGGAAATGTTCCCGACGTGGCCGATAATCGACCGAGAGGTAGAAAAGGGTCCGCCCTGGAAAAGAAACTACCGGGAAGAGACTCCTCCTTTCCTGGAGTATCTGAAGAAAAAGAGAGAACGGTCTAAAAAGAAGAGCTAAGGTATAAAAAGGCAGATAGTAAAATGCCCTTCCTTAATAAAATCAGGAAGGGCATTTTCTTTGACCATACCAACTGCATCTAAAGTTTTTTACATTCAGGCTTTATCAATTCGTAAAGAATATATATTTGACACCAGCCTTCTAAAACTGGGAGAATATATTCATAGTCTCTGCATAGACTTTTGCAGGTCTACTTTTCAGGATGGTAGTCTGTGCGGGGGGAGGAGAGGGTTGTGCAGAAGAACAGATGGCCTCCGCACATTAATGACGAAACGCAGCCAGCTCCCAAGCTGCTACTTCCCCGGTTGAAAGCCATTCGAGCACGTCTCACCGGTTTGTACACACGATATCACATTATTTTCCTGTTAGTGATTATGAGCCTTGTCGCGTTTGCTTCGGTGCTCATCTACGATATAACCAGACCGCCACAGCAAAAATTGACTCAGCACGATATCGATGTTGCAGTTGAGCGTTCTCTAGCCAATGCTCCTCCTAAACCCTCTTTTGAATCACAGGTCTATGAAAAAATCCGACCATCGGTAGTGCTCATCGAAGTGACGGCTTCTATAGATGAGGAAAAAACCGGGGGAGTTGGGACCGGTTTCATAATTAACGATTCCGGAACTATATTAACCAGCCTACATATTGTTAGAGGTGCTACCTTAGTACAGGTTACCTTTGCCGATGGCACTGAATCACCGGCTTTTGTTATGCGGGCACTGCCAGAAAACGACCTGGCGGTATTGAGGCCTCTGGTGATACCCGATGATATAGTACCGGCAACCTTGACCAGTTCAGATACACTGCATATCGGCGATGAAGTCGTTGCAGTAGGGAATCCATTCGGCATAACTAACTCTCTTTCGTCCGGAGTCGTGTCCGGATTGCACCGCGAACTAGCATCGCCGTATGAAGGTTATACGTTGACTAACCTGGTCCAATTCGATGCGGCGGTGAATCCCGGTAATTCAGGGGGGCCGCTGGTCAACCGAGATGGTGAAGTCGTTGGCATCGTCACAGCGCTTATGAACCCGACCGACCAGAATGTTTTTATCGGTATAGGCTTTGCTGTACCAATAGAGACAGCAGTTGGCGGGGCAGGAGCACCCCCGGTTTAATCGTAGTGGGAGGTGGTTTGATGACTGAAGAAACACTCAAGACTTCCGAACAGGCTCCGCTAATGGAGCAGCTATTGTATGAAATAAAAAAGGTTATTGTGGGGCAAGACCATTTGCTCGAGCGGGTACTGGTCGCTCTTTTATCACAGGGACATTTGCTGGTAGAGGGCGTTCCCGGACTGGCTAAAACCTTAGCCGTCAAAACGCTGGCACAGGCGATTAACGGGACCTTCAAACGTATCCAATTCACGCCAGACCTGGTTCCCGCAGACCTCGTTGGAACACGAATATATAATCAGAAGACCAGCGAATTCAGCACATCACTCGGGCCGGTCTTTACCAATCTCCTGCTTGCCGACGAAATCAACCGGGCGCCCGCTAAAGTACAGAGCGCGCTTCTCGAAGTGATGCAAGAACGCCAGGTCACTATCGGCGGTGTGACACATAACGTCTCGGAACCTTTCTTAGTGATGGCTACCCAGAACCCGATTGAAACGGAAGGTACTTATCCCCTCCCCGAAGCACAGGTCGACCGCTTTATGATGAAGGTGGTCGTGGACTATCCCAGCGAGAGTGATGAATTCGTTATCGTTGAGCGAATGACTGGTCCGTTAACCCCGGTGAAAGCAGTCATCAATACGCAACAGTTGGTCGACCTCAGGCGTGAGGTGGAAAAGGTATATGTCGACCCATCGCTTATTCGTTATTCGGTGAGCCTGGCTACAGCGACACGCCAGAAGGACAAATTTAAAATGTCTGATATCGAAAAATACATTTTGTATGGAGCCAGCCCGAGGGCTTCAATCAACTTGATTATAACCGGGCGCGCGCTGGCGTTTGTACGCGGGCGCAGCTACGTTGTCCCTCAGGATGTCATAGATATGGCTCTCGATGTGATGAGACACCGCCTGGTGCTTTCCTACGAAGCTTTGTCTGACGGCGTCACCAGCGATATGATACTACAGCGGATTCTGGAAACAGTGCCAGTTCCGGAGCAACCCCTGGAGACCCATGCCGACATTAGCACAAAGTCCTGAAAGAATTTTACAACGCCTCGATTGGACGGTTATTCGCCGCCTGGATGGTATCCTGCAAGGTGACTACCGGACACTTTTCCGTGGTTTCGGACTGGACCTTGCCGAGTTGCGCGAGTACCAGTTCACAGACGATGTCCGCTACATCGACTGGAATGTTACCGCTCGTATGCAGACTCCTTACGTCAGACAGTATACTGAAGACCGAGAGGTCACCGCCTGGTTCTTACTCGATGTTAGTCCATCGATTGATTTCGGCACAACGAATACACTCAAGCGTAACCTGCTTATCGATTTTACTACCGTTCTAGCCAGTTTGCTTACCCAGCACGGCAACCGCATTGGGGCGATTTTCTACAACGGAAAGATTAATGGTTTCGTCCCTCCGCAATCCGGGAAACGGCAGGTATTGTATCTTATCAACGAACTTTTAAATCAACCCCGGCTAAAGCGTTCACCGCCGACGAATCTTGCAGTCTTACTCGAGGCTGCAATACGCATTATTCGAAAGCGGTCGCTGGTTTTTATCATCTCAGACTTTATCAGTGAGCCGGGTTGGGACAGGCTGCTCAGTATCTTGTCTCGCAGGCATGAAACCCTGGCTATCCAGTTATACGACCCCCGCGAGTTGGAGTTACCCGATATCGGGCCTATCATCCTTGAAGATGCTGAGAACGGCGAACAGATTTATGTGGACACGCACGATAAAAGATTCCGAGACCGTTTTTTCGATGCTGCGGCCCGGCATAGTCACGAATTACAGATGCTTTTTCAAAGCCTGGGGATAGATGTGCTCAAGCTTTCTACAGACGGTGATTTGGTGAGAGAAATTATCCGTTTTGCCAAGATACGCAAGCAACGCAAACTATCGCCGGTATCTTCAGTAAAATCAAACGCTAGCTTATTAACGATTGGTGGACGCTGAGAGGGGGTAAATTATGCGTTTCCTCTGGATTGATATGCTGTGGTTGCTCCTTTTAGTACCTGTACTGGTCGCGCTTTACCTTATAATATTGCGGCGGAGACAAAAATATGCGCTTAGGTTCTCAAGCCTCTCAATTATTAAGGAAGCTCTAGGCAATAAACCGGGGTTCCGTCGACACGTTCCGCCAATACTGTTTCTCATCGGGCTCACAGTAATGGTGGTGGCACTAGCACGCCCGGTAGCAACCATCACACTGCCTTCACAAGAAGGCACAATTATCCTAACTTTCGATGTCTCTGGAAGTATGCGGGCTGAAGACGTCAAACCAACCCGACTGGAGGCGGCTAAAACCGCAGCGCGAGAGTTCGTCGAGAAACAACCATCAGCTGTTCGCATAGGTATCGTCTCATTCAGCGAGTTCGCCGCTATTGTTCAAGCACCAACTAAGGACCATCAGGCTATACAGGATGCGATTAACCGCCTCGCGCCACAGCGACGCACTGCCATAGGTAAAGGGATACTCACCTCGTTAGATGCCATTTTTGAGAAAGATACCGCCAAACAAGAAAATCTACATGGAGATTATCTCACTCCATCAACACCCGAGCCTACGATTGTACCGGTACCGGTCGGCTCGTATACTTCTGCCGTCATCATTCTGCTGAGCGACGGTCAGAGCAACACAGGTCCGCATCCGCTTGATAACATCCAGCAGGCAGCGAACCGCGGGGTACGCGTTTACACGGTCGGTCTTGGCACACCGGATGGCACTGTACTCAGGACAGAGGGATTTGCAATACGTGTACGACTAGATGAGGAGACATTGAAGAACATCGCACTGCAAACTGGAGGCCAATATTCCAAGGCAGAAAGCGAAACCGACCTGAGCAATATTTATAAGAACCTGAGCACACAACTCGTCTTCGAAACAGAGCAGACCGAACTCACAGCTCTTGTTACTGCCTTGGCTGCTATTTTCGTGCTTGTTGCGGGGATTCTTTCAATGCTGTGGTTTCACCGACTAGCTTAGCCACGATACACATCTGAGGCTGATTTTCATTCGTCTATAACAAATATACGAAAGTGATTCAGCATTTCTCGGTCGGTCAATTAACCAGAATCATTTTGAGGTCTTGTTACCCAAAACGAGTTTAATCCAACCAAAATTATCCTTTAAATGTCTACCCTGTATAGGGTATAATAAAGGTCAAGGAATATGGCTTCACAGGTCTTCTATCGCAAGTGGCGTCCCCAGACTTTAGCTGGAGTTGTCGGGCAGGAAGCAGTAACCAAAACTCTGCTCAATGCCCTGAGCGGTAATCGTATCTCCCACGCTTATCTTTTCTGCGGTCCGCGCGGGACGGGCAAGACAAGCACCGGACGCATTCTGGCTAAGGCAGTCAACTGTCTTACCAACGGCAAGGGCGAGCCGTGCAATACTTGCGCTATGTGCCAGGCGATTACGGAGGGCAGAGCTTTAGACGTTATCGAAATCGATGCGGCAAGCAACACCGGTGTCGATGACATCCGAAATCTCCGTGAGAAGGTCAATTATGTCCCAAATCAGGCACGTTATAAAGTCTATATCATTGATGAAGTCCATATGCTCAGCAACAGCGCCTCTAACGCTTTGCTCAAGACCCTGGAGGAACCGCCGCCGCACGTTATCTTTGTTCTGGCGACTACCGAATTCCATAAAATACTGCCCACCATTCTATCGCGGTGTCAGCACTTCGATTTCAGACGACTTTCCCAGACTGATATTGTTGCCAAACTGACCCACATCTGCCAGTCGGAGAACATCAAGATAGAGCCGGAAGCGCTAAGGCTCCTGGCTAAAAGCTCAACCGGCAGCTTGCGGGATGCTGAAAATCTACTGGAACAGCTGACTACTTACTACGGTTCGGAGATTGGGCTCAAGCAGGTGCAGGCGGTACTCGGTATTACCGGCGACTGGCGGGCCAAAGAATTATTGAAACATGTCGTAAACGGCGATGTTCCCGCCGGAATAAAAACCATTAATAACGTTAATAACGACGGACTGGATTTGAAGCAGTTCAACCGGGAGCTAGTGGCATATCTGAGAGAACTACTGCTGATTAAGACCGGCTCCAGCGAATCGATAGACCTCACCGCTGAGAACGTTGCCGAACTGAAAGAACTGGCGACAAAAGCGTCCCTACCTCAGATTTTGAAGGCGGTAAAGCTTTTCGGTCAGCTCGAATTCGGGTTCGACGGCTACTCGACGTTGCCCTTAGAGCTGGCGATAGTGGACTGCCGGACAATCGAAGAACCTCAGGCTAGCCAGCCTAAAGAAGTTGCGGCACCGCCCCAAGTTTCTCGACCGAAACCCAAATCTGAGCCGGCAGTTGCGAAACCAGCCGCTACTGCGGCGACACCGTCCAAACCCAAGCCGGCTGAAACTCCAGTACTATCGGCGGTGACTGCAGCGCCTCCGCCCCCCCAACCACCCCAGTCTAAACCTGAGCCAGTTAAAGAGCCTGCCCCCGCTGTAGCCACAAACAAACCGCAGGCTGGTAACGAAGTCGAACACCTACGGATTAACTGGAAACAGGTTGTCGAACAGGCTCCGGCAGATACTAAGAAAAGCTCAGCGTTAGCCCTATTTAGAAGCGCCGGCGTCAAGCCGGTATCGAGCGAAGGGAATACCATAGTCCTTGCTTTCAGACATAAGATGCATAAGGAACAGATAGAGAAACTGGAAAACCAGAGAATCGCCGAGAAAATTATCAGTAATTTCCTGGGGCATCCCTGCCGTATAAGATGCATTCTAGAAGAAGACCGTTTATTAAACGCCGCTCAGAAGATGGGCGCAGAGATTATTAGCGTGGAGGAAAAATGAACCTATCGATGCTTAGACAGGCACAAGAACTCAAATCGAAGCTGGACAAGGCACAGAAAGAACTGGCTCACACCACCATCGAAGCCGAAGCCGGCAAAGGTGCGGTCAAAGTAACCATCAACGGACAGCAAAAAATACTATCGATAAAGATATCTCCCGAGGTTATTGACCCTAACAAGCCGCAATACCTGGAGAAACTGGTGCTGGAAGCGATAAGTAAAGCTACCGCCGAGTCTCAGAAACTGGCGGCTAAACAGCTAAAGGGATTGACCGGCGGGCTAAAGATACCCGGGCTGGGCTAATTTAAGGAGAAGGTTGACTCAATACCCAGCATCTAATGACGGAGCTATAAGTAAGCTTGTTCAGGAGCTTAATAGGTTACCGGGCATCGGGCCGAAAAGTGCCCAGCGTCTTGCCTATTATTTACTGCGGGCTCCGGAAGAGCAAGCCAGGCAGCTGGCTGAAGCCATCGTATCGGTAAAACAGCAGATTAAGCTGTGTCCGGTGTGTTTTAACGTCACCGAAGCCGAGCCTTGCGCCATCTGCCGCAACGAGGAGCGCGACCGGACCAGACTCTGCATAGTCGAACAGCCGCAGGATGTCCTGGCTCTGGAGCATACCCGGGTCTACCGCGGACTCTACCACGTTCTCCATGGGGCGATTTCACCGACAGAAGGAGTAACGCCCGATGATATTAAGGTCAGGGAGCTTATCGAACGACTGAAAAGCGGTGCGATAAGCGAGATTATCCTGGCAACCAATACCAACCTCGAAGGCGAGCAAACTGCAATGTTTTTAAAGCAATTAATCTCGCCGCTCGGTATCAGGCTTACCCGCCTCGCCCGAGGACTTCCCTTCGGTACCGAGCTGGAATACGCCGATGATGTAACTTTATCGCGAGCTATAGAAGGAAGGCAGGAGCTTTAAATTGATTATCGAAACTCTGGAAGTCGGACCTATTGCGGCTAACTGCTATATCGTCGGTGATGAAACCACCAAAGAAGGACTGATTATAGACCCCGGCGATGAAGCCAGCAGGATTCTCAAGAAAGTTAAATATCTAAATCTTAAAATAAAGGCCATTGTCTTAACTCACAGTCATTTCGACCACATCGGTGCGGCAAAACAGGTCAAACAGTCGACTGGTGCTGAGTTAGCCGCCCACGCCGACGATGCAAGGGGGCTTATAGAATCTCCCCCCGATAGGCTGCTCAAGGGCGGCGACAAGATAGAAATCGGGAAGCTCAGTTTCCTGGTCCTGCACACGCCGGGACATAGCGCTGGCGGCATCAGCCTTTTGGGTCAAGGAGTAGTCTTTACGGGAGATACTCTGTTCAACTTCGGCATCGGCCGGACGGACTTTCCGGGTTCCAGCTACAGCCAGATTATGACCAGCATCCACACCAAGCTCCTGGTTCTACCCGATAACACCGTAGTCTATCCCGGGCATGGTCCCAAGAGCACCATCGGTATCGAACGGCAACACAATCCGTTTCTGAGGGGCTAATTACTAGAATAAAAAGAGGGGGCTAACCGCCCCCCTCTTTTTACTACTCCCTATCAATTCTAGCGGATGCCGAGTAATCCAACAAGGTTATACTTTATAATTAATGTGGCAAAGAGTGAAGCGACCAGTGCCATCACCGTTATCATAGTATTGATAGAAGGACCGGCAGTATCTTTGAACGGGTCGCCAACGGTATCCCCGACAACGGCCGCTTTGTGTGCCTCGGAGCCTTTCCCACCGAAATGACCGTCCTCGATGTACTTCTTAGCGTTATCCCATAAACCGCCACCGTTAGACATAAACAAAGCCAGAAGAAGGCCGGAGAATATACTTCCCGCCAGAAAGCCACCGAGAGCCAGAACACCACCGATAAAGCCCACAATCAAAGTAGCCGCAATGACGACAACACTTGCCGGCAGGAGTTCACGCATAGCACCGACTGTCGAAATATCCACGCATTTAGCATAATCGGGTTTAGCATCCGGCTTACCCTCTTTTAGTCCAGGAATTTCCTCGAATTGCCGCCGTATTTCAGCAATCATCCTTTCCGAATTTTTACCAACACTGAGCATAAGCATAGCTGAAAATACTGCTGGCATCGCTAAGCCAATCAGAATACCAAACAAGACCAGAGGATTCATCAGGTCAAATGAGATATTGGCGCCCGTCTGCCCCCTGACTATTTCCTGGTAAGCCGCCAGAAGAGCAATAACTGTTAATCCGGCGGCGCCGATGGCAAAACCTTTGGTTATAGCTTTAGCGGTGTTTCCAGCCGCATCCATTTTATCAGTGATAGCGATTACATCATCACCAAATCCAGCTTGCATAGCTATTCCCCTGGCATTATCCACCACAGGACCATAGGCATCGCCAGCGACAATCATCCCGACGATGGACAGCATACCTACTGCCGCCATAGCGATACCAAAGACTGCAAAAGCTGCCGGAGCGTAAGGAACTGTTGAAGCCAACCCGGCACCTAACGGTTCAACGAGTTTGTAAGATATTACGGCAGCTACGGCTATTCCAATAAGTGGGGGTAAAACACTCATCAAACCGTAGGAAAATCCAGTAATAATAGTTAGTGCCGATCCCGATTTACTCGATTCAGCTGTTTTTAAAAGAGGATTTTTGTCTTCCGAAGTGAAATAGTCGGAGGTAAAACCAATGACCACTCCAGCCACCAATCCGACCACAGCGGCTCCCCAAATTCTCAAGCTATAGCCGAGAAGCAGCGAGGCGACGAACGTCAATACCCCAAAGATAATAACTGTAACATACGTTCCCATGTTCAATGAGTTGCCCGGGTCACCTTTCTTGCTTACTCTGACCGTAAGGGCGCCAATTACCGAAGAAAGAGCACCGATAGCCGCAAACACCAGTGGAATTTGCAGATATACATTAGTCTTAGCCAGTATACTAATAGCACTACCAAGAATCAGGACTGCCACGATGCTGGCAACATACGAATCATATAAGTCAGCACCCATCCCGGCGACGTCACCAACGTTATCGCCGACATTATCGGCAATAACTGCCGGATTTCTCGGGTCGTCTTCGGGAATGCCTAACTCTACCTTACCAACCAGGTCAGCACTCAAGTCGGCCGTTTTGGTAAAAATGCCACCTCCCGCCTTAGCAAAGAGCGAAAGTGAACTGGCACCGAAGCTAAAGCCCAAGACGATTTCCGGGTCGCCGGTGAGTCCGAAAACAATACTCACACCTAATAGACCGAAACCGACCAGCATCAGTCCCATCACCGCCCCCCCCCGGAATCCGATGGGGAAAGCTTTATTCAGACCTTCCCTGGCCGCCGCCGCTGTCCTGGTATTAGCTTTAGTAGACATATCCATACCCAATAAACCGGCCAGAGCCGAACAGAAAGCACCGAACACATAGGCTAACATCAGTTTGACATTCTCAAATGGGTCAGTAGTACTCCAGATGGGTACCGGTAGAAAGACAAGAAGCAGGATACCGACGATGACCACGAAAATGGCGAGCATCCTGTATTCTCTCTTGAGGAAAGCCATTGCGCCGACCCTGATAGCATCACTGATTTCCTTCATCTTCGGCGTTCCGGGGTCTTGCTTACTAACGTAGTGGTTGAAATAAAGACCGACGATAATCGAAACCCCGGCGAATATGGGTGCCAATAACCACCAATCAAAACTCATAAGTGTTCCTCCTTTCTCCTTATTTTATTTTCTTAGCTCCCGCTCTCTACACTTAATGTAAACTGTAGACTAGAACCCAAGTAACCTGGTGAAATACAGGCTCAAGGTTCCGGCGACTCCGGAGAAAACGATGGCCACCCAGCACATTAATTTTATCAGGATATTTAACGAAGGACCCGAGGCATCCTTAAACGGGTCACCGACAGTATCGCCGCAGACAGCCGCTTTGTGCTGAGGCGAACCTTTTCCGCCAAACTGACCGGATTCGACGAATTTCTTGGCGTTATCCCAGGTCCCGCCGGAATTAGCCAATGTAATGGCAAGTATGAATCCGGTAGATAGCGCTCCCATCAGAAGCCCGACGACGGCTCCCGGTCCAAAAAACACTCCCATTACTACCGGGGCAACAATAGTTAATAGAGTAGGTAAAATCATCTCTCTTTGGGCAGCTCGGATAGCAATCCAGACGCATCTGGCATAATCAGGCTTCCCCTTTCCTTCCATCAGACCGGGTATCTCGTGCCATTGCCGCCGGACTTCTTCTACAACCCTGGCTGCATTGCGTCCTATTGCTTTATTAATCAGTGCCGAGATTACAAAGGTAAGCATCCCACCGATAAAAAGTCCGCCGATGACCTTGGGATTCATCAGATTAATACCGAAAACACTCACGAAATCGGCATAGGTTGCTTTAGTTGCCTGCTCAGCACTCCAGAAAACACCGGGAACAACCTCGGCCATTCCATTAGACATATGCCCGGCGATGCGGACTATGGATGCCCTAATCTCTTCCAGATAAGAGGCAATCATTGCCAGTGCGGTCAGAGCTGCCGAGCCGATGGCAAACCCTTTGCCAGTAGCGGCAGTGGTATTACCAATCGAGTCCAGCTTATCGGTCCGCTCACGGACTACCGGCTCCAGCCCGCTCATCGTAGCATTACCCGCCGCGTTATCGGCGATGGGACCATAGGCATCGGTAGCCAGAGTAATCCCCAGCGTCGAAAGCATACCGACGGCAGCAAGCGAAATTCCGTAAAGCCCCCGGATAGGTGAAGCAATACCTCCGGCTAACCAGTAGCTCAGCATAATCCCAACGACAACTGCCAGCACGGGAAACCATGTCGAGTATTGAGCGGCAGAAAAACCGGCGAGAATGACCGTTGCCGGGCCGGTTTGCGTCTGTGCGGCGACTTCCTGGGTCGGTTTACGATTATAGTCAGTACTATATTCGGTCCATTTACCAATTGCAATTCCAACGACCAGTCCGACTACCATCGCCAGCCAGATTTTAACGGATGACGCAATACCGATACCTCCCTTTACCCCCAGCAGGTAAATCACCAGTGCTGCCGAGCCTAAACCGATAAGAACGGCACTGACATTTACACCCCTGCCCAGAGATGCCAGGAGCTGAACGGTAGAAGCGCCTTCTTTAGTCCTCACGGCTAAAATACCGACAACGGCAAATATAATGCCAAGTGCCGCCACGAGCATAGGCACCAGTATTCCATAAATACCGAACCCAGAGGCGACGCTTATTGCCATAGTTGCCAGGATAGAGGCACAATAAGACTCATAGAGGTCGGCACCCATTCCGGCGACGTCTCCAACGTTATCCCCCACGTTATCCGCTAGGACGGCGGCGTTCCTGGGATCGTCCTCAGGAATACCAGCTTCTACTTTTCCAACTAAGTCGGAACCGACATCGGCGGCTTTGGTAAAGATTCCACCACCGACACGAGCAAAGAGAGCCTGGGTACTGGCACCCATACCG
>JAZDIU010000080.1:0-2323 GCA_043804635.1 Chloroflexota bacterium
AGGCATGTTCCACCTACCTGCTTTATTCTTTGCCAGCAGTATAGCAGGATAGTGCCTAACCTACAACGATAAGTTGCAAAAAGGACAATCTCAGAACAATAGTGCTATTATCACTCTAATGTCATTCTGGCGAAGGCCAGAATCCAGGTGGGGTGGCAACAAAAGGACTTGCCCCACAACTCCATTGGCAAATAAACACTTTAAAATAGAGTAAACAGACGCGAAACGACACGGCTAAATTTATTTACAAAAGCGTGTCGTTTCGTCAGAAAAAAAGATTACTTAAAATGTAGCCGGAAACAAATACGCTCGGTTCAATCTCGTTTCACGTTGCTTTGTTTCAATTTCCACAGTCTTGCCACCTGTGAAATCAACTGAACGCTGTTGTCTTGAGGCAGCTTTTTACAAAGGGAGATGGTCTTATTTAGAGCTGGATGATTTTAGCTTCGGCTTTGCCGGAGTTAATAGTGAGTAGACCCAATGTGCCCGGTCGCCTCTGATAATTGGGGAAGGTGGGGCTGCCCGGATTTATTCTGATTGTGCCCTCATAATTGTCCAGCGAAGCTTGGTGGGCGTGACCGTAAACGAGGACATCGGGCAGTTTGCCGTAGCCGAACCACTGGTATTCGTGGGCAAGCCAGATAGTTACTCCCTCCACGGTGAGGGTATGCTTCGCCTTTACCCGTATATCTTTAGTTGCCTCGACGGGGTCGTCATCGCCCTCGGCGGCGATGACCGGCGCGATTTGTTCCAGTTCGTCCAGGACTGACAACATATAGATGTCTCCGGCGTGCAGGATCATATCAACGCCGCGGAAAGTCTCTTTTATCTGGGGAGGCAGTTTTGGGGTCGAAAGGAGTCTGATATAGGGGCGGTGTTCCGGGTGGCAAACATGGGTATCTGAAATTAAGCCGATAATCACGTTATTAATATTAAGTTACCTGAATAATGCCCTGCTTGTCAAACTCATCTCTCTTGAAGGAGGGTAGAAAAACAAGTTGAGGGGCACTAGCCCCTCAAACTTCCCTGTATTTTAGAACGGTTTGGACCGATTTATGCAGCTATGTCCCGGCTATGTCCGTTACTTCTAATGTCGAAGAGCCCCGCGGTGCTTACGGGAGAAGTCGATAGACTTTCTAAATCGGGGAGATTCCGGCTCATCTCGTACATTCTTTCAATCTTCTGAGCGGTAAGCAATTCCGTTTCTTCTTGCCGGTTAAATATGCCTTCAGCCTTGGTAAATATTTTTTCCAGCCTGTCGGCTTTGGTCAATTTGGATAGAATCACTGATACCGAGATATCTTTGCCCCTTCTAGGATAATCACCAATCCTGACAACCGATTCGGGTGATTTCTTCTGGAAAACGCTGGAGATTTCCTGCAATGCAGTCAGCGATATGATATCTTTTGGAGCACAAACCAGAATCAGGCTTCTCCGCACGTCTTGCATATCGACGTTCAGGGATAGCCTATTCAATGCCTGGTCTAAAGCCGCCGCAATGCTTATACTTTGCTTGGCACTTTCTCTGAAGTGGTCCTTTCTCAGGGAATAAAATGCGGAAAGATTGATTTGTCCTCTTCCCAGGGTGGAAATACCCTGTAATGATTGCCCGATGTCTCCGGCATCTATAACTTTAGTGCCGACGAATTGCCGTTTTTTCTCTTCTCCGGCGCAGAAGAGGTCGTAGAAATTCATAACTATTTCCTGGTTCATCGAGCGGATATTTGTGGATAAGCTGATATCGCCTCTGCCAAACCGGTCGTTATCGAACAGGAAAACAGCGTGAGCGTACTTGTTCACCATCTTCAGGCAGGTAGCGGTGTTGGCTATTGCGTAAGATGTGTCCCCCCTTTCTTCATATCCGAAGGGAAGGACGATTATGGCTATTATCGGTTTCTGCGTCCTTTCTTTCAGTCCCTTCACCATCCAGCCGATGGCACCGGATCCCGTACCGCCGCCGCCGCTGGCTATCACCACTATGGCGTCGCTCTCATGATATTTCTTGGATTGTATAATGTTATCTATAATCGATGGATGCATTTCCTGCATAATTCTGGCGCCGTCGAGATTAATCTTGCCGACCCCGTGCCCGAAGGTTCTCATCGCTCCCATAATAATCCTGTGATGTTTATCCTTCGGGATATACCTGACGCCGCCTAAATCCGTCTCATCGGTGTTGATGGCGAAGGCATCGGTTAAGATTTCTATCCTCCGGTTGAAAATCGATTTGGCGTAGTTGTTGATGCCGTAAAACTCGTCGGCGATGTTGCACCCGCATTGCCCGATTCCAACAGCCAGTATTTTCATTTTATTCTACCTCCTT
>JAZDIU010000081.1:0-16239 GCA_043804635.1 Chloroflexota bacterium
GCAACGCAGGAAGGAGGTGCGAACACGGACCATAAATCGTCGTAGAGACTATAACAAGGGCCTGAGAGAGCTTGTTAGCGCCACCTGATCATGCCAAAAGTGTTCGGTTCAAAAAGTGTCCCCTTTCGCTGATTGACAACAGAGACCTCTAGCATCCTTTTCGCTGCCCCGTATTATAACATAAACATTCTTTCAATATTGAAGTAATTTGCCCAATGGATTACAATCTCGCTTGGTTAGGTTTGAGGAAATCGAAATGAATTATGAAGAATGTTGCGAGTGGTGTGTTTACCGCGATAAGAATAGCCCTAATATCTGTAAATTATGCTCACGTAACGAGACTATTAAACCCAGGTTCGAATTAGACAAAGTAGATTTGTTCAAGTTAGCTGATGGCCTACGTATAAGTAATGAGGACGATTATATTGTGTTTGAAGATGAGAACCTCAGAGTTTCTGTATGCCCCGATTGCCGCAAACCAAGACTTGTTTTTGATAAATCTACAAAGAAAGCAAAGTGTTATCACCCTTCGTGCCCTTCAAACAGTTTAAGTAAGTATTTAACTGATAAATTTCTTCATTCTGATTGATTCGGCTAATAGTGAAATCGACTATTTAAGGTATCATGTATGCCAAATGGTGGACACTTTATAACCATTGCTCAATGTCCTCGGTGTAAAAGTATGAGAATTCACAAGAGACGGGGATTTCATTTATGCAGCAGATGGAGGTGCAGGAAGTGCCATACGAAGTTTTTCATACCTGTTTGGAAAACTTGGATGTACCCTCATGGTTCTTATCCACCGAGATGGGCGATATCAAAAAACTAATACTTATACCAATCCCCAAATGAAATCGGAAATAACAATTCTAATCTAAAATAGTATTAAGATAAATCCGTACCAACGTTTAGGGTAAAGCGACGGATATTAGCTTCTCTAATTTAATTTAGCCTTAATTACATAAGCAATATTATCGAGTCTTAATTCTTGGTTCGTCTCCACCCTGCTGGAAGAGGTCAAGCAGACCAACCTCGAACTCGAAAGGAAGGACGGCATCAAGCGCCACTTCCGCTGCGACTGGCAGGAAGTCGCCAGATACAACCCTGACTACAAAGCTTACGTCGAAGCGGAAAGAGAGCGACTCGGTCCGAACCACCCCCTCTTTCTCACCCAGTATTGTCTGGTGCCCATCGGCTCGGCGGGCTGGCTCTTCACACCCCAGCATCGGGCGCAGCTTCAGGGACAGCACTCGCGCCGGCACCAGCCCGAACCTCATAAACTCTACGTTGCCGGTATCGATTTAGCCGGTGAAGCCGAAGACAGCGAGGGAAATATTCTCAAAGCCATCCTTCCAAAGAAGGACTCCACCGTCGTCACCATCGGCGAGCTTTTCCCCATCGGTACCATCCTGAAGCAGATGGGAATCAAAATCGTCGAGCACTACCGCTGGACGGGCACGAAGCACGCCGACCTTTACCAGACACTCGTCGACCTCCTAAAAAACGTGTGGGCTTGCAAGCGGGTGGTCGTCGACGCCACCGGTATCGGCGAGCCGGTCGCCAGCTTTCTCAAGCAAGCCCTCGGCTCACGCGTGCTTCCCTTCAAATTCACCCAGCAGTCCAAGTCCGAGCTTGGCTTCGAACTGTTAGCCGCCATCAACTCCGGCCGACTCAAAATCTATCGAAGCGATGGCTCGCCGGAAGCTCAGGAATTCTGGTTCGAAGTGGAGCGCGCCCGGAGCCAGTACCGACCCTCCCAGACGATGAACTTCTACCTCGACCCCTCCGAAGGCCACGACGACTTCCTGATGAGTCTTGCCTTGTTGGTCGAAGCCGCCAACCAGTACGAACCGAGAGCGGCGAAAGGGAGCGGAACTTGACACCCCCAACATAAAGTTATTTATTTCGTAGGGGCGGGGTTCCCCATCAGGGTTTGGGCGAGCGGTGCGAGCCCAAACCCTTAAAAATCTCCCTCTTCCCTCGCAGGGAAGAGGGTTAGGGTGATGGGTTCCTCCCCGTGACATCATTTCATCAATTTGCTATACTACCCCACGGAAGGAGAATAAAAAATGAAAATTCTGGCGCTTTCTTGCAGTCCGCGGAGACAGGGAAATACTGAAATTTTGCTGGATGAAGTGCTCAATGGTGCCAGGCACGATGGTGCCGAGGTAGAGCTATACAGCGTCGCCGGCAAGAAAATGGAGCCTTGCGATGCCTGCCGGGCTTGCGGTGAGACCGGTATATGCCACATCAAGGACGATATGCAGGAGCTATATGATAAGCTCTTAGCCGCCGACGGCATTGTCATCGGCGTGCCCGTCTACTTCTATACGATGGCCGCTCAAGCTAAAATCATTATCGACCGGTCGATTGCCCTGAGTAGACCGAACAGGAGATTAGCCAACAAGGTATGCGGACTGGTAGTCACCGCCGGCAGCCTCGGAGTCATCGATGTCCTGAAGGACTTATATTTCTTTATCGTCGCCCGGCAAATGCTCCCGGCACACTACGTAGCGGCTTATGCTATGGGAAAAGGCGATGTCAAGAAGAGAGAACTGGGAATGAAAGCCGCCTTCGAACTGGGACAACAGATGGTCCAGATAGCGGCTAAAAAGTTCGAATACCCGAATATTCCCCGCAGGTCTATCGCCTACGGGACGCATACCCATTAGCAAATTAAATCCGAAATAACCTAAATAACCAATAGACAAATTCGAATAACCAAACGGCAGAGGGAAATTGGTTATTGAATATTGGAATTTGAGATTTGCTTGGTTATTGTATCTTGGTTATTGGTTATTCCCCCTTCCTCCCCAAATGTTATAGTTTTGTAACATTTTTCCCTCCGATTTTATGACTATTTCATCAATGCGGTCTAGAATAACCTGAGGTGTAATTTCCAGTGGAGGGGGGAGAATGAAACATTCCGCATTGAATGAAGAACAGGTCCAGGCTCTCTGGAATACGGCTGAAAAGGCGGGGATACCCCGACGTAAGTTTCTAATCCTGCTATCTGCCGGCAGCGCCGCCGCCGTACTGGCATCCTGTGCACCCCAGATTACACCCACCACACCTACAGCTACTACACCAACACCACCGCCAACACCCACAACTACAATACCGCCGATCAATAAACCATTGCCTGGTCAGTATTTCATCCCTTTAGGGACGAATGCTGAGATGCGCTTCGAAGTTATGGCTAACCGCACCTACAATATGCCGAATTCCTTCTTCTTTGTCCGCCTCCATACCTCATCACCGTTCCCGCCAACCGATGTCAAAACATGGTCGCTGAGTATCGAAGGCGATGGCGTGGCTAATCCTCTGAAGTTGACCTACGACGACTTGCTGGCGATGCCCGGTGTGACTGTCACCCGTTATGTCGAATGCGCCGGCAACGGCCGGTCTTTCTACTCCAGCTTGATGAACAATCCGGCGCAGGGCGGCCAGTGGCATCTGGGCGCATATGGCATCGCCGAGTGGATGGGAGTGAAACTCAGCGATATCCTGAACCGTGCCGGAATCAAAGCCTCGGCGGTAGATGTTATGCCCGCCGGATTCGATAGCCTTCAAGTCCGCCGGCCGATGTCGGCGGCAAAAGCGATGGAACCGGATACTATCGTTGCCTATATGATGAACGGCGATATTTTACCGCTCGACCATGGGTTTCCGGCGCGGATGGTGGTGCCGGGCTGGGTAGGTATCAACAGCATAAAGTGGCTTAGTAAAATCACGGTATCGACCACACCGCAGTTTTCGGATTTCAATACGAAATCGTATGTCCTGGTCGGACCGGATTACCAGCCGCAAGGGCAGGCGCTGGGACCGCCGGTCAACGACCTGGTAATGAAAAGTGCCCTGTGCCTTCCTTTCCCTGCCACGATGAACGCCGGCCGGCAAAACGTGGTCGGCTATGCCTGGTCTCCTTTCGGAAAAATAACCAAGGTCGATGTCAGCCTCGATGGGGGCGGGACTTTCCAGCCGGCAACGCTCGCCGGACCTAATATCGAACGTGCCGGAAGCCGATGGGAGTTTTCATTCGAAGCCTCGCCGGGGAATATGACTATCACACCGCGTGCCACCGACGATAAGGGTAATGTTCAGTTCCCGGTATCTCAACAAAAGTGGAACCAGCAAGGCTATATTTTCGGAGCAATGGTGCCGCATCCGGTAACGGTAAAATAGCTATGAGAGGGTTTATGAAAAGAATTGAGTTCGCATTAATCGGTAGTCTCGCAATATCATTGTTGGTGATAGGATGTACCGCGCCTCCTGCTCCTACCCAGCCGACGTCTCCTACCGGCGCTAGCCAGACAATCGGGCAATTGTCCGATGCCGGCAAGACGGTATTCGCCGGCAAGTGTGCCGGGTGCCACGGCGACCAGGGCCAGGGTTCGAGGGCGCCGGCAATCGTCGGCTCGAGTGCCAGTCTACAGAAATACAACACCGCTCAGGGACTGCTGGACTTCATCAGTTCGGCAATGCCCCCACCGGCCCCGGGCAGTTACTCCCGCCAGGAATACTTACAGGCATTGTGTTTCCTGCTTGTCCAGAATAACTTCGCATCCGCGGGGACGGCATTTAATGAAAACGCTCTTTCTGGCTTGCAATTAAAGTAAAAAGACCTTATTCTATGCTGAATAACCAGGAGGGAAAGAAGATGACTGAAATGGCTGCAACCAAATCAAGACGACCTAATGTCGCTACATTCCTAATATGGATTTTGGTTTTTGGGGCTTTATGGGGAATGTCCGAGGTTGCCCTTGGCGGCGGCCTCAAGGCAGCCAGTTTCCCGTATCGTTCCGGTCTGTTGACCGGTATCGGTATGGGTATTCTGGCGGCTGCGGCGGCTATCTGGCGGAAGCCTTTGATGCTGGTTGGCATCGGTCTGGTTGCGGCATCGGTTAATTTGTTAGCCATCCCAGTTATGCATCTGGCAGTAAGTTGTAAGGCGAACTCGTGCGTGGCTGTAGTCATCGAAGCCGCCAGCCTCAGCCTGGTAGCTGCAGCCCTGATGAATAAGACGAATGCGTATGTTCGTATGGCCGGGGGTGCAGCCTCTGCTGTTTTGGCTTCGGCCGGCTTCTATCTTATCGGGACTCATGTCGCACCGTGCCAATATTTATGGTCCTTCGGCAATGTAGGAACATTCGTGGTTAAAGAAGGGCTTACCTGGGCTGGCTTCGCGGCGGTGCTGGTACCGTTGGGATATATAGCTGGAGAAAAGTTAGCTTCGAGACTTCAGGTAGCAGAAAGTACAAAGAGGCTGGCTTACTATGGCACTGCCAGCGCTATTATTGGTTCATCGTTAGGAATCAGCTATTTCGCAATTATAGCCGGACTTTAGAACGTGCTTATCGTAGTCACTGGCAAAATCGGGGTCGGAAAGAGCACTGTATGCCGCAAGGTGGTGGATTTATTGCACGACCGGGGATACAGTTGCGGTGGGGTTCTTACCTGTAAAGATAAGGACGGGGGCATCACCGTCGAAGATGTTTCCACCGGGACGAGCACGACTTTAGCCAGCTGTAACTGCGAATACGGAGGCCCCCAGATAGGTCCCTATTTCTTCAATCCTAAAGGGTTAGCCTTCAGTATAGATTCATTGAACAGAGGACTCGGTTTACCCCTGCTGGTTATCGATGAAATCGGTCATCTGGAACTGGAAGGTAATGGCTTTACAAATGCCATCACGCTCATCAATAGTCAGAAAACCGGTAGCTGTATTGCCGTCGTCCGCGATTATTTGTTGAGTTCTTTTTTGCCTCTGTTCAAAAGCACACCATTGATTTTGAAAACTACTGCCGCCAACCGCAATAGCCTTCCTTCTCAAATGGTGCGGATACTAATGGGTTCTAACCCCACTCCACCAGATTCTTCAGCGTCTTCGGGTATCAGGAGTATTAAGACGCTTCCAGAATGACATTTGTATAGTACTACCTACCCGACTTTCTTAGCCTTGCTTACAAATTCATTTAACTTTTTCTTAATCGCAATCTTATCGAACTTGCCTACGCTGGTCTTGGGTATCTCGTTACACAGGCAGACATAATAAGGCAGCATCCACTTGGTAATTCTACCTTTTTCCACACCTTCCGCTTTAAGAAAATCGCAGACATCAGCTTCACTCTGGGTAGCGCCTTTTACCAGCTTGACGATAGCCATCGGCCTTTCTCCCCATTTTTCATCCGGGACGCCCACGTAAGCCGCTTCCAGAACGTAGTCGGCGGTAGCCGTCAGGTTTTCCAGAAGCACTGTCGGCACCATCTCAGCGCCGCTTCTGATCATATCGCTTACCCTGTCGGCGATAGTTATGTATCCATCCTTGTCCACTTTAGCTACATCGCCGGTATGGAACCAGCCGTCCCGCCAGACGGCAGCGGTCTTCTCCGGGTCTTTATAATATTTCTCCATCACCCAGGGTCCCCGCAGCACTATCTCACCGACCGCTGTATTGTCTTGCGGTACGGGTTTACCTTTCTGGTCGATTACGCGGACTTCGAGGCCGGGCACGGGTAAACCAGTCTTAACCCTGTAGTCATCTAGCTGTTCCTTAGGCAAATCTTTGAGATAAGTCTTTATATGGCCATAAACTATGGACGGTGCGGTCTCGGTCATTCCGTATCCGGAGACAGCACTGAACCCCGGAATGAGCTCTTCTGCCTTATCTTTCAGACCCCGGTTCAGAGCGGCACCGCCCACCGTGACGCTTGCCAGGCTATTGAGGTCATACTTTTTGAGGTCTTTATACTCGATGAGCATCGCCAGCATTGTCGGGACAAGGGCAGTCGCCGTTACTTTTTCGGTCTGAACAAGCTCGCAAAAGCCCTGAGGCGTGAACTTGCCGGGGAGGACTATCTTGTTGGCGCTGAAAACGCACTGGAAAGGCGCCCCCCAGCCGTGAATATGGAAAAGTGGCGTGTTAATCATCATTACCGCAGCATCGCCCAGTTTCTGCTTCTGCTGGGTCGGGTCGGTATTGAAGAGAATACGGAACAGTATTTGCGAAGTCATCAGATAAAGCTGCCGGTGGGTGAACATTACACCTTTAGGTAAACCGGTAGTGCCGGTCGTATAGCAGAAAGTGGCGTAGGTATTCTCGTTCAGATATGGCCAATCGAACGCTGGCGATTCTTTCTTCAAAAGCTCTTCATATTCGTACAGCGGAGCTATTTTTGTTTTCGGCAGTCCCGGCTTATCCGACATATAGACGAACTTCCTGACGGTCGTCTTTATCCGCTCGTAGATACTCTCGACCATAGACAGGGTAGAATCGTCGAAAAAAATGGCTTTGTCTTCGGAATGATTTATCGTGTAGGTGATATGTTCGAGAGAAAGCCTGATATTAATGGGGTGTAATACCGCGCCCATACAGGGGACTCCATAGTAAAGCTCGAGGTGCCGGTGATGATTATATGCCATTGTGGCGATTCTATCGCCCGGCTCGAAGCCTTTTCCGGCGCTGACGCCGAGAACATTCTTAAGACTATTGGCAAGCTGGCAGGTGCGCCGGTACCATTCTAACCAGGTAAACCTGAGGTATTGCCCCGTATCAGCGTTACGGTAGACTACCCCTATCTCGTTGGGATATAGGTCAACCGGCCGTTTCATAAAAGTGGTCAACAACAGAGGATATTGAGTGCTGAATTCAGGATAAGTCCTCGATTCCATAAGTCCCCCTTATTCTTTTAAGTAACTAGGTTTTAACGAGCTCAGGTTAGCCTCATTATAAGGATTGCCGCTACGAAATAAACGGCGATACTGGCTAAGAGTGAGCCTACCAGACCGATACGGGGTAAAAGTACAATAACGCCTACGGCGTAAAGTATCCAGGGCGGTAACAATATCAGCATATTCTTGGCGTAGGAAACGGCGGCCCCGGTCCCGCTGGAAAAATATATGGTGCACAGGGTTACTACACTGACGCTGGGTAGGAAAGCGATAAACGCTGCCAGCTGGCTTTTAGAGTGACTACCCATATAGGTTATGGCGGAAACGATAGCGCCGCCGATTACGAAATACAGTAGTAGCGATAATTTAGTATCCATAAACTCCTTAAATTCCTTACACTTCCCATCATTTTACCAATTATCTATCTTTTCTCGCTAGAATTGCCATAAAAAGCGGAAATTCGCTTCTAGCCCGGTTCTCCATCTTGGCTGCCTCGCCCACACTCTGCTTATCTGAAATCCATTCCTCGAGTTGCTCGATCACAAATCCATGTATAGAGAGCATCCGGCTATATTCTGAGAGCGGAATGTGGTAGGACCAGGTGATTTCAGACCTCGCACCCCTACCCGGATGAATACTGATGGGGACCTTCAGAGACGTCATATATCTATCTATTCTTCTGTATTGTATTCTACTTTTCTCGTCTATTTCCCACCTGGTCTGTCTGGGAATTCTAAAGCAGGGGTGATTTAAAACTATCAAAAATTTCCCATATTTCTTCAAATGTCTTTGAGCGTTGCTAATAACCCCTTCGGGGTCCTCAACGTTTTGCAAAGCTAAAATAATGGCGGCGTGGCTGAAGAAGTTTTTCTGGAATGGGAGCTCTTTGCCGATGTCGGCTACGTGGTAAATATGTTCTCTGTTTCTATCCAGACTTGCGGCTTGTTCGATTAGATTATGAGCGATGTCCACGCCTTCATAGCGAACTTCTTTAGGAATCTGTCTGGCTAATACACCCTGACCGCAAGCCAGGTCTAATAGAGACGAGCCCTTTTTAAGACCGAGCAGCTTTAGACTTCGAGGTAAGATAATATGCTGGTGGTAGTAATGGCCCTTCCGCCCTACCGCATCTCCATACCATTCACTGACATTTTGCCAGGAGGTCTCGTTTTGCTTCATGTTCTTTGAATTAAAGCCCCGATGGTGAATCTGGTTCTAATTTTTGCACGAATCTACCTACCTTGCAAGGCGGTATTAAAAGTCGCTTAAAAAGTGAAACACGAAGAACTCCAGAATGACATTTGTATGATATTTTTTACACAAGGAGCTTTAACAACCTAAAATCAAAAGGTGACTTGATACTCTGCAAATTAGATGATAGTCTTTACGATAAACGATAAAAGAAATGAAGATTGTAATTGCTCCTCAGGGGTTCAAAGGTAATCTTACCGCTCTCCAGGTAGCTCAGGCCATTGAAAGCGGGGTTAAACGGGTGGCTCGCCGGGCTACCACAGTAATAAAGCCGATGGCTGATGGCGGCGAAGGGACGGTCCAAGCCTTAATCGATGCTACCGGTGGCACAGTAAAAGTTTCTGAAGTAACCGACCCTTTGGGTGGACGTGTTAGCGCCCGTTGGGGAATTATGGGAGATAAGGTTACGGCGGTCATCGAAATGGCGGCCGCCTCCGGTCTGCCTTTGATCCCACCGGAAAAACGTAACCCGTCGTTGACGACTACATATGGCACCGGAGAGCTTATCATGGCGGCACTAGACAACGGCTGTCGGAAGCTGATAATCGGCATCGGCGGCAGCGCCACCAACGATGGCGGTGCCGGAATGGCTCAGGCTCTAGGCGTGCGGTTGCTGGATGCTAAAGGAGCCTCTCTCCCCTTTGGCGGCGCGGCACTGACCAAACTGGAACAAATCGATATTAAAAAGCTGGACCGGCGTTTGGCTAAGTGTGACGTCCTCTTAGCCTGCGATGTCGATAATCCACTTTGCGGATCTTGCGGAGCGTCTGCTGTCTACGGACCTCAGAAAGGGGCTACAACGGAAATGGTGGCACAACTCGATGCCGCTCTCTCGCACTACGCCGACGTCATTCAAAAAGACCTGAGTATCGATGTCAGGGATATAGCCGGGGCAGGTGCGGCGGGGGGTTTGGGAATGGGACTGATGGTATTCCTCAAAGCTAAACTGGTCCCGGGAATCGATGTAGTTATCGAAGCTACTGGTCTATCCCGAGACCTCGAAGATGCCGACCTTGTTTTTACAGCGGAAGGCCGGATTGATAGTCAAACAGCCTGCGGTAAGGTACCGGTCGGCGTTGCCCGAAGAGCTAAGGACTTCGGACTACCGGTGGTTGCTCTTGCTGGAGAGGTAGCCGATGATTACCGGGCGGTCTACCGGGAGGGAATCGATGCTGTTTTTAGCATCGCTCCCGGTCCGATTAATCTCAGTCAATCTATGGCGGAGGCGGAGAAGCTGGTTGCCAACGCCGCTGAATGTGCGATGAGGTTATATATTTGCAGCCAGAGAAAAAAAGCTACTAAGAGAAGGAAATAGACTATATTCTAAAGGAAAGTTTTCTAGATTCCCGCTTTCGCGGGAATGACAAGGAAGGAAAATGGCAGTTTACACTTTACTGATGATACAATTGACTAAGCTCTTATCAAGGGGGGAATTATGAAAGTCCTGGGAATTGTCGGCAGCGCCCGCAAGGGCGGCAATACGGAGATACTGGTTAAAGAAGCACTCGCCGCAGCGAGAGAAGCTGGTGCTCAAACGGAAATAGCATCGGTAGTCGGCAAGAATATCGCCGGCTGCGATGGCTGCGCCAGTTGCCATACAACGGGCAGTTGCCGTATCAAGGACGATATGCAGCCGATATACAAACAAATCGAAGTGGCTGATGCTATAATCCTCGGCTCTCCAGTATATTTTCACACCGTGAGTGCTCAAGCTAAAGCGATAATGGACCGGACTTTCGTTTATATTAAAGACAAGAAGCTAAAAGGAAAAGTGGGGGCGCCGGTTCTGGCGGCAAGACGGGTGGGTGGCGGGCAAACGCGCGACCTGATGTATGGCTACTTCATCGCACAGGGAATGATACCAATCAGGGGAGCCATCGGCTACGGACGGGAAAAGGGCGAGGTAAAGCAGGGAGTGGGCGGCATTCACGGTTTATCGGCACTGGAAGAAGCCAGAGTGGCCGGCACAGAAGTCGTTCAAATGGTCAAGCAATTATCACAAGGTAAGAAATAGATTCAGAAAGGAAGCATAACAAATGAGTAATGAAGATGTAGTCCGACTTGATATCGAAGGTGCTATTGCTACGGTAACATTGAATCGACGCGAGGCATTGAATGCGATGAATTCGGATGTCTTTCTGGGCCTCAGAAATGCAGCACAAGCTATCAAGGAAAAGCCGGATGTTAGAGTGGCTATTCTTACCGGTGCTGGTGAGAAAGCGTTCAGCGCCGGAATAGATTTGAAGGCAGTGGCTCAAGGCAAAAGCCCCTCGGCGGCATTTGCACAGTACCGGGCAGGTTACGACCCGCTGTATAGTCAAAAAATGATATTTACTATGTATGAGGAACTGGCGGTCCCGGTCATTGCCGCTATCAACGGCTATTGTCTTGGAGCTGGAATGGAACTCACTCTCTGCTGTGACATCCGTCTTGCCTGCGATACGGCTGTGTTCGGACTGCCCGAGATTCAATTCGGGGTTATACCCGACTTGGGTAGCACCCAGAGACTGCCTAGAATCGTAGGTCCAGGCGTTGCGAAAGAACTGATTCTTAGCGGACGGCGAATCAATGCCGCCGAAGCTTTGCGGGTCAAGTTGGTCGACCACATATATCCTAAAGAGCAATTAATGGTTGAAGCTAAGAAATTGGCTGAGGAAATAGCCAAGCTCAATCCCCGCATCGTGCAGGGGGCTAAGAGGTCGACCAATCTGGCGCTATCGACTCCGCTAGATGTGGGGCTCAGGATGGAAACCGATATCTGCATTAGTTCGGGAAGCGGCGGCACGCAATTCAGTGAAAACGCACAGCAGTTTCTAAAGAAGTAACGCTTGTAAGTCGGTAGCCTGGAAAGTCTCGTTTACTTTTCCGCTTTCCAGGGTGACATTAGCTGAAAGTAGTTTCCGTCGGGGTCGGCGAAGGTGGCTATCCACTCACTTTCCATTTCATAGGGTTCCTTGATCACTACGGCGCCCAAGTCTTTAATTCTTTTGAATTCTCTTTTTACCTGTTTAGTTTCCAAATTGATGATTACTCTTTGGGGTTCTTTTGCCTTGCCTTTAACTTCCGAGTGTTCCCCAATCATAAAGTGCATATCACCTAGCTGCCATCCGTACCAACCGGCATCCGCCCAATCGGCAGGTTTTCCAAATACCTTCTCATAAAAATCTGCCAAAGCTTTGGGTTTTGCAGTGCCAATCATAACCGAATTGAAGTTCAACATAATTCACCTCTCCTTATAATTCTTGACGTATACACCAAGTCTAAGCCACGAAGTTCAACGGGTCAATCAGTAAAATTACGGAAAAAGCAGCTAAATAGAGGTTAGTACCGTCCACATCCAGACAGATTGTGACAGATGTGGACGGTATTAATAGTCTAATGTCAGGGTGTCGAGCTTCTAAAATTAGCGGTAATGTTCTTATTGGCGTTCATAATAATAGCAGCTTCGGTGACATTGCCTGAAACATCACCGCTCCAGTGGTCGAAGAGATAGCCTGCAGTCGGGTTGGCAATTAATGTAATAGCGGCGTTCTCATCATAAGTACCACTGGCTGGAGAAACAGAACCGCTTCCAGTAGGAGTAACTGCAGTAGTCAGGGTGTAGACTTTTTTGAAGGTGACGGTGATGTTTTTACCGGAATTCATTGTAACCGTAACAGAAGTGATGTTACCCGATGCATCGCCAGTCCATTGGTCAAAACGGTAACCGGAAGCCGGACTGGCTGTAAGCGTGACGACAGTGTCCTTGGCATACCTGGAATCGGCGCCGGGGGCTGGATTCAATGATATTATGCCTCCGGTAACGTTGGTACTGGAACTCGTAACCGACTGACTATTGACAGTCAAGGGGAAGCGTTGCTCGAAGGTCACTATTATGTGTCTATCGCTGCTGATAGTTACGGTGGTCGGATTGGATGTGCTGTTACTGATACCAGCCCAGCTTTTCCAACCATAACCCGGTGCTGGATTTGCCGTAAGCGTGACAACTGTGTCTCTGTGATATTTATCATCATCTCCTGGGGTGGGGCTCACTGATACCGAACCCTCGGTAAAGCTTACACTGGAACCGAGAACGAGTTGATTACCAATCGTAAGTGAAAAGCGCGGCTCGAATGCCACCGTCACCTGTTTATTGCGGCTCATAGTTAGGGTAGTCGGGTTTGAAGTATCATTGTCGGTAGATGTCCATCTTCTCCAGTCATAACCGGAGTCGGGGGTAGCGGTTAGTGTTATTACGGTATTTCTGGAGTATTTGCCATCGTCTCCAGGAGCGGGATTTACCGATACCGAACCGTCTAAGAAGCTAACGCTGGAGCCAACGACCTGCTCGTTACCGATGATAAGCGAAAAACGTGTTTCAAAGGTCACTGTTATGTGTGTACTGCCACTCATAATTACGGTGGTAGGATTGGAAGTATCGTTGTCAGTAGCTGCCCAGCTTTGCCAATCGTAGCCGGCGTTAGCAGCCGCGGTAAGTGTGATTATGGTATTCTTCGAATATTTGCCGTCACCACCAGGGGCCGGGCTTACCCGCACTGAGCCTTCGGTCAAGTTCACCACAGAACCGGTTACTTGCTGGCCGTTAACGGAAAGAGTTATATCTTGCGGACGCACCAGAAGATAAACCACAATTCCGGCAATGATTACAGGAATACTCGCCAGAAGCCACCATTTTTTATGTACCAGGTAGACTCGCACAATGATATAGATGGCACTCAAGGCAATCAGCGTTAAGATAGCCAGCGGGATATCATGGCGGTCCCGGAAAATGTACCATACAAGACCCATTATGAAGGGTATCCAGAAGTAGGTTAGTATTTCGTGCAAAGATTTCTTCAAATTCGTACTCCAAATCTCAAGGGACGCCATACTTAGTGCGTCCCTGTTTTAATTCACTAAAACTTACATTATACCACAAAATCCTATTTTTTTACTTAAATTGACAGGCTAAAAGGCCAGTGATAGACTAAGCGCGAAAATTTTGCCGTAAAATGAAACGGAGGTATAAATGGCTGAAGGTAGATTTAGTAAGCTATTCGAACCGGCTAGTATCGGTAAATTTAAGATAAAGAACCGTATCGTCAGGGTTGCGGCGGGGACCGACTATGTTGATAAAGAAGGCGTTCTAAAGCTGAAAGAAGAATTACCCTATTTCGAGGCTCTAGCCAGGGGTGGAGTTGGTCTGATAATTATCGGAGCGACCGGCATCAAAGCTCTTGAAGAGAAGCATGTTCCGGGCTATAAGGCGTTGACCGAGATGGTTCATAAATACGGCTGTCCGATATTCTGCCAGTTTATGCACATCGGTGCCTGGGTCTTGATGCCACGCGACCCCGACCTGGTAGTATCAGCTTCAGCGATACCCATGGAAGAACTCAAACTGCGCGGTCCGGATTTTTCGATAGCGCCCAGAGAGCTGACCGTCCCTGAGATTAAAACCATCATCGGTGATTTCGCCAGCGCGGCGGAGAGAGCCAGAAAAGCCGGGTTCGATGGCATCGAAATCAACGCCGCTACCTGCCACCTAGGTAACAGCTTCCTCTCCCGCGCCTGGAATCGGCGACAGGATGAATATGGCTGCCAGAACCTGGAAAATCGGGCACGGTTTGTGGTTGAAATCAAAGATGCTATAAAGAAGCGCATCGGTCAGGATGTACCGGTCGGTGTCCTTATTAACGCCGCCGAGTTTGGTATTAAAGACGGCCTGACCATAGAGGAGACTCAAGGCTTTGCCCAGATTTTTGAAAAGGCCGGTTTCGATTACATCAACGTCCGCATCTACGGCTACAACGATTACTGGGACCTGCATTTACCCGATTCGATTTTGTATCCCGAGCCACCCAGCCCGGTAGCCCCACCGCTCGATGTAACCCACAAAGGAGCGGGAATTTCCGTCCCACTGGCAGCACAAATTAAGAAAGCAGTCTCGAAAGTGCCGGTTATTACCGTGGGCAAACTGGATGCAGTATTGGGTGAGAAGGTATTAGAGGAAGGTAAAGCCGATTTCATCGGTCTGGGGAGACGCCTGATTGCCGACCCCGAATATCCCAACAAAGTCGCCGCCGGCAAAATGGAAGATATTACTCCCTGCGTGTTCTGCCTCAGGTGTTTCGGAATGCGCGTCGACCGCGGCGAGGATACGAAATGCTGCGTTAACGGAGCCACCGGTCTCGAAGAGGATTACGCCCTTAAACCAGCGACTAAGAAGAAAAAGGTCGTAGTAATCGGCGCCGGTCCCGCCGGGCTGGAAGCTGCCCGGGTTGCGGTGGTACGGGGGCACAGTGTAACGATTTATGACAAGAGAAAGAGGTTGGGCGGATTAGTCACTCTAGCTAATATGATAAAGGGCTTCGAAGTCGAAGACCTGGAAGCCTTATTAAATTATTATAAAGTCCAGCTAGCCAAACTCGGCATTAAGGTTAATCTCGGGACAGAGGTAACAGCAGAAACGGTCACGCAGGACAAACCGGACGTAATCATCGTTGCTATCGGAGGGACTCCCACTGTTCCGAAGGTACGCGGTATCGATGGGCCAAATGTGATTACTATGGCCGCCCTGCATAACCGGGTGAAAGGCTACCTGGACTTCTTCGGACCCAAGACATTGAGGTCGCTGACCAAGTATTATCTACCTATCGGGAAGAAAGTGATTGTAATGGGTATCGGTGGTGCATTACATAGTCACGAAATGGCTGAGTTTCTGGTCAAGCGGGGCCGGCAGGTAACGGTACTGGATAGCGCTAAGACAATAGACGACGATAGACTGCCTAAAGTCAGAAATGTGCGTCTGGCTGCCTGGCTTGCCAAGAAGGGCGTGCCGGTATTGACCGAAGTCGAGTATGAAGAGATAACCGATAAAGGTCTCACCATCACGACTAAGGATGGTAAGAGACAGACCCTCGAAGCCGATAATATTTTGCCGGTTATGCCCTGGGCTCCTAAACCACAGTTTTTTAATAGCCTTAAAGGGAAGGCACCTGAGGTCTACGCAATCGGTGACTGCAAGGAGACGGGCTTGATATTAGAAGCTATCGGCGCCGGGCATCGGTTAGCACGAAACATATAAGGGAGAGTTTAAAAGAGGGTGCGAAATGCACCCTCTTTTGATAAACAGAAGGAGGCTGGACTAGAAATGAAAGCAAAAGAAAGTTTTATAGACCTATTAGTTAAAGCCTTTGCCGAATCTAATTCCAAGACAGTTGATATTGTCGTTGAACATGAACTTCGTGGAGTTACGCCGGAGATGATCGACTGGTGGTGGCTGCATTCGGCAGAGAACTACAAATTATGGCATCCTAAAGACCACGTTTCGATTAC
>JAZDIU010000082.1:0-14610 GCA_043804635.1 Chloroflexota bacterium
AGGACGGCGGCGTTCCTGGGATCGTCCTCAGGAATACCAGCTTCTACTTTTCCAACTAAGTCGGAACCGACATCGGCGGCTTTGGTAAAGATTCCACCACCGACACGAGCAAAGAGAGCCTGGGTACTGGCACCCATACCGAAGGTTAGCATAGTGACTGTTATATCCACCAGGCTGTAGTTAGTAACACTGCGTAAAATCAGAAACCAGAGAGAAATATCAATCAGCCCGAAACCGACCACAATCAAGCCCATTACTGCCCCGCTTCGGAAAGCCACTTTCAGTGCTGAGTCCAGCGACTTACGGGCGGCCTGGGCCGTCCGGGAGTTAGCGTACGTAGCGGTCTTCATTCCCAACCAGCCGCATAAGCCGGAGAAAAAGCCGCCGGTAAGAAAGGCGAATGGCGTCCAGCCGCTCATCGTCGGCACTGGCAGTCCGAAAGCCAGGAATGCCAGAACAGCCGAGAGCACCACCAGGAATATAGCAACGACCATATACTGTCTTTTTAGATAGGCATAGGCACCCTGCCTGACTCCGAGGGCAATTTCTTCCATCTTCTCATTGCCCTGAGGAGTTTTCTTCATACCGCGGTAAAACACGTAAGCCGCTAAGAGACCGATGACAGCGCCCGCCGGCGCCAGCCACCAGATTAGCGGCAGTGCTTCTTCTTTAGCCGCCACATCGTAAGATGCGGTTTGTGCTAGAGCCCCTCCGCCGGTGAAGGCAAAGATTCCAAGAATCAATGCGAGAAGAATGGCCAACCCTAAAGGAAATAAAAACTTTTTGTTACGGAAAATTTTCAACCCAATTAGCTCCCCTTCTTCGAAGTATTAACGGTTTTAATTAACCGTCTTCTTTATAAATAAAAGGGAAGGCGGTTTTAAACCATACCTCCCCCATAATTTTCCTAAAAGAGTGTCAAGTCTTTTCGGCTCACTAAGTTGGAAAATTTATCACATTTCTCGATTACAGTCAAGACCTCAACCTAAATACAGACTCCGATTTAAGATTTATGATTTACGATTTACGAATGATTTGTATTCATAAATCACTTCCCGAACTTGTCGAGCATCCCCTCCAACTCTTTTTGCCTTATCACCAGCGTAAGGTCGCTGCGGGTCCTCTCCAGGACACCGCGGACCATATCGGTGGTGCGCCGCAGTCCGGCAGTTATGGCATCGGGAAAGTCGATAGTAACCAGAACATTATAAATGTCGTCCATCGCTGATAAAAACTCTTCAGCCCGTGAGAGGTCGCCCCTTCTCATACCATCCAGCAAATAGCGGCGGAGTTCACCCACCGCCTCACCCATTCCGTTCAGATAGGCAGCGTAATCGACTTCGAGTTCATCGGGGTCGGGGGCTGGTTCACCCACTACCAGGGCTAGGGTAATTTTACCTTCGGCATATTCCTTCTGAGCATCGCGGAAGAAACCGGTGTTAGCCAGGTCGCCATCGCTTAACGCTTTTTTGATGTCATCCAGCAAATGGCGTGCCTCTTTGAGCGATTGCTGGGCTTTATCGAACTCCTGGCGGTGCACGGCGCGGATTGAATCGCTGGAATGGCGAATTACATCGCGGCATAGCGGTAGCACTTTTTCCCGGGCGGCATCTTTCGCCGAGAAGTTGGAACGAATTTTTTCTGCAATCGAATCCAGATTTTCGGTCAACTTACTCATTTTTCACCTTTAAGACTTTTTATTATCTGGCGGACGGCCGCTTCGCACGAGGTGGCGCCCAGCACCGCATTGATTACCGCCACCGAATCAGCCCCGGCAGCAATAACTTCGCAACAATTATCGCCGGTAATACCACCGAGAGCCACCAGTGGTACCGAGACCGCCTGCCTGACCCGGCGTAATCCTTCTAACCCAACCACTTCTGCTCGCTCCTTGGAACCGGTGGGATATATCGCGCCGATACCAATATGGTCGGCACCATCGGTAACAGCGGTAACCGCTTCTTCGACCGTCTTTGCCGAGCAACCCAGAAGCATCTCCACTGGAAGGAGTTTGCGGGCTACTTTGACTGGCAAATCATCTTGTCCTATGTGCAATCCGTCGGCTTCGCAGGCTAAGGCTATATCAAGGTAATCATTCATTATAAAAAGCACGTTATGTTTGGAACATAAATCTTTGAGCTCTTGAGCAATGGGCAGCAACTCCTTCTTCGTCAAGAGCTTATCACGCAGTTGGATTATTCTGGCGCCGCCGCGAATGACTTGATTAGCTACTCCAATATGAGAACGCCCTTTCAGTGCTTGCGTATCGATAATGACATATAGACCGGATATGCGTTTAACTTTTTCGTTGCGTGTTAGTTTTGACAGCAGTTCCTGCTCTATCGTGTATAACTCGAATCGGGCATGCTTGAACTTATCCGAGTCTAATTTAAGAGGAATGCCCGGCATTTTAGCCACTTCTTCCAGCGTTCTCAGAGATTCCTGTGCCCGTCTGGAATTAGCTACGACCAGCAGCGGTAAGTTCCGTTCCTTCTCCATACCAAGGACTTCGATATCCATCCCGACATCCGTCTCCGAGCTTCGGAACCGGATAAGCTGCTGGTTAAAGGAAAGGTCGCCCGATATAAGCTCGTGGCGCATTGTTTTTAATTTACCGGTTAAAGCCGCGTCATTGAGTAATAAGCGGGCGATATCTTCCAGAAGACGCAGTCCCTCACCCAACCGGTTCAGATTAGCGTCGACGACACGTAATATCGATTGCGGTGAAGTCATTATTCCTCCGCCGCGTCCCCTTCGCCCTTCGGCATGCCTGTTTGCAAACCTTCCACCATCTCATCGAACTCGGGGCTGACGCCTTCCCCCCGGCTAATGCGCTGGTTCCACTCAGCTAAAGCCTTCGGATTGTTCCCTTTCAGACCCTCGACCAGCTTCTTGTCTGATAAAATATCTTCGTAAATATCCTGGTCAGACTTGCCCCTTATAGCAAAAGTGGAAAACAGGCGGTCCAGTTCGGTGCTGCCGCAACGGGGACAACTTACCGAAGAGCCGCCGAAGCCGCGCACAAAAATACTTACCCGGCGGCGGCATTTCTTACATCTGTATTCATAGATAGGCATCTTGAGGTTAATTTTAACACGGGGTGGGTAAGGGGGTAAAGGTAAACCCTTATTCCTCCCCCACTGCATTTTCAATAAGCTCCACCCGTAACGGTTTACCCACCTGATTTAGCTCTATCGCCACCATATCGATACGCCACAAGGGACAACTATTATCGTGCGTCTGAAGGTAATAATTTGCGGTAGCTCTCATATGCTCTTTCTTGGTTCGGGTTATTGATTCTTCGGGAGAACCGAATACAAGACTCTTTTTGGTGCGGACTTCAACAAAAACCAGGCAATTTTTGTGCCTTGCGATTATGTCAATCTCCCCGTAAGGACACCTGTAATTAGTCTCCAGAATACGATAGCCACGTTTTCTGAGAAAATTAACGGCTATTTTTTCACCGAGGATGCCGGCCTCTCTCCGTTTCATATCCTAACCCTAATGTAGAGGTGGATTTCAAATCCACCCGCCCGGGCGGTCAGGTTAAAAACCTGACCCTACTATATCTCATAACAACCTGCCCTCAACTATATCTCTAACTGGCTGGAAAGATAGGCGATGGATGGGACATGCCCCAAAACGCCGCAGGCAGGCAATATGTTCTTCGGTACCGTAACCTTTATTCCGGGCAAAGCGGTAGCCGGGGTAAGTGCGGTCAAGCTTCTTCATCAAGCTATCCCGCGCCACCTTAGCCACTATAGAAGCACAGGCAATAGAAAAACAGAGGCTATCGCCATTAATTACGCCCTTCTGGGGTAGTTTCACGCCGGGCAATCGGAAGTAGTCTATCAGCAAGATTTCCGGTGCTGGTGAAAGCTGGCGGATGGCTAACTTCATCGCCAGCCTCGTCGCCTTGACTATACCCTGCCCGTCCACCACCGCTGAATCGACAAACCCAATGCCCACAGTAATGGCAACTTTTTTAATGTGACGGGATAAAATCTGGCGTTTCTGCGGAGTTAATTCTTTGCTATCCCTTACCAGCGGCAACCAGGGAGCATCGATATCGGCAGGCAGGATGACCGCTGCGGCGGCTACCGGACCGGCCAAGGCACCGCGCCCGACTTCATCGATGCCAGCAATATAGCGATAACCCTGTGCTTCGAACGCCCTCTCTTCATCGAAGGAGGGGACCATACTTTCCGGCTGGGGTTCAACCTTTTTTTTGCTCAATAGTAATCTCGCTTACAGGTAACTCCACCCTCGCCTGACTCTCGTCTAATTCAACCAGGACCGTTGCCTTTAGCGGATTGCTACCGACCACTTTTCCTGCCCCCGATTTCGTGGTTACCCTCTGGCCATCTCTAGGCAGTTGCTCCCTCATCTTGCGGTACTGCTCGGTTTCGTAGACCAGGCAGCAGAGAAGACGTCCGCAAACACCGGAGACTTTCATCGGATTAAGGGGTAAACCCTGCTCTTTAGCCATCTTGATAGAAACCGGGACAAACTCGTTCAAAAAACTCATACAGCACAGAGGCCGTCCGCACCGTCCGAAACCGCCGACCATCTTGGCTTGGTCCCTGGGTCCTACCTGGCGCAACTCCACTCGCACTTTCAAATGACCCGCCAACTCCCGGACCAGCTCGCGAAAATCGACCCTTTCCTCGGCACTGAAGTAGAAAATAACACGGCTGCCATCGAGGGTATATTCGGCGGACAACAGCTTCATCGGCAGATTTAATTTTCCAATCAGCTTACCGGCTTCGATAAGGGCTTCCTTTTCTTTGTTCTCGAATTCCTGGGCACGCTGGATATCTTCATCCGTCGCCTTGCGCACCACTGGCTTCAATGGAGTTTTTAGCTCGTTTGCCAATACTTGCTTGGGCGAGATAACCACCTGCCCCAGGTCAATACCGCGCTCGGACTCGACGACTACATAGTCGTTGACCGCCAAATCAAGACCGGACGGGTCGAAGTAGTATACCTTACCCGCTCTTTTAAACCTAATACCGACTATATCAGCCATATTTTACCTCGGGTAAATCCAGCATTAATGTTTCCAGCACCAATCGCGGATTGGCGTTCCTCTGAAACTGTATTTTAGCCGTACGCACGCCATCGATGACTGCCTTGGTCTGAGCCAGGGTATAGTTCTTGGACATCTGGGTGAGTATGTCCGACCGGTCGATATTCGTGACGAAGTCATCGCAGCCTACTTTCACCAGCATCAGGTCGCGCCACCAGTCAAGCCACAAATCCAGCCGGTGTTGAACGGTTTCCCGCCCTTGGCTAAAGATGGTAGCCAGTTTGGAAGCGCTGGCAAAGCGTTCCTCGTAGTCGCCATCGATAATTTCGTGTAATTCGGCTAACCACTCTTCACGCTGGCGAAGCAAACTTTCATCACGGGCAGCTGCAACTGACCAACCTACCAGACCCCTGGAAAGTCGGGCAAGTAATTTAGCTCTCCCGGGCTCGACACCCCATTTTTTGTTAAGAGCCTCGGCTACATCGGCAACAGCCACCGGAATAACTTCCACCCGCTGGCAGCGGGAAACTATCGTTACCGGTAAAAGACTCTGATTGGTAGTCAGTAAAATAAAAACCACCTTAGCCGGCGGCTCTTCCAAAATCTTAAGCAGTGAGTTCGCCGCTTCTATGGACATTAGCTCGGCACCATCGATGATAAAGACTTTGTATCTGCCCTCGAAGGGCGGTAAATTAGCGGAGTGCTGCATATCTCTAATCTGTTCGATACTTATTTCGGTTTGCAGCTTCTCCGATTCTTTCCCAGGAACTAACCCGATGACCTGAACATCGGTATGCTTACCCAGTTCTACTTTCTGACAGGAAGGACAAACGCCGCAGGGAGGCTCAGCACTTTCACAATTCAATGCCTGAGCTAAATTCAAAGCGAGCGTCATTTTGCCCACGTGAGGTAGGCCCAACAGAAGATAGGCATGCGCTAGCGACCCGCCTTTCAAGCCGCGCTCAAGCAAAGAGACCGCCCTCGTCTGCCCGATTACCTGCCACATTTTATATTACGTCACACCTCATTAAATCTTCCAGAGTTTCACGGCGCTTGATGAGACGTGCCTTATCGTCTTTAACCATAACAACCGCCGGCTTAAAGAAGGCATTATAATTACAGGACTGAGGAATGCAATAGGCACCACAGCCAGCCACTGCCAGAATATCGCCCGCCGAAAGCACCGGCAAATCGAGGTCCCAGATTAGAATATCTCCTGACTCGCAGAACTTGCCGGCAATAGTATATTTAGCCGTCATTTTCTCTTTCATCTTGTTGGCGACTACCGCCTCCTGCTTAGCCTGGTAGAGAGCCTGACGAATATTATCGCCCATACCGCCGTCGACTGAAGCATAAGTCCTGACACCCGGTATTTCCTTTATCGCACCGATAGTATAAATCGCTACCCCCGCCCGCTCCACCATCGACCTCCCCGGCTCGATGATAAGTCGTGGCGGTGTTAGTTTTAATTCCTGGCATTCGCTGATGATTTCAGAGGTGATTGCCTCGGCATAGATAGCAACCGGCGGCGCTGGCTCGTCGACGGTATATTGAGCGGCAAATCCACCACCGGTACTTAGCTCCACTGGTTCAAAACCGTGCTTATGCTTCATATCAGCGGCGAACTTGAGAATATGCTCGACAGCCTGAATGTAAGGCTCAGTTTCCAAGATTTGAGAGCCGATGTGGAAATGCAGACCGACCAGATTAAGGCTGGGTATTGACATCGCTTTAATTATTGCCTCTTCCCCAAAAACCAAAGGGAAGCCAAATTTACTATCGATGTTACCCGTGGTATCATATTTATGCGTATGGGGGTCAACGCCGGGTGTTAGTCTCAACAATATGTTTGGCTTAACGCCTTTATTTTTAGCAATTTTGCCCACCAGTTCCAGCTCATAAAAATTATCCACCACGATATGTCCCACGCCCGAATCGAGAGCCAGTCCGATTTCTTCAGCCGATTTGTTATTACCGTGGAAATAGAGTTTATCCATCGGATAATTAACCGAGCGGGCAAAACCGATCTCACCTCCGGAGACGACATCCAGTCCCATCCCCTCCTCTTCCATAAGGAGCAATAGAGCTTTGTTGATGAAAGCTTTGCAGGCGTAGATAACCGTGGTCTCAGAGTAGCGATTGGTGAACTCCACTTTGGTTTCGTAGCATTTATCCCGCAGGGTAAGTTCGTCAAAAAGGTATAAAGGTGTGCCGAACTCCTTCGCCAGTTCAGTGGTATCACAACCGCCAATAATAAGATGCCCCCGCTTGTTTATCTCGGTATTCAACGGGAACAGCGGGAGCCTTGAAATTTGCTCGACCATTGTTTGTCCCCTTTTCGTTCATATTACCAGTTGCCCGATTACAAAGTCAAAGGATTTCTTGTTTGCTAATAAGGGACGAAATACATGGAAAAAAGAATAAATAGGCGAATAATTGGTTAAAAACAATGATTGTTAGAATTCATATAATCTACATTTCTTATTCAGTCTTAATTCCATGTTTTAGAAGCAATCGAGGTAATGTATCATCAAGGTTCTGAACCTCTCTTTCGGTAAGCTCAATAACTTGAAGACTATATTTCTTGTAGATTTTGCGTTTCTCTTCTTTTCTAAAAGAATATTTGGGATCATCTTCAAGACCCCAATACTCTATATAGACTTTGCCTGTCGGGATGTAGAAGTCAGAATAGACTTCTTCCTCGACCTGAAGCTTTCGTTCATAAGCGTGCGTAACCTCGGACACATAAAGCCAATTGTCAATGAGTAACTCCGCTTTCGACCTGACAAGATGACCATCCATAGCTCTGAGTTTAGCTGGGAACTTCTCTCTGAATTCTAAGTCGTCTTTGCTAGCATGTGGAGTCTGTTCTTGGCTTGTGTCTGGTATGTCACCTTTAGCCTCGCGCATGCTATTAACAAGTGTTCTATTGCTGATGATTGACTCAGGCCAGCGTACATAAGGTACGCCAGAATTCTTATCTTCGGACTGCACTCCCCCTAATCTCTTTCCGAGTTCAGTAACTATCCAACCTTTGAGACCTCTCTTGATCCACCCGAGTTCAGAAAGAATGGAATTTGTCCTAGTCGCAGATATTTCGAAATGTTTTCCAATTGCCGTAGCGGTAAAAAGAAGCGTGGAGGCATCCGACCGACTGCCATCCAGTTCTGACTTAAACGCCTTTGGCCAGACAATATACCTGTATTTGTCACCCTGCCTGTAAATGCCACCCTTAAGTTTGCCAGCAGATGTCAGCTCCCAATTATTCGCATTTCTCACTATCAGCCCCATCTCTGCTAACTGCTTGAATAGGATTTGAGAATCCATTCCTAGCGCTTTTGCTAAAGCCGATGTTGATAGCTCATTTTCGTTTTCAAGCTTCTCGCTCATCTGCATTCTCCCCTGAAAACATTATTACATAGTACATTACCTTAATAATTCGCTGTACTTTTTAGCACATTATATCATAGTAAATACATAAAACTGCGTTTGACAAAGGATGGAGTTACATAATATCAATGCTTATCAAAAAATCCCTGTATATGGTCTCTTAAACTCATAACGCTTCTTCTCTACTGGGGTCACTGGCTTAAGACCTAATCATAACCAGCATCATCTTGAACTTCTTGATTGCTTTAAGAGCGTGCGGCTTATTGGCAGGCATAATAATCATCTCGCCTTTCCCAAGGTGAAATTTTTTACCGGAGATAGTAATCTCCGCCTCCCCATCAATAATATAGACAAGAGCATCGAACGGTGCGGTATGCTCGCTCAGTCCCTGCCCTTCGGCAAAAGCAAACAGAGTCAGGGTTCCTGTCTTCTTATCTATTAACGTCCGGCTTACCACCGAACCGGTCTGATAATCCACCATATCGACGAGTTTTGAGACTGCATTTTTATCTTCTTCCATATAGTTACCTCCTCGCTGCTACACTTATTATAGATTAACCAGTCCGATAAAGAAGATATTAATAAACAGGTGGACAATAAGAGCAGGCCAGTAAGAATTTCCCCGGTAAGCGATATAACCAAAGTAGATTCCGGTAATTATCGTGCTAATAGTTTCCAGTCCCGGCTTTCCGAAATGCACCATCACGAATGGAACCATCTGCACCAGGATGCTTATTTCTTTCAATTTATCTTTCAGCCCGAATAATAGAAAACCGCGAAAAATAAATTCGGCGGCCGCCAGACTGATGACACTAATGAGAGAGTATCGAACCAGATTAAATGGCTCCATCGTGTAATAATTCCGGAGTGTCGGGACGTACGAAGCCGCATAAAGAACCGGGGCAGCTATCAGGCAGGTCAGAACGGTGTGAAAGACCCACGCCTTAACATTTCCGAATCTGAGTCCGAAGTCAAGAGGGTTTTTGCGCAGCAGGATAATGACCAATAATGGCAAAATAGCGTAATACAGAAGAGAGCTGAACCACTTGTTCCAGACCGGGTAGTATCGTTCGAGAATCAAAAAGAGCGAGGCAGCGCTAATGATTGCTGCCTCGCTCCCGTTCCGGCTTAGAAATGAATAGAGGAGCTTAAATTCGGTTCGGACAAAGTCCTTCAATAGAACCCAACTATTCCGGCTTTGGTTTCTCCTCGGTCGGCTTGGCTTCTTCAGGTGCTGCTGCCTCCGCCTCTGGTGCCGCTTCGGCGACTACTTCCTCTTTCTCTTCAGCGCGGGCAATGAGCCTCACCACAGATTGCTCCGGGTCGCCGAGAATAGTTACTGCCGGGTCGATAGCGATGTCCTTTATCCGTATTGCCTGCCCGACCTTGGCAAGGGAACTGATATTGACTTCCAGCCTGGCAGGAATGTTGGCCGGAAGACATTCGACGGCCAAGGAGCTAAGCTCACGCAACAGCATAATATCCTTAGATTTCAAAGCTGGTGTTTCCCCGACTACAACGATGGGGACTTCCACTTCCACCTTTTCCTCCATCTTGACCTGATAAAAGTCTACGTGGATTAATTTACGGGTCAAGGCATCACGCTGGATTTCACGGACCAGAACCGGCCTCTCCGTCTTTTCTTTATCTACTTTTAGATTAATTAGCCTGGTCTCTCCCGATTGGGCTAATGAATGCTCAAGCCGGGTGGTTTCAATCTGTAACGCCAGTGAATCGAGACCATGCCCGAAAACGTGTGCCGGTGTAATTCCCTGGCGACGTAATAGTTTAACGCCTTTGCCCAGGACGTCCCTTTTGCTGGATTGCAGGTGTATGTGCTCCATTTATCTCTCCTCAAAATAAACCAGAATTATCAGACTAACCTGATAATTTTATAATAAATTCCCGTCTTATTCAACTAACACAGCCATTCCGGCGAAAGCCGGAATCCAGAAATCCTGTTTGATAGTTTCGGATTTCGTATTTCGCCCGCCTGCCATAGTTCAAAAAGAACGGCGGGCAGGTGCTTCGGATTTAACTAATTACCTTAACGCCACTCCCAAAAAGTAAGGCCAGATGATTATGCCGAGTAAAATCTTCCACCAGACCAACTGAGCGAAAGCGATGGTAAAAAGCCATCCGATGAACCATATCACGCCACCCGAGGCTGCTGGAGCACCACACCGTCTGTCACGATGTTCTGACATATTTACCCTCCTTTTAACCTGATACGAGACTAGCTTACTACACTTTAACAAAGAGAACAAATATGGAAGTAGACATTATGACATCATGATGTCATAATGCCATAATTAGTTGGAGGTTGATGCTATGGCTACTCAAACCAAACGAACCACAATTTATTTAGACCCCGATTTGCATAAAGCACTACGCTTAAAAGCAATTGCCGTCTCTCAGTCGGTATCGGAGTTGATAAATGATGCCATAAGAGAGCGTCTTGCCGAAGATGCCGAGGATATTGCTGCATTCGAAGAAAGAGAGAGGGAACCTCTGATTAGCTATGACGAAATGGTCAAAAGACTAAAGAAAGATGGCCGAATATAAAATCTATTTCAGAGAATCGGTTCAAAAGGATTTCAGGGTAATCCCTAAAAAAGATGTTAAGAAGATTCTCCAGCGGATAGAGTCACTGAGGGCAGAACCACGTCCGCAAGGCTCAGAAAAGTTAACCGGTCAAGAGCGGTATCGCCTCCGACAGGGCAGATATCGTATCGTATATTCGATTCAAGACACTGAGTCTTCTATCTGGATTGTGAAAGTCGGACAACGTAAAGATGTTTATCGCAAAAATTAGAGAAACCTAGGTGGTCATCCCTTGAAAAACCCTAACGGCAATATCACTATATCCATCGTAAAGCCGTATGATTTCGCACTATCTCTGAGTGCCATCAGGTCTTTTCAGCCGGCGGAATTAGAGCCGGAGCCTCGGTTACGGCTGGCAGTGAAAATTGCCGGAATTCCAACCCTTATCGAAGTGAGACAGGTTAAAGATTCCTTAAGAGCATCTTCCAGACCAAAAAGCGATAGTAATCAAACCAGAGCCATCGTTGAGTGGGTCTTGTTTGCCGAGCTCGACCTGAAACCGTTTTACCGCTTAACCGCCGGAAACCCAAAACTGGCGCCACTCACACGAAAGCTCTATGGAATCAAACCATTCCGTCCGGCATCTCTTTTCGAAATGGCGGTGATTGCTATTACCGAGCAGCAGCTTTCCCTGGCTTCGGCGTATTCGATTAGAAACAGAGTAGTCCAGCGATTCGGCGAACCGATAGACGGGCAGTGGGTTTTTACCGAGCCGCAAGCGTTAGCAAAGGCATCAGTAGAAGAGTTTCGCTCCTGCGGGCTTTCACGCCCGAAAGCTGAATACATCCGTGAACTCGCTGGTAAAATCGTCACCGGCAAGCTCGACCTCGATAGCCTTAAATCAATGAGTGACGACCAGGCTCGGGATACCATAATGTCATGGCGCGGCTTCGGACGCTGGTCGGCGGATTATATTCTGGTGCGCGGACTTGCCCGACCCGATTGCGTGCCCATAGATGACCTCGGCATACGGGACGTGGTCGGTAAATACTTGGGAGATGGCAGCCGAATCACATCGCAAGAGGTCGCTGAGAAATTGGAGCCTTTCCGACCATATCGCGGTCTGCTGGCTTTTTATTTGTTAGTGTATCGCCGACTTAACTCGCCTTAAGCGCCGCCACAGAAACTGAAGGATAATCGGTAGAACTAAGAAAACTAGCACAGACAATACATCGACAGAGACGAAAAACCTGACATAAAGCCCCACCGGCTTGGCTACCAGCGGCTGAATGATAAACATAAGCAATATGGATATGAACATCATGCCATAGCCAATGGCATAATAGCTAGAATGTTTATACTCAGTACTATGACGACGGGAATACCTATCGCTAATTTCAGCAAAGATACTGGCAACTATCACCAAAACAGGTGGTAGCAGACCTAAATAGAAAAGAGGTTTTTCATAAATCCTATTGGCAATAATTACCGACAAGCCTTCAATAAAAAAGACTTCCCTGATAAATGAAAATAGAATCCAGGGGAGGATTATCACTGCAACCAAAGCTAACCACGGTCCCCAGAGCAGCAAGGCTTTCTCCTCAGCATCAAACCCCTCTAACTTTGACGTCAGCTTCGCTCCACAGACTTGCAGACCGATTGCCCCGGGAATGAACGTCGCCGCCCAAGCTGTACATAGAATAAGAAGCAAGATAGGAGCTGGGTCTTCATCCTTAAGTGTAGACAAAGCATATACGAAATAGATAGTGGTCGCCGCTGTCATTACCAGACCCACGCCGTATAAAGAAACCAGCAGCGCCAGTTTTGGGCTACTCTTGACGGCTCTAATGACAGACATCACTCCCATCGGCACTATTGTAACTACTTTTAGATACTTTTTGAAGGGTTCTAAAAATTCTGCTATATTTATAAGCTATGGGCAAAACATTAGCTGAAAAAATACTCAGTGCCAAGTCCGGCACTGATGCTAAAGCCGGTAATATCGTCATCACGCCGGTGGATTTAGCTTTCGTTACCGATAGCACCGGTCCCCTGACCATCAGGCAATTCGATGAAATCGGCATTGATACCCTTTTTAATCCCGAAAGGACCATTGCCTATATCGACCACTCCGTGCCCAGCTCGATAAAGGAGCTTGCCAACGACCAGATTTTTATAAGAGATTTCGCCCGCCGGAAAGGCGCCATCCTCAGCGATACAGGTGAAGGCGTTTGTCATCAAATCACCGCCGAATCGTGGGCTAAGCCGGGGGATGTGATTGTGGGGGCGGACTCCCATACCGTAACTGCCGGTGCTTTAGGCGCGTTTGCCACCGGTATGGGTTCGACCGATATCGCCGTAGCGATGGCTCTGGGCAAGACCTGGCTCCGTGTGCCCGAGACCATCCGGATAATCGCAAAGGGCCGCTTTAGTAAAGGAGTCTATGGTAAAGACCTTATTCTTCACCTCATCGGCAAACTCGGCGCCGACGGCGCCACCTATAAGTCCCTGGAGTTCGGCGGCGAAGCCATAAACACTATGCCCGCTTCGGAGAGACTGACCATCGCTAATATGGCGGTAGAAGCCGGCGCCAAGGTCGGACTCTTTCCATCCGATAGAGTAACCCGCGATTACCTGAAAGAGCAGGGCAGAGCCGAGCAATACAAACCCCTGAATCCCGACCCGGATGCCACCTATGAAAAGACGATTGAAATCGATGCCGCCAAGCTGGAACCGACCGTCGCCAAACCCCACACTGTCGATAATACGGCTTTAGCCAGAGAATTAAACGGGACTAAAATAGACCAGATCTTTCTCGGCACCTGCACCAACGGCCGATTGGAAGACCTGCGTATTGCCGCCAGCATTCTTAAAGGCAAGAAACGTCACCCCCACACCCGCCTGATTATTGCCCCCGCCTCCCGCAAAGTTTTGCTGGCTGCCCTGGCCGAAGGGCTTATCGCTACCTTGGTTGAGTCCGGGGGAATCATCGACCCACCCGGCTGTGCCGCCTGTTTAGGCGTCCACCAGGGGGTGCTGGGAGATGGTGAAGCCTGTCTCTCCACTGCTAATCGCAATTTCAAAGGCCGGATGGGGAATCCTAATGGCTTTATTTACCTGGGCAGTCCGGCAACCGCAGCCGCCACTGCCCTCCGCGGCGAAATCACCGACCCACGGGAGTTTTTATAAAATGCTAAAAGGCAGAGCTTTTAAGTTCGGCGATGATATTTCCACCGACCACATCGTGCCGGGCCGGCTGTTACACCTCCGTAGCAATTTGCCGGAGCTTGCCAAGCACGTCCTTGAAGACGCCGACCCCACCTTCGCCCAGCGGGTCAAAAAGGGCGATTTCGTGGTCGGCGGTAAGAACTTCGGGTTAGGTTCGAGCCGTGAGCATGCACCCGTGGTCATCAAAATGGCCGGGGTGAGCGCTATCCTTGCTAAGTCGGTCGCTCGCATCTTTTTCCGCAACGCCATCAACATCGGACTGCCCGTACTCATCTGTAACACTGATAAAATCAAAGATGGCGACGAGCTTGAAGTCGACTTGAAAACAGGCAAAATTAAAGACCTGACCAACGGGGCTGAACTTGCCTCCAGCCCGATGCCGGATATTATGCTTGGCATCCTGAACGAAGGCGGACTTC
>JAZDIU010000083.1:0-4147 GCA_043804635.1 Chloroflexota bacterium
GGCATCCACGATAAGTCGGGTAAGTTATTACCTCGATTATCACCTAGCGAAGCCGAATCCTTGATAGCGTCGGGCGTAGCTTCGGGAGGAATGATTCCCAAGATTAAGGCTTGTCTGAGAGCCTTGTCCGGCACCGCAACAAATTGTATCATTGACGGCAGACAGCCCCACGCCTTACTCAAGGAAATTGAAAAAAGCGGAAAAGGCACTATAATTAGGGAAGTCTAAGAGCGGCTTCGCCCTTCTCCTTGCCACAAAATTCCTCTCCCTTGAGGGGATTCATCCTGAAGGAGAGGATTAAGGTGAGGGTGAAACCAATACAAAATGGAGAAACGTATATGACTAAATGGCAAGAGTTAGCTCAAAAATATTTTATGAATACCGTCGAGCGTGTCCCCTTAACGCTGGTCAAAGGAAAAGGTGCCCTGGTCTGGGATGAGGCCGGACGGGAATACCTGGACTTCGTCGGCGGCTGGGCAGTTACCAGTCTGGGACATTGCCATCCGGCCGTGACTAAAGCCATTTCCGAGCAGGCAAAAACACTCATTCAGGTATCAAATCAGTTTTATTCGGTCCCCCAGATTCAACTGGCTGAGCTTCTGATCCAGAATAGCTGTTTTTCCAGCGTTTTTCTATGCAATAGTGGCGCCGAGGCTAATGAAGGAGCGGTGAAACTTGCCCGCCGCTACGGGAAACTCAAACTAAACGGAGCTTATGAAGTCATTACGGCACTGAATTCCTTCCACGGCCGCACTCTTGCGATGACCGCCGCCTCCGGACAGGCTAAATTCCACGAACCATATCTCCCGATGCCTGCCGGGTTTATTAATGCGGAATATAACAATATCGAAGCGATAAAGAAAGCGACCACCCCTCAGACCTGTGCTGTAATGCTGGAACCAATCGAGGGAGAGGGCGGTGTCAAAATCCCCGCCGATGACTACCTCAAGAAAGTACGGGCGTGGTGCGATGAAAAAGGCATCCTGCTTATCTTGGACGAGATTCAGACCGGTATCGGCCGACTGGGAACGCTTTTCGGTTATCAGCAATCCGGCATCGAACCTGATATAATAACACTGGCTAAGGGCTTAGGTAACGGCGTGCCAATCGGAGCTTTTATGGCTAAACAGAAAGCCTCAGTTTTTAGTCCCGGGGAGCACGGTTCTACTTTTGGCGGGAATCCTTTAGCCACCGCCGCCGCTTACGCTACGCTTAAATTCGTCATCGAAAACGATATTCCGGGTAATGTTAAAAAGGTAGGCGATTACTTCCTCAAGGGACTGAGCCAGCTTAAACAGAAATTTCAGTTCGTTACGGATGTGAGAGGCCGCGGTCTTTTGACAGCGATGGAATTCAATAGCGACATCGGGCAGAAAATGCTGACCGCCTGCCTTGAGCGCGGCTTACTGGTTAACCGGGTAAAGCCCAATGCTTTGCGTTTTATGCCCCCGCTTATCATCGGCAACAAAGAAGTCGATGAGGCTCTGGAAATTCTGGACAAAGCTCTTGCTAATGTTACCAGCTAAACTATCTTAGAATATTTCCTCTCCCTTGAGGGGAGAGGATTAAGGTGAGGGTGAATACTCCCTCACTTTATAAATGGAGGATATATGTCAGATAAAGTCGTTCTAGCTTACAGCGGTGGATTAGATACCTCGGTAGCTATCAAATGGATTAAGGAAAAATATAACCTGGATGTTATCGCTCTGACCATTGACGTGGGTAATGAGCGTGATTTCTCCGCCGTCCGCCAGAAAGCACTGAAAGTCGGCGCTATCAAAGCCATCGTCCTCGATGCCAAGGAAGCATTTGTTAATGATTATGTTTTCCCGGCTTTGCAGGCTAATGCCATCTATGAGGGACAATACCCGCTGGCGACAGCCCTTTCCCGTCCCCTGATGGCTAAACTTCAGGTGGATGTGGCTCTGAAAGAAGGCGCTTCCGCCGTCGCCCACGGCTGTACCGGCAAGGGTAACGACCAGGTCCGCTTCGATGTGACTGTTAATGCTCTGGCGCCTCACCTCAAAATTATCGCCCCTGCCCGTGAGTGGGGCATGACCCGTGAGCAAACTATCAAGTATGCCCAGCGCCATAATATCCCCGTCCCCGTGACCATATCCAGCCCCTACTCCGTTGATGAGAACCTCTGGGGCAAAAGCTGCGAATGCGGTGTCCTTGAAGACCCCTGGGTCGAGCCGCCCGAAGATGCTTATACCTGGACAAAATCCCCGGCATCGGCTCCGAACAAACCCGCCTATGTAGAAATCGGTTTCGAGCGGGGAATTCCGGTAACCATCAACGGCAGAAAGGCTGCTGGAGTGACCTTAATCCAGCGACTCAACGAGCTTGCCGGTAGTCACGGCGTGGGCAGAATCGACCATATCGAAAATCGATTAGTAGGTATAAAATCTAGGGAGATATATGAAGCTCCGGCGGCAGTAGTGTTGCTTCAAGCCCATCAGGCACTGGAAGCAATGGCGTTGGCTAAAGACCAGCTCAGATTTAAGCAACGAGTAGCGATGGAATATGCTGACCTCATCTATAACGGACTCTGGTTCGGCCACCTCCGCCAGGACCTGGCGGCTTATGTCGAAAGTTCCCAGCGTTTTGTTACTGGCACGGTAAGAGTAAAACTATTCAAAGGTAGCTCGACGGTCGTCGGGCGCAAATCGCCCTTCTCTCTTTACAGCCACGGTCTGGCGACTTATGATAAAGGCGACCAGTTCGATCAGAGCGCCTCACCCGGTTTTATCCAGCTCTGGGGACTACCGGTCAAAACCCAGGCACAAGTCCAGCCGGACGAAACTGGAAAAGCAAAGAGGAGTAAGAAGGGCTAAGTGTTTATTCGTGGTCGTTTTAGCAAAGATGCCGATAAGTTAGCTGCCGGCTTTACCGCCTCCATTCCCTTCGATTGGCGGCTCTACCCCTATGATATTACCGGCAGTATCGCCCATGCTAAAATGCTGGCAAATCAGGGAATAATCTCCAAGAGAGAAGCTGAAATCATCACTGAAGGTCTGATTTCCGTCAGAAACGATATCGAGCAAGGCAAGTTCGAGTTTAAGTCTGAACTGGAAGACATCCATATGAATATCGAAGCCAGTCTTATTGAAAAGGTAGGTGAGGTCGGTCGGAAACTCCATACCGCCCGCTCTAGAAACGACCAGGTGGCTCTTGATATGCGCCTTTTTGCTAAGGAAGCTATTGGCGAAACTCTAGGCAAAACCAGGAAATTCCAGCAAGCTTTAATCAGCCTCGCTGAAGCTAACAAAGAAGTAGTTATGCCCGGATATACCCACACACAGCGGGCACAGCCGGTTTTGATCGCCCACCACCTTTTATCCTATTTCGAGATGCTCCAACGGGATATTGACCGGTTTACCGACTGCCTCAAGCGGACGGATGCTATGCCCCTAGGCAGCGGAGCAGTAGCTGGAGCCGGTTACGATATCGACCGTGAATTTCTGGCTAAAGAGCTAAAGTTCACACAGGTAAGTCGGAATAGTATGGACGCCGTTTCCGACCGCGATTTTGTTCTGGAGTATGAGGCGGCGGCGAGTATCTCTATGATGCACCTCTCCCGTCTCGCTGAGGAAATCATCCTCTGGTCTTCCGCCGAGTTTAATTACATCGAGCTTGATGATGCCTATTCCACCGGTTCGAGCATAATGCCCCAGAAGAAAAACCCCGACGTCGTTGAACTCGTGCGCGGCAAGACCGGGCGTATCTACGGTCACCTTATGGCTCTATTGACCGTTATGAAAGCCCTTCCGCTATCTTATAATCGCGATATGCAGGAAGATAAAGAGGGCTTTTTCGATACGGTGGATACTCTGCTATCGAGTCTGGAAGTGCTCGCCGGTATGGTCGGCACTCTGCGTATCAAGTCGGATAATATGAAGCAAGCCGCTGGGGAAGGCTACGTTTTAGCTACCGACCTCGCCGATTACCTGGTCAAGAAGGGAGAAGCCTTCCGCACCGCCCACGATATCGTCGGCCGACTGGTCAGCTATGCCATAGAGAAAGATAAATCTTTTGGCAAACTGAGCCTTGCTGAATATAAAAAATTCTCCCCTTTATTCGGGGAAGATGTTTTTTCCATAACCGTCGAATCCTCGCTCGCCGCTCGGAATAACATCGGCGGCAC
>JAZDIU010000084.1:0-23043 GCA_043804635.1 Chloroflexota bacterium
GCGCCGACTCTTACCGGGATTTTCAAGAGTTGGCGGCCGAGTAAATCGATACCGGGAAGGTTGGAACTACCGCCAGTGAGTACCAGCCCGGCGGGAACGGTGGCTTTTTGTTCGGCACGCGGCAGCTCGAGCATGATTAATCTTAATAATTCCTCGACCCTGGCTTTGACCACATCGCTCAGGTCCTGATATGAAGGACCATGTCCATTCTGAGAGATTCTTTTAGTAGCGGCCTCACCTTCATAAACTGCTATTACGCTGGCGTGTTTTTTCTTCATATCTTCGGCGACATCGAAGGGTAGTCCCAGACCGATAGCGATATCTCTGGTGAACTGGTAACCGGCAACCGGTATGACCGCTGTGTGCCAAATGCTGCCATCTTTAAAAACAGCAATATCGGTCGTTCCGCCGCCGATGTCTGCCAGGATGACGCCGGCCTGTCTTTCTTCTTCGGTAAGGACAGCTTCACTCGAAGCCAGGGGTTCGAGGACAAGCTCATCGATCTCGATACCGACGCCTCTTATACATTTGGCTAAATTCTGGACGGAGCTGATTGCCGCAGTAATAATATGTGTTTCCACATCCAATCTAAAGCCGTGCATCCCGACCGGGTTCTTGACGCCTACCTGACCGTCGACGGCGTAGCTGCGGGGAATGATATGCATCACCCTCCGGTCATTGGGAACGGCCACGCTCTGAGCGTTTTGCAGCACTCTTTTCAAATCGTCGTTCCGCACCAGGCGGTCGTTGCGGCTGACCGAGACCGCCCCGTGGTTATTGACCGAAGTAACGTGCCGTCCCGTAACGCCGACGTAAGCCGATTCCACCCTGTAGTTGGCGGACTGTTCTGCCTTCCTTACCGAGGTGCGGATGGAATCTTTGGCGTCATTAATATTCACTACCATACCTTTGTGTAATCCGTTGGACGGTGTTATGCCTGTTCCCAAGACCCGGATTCCGCCATCGGAAACATCGGCGATGATAGTACAGACTTTAGTAGTGCCAACATCGATACCCGTTAGAATTGCTTTTTTACCCATATCCTCTCCTTATTTTAGATTCAAGTCTTCTCAAAACTAATTTTGCTTTCACATCTTCAGAACCTCCCGTCTCTATTACACGGCTGCTAAATAAGCCTCTTTAAGCCTCTTTATTAAGATTGGTCTTCGCCAGCCTCCGGTTTCGCCACCTACCGAAAGACATAGTTTCTGGATTGTCCCGTATTGCTCGTCTCCGACCAATATCCGCTCAGCCGTCCGCAATTTAGCGCTGCGGCTACGGGGATTGTTCTGGATTTCTTCCAACGAGGGAATGATAACCTTACGGTTGATTAGTTTTAGCCGGGCGGTATGCCCGCAAACGCAGGTGGGCGTGCCGGGAGGACAAATGCAATTTTTGGCTTCTCTCTGCATAAACTGCTTTACGATGCGGTCCTCCAGGGAATGATAGCTGATAACGACCAGACGTCCTTCGAAAGCTAGGAGATTAATTGCCTGTTTTAACGCCGATATGAGATTATCCAGTTCCTCATTGACAGCAATTCTTAACGCCTGGAAAGTCCGGGTTGCCGGGTGAATCTTGCCCCTGGTGACGTAAACCTGTTCAATAATTCTAGCTAACTTTAAGGTAGTCCGGATAGGTCTCTCCTCTATAATACGTCTGGCTATCTGCCGGCTGAGGCGCTCTTCACCGTAGGTTTTTATTAACCATGCAAGCTCCGCTTCAGCATAAGTATTAACAATATCGGCGGCGGTGACTTTCTGGGTGGGGCTGAAGCGCATATCCAGCGGCGCCGAAGTCTGGAAGCTGAAGCCGCGCTCGGGAATGTCAATCTGGAATGAAGCCAGTCCTAAATCGAAAAGTATGCCATGGACAGGGAGGAAATCATATTTATAGCAAATGGCTTCTAAATTGACGAAATTATCGTTGATTAAAAGAATCGAATCGGAGTAGCTTCCGAGCCTAGCCCTGGCTAATTCGATAGCTTGAGGGTCGGCGTCGATACCCAGCAGTTTCCCGCCCGGGGAGCAGTGCTCTAAAATAGCAGCGGCATGCCCTCCAGCACCGAGGGTACAATCGATGTATCGTCCCCCAGGCTTGATGCTGAGAGCCTTAATAACCTCCCCGGTCATCACCGGGGTATGAGCTGGTGCTACCATAGTCCCAACTCTCTAGCGACGCTCTAGACTTTCTATAATCTGCCAGGTCTCTTCCCGGCTAGTTGCCTTTTCCGATGCCCAGTGCTCTTTGTTCCACAGTTCGAAATAAGTATTGGCACCGATAATGATAACTTCGTCCCCGATGGCGGCGTGTTCCCGCATTGGAACAGGCAGGGCGATTCTTCCCTGTCCATCGATACTCAAACTGAACGCAGAGGCAAAAAATGCTCGGTTCAATTTCCTTATCTTGCTTTGGGCTAGAGAACCGGCAGTGAGACTAGCGGCTATTTTTTCCCATTCAGCTTCGGGGTAAGCCGTAATACATGGCTCTACACCGGCGGTCAAAATTATCCCTTCTTTGAGTTCCTTACGGAACGAAGGCGGGATAAGCACCCGGCCTTTTTCATCTATTTTATATTCGAACTCGCCTAAGAACACGCTTACACTAGTCTCCTAAATTTACCACTTCTTACCACTTTCTACCATTTTCCTACACATTATTACATTTGTCAATAGGTTTTTAAAGATTTTTTTGGAGAATTATTTAGCTGACCAATAAATACCCAATAACCTTGATATAATCCTTCGGCAAGCCCAGGACAGACCGAGTCCTCGGTATTATGGAGTATTCGGACGACTCCAGAACGACAGAGTAATGAGAGCCCTTGACAGACACTATATCTTGTGGTAAAGTCTTCTCGCTATACTACAGGATGTGGAGTTATGAACTGTCCCAGTTGTCAGAATCCGGAATCAAAAGTCATCGATTCACGAGATGTGAACGAGAGCGTCCGCAGACGGCGCCAGTGCCTGAACTGCGGCTACCGCTTCACCACCTATGAGCGCCTTCAGCCGGCCAGCCTATTCGTCATCAAGAAGGACCAGCGGCAGGAAGAGTTCAACAAGGATAAGCTGCTCAGCGGACTACGTAAAGCCTGCGAAAAGAGACCTCTGCCCACTGGCGCAATCGATAAGCTCGCCGATGAAATCGAAGCCGAGCTTTACCGCCAGGGTAAAGCTGAGATCCCCAGCCGGGTCATCGGCGATATCGTGATGGACAGGCTTAAAAAGCTGGACTACATCGCCTACATCCGCTTCGCCAGCGTCTACCGGGACTTCACCGATATTACCGCCCTGAAGCAGGAAATCGATAACCTGCTGACCAGTCAACCTGAGACATCGCATCCCAGCGCCCAGCTGCCCCTACTCCCGACTGAGAAGCTGGTACCGGTAGCGGGCAGACAAAAGAGAGAGCACAAATGACCAATCATACCGAAGATAAGTTAACTAAATTAAAACGCAGCCAGATAGCTAAAGTAGTCTTCGAGACTACCGAACCGATGGGCATCGCCGATAGAAGGCTCGTCGAGCAGCTTACCGAGCGGGTAATCGAACGATTAGAGAAATCAAAACCGACACCCGAAGCCGAGCCGACCCTGCCCGGAATGGAGGACTTCGTGCCCAAAGTCCGGCGGAGCCAGAAGCAACTGCCCAATAAGTCTGAAATCCATACTATCATCGAAGAGCTTCTGGCAAATGAAGAGCTAAAACCAGAAAAGGAAGAGGAGGACAAACCTATGGTCAAATCAGAAGTCCGCGTAAAACCGCCGGTTACGCCGCCGGCTCAAGGCATCAAACTTACCGAAAACGCTCTCCATGTGCTGGAGAAAAGATACCTCAAGAAAGACAAGCAGGGCAAGCCTACTGAGACGCCGGAACAGATGTTCCGCCGGGTCGCCCAAGCGATTGCCTCCGCCGAGCTTATTTATAAAAAGGCAGACGCCAAAGAATGGGAAGAGCAGTTTTACCAGCTAATGACTAACCTGGATTTTCTACCGAACTCCCCTACCCTGATGAACGCCGGGCGGGAACTGGGACAGCTTTCCGCCTGCTTCGTCCTGCCTATCGAGGACTCGATGGAGTCCATATTCGATGCCATCAAGAATACTGCCCTCATTCACAAGAGCGGCGGCGGCACCGGATTCTCTTTTTCCCGGCTCAGACCGGAACAAGACCGGGTGGGGTCGACCGGCGGAGTCGCCAGCGGACCCGTCTCCTTTATGCGTGCCTTCGATACGGCTACGGACGTCATCAAACAGGGCGGGACGCGGCGTGGGGCGAACATGGCAATACTGAACGTAGACCACCCCGATATCGAGAGGTTTATCGTCGCTAAAGAAAACTCGACCGCTCTGACCAATTTTAACCTATCGGTAGCCGTGACTGCTGAATTTATGAAGGCAGTAAAAGCCGAAACCGAATATAACCTGGTAAATCCGCACACTAAAGAGGTCGTAACCAAGCTTAAAGCTAAGGAAGTGTTCGATAAGATAGTCGATATGGCGTGGAAGACGGGAGACCCGGGGGTGGTATTCATCGACCAGATTAACCGGGCGAATCCCACCCCACACCTGGGCAAGATTGAAAGCACTAATCCCTGCGGCGAGCAGCCCCTCCTTCCCTACGAGTCCTGTAACTTAGGTTCTATTAACCTGAGCCGGATGATTAAAAACAACGGCGTTGCTGAGATTGGCTACGATAAACTAGCCGTAGTAGTAAAAACGGCCGTCAGGTTCCTGGATAATGTTATCGACGTCAACAAGTTCCCCCTGGAGCAAATCGAGGCAATGACCAAGAAAACGAGGAAAATCGGGCTGGGGGTGATGGGTTTCGCCGATATGCTTCTCCAGCTAGGCATTCCCTACGATTCGGAAAAAGCTCTGAAAATCGCCTCCGATGTTATGAGCTTCATCACCGAAGAGGCACGGAAAGCATCGATAGATTTAGCTAAGGAACGCGGGACCTTTCCGTCTTTCAAGGGTAGCATCTACGATACAGCGGGCGCCCCCGGGATAAGAAATGCCACCCTGACGACGATCGCGCCCACCGGCACTTTATCCATCATCGCCAGTTGCTCCAGCGGCATCGAGCCGCCCTTTGCACTGAGCTATACACGAAACATACTCGATGGTGCTCACCTGGTCGAAGCCAACCCTTATTTCGAGGAAGCAGCTAAGAAGGGCGGGTTCTACTCGGAAGAGCTTATTGGAAAGCTGGCATCGGGAACCAAATTGGGCGAGATAGAGGGCATACCCGATACCGCCAAACAGCTATTCAGGACTGCCCACGATATAAGTCCGGAGTGGCACGTCAAGATGCAAACCGCCTTCCAGAAGTCCACCGATAACGCCGTGTCCAAGACGGTCAATCTACCCCACGAGGCAACACGGGAAGACATCGCCAATATTTATATGATGGCTTACGAGATGGGACTGAAGGGAATAACCATCTACCGCGATAGGAGCCGTGAGACACAGGTGCTCGTCACCGGCAAGGAAAAGAAAACCGAAGTTGCCGGACTGACGCCGAGGAAGCGACCCAAGAAGACTACCGGTGTTACCGAGATGATAAATACCGGCTGCGGCCATCTATACGTTACTATAAACTCGGATGAAAAAGGCATTTTCGAAGTCTTCTCTCACCTGGGGAAAGCCGGCGGCTGCGCCTCCGCCCAGTTGGAGGCTACCTGCCGACTGATTTCCCTGGCACTCAGAACCGGAGTAGACGTGGCTGAGATAGTCAGCCAGCTACGAGGCATCCGCTGCCTGTCGGTTGCCTGGGAAGAGGGTAAGGCAGTGCTCTCCTGCGCCGATGGAATTGCCAGTATCCTGGAAAAACAAATAAAGGGTAATAATACCGAGGCGCAAAATCATAACTCTGCCCAAAACTACGGGACGCCTAAAAATCTGGGCGGGCAGTGCCCGGAGTGCGGTGGGCTATTGTTCTACCAGGAGGGCTGCTTCAAGTGTCCCGCCTGCGGGTACACGAAATGTTAGTAAATGAACTCTAAGCTTTATTTTGAGAAGAGAACCCGCCGTGCTACTCATGACATGATGCTTCTGATGGCTAAAAAGGGTAATCATGGTCATAATAAGTCATTTGTGAGTGACGCCGATGTGAAGCGTTTTTTCAAATCGAAAGGCTATGAGTGGGATGATATTGTTCAGAGATGTAGAAATCTGAATGAGATTATACCTATATGTGAGAATATGATTGGCAGCACTTGGAGAGTGTCGCCTGGTGCAAAAGCTGCAATTGTCACTGGCGCTGCTACAGATAAAGAGATGGGAATTACTTCGGTTGAAGGTCCTGGTACTCTGACAATTAGCACCTATTTGCAGCTCTTTGAAAATGCCGTGGATAGCTTAAAGAGATGTACGGACAGAATATCTTTTGGAGATTTTAATCGTGCGTTTCTCACGGAATTGCTAGTATTGATGCTTATATAATGCACCGTGCTTGGCTTTACAATTTAGGACGCACTAGTGGACTATTAACCGATAGCAAGGAGAATAAGGTATCTCAAAATATTAAAATTGATGAATGGATACCCAAAATGTCAAACGGGAAAAAGTTGGATAAGAGTAGGGTCAATTGGCAAAACTTTAAGGTACTCCGTGATGTACGTGATTCATTGGCTATACATTTAAAACAACCAGCTCTTAGTATTAGTGATCAACAACTCTGTGAATGGCTGAATCTATTCCGTTCCGGTATAGCTGGATTACTTATTGACTTTCACTTTCTATTCGTTGAACGGATACCTTGTATAATTATTAGGTACGCTTACTTACCTGATATTAGTTTGATATAGACAAATGAGTGATTAGTCGTATAACAAAGCTAGCTAGCATTAACCGAAAAAGGAAGGTGAAAGATGGATAGAACCGACCGGGTGATGATATTTATCGATGGCAGTAACCTTTACCATTCTCTCAAGGATTATTTCCACAGGACTGATATCGATATCGGCAGGCTGGGGCAGAAACTGCTGGAGAAACGCCGGCTGATAAGAATCTACTACTATAATGCCCGGGTCGGCAGGAAGGAAGAGCCGGAGCGTTATCAGCACCAGCAAGCTTTCTTTAACAGCGTCAGCTCAATCCCTTACTCCGAAGTGCGACTGGGTCGTCTGGTCTACATCAACTGGCCTAACTCCCCTCCGTATGAAAAGGGAGTTGACATTCTGCTAACTACCGACCTTTTAACCCACAGCTTCAAAAACAACTACGATATAGCAATTATCGTTACCGGAGACAGCGATTATGTTCCTGCCATACAGTCGGTTAAGGACAACGGTAAGAACGTGGAAGTGGTACTCTTCGGTAAAGAGCAGACTTCACGCCCATTGAGAGAGGTGGCGGACAGGGTGATTACTATGGATGGGCGGTTTATGAAAGGGTGCTGGAAGTAGAGTCGAAAAGGAGGTAAAAACCATGACACAGGAAAAGCCATCACCTGAACTGCACGTCAGTAGCTGGTATGATAAGCCTCTGGACTATAAGACCGTTCTCTACGAAGCGAACCACGAGACACACGTGGCGAAAGTCACCCTCAACCGACCGGATAGAATGAATGCCTTGAGCGTCCAGCTTCTCGGCGAGATGTTTCACGCCATCAAGGTCGCTGAACGAGATAACGATATCAATGTAATTGTCCTGAAAGGCTCCGGGCGCTGTTTCAGCGCCGGCTATGACTTAGCGGGAGGCGTTCCTGCCGGAGCGGATAGGGGAACGAATAGCCCGGACTTCGGCTCTCAGTACGTGGGTCTCTCACACTGGGCGAGATGGCTGATTAATCAATACTGGCAGATAGTGGAGCTATCCAAAATTGTGATCGCCCAGACGCACGGATACGTCCTGGCTGGAGGCTCGGAGTTGTGCTTCGCCTGCGACCTCGTGGTGACCACTCCCAACTGCCAGTTCGGTTACCCGCCGGTGAGAGCGATGCCTGCCCCCGACCTGATGTGGTTTCCCTGGCTTTTGCCCAAAAGAAAAGCCGCCGAGATGATTTATACAGGGGACAGCATTACCGGCGAAGAAGCCTTCAAGCATGGAATGGTAAACTATTGCGTCGACGAGAAAGAAATCGATGAATTCACCGAAACGTTTGCCAAGCGGGTGGCACTGATTCCCTGGCAGATGAACTCCCTGCGTAAAAGAGGCTTCCAGAAAGCTTACGACCTGATGGGAATGAAAACGGCGCTGGAAATATTTGCCTTACTGCACGAGGAGTTCAGGGGGCTGGACAGGATAAAGCAAATGGGCGAGTTAATGAGAAAGGTCCCTCTCCGGGAATACCTCACTACCCGGGACAAGCCATATCAGGACTACCGGACTCAGGAAGAAGCCATTTTGAAACGAGCAAACAGGGAAGGGGAAGCGTGGAGGGGAGTTTCGGAAACGGTTAAGCCCAAGACAGAGCCGGGGAAATAGCTGTCATTTCACGTCGCTGACAACGAAGGCAACGGCATATTCCCGGGAGTGAGAAAGGCTAATCGCTAAATTATCCAGACCAAGGTCGGCGGCTTTAGCTCTGGCTTTATCATATAAATGAACCAGCGGCTTGCCGCCGGGTTCAGCCATAACTTCTATCTCACGCCAGCTAACACCTTTGGTGCCGGTGCCCAGGGCTTTCATCACTGCTTCTTTGGCGACAAAACGAACTGCCAGAGCTTCGGTCTTGCCGCGGCACAAGGCAAGCTCGGAGGCAGTGTATATTCGATGAAGGAACCTATGACCCCAACGGTCTATAGCTTCCTGGATACGTTCTATTTCGATTATGTCTATACCTACCGAATGCATAAGTAGCCTATTCTAACACAACAGCCTCACTTTCTCAAACAATATGTCCAGATACAAAAGATTCTTGGAAAAACCTATTGACAGTGCGTAAATTATGGTCTATCCTTTCTAATAAGGAAAGGAGGTGAATAGATGCAAGGATATTGTGTAAAGTGCCGGACGAGAAGAGATATGAAGAATACCAAATCCATCACCATGAAGAACGGCAGACCAGCAACCCAGGGCGTTTGCCCGGTTTGCGGTACCAAGATGTTCAGAATCGGAAAGTAGTATTTTTATAGGATAACCAAAAGGCTAGGTATCTGTGGATACCTAGCCTTTTTCCGTTTAACGAGGTCACGACTTACCTTGCTCTTCTAAACACATACATATCTAATCCAATTTCAATTGGCACCATCTGAAGTCTATATTTATAGTTCCTCGTATTTAGTAAATTCTCTGGTTTTAATAGGGGCTGTTTTGAACAGCCCCTATTAAAACCAACTAGTAATCCAACCCTTGGATGAAAGACCTGGATACTCCTGGTGCTGGGTTCGGGAGGAACATATCTGGGACGCATCATCTCATTGTCCTCATGGTCGGTGATGTGACAGTGCCAGGCGTACCACTTATGGTTGTAATCAGCGCCAGTGCCAGTAATAATGTCCAGATAACAGAAAACCGACCTTTCATTGAAATATTTCTCCTTCTACTTAATACTCTTTTTGTTAATGGTTTCAACTCCCGGCTATTTTCCCCTGAATTCACATACAGTTTACCTCCTCTACAACCCGATTTGAATCTTCAGTCAGTTTGGCTATTTCTTTTTCTATTTATAGAATAATTATTGGAGAACTACCATACGTAAACTTACGGAAGTTTAACCCGAGAGAACCCCTATATTGGGAAAATGCTTCAATTTCCTATAAATATAAAATCTGACGCAAAAAACGAAGTTGTCACAAATAAAAAGAACTGGAGTGGAAAATTGTCTGCTATGACAATGGTTGTTGTTTTTCCACTCCAGTTCCTTCTTTTCTTCTGCCCGTACCGGTAAGCTTGGAATTAGCTGTTCCTTAACATACCCAGTTTTTTAATACAAACCCTTGACAAATACGAGTATTAAGGTCAAAATAGAGTATTAGCAGTCCAAGGCTTTGACTGCTAATAGGAGGGTGGGATGATGTTATCGGCAAGAGCAGAGACGATACTCAAGTCTATCATTGGAGAGTATATAGTTAGCGGCGTCCCGGTATCATCGCAGAGAGTGACCGATAAGTGCGGGCTGAGAGTTAGCCCGGCGACCATCCGCAATGAGATGATGAACCTGGAACAGGAGGGCTATATTACGCGTCCGCACACATCCGCCGGCAGTATACCTTCGGATAGAGGCTATCGGTACTACGTGGATTCCGAGGTTGACTTTGAGCTTCCTCTAACCGAGCAACGTATGGTAAGCCATCTTTTTCACCAAGTTGAGGAGAAACTGGAAGACTGGATAGGGCTGGCAACAACACTCATCGCCCAGCTAGCCCAAAACATGGCTCTGGTGACCGGACCTAAACCAGCCGACTCCCGATTTATGTACGTAGAATTGATTGCTTTGCAAGGCCCAATGGCGCTTGCCGTCTTTGTATTGCATGGTGCTAAAATAAGACAGCAACTGGTAAATCTTAGTTCACCTATTTCTCAATCAGTTCTAACCGCAATCGCCTACAAGCTGAACCAAGCTTATTACGGATTAACTACGACTGAAATTTCTCTCAAAGATATTGAGCTTTCATTCGCTGAAAGGTATTTGACCGATTGTCTAATAAAACTAATGCAGGCTGAAGACGAACAGGAGTACGGCGAGCCTCACGTCGAGGGTTTACAATTTACACTGAACCAGCCAGAATTTGCCGATAGCCACAGGGTGCAGGGTCTCGTCAAATTGGTGGAGCAAAGGAACTTACTCAGGTCAATCGCACCCGCGGAGAGTGATAGGGCGCGGATATTTATCGGCAGAGAAAATAAGACTGAAGCTCTTCAAAATTGCAGCGTCGTCACTATTGGATACGGCTTACCGCGTGAGGCTTTAGGGACGATAGGTGTAATCGGTTCCACCCGAATGCAATATGCCCACACCATCGCTACCGTAAACTACCTTTCTTCGGTGCTGAGCGAACTGGTAGCCAGGTTGTATGGTAAAAGTAGCCGGGCGGATAAATAAAACCGGAGGTTAGATGGTGAAAGAGGAACGAACCTCTAAAAAAGAAACTGCAAAAGAAGAGATTAGCCAAGAAGAACCAACTACCAAAGCAGAAGTGGTTACTGAAGAGGATATAGAGGTATTAAAGAAAGCCCTGTCTGAAGCGAAAGCAAAAGCTGAAGCTAATCTGGCTGGCTGGCAAAGAGCTCAGGCAGATTTTACTAATTATAAGAACCGCCTCGAACAGGAAAAAATAGAGACTATTAAATGGGCAAATTTCAAAGTTATAGAAAGCCTGATGCCGGTCCTCGATGATCTGGAACGGGCACTAGCATCTTTACCAAAGGAACTAGCTGAAGTTAGCTGGGTAAATGGCATCAAATTAATCGACCGTAAAGTGCGGGATATACTTGAAGCTCAGGGGCTATCGACTATTAAAGCGGTCGGAGAACCATTCGACCCGCGTTTTCATGAAGCGGTAAGGCAGGCTAAAGGTAAGGAAGGAATAGTTATAGAGGAAATGCAAAAGGGATATATGTTTCGCGACCGGGTAATCCGCCCGAGTCAGGTGGCAGTGGGTGTCAAGAAAGAAACAGAGCCAAAGGAGGAGAGCTAGCTATGGCGAAGGCTATCGGTATCGATTTAGGAACAACCAAAAGCGTGGTTTCAGTTATGGAGGGCGGCGAGCCAAAAGTGATTGTCGGCACTGATGGTGTTAGAGTGACACCATCAGTGGTGGCGATAAATAAACAGGGTGAGCGTCTGGTAGGGCAAATAGCCAAACGCCAAGCAGTAGTCAATCCGGAAAATACCATATACAGTATTAAGCGATTTATGGGCCGCAAATGGGGCGAACCGGCTGGACGAGAATTACCGGTTGAAGAAGACGCCCGCCGCAAGACGTATAAAGTAGTCAAGGGTCCCAATAACGAAGTGCGGGTGGCGATGGGAGGGAAGGAATACAGCCCGCCTGAAATTTCTGCGATGATTTTGCAGAAGCTTAGAGCAGACGCTGAGGCTTATCTCGGTGAAAAGATTACCGAAGCGGTGATTACCGTCCCGGCATACTTTAATGACTCCCAGCGGCAGGCGACCAAAGACGCCGGTGAAATTGCCGGGCTCAAGGTGCTACGCATAATCAATGAACCAACGGCGGCTTCGCTAGCGTTCGGCCTCGATAAGAAAAAGGAGGGAACTATCGTTGTCTACGACCTCGGCGGCGGCACTTTCGATGTTTCGATCCTGGATATCGGAGAGGGGGCTTTCCAGGTTAAATCAACCGCCGGTGATACTCATCTTGGCGGTGATGATTTCGACCAGAGGATAATGGATTGGGTTGCTACCGAGTTCAAACGCGACCAGGGTATAGATTTAAGACAGGACAAGATGGCAATGCAGCGGGTTAGGGAAGCCGCCGAGAAAGCTAAGATTGAGCTGACTACTGTGGTACAAGCCGAGGTTAACCTACCCTTCATCACGGCTGATGCCAGCGGTCCCAAGCACCTTAATATGACTCTTACGAGAGCTAAACTGGAACAACTGGTAGGCGACCTGGTCGAAAAGACGCTCGGTCCCTGCAAACAGGCTCTAACCGATGCTGGAATCAGTGCGTCCCAACTCAATGAAGTACTCCTGGTTGGTTCTCAAACCAGAATGCCTTTGGTTCAACAGAAAGTAAAGGAGTTTTTCAATAGAGAACCGAACAGGGGTGTCAACCCTGAAGAGGCAGTGTCACTTGGTGCGGCTATCCAGGCCGGAGTACTCAAAGGAGAGGTCAAAGAAGTCCTCTTGCTGGACGTTAGCCCATTGACTCTTGGTATCGAAACGCTGGGTGGAGTGGCAACACCACTAATTCCACGCAACACCACTATCCCGACATCTAAGAGCCAGGTTTTTAGCACTGCCGCCGACAATCAGCCCAGTGTAGAAATCCATATTCTCCAGGGGGAAAGACCTATGGCAACCGATAACAGAACACTGGGGAGGTTCATTCTCGACGGTATCCTTCCAGCACCGCGCGGTCTGCCACAGGTTGAAGTCACTTTCGATATCGACGCTAACGGCATTCTGAGTGTTAAGGCTCGTGATAAGGGGACGGGAAAGGAACAGAAAATTACCATAACCGTTTCCAGCGGTCTCTCTAAGGATGAAGTAGAGAAGATGAGACGAGAAGCTGAGACGCACGCAAGTGAAGACACAGCACGCCGTGAACTCGCCGAAGCTAAGAATAATGCCGACGCTCTGGTTTATACTGCCGAAAAGACCCTCCGGGAGCAGAAGGAAAAGATACCCCAGGAAGTGAATCAGGAGGTGGAAGGTAAAATCCAGACGGTGCGTTCGGCTCTAGCTAGCGACAACGCTGCCGCCATCAACCAAGCAGCACAGGAGTTAAGCCAGGCTTTACAAAAGATAGGAGCCGCCGCTTATGGTCAGCAGCAGCAACAGCCGCCACCCGGCGGAGAGCAACAACCGCCACCTTCAGGCGAAGAGAAAAAAGGACCTGAAGACGAAGGTACCATTAATGGCGAATTCCGTGAAGTGTAAACAAAAAAGGTTTATAATATAATAGGGAGTTTAAGAGGGGCGATGCCCCTCTTAAATTTATAGCACACTTTTTTTAGGAAGATAGTAAAAATACAAGGTTTAATATGCCAGCCAAGAGTGACTATTATGAAATCCTCGGTGTAAGTAGAAATGCAACCGAGAACGAAATAAAGAAGGCTTTTCGAGAGTTAGCCTTTAAGTATCATCCCGACCACAACCATGGCGTCGGTGCCGAGGAAAAGTTTAAAACAATAAACGAAGCCTATGAAGTGCTCTCTAATCCGGATAAGAGAGCGGCTTACGACCGTTTCGGGCACACTGACGGCGGAATGTGGCAAAACGCCGATAGCTTCAATTTCGGCGGCTTAGGTGACATTTTCGACGCTTTTTTTGGTGCAACAACAGCGGCCCGCCCGGTGCGACAGCGCGGTGCCGATCTTTACAACGAAGTCGCTATCACCTTTACAGAAGCGGCTTTTGGCGTGGAAAAAGAAATTAACGTATTACGCACGGAGCGCTGTTCTGTCTGCCACGGTACCGGTTCTCAAATCGGCACACAGTCCGAGCGGTGTCCGAGCTGCAGCGGCAGCGGGCAAATACGCCGGTCCGCACAGAGCATGTTCGGTCGCTTTACCAATATCGTCACCTGTCCTCAATGCCAGGGCGAGGGCACAATCATTGCCGAACCCTGTCCGCAGTGCCATGGTGAAGGTGTAGAAAAACATCAGCGCCGCCTTCTGGTTAAAATCCCGGCCGGAATCGATAATGGCTTCCGTCTACGCCTGAGTGGTGAGGGCGATACGGGACGAAGAGGCGGCTCTTCAGGTAATCTCTATATCGAAATTACTGTCCAAGAGCATGAGCTTTTTACTCGAGACGGTAATAATATTCTTTATAAGCTGCCAATAAACTTTGCGCAAGCTGCCCTCGGCAGTGAAGTAGCAGTGCCGACACTAGAAGGAAAATCTAAACTCAAGATTCCTGCCGGCAGTCAAACTGGGCATATCTTCCGACTTAAAAAGATGGGAATTCCTTATTTTAACGGGAATGGACGTGGGGACCAGCTAATTGAGCTACGGGTGGTTACTCCTGAGTCTTTGACTAAGGAACAACGCCGTCTTTTCGAGGAATTAGCTAACAGTCTAAACGCGGGGCAAAAGGACAAATAGTTAGTAGAAGACGAGCAATCTAGGAACGCTTGCGGAGGGAAGAGAACAACCGCCATTTTCTGCCGGCTAGTTCGTGAGCCGCCCCTAATGTCATCAACTCAGCGGACGTTTTCCGGACATCAGCATCTTCATATAGAACCCTATAGATTGCTTGAGTGATGGGCATGTCCAGTCCCATTTGCTTGGCCAGATTGTGCACAACCAACGTAGTGCTTATTCCCTCGGCAATACCGGTCATCGAATCCGTTATCTCCTGAAGGGGCCTTCCTTTGGCAAGTTCCACTCCAACATAATGGTTACGGCTCAGCGAACTGCTGCAGGTAGCAATTAAGTCACCCAGGCCGGCTAATCCAGAAAAGGTAAGAGGACTAGCGCCGAGTGCAACGCCGAGAGCAGAAATCTCAGTTAAACCCCGGGTAATTAAGGCGGATTTGGCATTATCGCCATAGCCGAGTCCGTCAGCCATACCGGCACCAAGAGCAATAATATTTTTTAACGCGCCGCCTAACTCGACACCAATAACATCGGTATTGGTGAAAATACAGAAGTTCGAGGTAGTTAACAATTTCTGAACCTTACGAGCAATGGTTTCGTCAACAGCAGCAACCACTCCAGCGGCCGGCAAGCCTTTAAGAACTTCCCGGGAAAGATTTGGACCGGAGAGGACACAAATATTGTGATGCAGTTCAGGCTTGATTTCCTCAGTAATTACCTGCGACATCCGCTGGTTGGTACCGATTTCCAAACCTTTAGCGACATTGACCAGTAACATCGAATCATCGAAGAACTCCCTAGCCAGCTTGATATTCTGTCGCATAGACTGGGTTGGAACGGCCAGGATAACGGCTTTGACGCCCTTTAACGCCTCACTCAAGGAGTCGGTGATAGACAGGTTTGAAGGAAAAGCGGCATCGGGTAAGTTCGATGGAGGGCCATTACTGGCAAGCTTGCGGGCTTCTTGCTCGGTGCGTGCCCATAACCTGACTTTTAGCCCGTTGTTGGCGAAGATTATACTTAGAGTCATCCCCCAGGTAGTCGTGCCGATGACGGCAATCTTGGGCATATTTTTACACTACCTTTGTTAGCGGGAGATTATCTTCTTAGCTTTTTCACCAAGCCTGCGTTCCGTCCCAGCCATCAGCCTGGCGATATTATCACGGTGAGTAGCGATAATAGCTACTGTGCCAATTAAAGAATAACCCAGATATTCGATAGGAAAGCCATTATAAAGAGTAAGCGGAACCATTATTGCGTAAACACAAACGGCTCCAGCAATGGAGCCGAGTGAGACAAATCTGGTTAATCCAACACTCAAGAATATAACTTCGCCACCTAATAGAGCCGCTGGAGGGTATAAAGCTAACATCCCGCCGAAGAACGTAGCCACACCACGTCCACCCTGGAAGTTGAGAAATATAGACCAAGTATGCCCGGCGATAGCTGCCAGAGCCGCCAACGCCTGGGCACCCCTCATTAGCCACCATAAGCTCGGGTCTTCTCTGAATATCAGTCCGGCAAGTATTACTGCTAGCATACCCTTCGATGCATCGCAAACACCAACGAGTATTGCTGCCTTTTTGCCAGCCGCCCGCAGCATATTAGTCGCTCCGGTTTTACCGCTACCGAATTCTCTAATATCTATTTTGGCTATTTTTTTACCTAATATCAGACCAAAAGGAATAGAGCCGAGGAGATAACCGATTAGAACTACCACGATAAGCTTACCGATTATCATGTGCCTCCTTGACTTTGAAGACTAGGCGAATCGGCGTACCGGCAAACCCGAACGCCTCACGCAGCTTGTTCTCCAAATAACGTTGATACGAAAAGTGCACCCGAGCATCGTTAGTAAAAAAGACAAAAGTCGGAGGGTTAACGCCGCCGTGAAGGGCATAGCGAATTTTGGGTCGTCGTTTACTGCCGGCGCGAGGTGGAGTATGACCGGCTACGGCTTCCCGGACGACGCTATTGACGGTAGTATCAGGTATCCGCTTCAACCTTTCTTGATAGACCTGATAGACCTGCGGCATTACTTTATCTACACCCTGCCGTAATTTGGCCGAAGTAAAGAGCACCGGAGCATAGGGCATAAATTTTAGTTCGCTTTTTATGTATTTGTTCAATTCCGTTACGCTCTTATCCGTAACTAAATCCCATTTGTTAATTACTATAACGATTCCTTTTACTGCTTGCTGGATATAACTGGCGATGTGCTTATCCTGAGCCGTAAGCGGCTCGGTAGCGTCCAAGACTAGCAGGGCTACATCAGCCCGGTCGATAGCTCGCAGGGCGCGGATGACGCTGTACCATTCTACCCCGGTCCCTAACCGTCCCCGCCTTCGAATTCCTGCTGTATCAATTAGTAACACACTTTGCCCCTTAAAGTCAAGAGGGGTATCTATCGCATCTCGCGTTGTGCCTGGAGTTTCGTCAACGATAGCTCGATCCTTACCTAATAAAGCATTCAGCAGCATCGACTTGCCTACATTGGGCCTGCCGACAATGGCGACCTTCATCATTTCCGGTTCAGGTGGTGCTACGGGTGATGAAGGCAGGAGAGCAACGATTTTATCCAAAAGGTCGGCAGTACCGCGAGCGTGGAACGCTGAGATTACTAAAGGCTCACCCAATCCAAGCTCGTAGAATTCTGCTGCTTGAGATTCAAGTTTTGGGTTGTCTGCTTTGTTAGCCACCAGCAGCACAGGCTTATTCAATTTGCGGAGTCCGTCAGCGATTTCAAGGTCGAGAGGAGTTACGCCGTCCTTTGCATCAACCAGAAAAATGACGGCATCCGCTTCTTTGATAGCAATTTCGACCTGTTCCTTGACTCGTTCAGAAATAGATGATTGTGGCTTTAGCTCCAGTCCGCCGGTATCGACCAAAGTGAACTCTCTGTCCTGCCACGAAAGGGTAGCCACTACGCGGTCGCGGGTGGTGCCGGGTAAATCGGCAGTAATGGATATTTGCTTGCCGGTCAGCCGGTTTAACAAAGTAGATTTGCCGACATTCTGCCGACCAACGATAGCTACGATAGCCTTACTCATTTGATTTCCAACCACTCACTCAGGAAAAAGAAGTGAACTCAACTAGCGATAGCCTGCTGGCGTTCCGGTGCCACCCAACATTTCTGCCAGAAGCGCCTTTTGCATATGAAGGCGATTTTCTGCCTGGTCGAAGACAACGGACTGCGAGCCATCAATAACATCATCAGTTACTTCCTGACCGCGATGCGCGGGCAACGGATGCATAAAGATAGCATCGCTTTTAGCTGAGGATAGAAGCGTTTCATTCACCTGGTATCGGGCGAATGTGCCGCGGCGTTTTTCGGCTTCGGCTTCCTGTCCCATACTAGTCCAAACGTCGGTATAAACTATATCGGCGTCATGAACTGCCTGGCGAGGTTCTTCAGTGATAAATATTTCACTGCCACTGTCCCGGGCATATTCCTGAGCCAAACGTAATATCTTCTCTTGGATGGCATATCCGGGTGGAGTAGCAATTCGGAAGTTCATTCCGGTAAGCGAAGCCGCCAGCAACAGACTGTTAGCCACATTGTTGCCATCGCCAATAAAGGCTATGGTTAAACCGCTTAGTTCTTCTTTTTTTTCGTGAATAGTCAGCAGGTCGGATAGAATCTGGCAGGGATGTTCCAGATCGGATAACGCATTGATTACGGGCACACGGGAATTACCGGCAAAAACTTGTAGCGTCTGGTGAGAGAAAGTTCTAGCGACGATACAATCTACATACCGGCTGAGTACACGGGCCACGTCTTGAGTCGCCTCGCGACTACCCAAACCGACCTCGGCCGGGGACAGGTAGACCGTTTGCCCGCCCAGCTGACGCATAGCCATTTCGAAAGAGACACGAGTCCTTAAGGACGGCTTCTCGAAGATTAAAGCTAAGGTTTTCTTTTCCAGTAAAGAAAGCCAACCTCTGGCTTTCAAATCGATAGCGATTTCTATTAGATGATGAATACTTTCGCCGGTGAGGTCACAGACAGAAAGCAAATCTTTTTCCAAGTTGGTCTCCTGTTAGTTGCAGTGTAGCAATAGTATCACGGACGACGATTTAAAGTAAAGGGAAAAGTACTACAAATGTCAAATACTAAAAAACCCCACTCCACCGGATTCTTCAGCGTCTTCGGGGATATGGAGTATCAGACGCTTCCAGAATGACAAGGGGGAGAAACAAATAAAAAACAAAGGCGAAATGAAGCTAAAAAATCTCGATTCAATAGCCCGAAAATTGAAACGAAGCAGCGTGAAACGAGGTTGAATTGAGCGTATTGGTTTCCGGTTAGAAAGTGTTTTTCTAGTAAACAACTTGAAGCTAAATTATCTTTTTTAGCTTCAAAATTATTAGCTATTTTGGTAAAAATAAGACGAAAATTGAGGGGAAAATTGAGAAAAATTAACGTTTTGTTCATTTTAAGATTATTTAATACCTCTATCTATTCTTTAAGCTAAGGGTGAACGGGACTCATTTCAGAAGGACATTCTATTTAAAGTTGAATAATAGCACTAATGTTCTGAGTTTGTCAAGGAAGTTTTGTCGCTTTTCTGAGAAGCAATCTTTAGCTTAACTTGAAAGCTAAATTCATCACGTTCCCCGTGCCATGTCACTTTTTCGAAAGGCGATAAATATACCTACTAAAATTAGAAAGCCGCCAACAATTTCACTAACGGTTGGTGCCTCACTGAGGAGCAGAAACGCAAGAATAGTCGCTAAAATAGGTTCACCGAGAACGGCAATGGTAACCAAAGTGGCTGAGATGAAGCGTAAAGACCAATTGAGCGAAGAGTGCCCGATTATTTGGGGTACTATTGCTAAGAGAACAAACATAATGTAGGTGGTGGAAGGATAACCGACCAGATGATAGCCGAAAGCAAATACAGTTAGTAATAAAAGCACCGCCGCCGAGCTATATGCTAGAGATACGTAGCTCAAGAGTCCGATACTGGGGCGAAGTTTCCGACCGATAAGTAGATAACCGGTAACTGCCAGAGCACCGAGCAAAGCCAGGCCGCCACCAAATAGAGGACGGGGACCCATACTCCAGTTTGCATAGCCGATTATCACTGCCCCGATTAAAGATAGAGCAAACCCAAGAAATATCTGTCCGGTCAGTTTCTCCTGGAATAAGATATACGAGGCAAGACCCACAAAAATGGGACTAACGGTTACCATAACTACCGAGGTGGTTACCGAGGTATAGCTGAGTGAGGCAATCCAGAATCCGAAGTGTAATGCCAGAAACACTCCAGAAAACAACGCCAGCATTATATTCCGCCGCGATAAATGAATAAGCTCTTTACGAGAACGCACCCAGGTTATAGGAACAATAATTAGAGAAGCCAGGCTGAGTCGGTAAGCAGCAATAACCAGAGGTGGTGCCTCAGCAAGGCGGATGAAGATAGCCGCAAAGGAGACCGATATTACACCTATTGCTAAAACAAAATATTTTTGGAACATATCGATGGGAAAGTCAGCAGCTTAATCATAATCTTTTTGTCAATTTGGGCTTTTGGGCTTTATTTAACTTTTTATTTCCCCCTCCCTGCTTGAAAAAGAGGTAAAAAGGGGGTTAACACCCTCAAACCCTCCTACTTTTCAAAGTCAGCCGATATCTGCTTGCTTTTAGCTACTTTTCCAGGGGCGGGTAGCGGAATAGTCAGCATCGAAATCAGAGCTATTACCGCGAATCCTATTAGCGCCAGCCAGACCGGCTTGTAAGTATGGTAGGTATCAATAACCCATCCTGCCGCCGGTGCCGCTACCACGCCGCCGATTGTGGTAAAGATACTACTTAGTCCAAAGATGGTCCCAAATTTTTTGACGCCAAAATATTCAGCCAGTATTGGCGGCCTCGTTACCAGAGCTCCACCGAGACCCAGCCCATACGTGATAGCAAAAAGTAGCATCAACCAGAACGGGCTATCAGCCCCGACAAGCCAGAATATGAACAATCCAGTCCCCATCATCACAACCGTAAAAGCCACCAAATAGCTCTTTTTTAGAGTATCCGAGAGCGTCCCCAGAGCTAAGCGACCCGCAATACTAACCAGAGTATAAAGCATAACTACCATACTGGCTGTTGCCCTGTCACTGCCCAGACTGGACAGGTACGGCATCATATAAAATATTAAAATCGACATAGTTGAAGATTGAAATAGTATTGCCAGGTTTATGTGCCAGAAAGCTCGCGTCTTGAGCGCTTCTTTGATTCCGGTGCCAAAATCGTAAGGCCGGGCAGATTTTAAAGACCCTGCGAGCTGGGTCTTGCCATCGGGTGATAGTCCATAATCTTCCGGCCGACTTCGGATAACGAATGACAACGGTATTCCGAGTACTAAGAACCCAATTGCAATGTAGAGAAGGGTAGTCTGCCAGCCAAGTCTATCTAAAATTATGGTTACTGCGGGGACTAACATTCCAGCAATACCACCGGAAGTGTAGAAAACGCCAGTGGCTTTACCGATGTCTTTTCGGAACCATCTGGCTATCAGCGTGTTTGGGAGGATTGCGGTAAGCAGGGAACTACCTAACCCCATAATTAAGAATCCTACGTAGTACATAAGCAAATTCTTAGTCTGGCTAAGACAGACTACTCCTAGAGCAGTGACTATTATGCTAAATAGCATCAACTTTCTGGGGGAATACCGGTCAGCCACTGTGCCCCATACCGGGTTGAAGGCTCCTGTTTCCAGGCTGCGTAAAGACGAAGCCAGTGAAAGCTGAGCCATGCTCCAGCCGAATGTGGCAACGATAGGATTTACGAAAGCGGTGAAACCATAAATGAAGATAGCGCCATAATAGACCATCAGCAAAAAGCAGACGGCTACTATGTACCAACCATAGAACAGCTTAACTTTCAATAGCTAAAACCCGGTAAGGATGAACCATAAGAATGCCACCGCAATACCTAGTAGTCCGCCTATTAAGACCTGCAACGAGGTGTGCCCGACAAACTCTCTCAGGTCTCGTCCGAGTTCGGTCGCCGGCCGATGAAGCCTAAGCTCCTGCAGAATACGATTCAAAACTATCGACTGTTTACCGACGGATTGGCGGAGTCCGGCGGCATCATACATCACTATTAACGCCAGAATAACCGAGATACCGAAATTGACTGAGCCAAATCCCTGTATGAATGCGATCGATGTTGCCAGGGAGGTAACTACCGCCGAGTGGGCGCTGGGCATGCCGCCGCTAACCACTAAATATCGCAGGTCTAATTGCTTTTCCTGGATAAGGACTATTGCCACCTTAAGCAATTGAGCTATTGTCCAGGAACATATGGGTATAATCAGTATTCTATTAGTAACGATTTCATACAACACGGTATTGCTTATCATTCTACAGCTTCACGAAGACGCTGACAATAACGCCCACTGCCGAGGCACACACTACGGAAGTTGCTATCCGTCTAAAAATCGCAGGTTTTATTTTGGGCAGTACCCAGATACCAATCTGGGTTCCAAGAAATAACACCGGCAACAAAATAACCACTTTTGTTATCAGGTCGCCCGTAAGCATTCCAAGGGATGAAAAAGCAGTTATACTTGTCAGATTGATAAACAGGAAATAAGCTGCCAGAGTACCAACGAACTTCTGGGCTGGTAATCCTTGATTTAGCAGGAAGAGTACTACCGGCGGACCGCCAAGGCTGGTACTGGCGCCGGCAACCCCACCGATAAAACCAGCTACAGCGCAACCAAACCTGTCTTTCTCGAAGTGGTGTGAATGTCCCAGAAGAAGAAGCACCGCAAACGGGATAGCGCACGCTGCGATAACTATCTTCACCGTTGCCGGGTCGAGCTTGGACAGAGCAAACGCGCCCAATGGTGTTCCAAAAAGAGAGCCTAAACACATAAATATTAGTCTTTTGGAATCGACGTGTTTCCACATTTGAACTAAAACGACAATATTGGTGGCGGCGCTCAGTATAATATTCATTATCACCACCGATTTCGCCGGGTAAACGAAGGTCAATAGAGGCGTAGCAATAAGCGCAAAGCCGAAACCGGATATACCTCGTATAAACGAAGCTGCGAAGACAATGATAGCGGCAATAACAAGCATTGGAGTTAAACTATATGATAATGCAGTTTGTTACGGTGTGTCCAGAAAATACGGAGAACGAGTCCGCCAGAGGTCAGGAAATATCTGGAATCATAACATTACAAGCTCTAAAGACCAATAACCAAACAAAACTCAATGAGGTAGGATGGATTTAACGGACACCAAAGTCAGGTAAAATAAGGAGACGGAGGTGTCAGATTGAAAAGGGGTCCCCAAGGAAGATACAGCAAGGAGTTTCGAGAGGAAGCAGTGAAACTGGTAACGGAAGAGGGGCT
>JAZDIU010000085.1:0-91033 GCA_043804635.1 Chloroflexota bacterium
TTGTTTCTTCCCTAAGAAAAGAGGTTTACGACCCGAAGGCCTTCATCCCTCACGCGGCGTCGCTGTGTCAGGCTTTCGCCCATTGCACAATATTCCTTGCTGCTGCCTCCCGTAGGAGTCTGGGCCGTTTCTCAGTCCCAGTCTGGCTGACCATCCTCTCAGACCAGCTACCCGTCATCAGCTTGGTAAGCTTTTACCTTACCAACTACCTGATAGGACATAAGCCCCTCTCCAAGCGCCCGAGAGCTTTGGACCTTCATCTTGCGGTGAAGGACAACATGCGGTATTAACTCAGATTTCTCCGAGTTGTCCCCCACTTAGAGACAGGTTACTTATGTATTACTCAGCCGTTTGCCACTATCTTTCTTGCGATTAACCGTGCGACTTGCATGCATAAGGCACGCCGCCAGCGTTTATCCTGAGCCGGGATCAAACTCTCCAAAAATAATTATATACTTTAAGAACCTTTCCTTCCGCTATCCAATTGTTAAGGTGCAAATACAGTAATCTTAGGCTAACACAATCCTCCGGGGGTTGTCAAGTTGAGGCTGGGTTATTAATTTGAGCAGTAAAATTCCCCCAATGTTAAGAAATAGATACTAGATAAAATTAGAAAACATAGAAGATGTTAAAGACTATAAAGTAAGCTCAAACACCAAGCCAACTTAAGGCTTCCTGAACATCTAATGTAATCAATACGTCCATACCACGGTTAAATGCGACTGTTTCCTCAAATTTTTGGGGATCACTCCATTCCTGGTTTGTGACAAAAGCAGTCTTGAATGGTTGGATCTGACTATTTACAACAAAATTGAGTTGTTCTTTAGCTAGTGAGCTCATTAAATAGTAACGGTCGAATGCATCTAATACTGTTGACGCTCTACTAGCATCAACAAGTAATTTGGAAATCTGGTTTTCCTTCATTTGTTGAAAGGCTTCCAGTATGACGTTCTTAGCTTCGTCCAAGGTATCCCTATCTTTGGGCTTAAATTCTCCGCTTACCTGAATGCAGATATATGTTTGTCTATTTTCTACTTTAGTTTTCATATTTGTCCCTATAAAAACTTTACCCTTTATAAATAAAACCTAATATATACACAAGAGAAAGTATACTACATAAAAGACAGCACATCATAATGGCTTGCTAGTCTCAACATAAGAATCACCTTATTACAATCACAAAATTAAGACACTACCTAATTCTGTACTTTATGGCAATCTGATAAGCACAAAAAACTCCCTGTTTCCGGAAGCACCGGAGATGGGTGACGCCACCAGACCCTTCAACCTGTAACCCTGTTCGACCAGCCAGGCGATAAACCTGCCCAGGATACGGGCGTGCATTATGGGCTCTTTAATCAGTCCGCCCCTGCCCACTTCTTCTTTCCTGGCTTCGAACTGCGGCTTGATGAGCACCACCAGATAACCGTCTTCTTTGAGCAGCCCCGCCACGGCGGGCATCACCTTTTCTACAGAAATGAAGGAAACGTCAATGGTAACTAAATCCACTTTTTCTGGGAGAGCGATGGAATAACGGGCGTTGACTCCTTCCATAACTACCACCCGCGGGTCCTGCCTTAAGCGATAGTCTAGCTGGCCGTGACCGACGTCGATGGCATAAACCCGGCTGGCTCCCCTTTTTAAAAGACAATCGGTGAAGCCACCGGTCGAAGCGCCGATATCAGCCGCTACCCGGGATGAGGCATCGAGGTGAAATTCATCGAGGGCATAATCCAGCTTGATACCGCCGCGACCGACAAACGGCGGCGGTTTGAGTAAAGTAATCGAGGCTTCTTCACGTACCAGCATCCCCGATTTGGAGATGGGTTTACCGTCTACCGAGACCTCACCCGCCATAATAAAAGCCTGAGCCTTAGCCCGGCTCTCGACAAGACCTTTATCTACCAGTAAGCTATCAATGCGCCGTTTGGTCATCTGATTCGTAACATATTCATCCAAACCGGTTTCTGTAAAGCTGCAAATGTTTCGGAGGCACCGTTATTATCCTTTTACCGGGGGTTCTTGCCTGGACGCCGATTAACACAATAGTTGTTAACTCGTAGTCCTCGGGGATGCATAATAGCTTTTCTACCGCTATTTTATACTCTTCCCGGAAAATGGAGGGAACGATGCCGAATCCGTCGGCGGTAGCGGCTAAAGCCATGTTCTGTATACACATCCAGTTGCTGCCTATATTTTCGATGTTCATCCAGGGCTTTCTGCCGATGCCATGCCCTATCTGATTACAGACTGCAACCACCGTGCAATTCCGGTAGACATCTCTCTGGCTCACTGCCCGCCCAGGTGAAAGAGGCATCTTAAGGGTCTGGCGGTAGATTTGTTCGATAGCAGCGGGTTCGCTCAATGCTTTTTCGTCCATAACCATTTTTAATGTCTGCAGGTATTTGAACCCGGCGATTTGTTCGATGATTTTGGGGTCGTCGATAACAATGAATGCCCAGGGCTGAACGTTGGAGCCGGAGGGCGCTTTAATTCCCGCCGCTATTATTTTTTGCAGCTGCTTTTCCGAAACACCTTTTTTAAAGGTACGTACGGTCCTTCTTTTTTCGATGGCTTCATAGACATCCATTTGAACACCTCTCTTCAGTATTCTGACACAAACTAAATTCGAAGCACCTGCCCGCCGTTCCTTTTGAACTATGGCAGGCGGGCGAAATACGGAATCCGTTCACGGTGAATCCGTTTTCACTCTGACGAGAATCGGAACGAGCAGGATGAATCCGAAACAATATCAAATAAATATCAATACTACCAATACCCCACCCTGCCTGGATTCTGGCCTTCGCCAGAATGACAGTGAGGAAGTTCTAGATTCTGGCTCCCGTGTCGGCGTACGGGACAGGCTACCGCCGAAATAGCCAGGGGGTCTAATAATCTCTTGTGCCGAACATCCAGTCGGCCACGATTTCACGATGCAACTGGTTATTTCCTTCTCCCACCTCGAGCACCTTCGCCTCCAGCAAATAGCGTCCGACAGCATAATCCTCGACAAAGCCGTAACCACCGTGTAGCTGAATAGCATCCAGTGCTGCTTTGGTGGCAACTTCGCTGGCATAAAGCTTAGTCATCGAGGCAACGGAGGTGAGCCGCCCGATATTAGCATCCAGCAGATGACCCAACCTGTAGACGAGCAGGCGAGCGGTTTCGACCGACACCGCCATATCAGCAACTAGCTGCTTGACCATCTGGAATTCACTCTCTTTTTGACCGAACATCATTCTTTGAGAGGCGTATTTAACCGCTGCATCAAGGCAGGACTGGGCCTGTCCCACACACCTCGATGCTACCGAAAACCTGCCCATCGCTAGGTCAGCGCCAACGATGGTCATACCCTGCCCTTCGGCACCAAGCAAATTCTCCTTGGGGACGCGGACATCATCGAGGAATATCTGCGCCACATTGCCCCGCTTCATCGTGCTCATATTTAATGGGGTTACCGTCATACCCGGGGACGGATTTTCCACGAGGAAAGCACAGATTCCTTTGCGTCCCAGCTTTTTATCGATAGTTGCCAGGGTAAAGTAGACATTAGTGTGGCTGGCGTGGGAACAGAAGGTTTTCTGCCCGTTCAATATATAGTAATTGCCGTCCCGTCGGGCGGTTGTTTGAAGGGAAGCGAGGTCGGTCCCTCCACCCGGTTCGGATAGAGCCGACGACCCCTGCATCTCGCCTTTAGCCAGAGGGACCAGATATTTTTGCTTTTGTGCCTCCGTTCCAAAATGAAGAATTCCGGTCTCTACCAGGGAGTTTTGCACCGAGATTATAGAGGCACATACCCAGTCGGCGTAAGCGACCTCTTCACAGATAATGCCGTAGCTCAGGTAATCGAGCCCGGCGCCGCCATATTTCTCGGGGATAAAGGCACCGAGCATTCCCAGCTTGCCCATCTTTCGGACAATATCCTGAGGGTAGCGCCCTTCTTTTTCCCACTGCTGAACGAAGGGGAAGACCTCTTTTTGGGCAAAATCCCTTGCCATTACCCTGATCATCTTCTGGCTTTCGGTCAATTCGAAATTCCTAAGTTCCTCGGGTCTCATGATGCTCCTTTACACACGGTTAGTTTTGTAATTATTTCCATGCTAAGTTCCATATGATTTTGGCTGGCTTGCCCCTAATACACAGGGGGAGTTTGAGGGGGCGTCAGCCCCCTCATTTTAAAACTATTCCCCTTCCCCTTTCCGAGGGGAAGGGGATATACAGGGGATAGGGTTACCAACCAACTCAAAAGTCATATTAAAGACCCCACCTAGTCTTCTAATTGTTTCGTCTCACTGCCGGCAGATATTACATAGAGATGGGAGAAATCAGAATCCTTGGTGGCGCCGTGCCAGTGCTTTTCTCCGGCGGGAAAGAGGACGATGTCTCCCGGACCAACGATATTCTCTCCTTTTTCATCGGCGACAATACCTTTTCCGGCAGTAATAAAAAGAAACTGGTCTCGCGTGTGGGTATGCCACTTATTTCTTGAACCCCTACTAAAATGCACTATAGACGCCGTCAGGTACTGGCTCATATCTCCGGTGATTATATTCTGGCGGGTTACCTTGCCGCCCGTAAAAAGAGTACCTGTGGCTGGCACGATTGGAATAGAATCCTTTTTTATTATCTTCACTATGACCTCCGCAAATTTATTTCACTAATCAAGAAACAAACTAAAAATTGGACTCTGTTTATAAAATTTTGGCTTGGATTACTTTGGCAGTAGTTGTAGCCTTTTCAGCAGGTTTATTATTCCCTCACGTTCTTCTTTAGTCGCATCCAGGTCCGGAGGTCTCACCCGTGCACTTGAGAATACGCCCGTCGCTACGAGAGCTTCTTTGATGAGAGCCGTCGTCGAGCCAACCCGACCGCCGCTCGAAAATGCAGCGTGCGGAGTGAGTGACGCTGCCCCATAAATATGATTTGCGACCGGGGCACACTTTTCCATATAAATGTTCCTAGCTTCAGTATATTTCCCATTTAGGGAAAAGGATATGAAATTGGTCCAGTTTTGCCGTCCGAGAGCCATAATTCCAGCCTGTGCGCCGTCGGCACCAATCATCATCTGCCCCAGCATATCCACCGTATCTCCAGCGGTGACAAATACCGAGAGTTTGCCTTTTACTCCGTTCCACATCTGGTAGTAGTCAGCGCAGGTGTAGTTTACTGCCTTCATCGCGACAACTTCCTCGATTTCGTCGGCCATCTTAGCTATGGTTTCAGTCGGGTATGATAACCCGTACTCTGCCGGGTATTTGAAAAGAGACATCGGCATCTTGACTTTCTCGGCAAATTCTTTGAAAAACTGATATACCACGTCGGGCCGGTTTCCCAGCCGCTTCATAGAGCGGACATCGAACGGGGGCAGAACTTCAATCATATCGGCACCGGCTGCCTTCGCCTCAAGCGACCTTTTAACCAATTCGGACATTCGATTCCCTTCTACGCCAGAAATTATGGGGATTGACCGCGGGACTGTTTTTCTAGCAAGGGTGATGAGCCTCTGACGCTCTTCCGTCTCAAGTGAATAGATTTGCCCGACTAGAGCGTTTACGTAAACGGCACACAACCCATCCGCTTTACTGATTTCTTTAACATGATTCACATATTCCGGCTCGTTTATACCTAAGTTCTTGTCATGTGGGACAAGCGCACTGGCGATATATCCTCTTAGCTTCGGGTCCTTCATAAATTACCTCCTCACGAATTTAGCCAAAAATCTATCAAGAATATAGCATACCGTTATCTTTAAAACAACGGTAGAATTTCGGTGATAGTTTTTGATTGCGACAAAATAATGAAACCCTTAACAATGTCTCTTGACAAGAGTGGTATAATTCATTCTTGGATTAGAGTACAAGGAGGGTATTAATGAAGAAACTGGGTCTAATCGTGTCATTACTCGTTCTCTTCTCCTTCCTACCCGGTGTGATCGGATGCGGAGCTCCTACTCCGCCAACGCCAACCTCAACAACACCGACTGTTCAGCCTACGCAAACAGCACCAACACCTACGACTGAAGTCAAACCCATCAAGCTGAAATATGCCGACTCGCGTGCCCATAAGCCGGGCTATTTTGGGACGATGCCCGAAATGTGGCCCTGGATGAAGGCTGTCGAGGGAGCAACAAACGGACGGATTGTAATCGATGCCTATCCCAGCGGTTCGCTCGTAACATCACTAGCAGTCGCTGAGACTTCCATTTCTCAGGGTGTTGCCGACATCGGTTACGGTAACCGGGCGACGGCTGGAACTCTGCCGATGGTTGATGTAATGACTGGACCCGCCCTGTATGGCGATACCAGTGCGACTGAAAACACAATGATATATGAGTTTTTCCTCTGGGAGCAGCTCAAAGATGACTGGGCAGCAATGAACCTTATCGACCTCGGTCCGGGGTGTCTTCACGCTTCCCTTCTCATCACCGCCAAAAAGCCAGTCCGGACTTTCGCTGATGTGAAAGGGCTAACATTGAACTCGATTAACAAATACGATGTGATGATGTTTTCTGATATTGGAGCGGTAGTCCTCCCAATCAGCAACATCGATGCCTACGATGCAATGGCGAAGGGTATGATAGATGGCGGCATCTGGAACTGGGAAGGACCGTTTATCTTCGGGTGGATAGATAACTTCAAGCCTGGTTATTATATAGACTGCGGTGGTCTCCGGCGCTCCCTCTGGCCGAACGCAATGATGAACCTGCAGAAGTATAATACCATACCTGCCGACCTGCGCCCAACGCTTGATTATATGATATGGCGCTGGGCTAGCGTGTACTTTGGTCAGCGAATCGATGCTCAGGTTCCGATGTTCCAGAAAGGTGCTGCTGACCGGGGCATTCAATATATCGTCTGGGCTGACGCAGACAAGCAAAAGTTCGTAGACGCCAAGAAAAAGGTAATGGATGCCTGGATTGCGGAAATGGAAAAGTTGTATAAGCGCGGTGCTGAAGCGAGCGAGCTATTCAAAATGTACAGCGATGCGGCCGCTAAGTATAAACCGCCCGCAGCAGTACCGATGGAGCCTAAGGTTACTGGTGGGACAGAGGCTGAGTGGAATAAGGTCTTTGGTCCGGGCAGCACCTGGGGTGCGGGCTATAAAGCTTACTCCAACCAGACCTCGATTCATAAGCTGGAAGGCAACGAGTTCAAACCCTAAAGAGACCCGAAAAGAATTAAACTGAATAATGGGGCAGTGCTAGTCACTGCCCCATTTGTTTTTATCCAAAAGATGCAACAACCTATTGATTTCGGCCTGGTTCGGAGATATACTCCTATTTTATAAGCGGGTAATGGTAGGTTATCGGGAATAAACCCGTTTCACCTATGTTTTAGCAGTGGTGTAGAGGAAATATGAAAAAGACCTCCTTATTACTCGTGTTGGCAATCCTGCTGTCACTGTTTAGCGCCTGCGAAACCGTCAGCAATATCAATCAACCCCGCTTTGAAAACTTAACCGACCTCGTGCCATCCTCGGCGAATTTGATGGTCAGCGGCAAGCTCAGCGAATTCGTCACCGACCCGGACTTCAAGGCGTTGGCCAAGAGCTTAGCTCGAATATTAGACCCCGCGATAGACTTGGATGTTATGGTAGCGGAGGTCAAGGAACACACTGGAATCGATATGACCGCCGTTAATGATGCCCTTCTATTCGTGGATATTACCACTGTTACTCAACAATCACAGCCGCCATATCTGGGGTTGCTATTAAAAGGGACTTTTAAGCAAGATGCGATTCTATCTGTTATGAAAGGTTCTTCAGGGCAACGTTTTAGCTCTAAGGACTACAACGGTCATACCATATATTACGATACCGATAGTGACTGGCGGTTCGTTTTCCTGGGTAGTAATGTAATGGTTATGGGAACGTTAGAAGAAGTAATCAAGAATATAATAGATACGAGCGAAGGGTCGAAGCCTAGTATTAGCGGCAGTATCCTGGAAAATTACGGGGCAATAGGTGATACCCTTGTACGTGGTGTTATCAAGCCACCGGCTTACCTTATGCAATTAGCCATACTGGGAAGCAGCGATGCCCCATTTGCCGCCAGCCGTATCCTGAACTTAGACCTTGCCACTCTTAGTATTCAAAAGACTGGGAATATCCTTACGACCAGAGTAAGCGCTCAATACCCGACTGCTGAAGCAGCGACTCAGGCTGAACCCGCCATCAGGGACGGATTAAGCCAGCTCAAGGGAAATATGCCGTTTCCCCGTGATGCCTCCCTCGCCGCTTTGACGGACAAGCTGCTTGGGAAGGTGCAGGTAAATAGGGGGGACTTAAAAGTAAATCTGGTCTTCGAGATTACAACGTCGGAGATTATGAGCATTTTAAGTGCCTATCCACCACCGACAAGACCGGTATACCAAACAACTGCACCACCGCCGATAACTGCGCCACCAACTATGGTTCCAACAGTGCGCCCGCCCACAGCGACACCTTTCCCACTACCTAAGGAACTAGTCCTTATTTCACCAGACGAAGGTGCCCTGCTGGATAACGGGCGCTTCGATGGCTATGACCGGATAATCTGGAACTTCGATTGGTCGGATGTTCCGGGCGCAACTCAATACCAGATATATGTTATTGGTGATACATCGCCTGCTCCGACGATAAACACCCAAATTAGTTATTCAAATTATCACTGGGAAAATTATGGCTCTATCGGTGGAGGTAATGTAGACCAGAATCGCTTTGGTTGGACCTGGAAGGTCAGGGCTCTAGTTAACGGAGTCTGGAGCGGGTGGTCGCAGAGGACATTCAATGTCGAACCCGTAGATACCGACCCACGTAGTCCGATTCCGATTACTGTACCCCCACCGACGACTTCACCACCGACAAGTCCGGTTCCAACAGCTACTCCAACGCCAGTGCCTCCAACGCTACCTCCCCCGACAATAACATTACCTCCGGCACCAATTCTTATTTCACCGGCAAGCGGGGCTGTTCTTGACAATGGACGTTATGATGGGCGGGATAACATAGTCTGGGAATTCGATTGGTCCGATACTGCTGGCGTAAATCAATACCAAATATATGTCGTTGGACCTGACGGGCAATATCCTGTAATAAATTACGCGACCACAAGCTCATATTATGGTATCGCAAGGGCTGGTTACATAGCTGATTCTAATAGAGTCGGCTGGGTTTGGAAGGTCAGAGGACTGGTTAATGGCGTCTGGAGCGGATGGTCGCAAAGGACATTTAACGTGGAACCGGTAGATACCGACCCCCAGGTTCCAGTACCCGTTCCCTCACCCACAACCACACCTCCACCACCTACGATAACCCCAACACCCACGACACCGCCACCGACAACCTCGCCGTTCCTAACCCTGAGATTCGCTACCAGTCTTATGCCCACTTCGTCAGAATATCTGGCGGTATATAAACCGATGCTGGATGAAATTGAACAAAGAAGCAGCGGCAGGATTAAATTCAACGTAATTGCCGGAGCCAGTGCCGCCGACCAGTATAACATTATCACTGCGGGTGTTGTGGACATGGGCGTTACATATTTCAGTTATATAGTGGACAGGTTTCCGCTCAGTGATGCTTTTGCGTTTCCCGCAGCGTACAGTATGACCAACATCTGTGAGGATTTGGTACAGTCACTAGGTAACCGAATCTTTGCGCTTGCCCCGAGCGAGACTAAAGTACTAGGTTTTTTTCAACAGCAACCCTATTTTCTTTACACTGCAAGTAAACCGGTAAGAACTTTAGATGATGTGAAAGGTCTAAAGCTAAGGGCGGCCGGTTCAATGCAGGGAGCGGCGCTTACCTCTCTGGGGGCTGTGCCTATTTCATTGACTTCGGCAGACCTATACGAGGCCATACAGAGAGGCCTAATTGACGGTGCACTGGCAACTCCGTCAATGGCAGATAGTTTTAGGCTAACTGAAGTGACCAAACACGCATTTAGACTTCCATTGGGCTACACAGTGGGGATGATTCATATGAATGCTAATTCATGGTCGAGGATTCCTGACGACCTTAAGCCAATTTTTGAAGAAGTCTGTGGGAGAGCCCGCTATAATTTTGTGCAGCAGTTTAACACGGACGATGCAAAAGTAAATAGTATTTTAACCGGACTGGGTGGTGCGGTATATACTCCGGCTGCTGCCGACCTCTTCCAGTGGGCAAACGCTATAAAACCAGTAATCGATAATTGGATTTCCACTACACAAGGTAGGGGTTTGCCGGCTAACGATATGGTAAACGCCATCAGAGTAGAGTGCCAAAAACAGGGAATACTTTTTCCATATTAACGTTCGCTGTTTCTTCATACCTGCTTTCCACCTCGGCTGAAGAATCCACGACTGAAAACCCTTAACAATGCCTCTTGACAATGGTGATATAATTCTATAAACAGATTTAGAAGTTGAGGAGGTGTCTGATGAAGAAACTGGGTCTAATCGTGTCATTACTCGTTCTCTTCTCTTTCCTCCCCGGTGTGATTGGATGCGGACCAGCCACACCGACAACGCCAACCACACCCACAATCACTCCAACTACTCCCACGACTTCAACAACCCCAACAACGTCCTTCCAACCCATCAAACTGAAATATGCCGACCAGCGCGCCCACAAACCAGGCTATTTCGGGACGTTCCCGGAACCCTATACCTGGCAAAAATCAGTCGAGGCAATGACTAACGGCCGGATTACTTTTGAAAACTATCCCAATCAATCGCTGTTCCCACAGTCCGTGGCCTGGGAGTCCATATCTAAGGGTATTGCTGATGTTGGTTACGGCGGTCTGAAGCCGGCGGGAATCATGCCGCTGGATGATGTGACGAGTCTGCCCGCATTACACGGTGAATCAACTGCAGTCGAAAACGGCATTATTTGGAATTTCATCTTATGGGATACTCTCGAAAAAGACTACGTCAAGATGAATCTCACCAATCTGGCGCGAGATGTCCATCACCCCCAACTTATCGTAACTGCCAAGAAACCGGTCCGGTCTGTAGCTGACCTGAAGGGAATGACATTTATGTCAACCACCCGAACTGTTATCCAGTTATTTACCTCCATCGGAACGATAATGGTCCCGGTCACCAATGTAGATGGTTTTGAAGCCTTACAGAAGGGCATAGCTGATGGTGGTGTGTGGAACTGGGAGGGCCCTGCCATTTTTGGATGGTGGGATGCCTTCAAGCCTGGCTATTACATTGATGCTGGTGGCGTCCTCCGCACAGGTGCCGGGTCGAATGCCATTATGAATAAGCAAATTCATGATAATCTCCCCAAAGACCTGATAGAGACATTTGACTACCTAACATACCGCTGGTTTGGCATCTACTTCTGGTTCCAGGATGACGCGATTGCCCCGATGTTTAAAAAGGAAGCCGAAAAACGAGGTATCCAGTATATCGTCTGGTCTGATGAAGAAAAGGCGAAGCTAAACACATACAAGGTTAAACTCGTTGACGATTGGATTGCAGAAATAGAGAAATTCTATAAGCGCGGCGCCGAAGCGGCCGAAATAGTGAAAATGTATGACGCGGCCGCTGAGAAATACGTCCCTCCGAATCCTGTGCCATTACAGGTTCAGGTTGGTGGTGCTCAGGCTGAGTGGGATAAGGTCTTCGGACCGGGCAGTACTTGGGGCATCGGCTACAAAGCCTACTCCACCCAGACATCGATTCACAAACTTACGAATAACGAGTTTAAACCCTGATAGTCATGTGTGCCAGGGTGTATAAGAGGGGCTAACGCCCCTCTTAAAATAAAACTCTCTATCCGTAAACGGAGAAGGGTCAGGGGTTAGGCTAATAAGACCTGCCCGGGGGCAACGTGGAAATTAAAAAGCATTGCCCCAAATCGTATCGAGGGACAAATGCTGGGTAAGATAGGCAATTGGTTCTCCGAGATATTTTTATATAAGGCTTCTGTATGGCTGGGCAGATTAGTCACGCTGTGCATGCTTATTGCCATGGCAATCACCCTGGTGATGGTTACTGTCCGCAAGTTGTTTGTCGCCATCGGCTTGAATCTAGGTGGTCTGGTCGGTGCTTATGAAATTACACAAATCCTGATGGTTTTCATTTTTTCCTGTGCCTTTGCCTACACCTGGTATGAAGCGGGGCACATGCGTATCGGGCTGTTCCGAGATAAAATGCGGGAAAGGCCCAAGGCTGTTCTGGATGCGGTCAGTGCCTTCCTGGGAATGCTCTTAGTCCTGATTTATGCCGTGGGAACTTTCCTTCATGCCAGGAATTTCTTTAACACACCCAGTTACTCGTTCATTAGCCACATACCGCTGCTTCCTTTTATGATGGTAATCCCGGTGATAATGGCTCATAGTTTCCTCGTCCTGCTGAGGTCCCTTATCGGTCTCACCAGTAAAGCTATGGGCAAACAATTTGCCCGTGAGCCCTACCTCCGAGAGGAATATTAAGAGTAAGAGTCAAAGATGATACAGCCAAACTGGGTTTGGGCAATGGTTGAGATTGTAGTCTTAACCGTGGTGAGCATGATAGGGGTGCATGTTTTTACTGCGATTGGCATTACCGCGGCTGTATTCCTCTTACTTTACAAGGGATTCTCTCTGGGCTTGCCCCATATCGGCAGTACTGTTTGGGGCTGGATGTACGACTACTCACTATCGATGTTACCGCTATTTCTTTTAATGGGAGCCTGGGTTGAGATAGCCGGTCTGGGGAAGGATGCCTACGACGCGGCTATGAGATGGTTAGTTAGATTGAAAGGCGGCCTGGCTATGGTTTCCATTGCCGCTGTCGGTCTTTTTGGCGCGGTCAGCGGTTCCGGTTTTGCTGCCGTGGCTACCATCGGCGGTATCGGTCTGCCGGAAATGAGACGCTACGGCTATAGCGCTGCCCTGAGAACTGGAGCAATAGTCTCCGGTGCTATGATTGATAATTTGATTCCGCCCAGTATGTTTATGGTCCTGTATGGCATATTAACTAACGAGTCTGTAGGTAAAATGTTTATCGCCGGTATTGTTCCCGGTGTCGTTCTGGTAATCCTGATGATGGTAGAAATTTATGTCTGGGTGAGCTTAAGACCGGCCGACGCTCCGATGCTGCCCCGCGAAGTGCATTTTACTTTTATGGAGAAGCTCAAGGGTAGCGTTACGGTTATTCCCATTGCCATAATCTTTCTCTTTCTAATCGGTGGCATTTACCTGGAATGGTTCAGTCCCACTGAAGCCGCTGGAATGGGTGCTGTGTCGGTGTTGATTGTTGCCTTGGTACTAAGGCGGATGTCCTGGCAAAATTTCAATAACGGTTTGGTCAACTCGGCGAAAACAACCTCGATGTTACTTATTCAGGTTGCCGGAGCGTTTATCTTCTCCGAGACAATAGCTGAGACCAGGCTCGCTGACATTATAGCCAACTGGATGATTGCTGCGAACTTAAGCTACATCCCTTTAAGCTACTTTTTCATCATCTTCATGATCATTATCGGCATTCCTCTCGAAGGGGTAGTTATGCTGATTTTATTCATCGTCCCCATCTTTTACCCGATATTACAGAAGATTGGGCCGCCTATGCCCGGTATCTGGCTGGGCATAATGAGCGTTATCGTAACATCACTGGCTGCGGTGTCACCGCCGATAGCGGCTACTCTCTATCTTGCCCAGATGATTGACGGAAAGTGCTCAACGGCTGAGGTTATCAAAGGGTCTCTACCTTTTTACCTGGTAACCCTTTCCTTGCTAGTACTATTGATTCATTTCCCCTGGTTGGCTACCTGGCTGCCCGACAAAATGCTTGGGTGAGTCAGTGGGGTGCCCAGAGTACCATCTTTCGGTTTTTCTTCATAGATTCGGTAAGCTCCTGAATAGTCCCGAACTTCATCGTACTCGTCCAGCAGCTTTGCACACAGGCCGGCTGGCGGCCCTTGCTAACGCGCTTACCGCATAGATTGCAGTTATCGGTAGGAAAGGGGATAAAGTATATTTTGCCGCCTGATTTTTCCGGCTCTATTTCATTAACCGTCATCCCCCACTCCTCTTCGGGACGGTTGTGTTCCCGTTTACAAGCTATCTCACAGGCATGGCAGCCGGTGCAGAACCCATAATCTATCAACAATCCGTATTTAGCCATTTAATTTCCCTCCACCTTGTATATCCGGCACATCTGGGTTTTAAAGGGATATCCCATACCGATTTTGCCCGTCCATCCCGAGGCAAGCAAAATATTTATATTCGATTCCCAGACTCCGAACAGACTGGGTTCCGGCCCAGGTTTCTCCGGGAACCACCACCCGTGCTGAGCATTGACTACTTTAGGGTGAATTCCTTCGCTCAACTTCGCTCGCTGCTTACATCTTCCGTACTTGTTTTCGATATACACCCAGTCGCCGTCTTTTATGCCCAATTTTCCCGCTGTTTCCGGATGGACTTCAATCAATGGGTCGGGGTTGACTTTACGCAGGCTGGGGATTTGCCGGTGTTCAGAATGGAAAAATACGGCAGTTCTGGCTCCCGTAGTAAGAATCAGCGGATATTCTTTCGCTAGCTCCGGTGTGCTCACAGGACTTTCCGGAGGCTCTTCGAAGCCCGGGAGCGGGTCGGCGCCGCATTTCTCGAGTACTTTGGAATATAGCTCTATCTTGCCGGTGGCGGTGTTGAAACCCGGCTGCTTATCCGGGCGGAGCAATCCTTTTTCATACTTTTTATATTCGAAGAACCCGAATTGATGACCTTTGTCCCTGAGCTCTTCGAAGGTTACTCCGGCCGGTTTAAGCATTGAACTGAACATCTCCCGGACATCCTTCCAGGGCCAGGCTTCCGGATTAAGCTTTTTACCCATTTCGAGATTGATTTGCATATCGGATTTGCACTCGCCGACCGGCTCTATGGCTTTGTTGATGGCTCCGAGCAGAGTTACCTGCCCCACCGGAATGTAGACTCCATCTCTTTCTGCATAAGTAGCCGCCGGCAGGATGATGTCGCCGAACGCCATCGCCGAAGGCGTCATAAACAGGTCTACTACTACATTGAACTCCAGCTTTTTAAAAGCCTGGTAGACTTTTCTGACATCGGCCGTCCCGCAGGCGAAGGTATTGGTGCCCTGCATCCAAGACGCCTTTAGGGGATAAGGCGAGTCCGATAAAATCTGGTTTATCAGTTCTTCGCCGGAGATTCTTTCCGCCCAGTCCATAAAGGGGTATTTACCCTGACCAATTCTCGGTGCTTTAATTGCCGGCGGGGGTGGAGGTGATGCATTCTTGCCAAAAAGTTTTCCCCTGATGATATTTCCCCCCGGAACGTCCATATTGCCGGTAATCGACCACAGCGCGATTATGGCGTGAAGGCTATTCATACATTCTTTACTTTGGTCGAGGGCGACTCCCCACTGTATTGCCGCCGGTTTGCTGGCAGCATACATCCGGGCAGCGGCGATTATTTGCTCTTCGGGTATCCATGTTATTTGTGCCGCCTTCTCCGGCGGGTATTCTTGGGCTCGCTTCTTTAGCTCATCGAACCCATACGTCCATTTCCGGACAAACTCTTCGTCATAGAGGTTTTCATTGATAATCACATTCAGCATCGCCAGAGCTAAGGCGGAATCAGTTCCCGGACGAATTTGCAGCCACATCTCGGCACGCGATGCCGACCACGTCCTCCGGGGGTCGATGACGATAAGTTTCGAACCACGCCTCATACAATCTAAAATCCAGTGTCCGAGAAATCCGTCCGGGCTGGTGGGCATCGGTTCATTGCCCCAGAGTACGATACATTTCGGCACTTTCCATTGCGGGTGCTCGTAGCGTTCCGGGTATGATTGAGCACAGTCGGCAACCGCAAAATCCCCGAATATAGCCTTTTGTGAGGCTACTTTGGGGAAATAGCAGGCATTTCCGTGAAGAGGCCCGAAGCCGGGGTGGTTGGGACTACCGAAGCTGGCAGCCAGCATACCGGAATAGGCGACGGTATCTCTCCCTGTGCCGTGACAAAAAACGACCGATTCGGGGCCGAAATTTTTCTTGAGCTCATTGAATTTACCGGCAATCGTGTCGTAAGCTTGCTCCCAGGTAATGCGTTCCCATTTGCCCTCGCCCCGCTCCCCAGCCCTTTTTAAGGGATACTTAAGACGGTCGGGATGATAAATATATTCTGGAAGTGCTTGGCATCGTGGGCACAGCCGCCCCCGGCTCAACGGAAAATCCGGGTCGCCTTCGACTTTGACCAGCTTTCCATCTTTAACATACAGCAGCACCCCACACCCCTCGTGGCAACCCGGAGCGGTCCGGGCAATACTCCGGACTACGGTCATACCATCCTCTTTCCACTGCCATTGTCTTTTTTCCGTACTCATTTTGCACCTCCCTTGGTAACTACGAGCAGCTATACCGAGCCAGGTTACGACCAACCAAATAATACGACTTTCAAATCGCTACTGCAAGGGTTTGTGTCTCGCTTGTAACAAAAAACCATCAGCCCCGTTTTAATTTATAAATGCCACCTGCTTGGCAGGGAAAATTTCAAAGGAGGATAAATGAAAATTAAAAAATTCTCGGTGGTCTTAGCACTGGCTGGCATGCTGGCACTGGGTGGAATCGGGGTTCTTGCCCAGAACGCGCTTGCTGCTAAAGTAGAAGGCGTTGTCGATGAAGTCACGGATACTCAGATTAAAATCGAGGGTATTACCATACTCACCGACAATAACACCAAAATCGAAGGATCGATAACTCCCGGGATGACGGTTAGGGTAAAAACCACCACTCAGAATGGTTCCCCGCTGGCAGTCAGCATTCAAACCCAAAACCGGCAGATGGTAAAGATTGTGGGTATTGTCGATAACATCACCGGTAACCAGATTAGTGTTAAGGGTCGGACGGTATATACCGATAATAAGACCATAGTTCACGGGACGCTGGTTGTGGGTGCCTATGTTGAGATTAAGGCGATGAAACAAGCTGATGGTTCGCTGCTGGCTTTTCAGATTAAAGTTGTGGAAAAGAATATTCGGAAGCACGTTACTATAACCGGGACAACAACTAACCTGACCGAAACCAGCATCACAGTCAATCGTAAGACGATTCAGATTAACGACCAGACTAAAATCCATGGGACCCTGGCTATCGGGGCTAAAGTAAGAGTCCTGGCGGTAGTTATCCCAAATTCCACTCAATCGAACGAATACCGATTATTAGCTCTAAAAATACAAGTGGTCAATTCTTTAGGGAAAGAAGTCGATGAGGATGATGACGACGAAGATGAAGACAACGCCAATGAGGTGCGTTTACAAAATAAAGAATCCACCGCTGCCCGTTTACGCTCGCTTGTTCAAGCGAAAAAGGTAATTCCAGCCGTACGAGCAACTCCGGCAAAGCCAGCTATTCAGGGAAAACCGGCAACACCAGCGACTCCCGCCACTTCCGCTACCCCTGCAGTAACCGGTAAGCAGGTCTTCAGTGCTAGTTGCATCAGTTGCCACACGGGTGCTCCGAATACCACCCGCACCCAGGCACAGTTAGTCGATTTTATTTCGGGTCACAATACAGGTCGGAACTTGACTCCGGAGCAGGTAGCGGCATTAGCTGCCTGGATTAAACCATAGCTAACTTTAGTACAGAGGAAAGAGGGTCCTGCTCTCTTCTCCCTCTTTCCTCTTTTTATTAACACGCGAGGAGGAACGCAATGCAGAACATAAGACATCTTTTAGAACCGGGACGAAATCTTCTGGACTGGTGGTTCGATTTATTAGAAGACGCTATTTCAATACTGGCGGCACTTGTCGAACACGATAACCGCTTCGACTTAGAGCCTGAGCGAATCGATCCTGATTTAGGCTGAACTGAGCTAAATGACACAAACTTCCTAGCTTGCCCCCGATTTTTCCGGGGGCAAGCTATTGGGGTTATCGGATTCAAGTCCTAACTTCTATGGGCTCAGGCTGAACGGCGGATAGCGGTCGGTAATCAGTAATAAAGCGTAGGCTTCCACCCGTAATCCCCACCGCATCCATCCGACGATAAAGTCGAACATCGCACGCGGGTAGCGCCCGGTAAATAGAATGGCAAACCAGGCAATTACCCAGACTACGAGAACAGCTATCGCCAGGACAGCTAGGACGATGATGTGGGGGATGGCCAGCAACCATTTGATAAGCGGCAGCCAGCGATTGAGGGACTTAACATCCGGATAAGGAAAATCGATATGAACTGTTTGCTCTTCGTCTGTAGAAGGATATTCATCCCGCAAAAGCAGAAGGTAAGCTCCAACCCGGTTACTGAATTTTGTTAGAGCTAAGTTCCAGTCATACCACCAGCGGGGATATTTCTGGCGGAAGAGAATCATCAATACGAGCGGTAGAAACGTGATGCCTATACCACCGAGGTCGACTGACCGCCGCATGCTCTCACGGGCGCCTTCGTTCCAACCTGAACCGCTATTGCTACCTATAAGGAGCGCCAGGATAATCATAATCGGGATTATCGTGAAGATGCGGAAGAAGCTGGTCAGCCGGTTCAGGTTACGGTCGGGAAATTCAACAGAAAGACTCGCGGGATAAGGTGTTGCCACGGATGGTTGTGCCATTCGCCACCTCCTTCAGCCAGATTATCTAGCTTATTAAATTGATAATAACATATAGGAAGGCTTTGTCAATACGTAGCCATTCCTAAGCTCACTCTATGTGCTACTTATATGTCCGGTGAAATTTACCCCATTCCGAATCCCTTGGAGGCTGCGGCAGAAATGTTATATAAGCTATGAAGAATCATAGCAGTAAAGAAGAAGCGCTTCCCATAAGAGAGGAATCTGGTTTCACCCATTACCGAGGATAAAAGTTTCTGATTAATGCCCAGCCCAAAGATGAAACTGCAAACAGCGTGGACCCCGACATTGACGGTATAGCGCCACAAAATGATTTGAGGGCTTGGGTCGCTGATATAAATGTTCAGATAAACGAGATTTTCGATAAGTGCAAAGGCGATGCCGCCGAGTGCGGCTAGAAATGCAGCATAGAATCGGTTTCGAAGGGCTTGAGGCCACTTTGCCAGAAGGAGATACACTCCGGCGGGTTTCAGGATTTCCTCGATTATGGGTGCTCCGACAAATGCTACCAAAACGGAGCCGTGGAGTATTTCATTATAGAAAGCGCCGAGTATGCCGAAAACGCCACCCGTTAACGCCAACGCGGGCGCCAAGATGTGCCATTTAGCCGGGGCTCTTATAGGTCCGACATTCTGTTCCATTTTATTGAGTATTATGATTCTGTAGTGAAAGGAGGATACTCATCTCTCATAAAACTCAAGTACACTGTGACGCGGTTCTGCCATCGCATATAACCTTGAACGAAATCGAATAAGCCGCGCGGGTATTTACCGGTGAAGAGAATGATAAAGAAGCTGACAAAAACGACCACAGCCACAGCGATGCCATATAGCCAAAGAATGATGCCGTGGGGAATACCGACGTATGCCCATCCCAGAAGTAATTTGAGAATTGCCAAACCTCGGGAGAGCTTTTCCGGATACTCGATAATGATGTCTGCCGGATATTTTGCCATATTTCACCTCCTCAAATTTTAGACTGCTATGCTAATTTCTTCGTTTTTTAGATGCCCGTTCCCAGACCAGAAGCAATAAGAGAAAAATCCCGGCAACAAGATTTAGCCAGGATAGTGGATAAAAGACGGTGCCGCGGACAATAAATAGGTGGGTGCTTTGTAAGGTATCGCCGTAAATTCTGAGCACGGCGAAGTTGCCGATTAAGATTAAGCCGCAAATCCAGAGTAGCCAGCGAAATTTACTCAACATTTTGGACTCCGAACTCAGCTTATTTTAGAGTAATTACTGAGAGAAAACAAGGCTTTGCAAAGGGTGGAGGTTGTGTTAATATTAATCGGTAAAAATAATCCTTGGGAGGTATAAAAATGCCTTATTTTTTAAGTCCAAAAATATTGTTCGGAAAGGGTATATTGAGAAGGCTTGGTCCGGAACTTCAGGGAAAAGGGACCAAAGCGATGATTATCACCGATAAGGTGATGGCAAAGTTCACCGATAAATTAGTCGAAGTTGTAAAAGCCGCTGGGTATGAGGTAAAGGTCTGGGATGGGGCTGAGCCGGAACCATCGGTCGAAGTAACGCGTGCTGGGGGTAAAGCTCTGCTTGAATTCGGACCGCAGTGGGTCATTGGATTTGGCGGTGGTTCGGCGATAGATACCGCTAAGGCAGCCTGGCTTCTCTATGAAAGGCCGGACTTAGCTAATACCGAGCTGGATAAAACTGCTGGCCCCAGAAATGTGCTGAACTTGCGCAAAAAAGCTAAATTCGTAGCAGTCCCGACGACTAGTGGTACTGGTTCTGACGTAACGTGGGCAATAGTGCTTACGGATACGGCGGCACACCGGAAGATAGGGTTTGCTAATAATGAGATAGTCCCTGATATTGCTTTGCTTGACCCGGAGTTTACTCTAGGTATGCCCAGGGGATTGACGGCGAGTACGGGTATGGATGTGCTGGGACATGCTCTTGATGGATACACTGCTATGCAGGCAAAAGATTTCAGTGATGGACTTTGCTTGCAAGCCGCCAAGATGACTTTCGAATGGTTACCAAAAGCCTGTAAGGATGGAGCAAACCTCGATGCTAGGGAGAAAATGCAGAATGCAGCGACTATTGCCGGATTGGGATTCGGTAACAGCAATACCGCTCTTTCTCATGCCCTGGGACACTCCGCCGGAGCCACTTTCAAGATTCCTCACGGTCGGGCGATAGGAATCGCTCTATCTTATTCATTGGAATATATTTCTTCTAATCCGCCTCTTCCCAACGCGCCTAACCCGGTTGAGAGACTCAGTGCTGTTGCCAGATTCGTTGGAATCGATGCTAAATCTGCCCCGGAGGCGATAAAAGCGCTTATCCGTAAAGTCAGAGAGCTTGAGAAGGAAGTGGGTGAGCCGCTAAGCTTAAAGGAAGCCGGTGTCAGCGAGCAACAGATAAACGAGTCTATAGATACCTTGGTCCGCGTGGCAATGGCCGATGTTAATATGTATTCTTCACCGTGCGAATGCAAAGATGAAAAACTAAAACAGCTTTTTAAGGATATTTGGGCTGGCAAGGGACTTTAAGAAAGGAGAGAACAATGAAAGCGGGAGTATATTACGGGGCAAGGGATATAAGATTCGAGGAAATCGAAGACCTAAAGGCGGGACCCGACGATATTTTAGTCAAAGTCAAATCATCGGGAATCTGCGGCTCCGACCTGCATGCTTACAGGGAAGGCGTGTTCAGCCGGCCGGGCTGGGTAATGGGTCACGAGTTCGCTGGAGAAGTGGTCACGGTGGGGGCGAACGTCAAGAATATAAAGAAGGGCGACCGTGTTATTCCTTATGACGTACACCGGAGAACCGGTGTTAAAGGATGTGGGAAATGCTTTTGGTGCCTGAGAGGAGAACCTAGATACTGCGAAGAGACTAAGTCCAGGCAGCCTTGCGGTAAGTGCGAATACTGCGTTGCCGGCCAGTTCTATCTTTGCCGGGAGATTCGTCGCTTCCAGGGCATCGGGTATAGCCGGAACGGCGGTTATGCTGAATATGTGGCGGTTTATAATGCGTCTCTCAATAACAACGTTTTTAAGGTACCGGATAATATGAGCTATGACGAAGGGGCGATCGTCGAGCCGTTGATAGGTTCCATTCGATGGGTAGCTCAAACCGAGCCTCAGTCTCGGGATACGGCTGTAGTCTTGGGGTTGGGCACGATTGGGTTGCTGGTGATGCAAGTGCTCAAGCAACTGGTATCGAAAGTAATTGTATCTGAGGTCTCACAGAAACGCTTGCAGGTAGCCCGGGAACTCGGAGCGGACCTCATCATCGACGCCAGTAAGGAAGACCCGGTGCAGAAGGTGGTGGAGGTGACCGGTGTAGGGCGGAGTGGGACGGGGAGGGGCGGAGCGCGGGCTGATATCATTATGGAGTGTTCTGGGGCAGGGATTGCCTTCCAGCAATCTCTGGAGATGGCGCGGGCGGGCGGCAAAATAAATCTGGTAGGGCTCTTCGAAAAGCCGGTGAGCATCGACCCCAACCGGATAATTTTTAAGGACCTTAAACTGATAAGCTCACAGGGCAGCTTTGCCGGTAATCTAAAAGGAAACCCGGTCCTCCAGGCAATCGATATGATTGCGAGCGGAAAAGTCAAAGCCAAGCCATTAATCAGTCATGAGTTTCCTCTAGAAAAAATAAAAGAGGCTTTTGAGGTCCAGTCGAGGGCAGCAGAATCGGTCAAGGTACTAGTCAAGCCGAAGTAAATTTGGTAAACTAATCAATGGCTTTTAAATAGAAATCTCAGTGGAACTGGGAAATAAATAATCTGGAGGTGAAATGGGTAAAATAAACGGCGGTCGATTAGCGGTAAAAGCCCTCAAGAATGAGGGTGCGGGATGCGTTTTTGCCATATCCGGCGGACACGTCGAACCTCTTTTTCAGGGTTGTCTCGATGAAAAGTTAAAGTTGATTGACGTCCGGCACGAGCAGGCAGCGGCGCTGGCAGCCGAAGGCTGGGCAAGGGTTACCGGGCAACCAGGGATTTGCGTAGGTACGGCGGGCCCCGGTGTTACTAATCTCGTAACTGGCGTTTGGAACGCTTTTGAATGCCAGGTACCGATGATAGCTTTTGGCGGCAAGGCACCGCTCAGAGAATTCGACCTGGGTGCTCATCAGGAACTGGACTCGATAACGCTGATGAAGTCGATGACGAAGTGGCAGAAGACGTGCTACGAAACAAAGAGAATTCCGGAGTATGTGAGCATCGCCTACCGTCAGGCTCTTAGCGGCAGACCGGGTCCGGTATATCTTGAGATTCCCCAGGATATATTTATGTCTGAGGTAGAAGAGGGAGAAGTTGTATTTCCTAAGAACTATAGAACAACAGCACGGCCGCAGGGCGACCCGGCTATGGTGAAGAAAGCCGTCGATATGCTGTTGAATGCCAAGAAACCGGTGGTGGTTGCCGGCAGCGGTATCTGGTGGTCACGTGCGGAAAAAGAACTAAAAGAACTTATCGAACTTCTAAAGCTCCCGTTGATATTGATACAGATGGCAAGAGGAGCCGTTCCGGAAGACCATCCGCTATGCTTCGGTCCTACTCGGGTTGGAACTAAAGATGCCGATGTTATTTTACTGATCGGGACCCGCCTTAATTACGGGCTTAATTTTGGCCGCCCCGGACTGTTTGGGACTGAGGGAAAATGGATACAGGTTGACATCGAACCTGAAGAGATTGGCCGGAATAGACCTATCGATGTTGGTATCACTGGAGACGCCAAAGCCGTCCTCAGCCAGATGATAGCCGAAGCTCAAAGCAAAGCTAAGGGACGCAAAGAGCTGCCCTGGATAGAAGAATGTAAGGCGTATGTAAAGGGTCGGCAACAGGCGCTCGAAGTCGAAATGAATTCTGATAGTGTGCCCATTCATCCGGCAAGGGTGTGCAAGGAAATACGTGACTTTATCGATAGAGATGCCATTATCGTTATGGATGGTGGGGACACTACGGTTTGGGGGGCGGCTGTCCTGAAGGCTTATGAGCCGGGACAATGGCTCGATAATGGTCCTACAGGAAGTCTGGGTGTGGGTATACCCTACGCAATGGCGGCCAAGGTAGCTAAGCCGAACAAACAGCTTATCCTGCTTCACGGCGACGGTTCTTTCGGGCTGAACGCAATGGAATTCGATACTATGGTCAGGTACAACATCCCGGTGGTTTGCGTAATTGCTAACGATGAAGCCTGGGGGATGACGATGCACGTTCAGCAAGGATGGGGTGAGGACAGAGTCATCGGAACACGCCTTGGATTCAGACCGTATGAAAAAATGATTGAAGGCCTCGGTGGTTACGGGGAAGCGGTTGAGAAGCCGGAGGGAATTCGGCCGGCGTTGCAGAGAGCGTTTGCGTCAGGTAAACCAGCGGTTATCAACGTTAAGTGCGCCAGTCTTGCTCGAGCGGCACGGAGACGGCCGACTACTAAATAATAGGGAGATACTCCAAATAGTAAGCGAGAAGTGTTCAAAGAGAGGGGCTTTAGCCCCTCTCTTATTCTAATTCTAACGCAAGGAATCGGATTGAGGGCAGGGTTGTATTAAAAGGAGGTGTTCTTTATGTCAATGGTTCCTATTAGAGAAGGGTTATTTACCGAACCGTTAACTCCACCGGAACAGGTGAAACTAATCGGCAGCAAGTGCCAGCATTGCGGGGAGGTCTCTTTCGGTAAACGAATTGACTGTCCCAATTGTGCCAGCGGTGATTTGAAAATTATAGACCTCAGCCGGAAAGGAAAACTGTGGAGCTACACGGTCATCAGAAATAAGCCGCCAGGAGATTATAAAGGTCCGGAGCCATTTTCTCCTTTCGGTCTTGGTTTAGTGGAACTACCGGAAGGAATACGGGTAGTAGCACCCATAGCAGTTGGCATAGATAAGTTGAAAGTTGGAATGGATTTAGAGTTAGAAATATATAAGCTCTATAGTAATGAGACCGGTAATGACGTGATGGCGTTTAAGTTTAAACCGGTATAGGGAGGGGCAATGAAAGAAGTAGCGATAATCGGTGTCGGTATTCATAAATTTGGCCGGTTTGGCGATAAGTCTTACATTGATATAGGACAAGAAGCCGCCAAGATTGCACTTAAAGATGCTAATTTGAACTGGCAGGATATACAGGCAGCGTATTTGTCTAAAATGTACCTACCGGCGACTTCCGGCGCAAGGATATTACGGCCGCTGGGAGCTACCGGTATCCCAATCTGTGATATCGAGGCAGCCTGTGCCAGCGGCGGGGCGGCTTTAAGACAGGCAATGCTTGGACTGCAATCCGGTGCTTTCGATATTTGTATGGTACTAGGTGTAGAAAAAATGCCCAGAGGATTTATGGACCCTTCTATGATATTCGATAAATGGCAGATAGAAATGGGAATGGATACTAACCCTAGCTACTGGGCAATGAGAGCGCGGCGGCATATGTTTGAATATGGCACAACCGATTTGCATATCGCCAAAGTAGCTTTCAAAAACCATAAGAACAGTATCAACAATCCTTATGCAATGTACCAGAAAGAGTTTACTATCGAGCAGATAATGGGTTCTCCGATGGTGTGCGACCCGATTCACTTGCTTGAGATATGTTCTCCGGACGAAGGTGCAGCGGCAGTAATACTTTGTGCGGCGAGCAAGGCACGCAAGTATACGAGTAAGCCGCTTAAGATAGCATCCTGCGTACATACCATTGCTTTATATTCGGCTGATTTCAGATGCCCGGTAGATTCATTGAGTGCAAAGATTGTGAATCCGGGACCGACCGAGGTTACATCAAAGAAAGCTTATGAAGCTGCCGGCATCGGGCCCGAGGAGATAGATTGCTTCGAAGTCCAGGATACTGATGCTTTTTGTGAAGTCGAAATTTATGAGGAGATAGGTCTTTGTAAATTCGGTGAGGCCGGGCGTCTCATAGATGAAGGGGCGACTAATATCGGCGGCAAGTACCCGGTGAATATGAGCGGCGGCTTAATCAGTAAAGGCGAGCCGGTCGGTGCTTCTCACGTGGGTCAGCTGGTCGAGATTGTGTGGCAGTTAAGGGGCGAAGCGGGAGCACGGCAGGTCGAAGGGGCTAAAGTAGGTATGGCTCACGTCCTGGGTGCCGGTGGTAACTGCGCGGTGACCATTTTAAAGAGATAAAACCGGAATATCCAACTTAACTGTTATGTCATTCCAGCGAAGGCTGGAATCCAATAGGTAAGGCGGTGTTTAATTATTGGTTATTTTGTAATTGGGGGTCAAAATGGATTTCACTTTTACTCCTGAAGAAGAAGCTTTTCGAGAGGAAATACGAGCATTCTTGAGACAGAATCCGCCTCAGAACTTCCCGGTGGATGGAGTGGACGCCGGGTTCGGATTCGGGAACTGGTCAAGTAAGTTCGCTCGTGCAGTGGCAGACAAAGGTTTGATATCCAAGTTTTGGCCTAAGGAGAATGGTGGCGAAGGGGCTTCTTTTATGGAACTCCTCATCAGAATGGAGGAGTTTGCTTATGCCGAAGCTCCGCTCTACTCGATAATGACCGGTGAAAGTGTTGCCCGACTTCTTATCAAGCATGGCAATGATTTTCTCAAGCGGGAATTCCTGCCTAAAATCGCTAAAGCTGAGATTTTCCTGTGGCTGGCTTTTAGCGAGCCGAATGCTGGCTCCGACCTGCTGGCAGTAGAGACCAAAGCCGAAAAGGACGGGGATTATTACGTCATCAACGGGCAAAAGACCTGGAGCGCTAATGCTCATCTGGCTGATTTTGGTTATTTACTGGTAAGGACAGATTCTAACGTCCCACGTCACAAAGGACTGAGTATGTTTATCCTGGATAAAAACGCTCCGGGTGTTACCGTACGGCCGCTTCTGAATTTAGAGGGTTACCGTTATCATAATGAAGTGTTTATGGATAACGTTAGGATTCATAAAGATTATCTGGTCGGGGGAGAAAACCAGGGATTCTACCAGATGCTCGGGGGCCTGGACCACGATAGGTTCTGGGCGAGGTTCGTTAAAGCCCCGTTTTGTAAGAAAATTCTTGAGCAGATTGTAGATTACGTAAAGGAAACTAAGGATGGGGGCAAGCCATTAGGTCTTAATCCCCATTTCCGTCGTAGATTAGCCGAGATGGCAACAGAAACCGAATCGTGCCGTCTGCTTTTTTACCGGACTGCTTGGATGCTCCAAAAAGGACAGTCTCCCACGTATGAGGGGGTCCTGGCTAAGGCTTTTGCCGACGAGATGGGACAGCGTTTCTTCGGGTTGGGTGTGCAGGTATTGGGACTGTATCCCCGTCCAGGTGAAGACCCGAAGTGGGAAGCGTTAAGAAAGAAGCTCATCCACCTGTACCAGTTCAGTCTTGGTGTCAACCTGGCTGGTGGCACACCGGAGATTATGCGTAACACTGCTGCCATCAGAGGGCTGCGGATGCCGGTGGACTAGAGAAGGAGACTTGAATGATAGATTTTGAGCTGACTGAAGAGCAGAAATTATTAAAAACAGCTGCCCGCGATTTTCTAACTGCAAAATGTCCGGATAGTCTGGTGAGAGCGATGAGAAAGGATGAATTCGGCTATCCCAAGCCGTTATGGCAGGAAATAGCCGGTATGGGTTGGGCGGGTCTTCTCGTCCCCAAAGAATACGGGGGTGAAGGCGGTGATTTTCTGGATTTCGGAATACTTATTGAAGAGATGGGTCGGGTTTGCCTGCCGGGTCCTTTTTTTGCTTCGGCGGTCTGTAGCGCCCTAATAATTTCCAAGGGTGGCAGCGAACAGCAAAAGCAGGAGCTTTTACCCAAAATAGCAGGTGGAGAGTCAATTACGGTCCTGGCTTTAACCGAGGGTAATGCAGAGGTAGTTCCCTCTTCTATTAAGACAAAGGCTGCGAGAAGCGGTTCTGCGTATGCTATTAAAGGGGTTAAATTTCCGGTGTCTTTTGCCAATACGGCTGACTATATTTTATGTGCCGCCCGGACTGGACGTAGTGCCAATGATATCTCCCTATTTCTTGTAAACTCGAATGAGCCTGGAGTTAAATGCAGTCCGACGGATGTTGTCAGCGGAGATAAGCAGTTTAAAATCGAGTTTAATGGGGTGAAAGTAAGCGGGGATAATTTGGTGGGTGAGCTTAACCAGGGGTGGGAGATTGTACAAAAAGTTTATCCCCAAATAGTTATTGCCAAATGTCTGGAGATGGTGGGCGGCGCCCAGAAAGTCTTGGAAATGACTTTAGCCTATTGCTCAGCCCGCAAACAATTCGGGCATCTTATCGGTTCTTACCAGTCGATTCAGCATCACTGCGCCAATATGGTGCTCGCTATCGACGGTGCGAAATTCCTTACTTATCAAGCAGCCTGGATGCTGAGTAAGGGGTTACCCTGCGCTACCGAGGTAGCTATGGCTAAGTCCCGAATTAGCAAAGTGTACCGGGAGGTCACTTTCTTATCGCATCAAATTCACGGGGCAGTGGCTTTCTGCGACGACCATGCTTTGCCTCTATATATCAGGCGGTCGATAGAAGCTGAAGAGATGTTCGGTAGCGTCGACAGCCAGCTTGAAACGGTTGCCCGGGGAATAGGTCTCTAGGTTTATACGATGAGTGTCGCCAGTCAGCTTTATGAGTTGCAGGAAATCGACCTAGAGCTTGAGACCAGCGAGCAAGCCAATAGTCAGCTTACCAGCCAGCTCGGGGAAAGTGAAGTACTAACCAACGCCCGGCAAAAACTTGCCCGGGAGCGTCAGCATCTTGAGGAACTGAAAAAAGAGCAGCGTTCTATAGAATGGGAAATAGATGATATTTCCGGCAAGCTGAAGGCAGGCGAAAAAGACCTGTATGGCGGGCGTATTACCAATTCCAAGGAGTTGGCTAGCTTACAGCACGAGATGAGCGGATTCAAAATCAGGCGGAGTCAACTGGAGGACAAGGAGCTGGCTCTGATGGAGCAGGTCGACATCGCCACAAAAGAGATTACTAAGCAGAATAAAGAAGTCGAGGCTCTGGAGGCCGAGGATGGCGAACAACATCAAAAGCTGAGGGCGGCACTTGAGCAAGTGAATATTGCCAAAGCCAGCCTCGAAAAGAGCCGCGAAGAACTGGTGGCTGATATCGACCCCCAGGCGCTGGCGGTCTATAACCAGCTTAAAAAGCAAAAGGGGACGGCGGTAGCAAAGGTGGAGCAGGGAATATGCCGAGGCTGCCGGATTTCTTTACCTCGTGGTGAGTTGCAGGCGGCAAGGGGCGAAGGACTGGTACGGTGCAACAGCTGCGGACGGATTCTATACCTGGCTTAAATCCGAAATCCGAAACAACTTTAGAGAACCATTCCGTTGAAAAACGGAATCCAGAACAATATTATGAACAATTACGTTACTAATGATTCGTAAATCGTAAATCGTAAATCGTAAATCATAAATCATGAGATTAAGCAAGGTAATCATCAATACCGATGGCGCCTGTTGGGGTAATCCGGGACCGGGCGCCGTAGGTGCTATCTTGAAAGATGCCCGGGGCAAGGTTGTTGCCTCCGTATCCCGGGCAATCGGGCAGACGACCAATAACCAGGCAGAATATCGGGCGGTGATTGCCGCTCTGGAAACCGCCTTAGGACTTGGCGCTAGCATCATCGAGCTACGTTCTGATTCGGAACTGCTGGTCAGGCAAATCGATGGGGAATATCGGGTGAAAAATGTGTCTCTCAAACCGCTGCATCAGCGGGTAAAAGACCTGCAGAAACAGTTCAGCAGCTTTACCATCAAGCATGTACCGGATGAAGAAAATAGCGAGGCTCATAATCTGGCGAGTAAAGCTCTAAAAAAGCACTCTCTATAAATCTATCCCGCAAAAGCCGAAATTCAGAAAGCTAAACGCTGACCGCCGATTGCTGACAGCTATGTTGTAAAAAGCGACAAGGTAAAGTTCACTCTTCATTGTGAAGAGTGCCTAAGTGGGTTATACTACTGCCGACCTGAATAAGTTAGCAGGGGGAAAACCAGTTTTGGATGCTACCTTTAACACCCGTTATATCATCTGTTGATGTTAATAAATAGAGGGAGTGGAAAATGGCTGAAAGCGAGCTAGTCAAAAAAATACACGAATTATATGAAACTAAATATCAAGGAATATCTAGCGATGAGATAGAGATATATTTATTTGAGCAAAATCTGAAAGTGCTAGAGCAATTAGACAAAGAGACGAGAGCTCTAAACAGATATACAAAAGTTTTGATTGGTTTAACTTTTGTTTTGGCAGTATCGGAATTAGTCAGAATATTCTGACCCTGAGGAAATGAATAATCGGAGAATGCCTAATGGCTAGGCAACGATTGAACTTTACCAGCGACAAAATTTCCTTGACAAATATAGAACATAAGTACTATGATTTTTACTGCACAAATCTAGCACATTAAAAAGCTGTTTCCCCCGTGTGTTTTACATAACGCACAAAACAACTAGAAGCTAAATCCCTTACAATTAGCCTCTAGTTGTTTCTTGGAAAAAGATTTTAGCTGTGAAAACGAATACAAATACGCTCGAATCAACCGGCTTCTACGTTGCTTTGTTTCAATTTTCGGGTCATTGTTTTATCGGACATTAGTAGTTGTAGTATTTGTAGTATTTCCTATTCGCTATTCTTTGACCAGCGTTACAATCCCAAGCATTGCCACGAAGGCAAGAGCGGCGCCCAGATAAAACGGTGCTGAAGGATTGACAGCGTCCCAGAGCCACCCGGCGATGAGGCTCGCCGGAAGAAGAGTCAGGCTAACCAGCCCGTGATAAATGCCGTATGCCGTGCCGCGTTTTTCTTCTCTAACCAGGTCGGCAACAAAAGCTCGGGCGACCCCTTCCACTACTCCATAGTAGATTCCATAGCCGGCAAAAAGCAGCCATATTTGCCAGAGGTTCGATGCCAGGGCGAACCCAAGATAGACCGCTGCGTAGATGAACCAGCCTACAGCAATGACCCGTCTTCTGCCCAGCCGGTCTGAAAGTACACCCATCGGGAAAGAAGTGAGAGCGTAGGTAGCATTAAACAGGACCAGCATCAATGTAACCTGAATCAGAGGTGCTTCCAGGTTCTGTGCCCTGAGTATGATAAAGAAATCGCTGGAGTTTCCTAGAGTAAAAATTCCCACGACTAACAGAAAGAGTTTAAACTTTCCATCCAAGCCAATGGCTCTGGTGGATTGAGGTGTTTTAGTGCCTTCGGCTGGCGAGTCTGCTTTTGCTTTCTCCCGGATAAAAATCAGTAGGACAGCTACGGCGAGTACTGCCGGAATTATCCCTATGATAATAAGCCATCGGTAGGTCTCCAGACCGAGCTTGAGCCCACCACCCTGGACTGTATATATGATTATGGCGGCGATGATTAAGCCGATAAGAGCACCGGTGGTGTCCATTGCCCGGTGCAAACCGAAGCCTCTCCCTCTTTTATTTTTGGGGATGGAGTCGGCAATCAAGGCATCCCGCGGTGCCGAGCGGATACCTTTGCCAATACGGTCGCTTACCCTGATGGAAAGGACGATGCCCCAGTTAGTCGCCAGGTACATAAATGGTTTAGCCAGTGTGGAGAGACTGTAACCTAACACTGTCGGCAGCTTGCGCCTGTTAAGTTTGTCACTCAACCAACCGCTAACAATTCTAAAGCCGGCATCGATGCTATCGGAAAGACCACCGACTAGCCCAACGATAGTAGCTCCGGCTCCCAGCACGTTGGCTAGAAAGAGTGGGAGGAGGGTAAAAATCATCTCACTACTAATGTCGGTGAGCAGGCTGGTTACGCCCAGGAGAAAGACATTAGGATGAAGCCCGAAGAATGTTTTCGGTGGTTCTTTCATCTGACTTTGCCTCTTCTAAGTGAGGCGAAGATTCCCACGAAGCAGAGGATGGCGAAGACAATAAATGCTACCTTCATACTTTTCAGAAAAAGGGGGTAATATTCAGGAGTAATCTGCACCCGTCCGACGAACAACGAAAAGAGGAACATAACGATTCCCAGGCTGAGCATTTGTCCGATAAGGCGCATCGTTCCCAGTGTAGCTGAAGCAACTCCGTATAGCTCTTTTCCGATTGAGCTCATTACGGCGTTGGTATTTGGCGATGAAAAGAACCCAAAACCGGTGCCAAGAACAACGAGGTCTGCGGCGATTACCGGTAAAGCTGTATCAGCTCCGAGAAAAGCAAGAAGAACCAAGCCGGCGGTGCTTAGTGCCATTCCAATCGAGGCGAGTACACTCGGCTCGACCCTGTCCGAAAGCCGACCGGCCACAGGTGAAAGGATAGCCATCATCACAGGCTGAGACACTAAAATCAATCCGGCGGTCCTGGGTTCGAGGCCTCTTGCCTGCTGGAGGTAGAGACTTAGTAAAAAACCGGCAGCAAAGGTTGCACTATAATTAAGAAGCGCCGATAGGTTAGAAAAAGTAAATGCGGTATTGTTTTTGAAGAGAGCCACTCTGAAAACAGGATGGCTTACTCGCGTCTCCCACCACAAAAAGATAATTAGTCCCAAAACACCGGCTGCTATCAGCCATAATGCTCTCAATGCGGGCAGTTCCGATAGGCCGTACATAAATACCGTTAGAGATAGCCCGTAAATAATAGAACCGGCAAGGTCGAATTTCTCTCCCTTCGCCTCAGCCCACTCCCCTTTAAGTTTCCAGCGGATAATCAGAATGATTGCCAGCCCTAATGGGACCGTCGCCCAGAATATGCTCCTCCACCCAAATTGCTGCACCAAGAGTCCACCTAGAGGAGGTCCCAGGGAAAGTCCCAGGTACACGGTAGAGGCGCTTATTCCCAGTGCCTTGCCCCTTTCTTTCGGGGGATAAACCGAGATTAGGATGGCGACGCCGGTGCTGAATATCATAGAAATCCCGATTCCTTGTACGACCCGCAGTGAAATCAAAATCATAGCTGAAGGGGCAAATGAGATGAGCAGCGATGAGATAGTGTAAATTATTGTGCCCCAGGTGAATATTTTCTTCCGGCCGTAGATATCAGCCAGCCGGCCGAAGGGCAGAAGAAAAACCGCCGCTGTCAGAATAAAGACGGTCGCTACCCAGCCTAGCAAAATGGCATCCATGGAAAACTCTCTGCCGATAGCGGGTAGTGCGATGTTGGTGGAGGCACTAATAAACGGGGTAATAAAAGAAGATAAGGCGGCTACAAAAAGTGCCGCAGTTTTACTGACGGGGTTGCTGGTTTGGCTCAATTATGACCTCAGATGAAGGTAAGACAATGAAGTATTATATCACTTTTAGAGTCGAATCTTAAGTCTGAAAAATGCAGAATCACAGCTTAGTCAAAAGATAGATTCTAACCTGCTCCGGCAATAACAGTAGAAAGAGGTTGCTTTAGTGCTACCGTTTCTTGGGCAGGATAACCACCCGGCGTGATTCGCCCTCTCCGGTGCTTTCCGTATAGACGTCGGGATTGTTCGCCAGAGCGAGGTGAATGACGCGCCTTTCATTAGACGGCATTGCCTCGAGAGTAAACGACGTTCCTCTGGATTTCACCTGGTCGGCGAGACGAAGGGCAAGGTTTTCTAACGCCTGATACCGGCGCTGCTTATAACCTTCGATGTCAATTACTACAGGCACTTGCATCTTAGTCTGGTGACTCAAAATGAGCCGGGCGATGTACTGAAGAGAAGCGAGTCCCTGTCCTCGTCGTCCTATTAGGATACCCAGATCGTCGCCTTTGATGTTAACAGTAACCGGAACATCACCAGTCGATGGCCCGGCTTCAACCGTCCCGCTGACATCCATCAGCTTCAGTAGAGTTTCCAAAATTTCTTTCGCCTTTCCAGCGATATCGCCCTGTTCTTTCGGCAGGGTCTTTCGTTCCACTCTGACCACAGCTTCTTCACCGCCTAGGCCCAAAAAACCGCCGGACTTGCCCTCTTTGATAACCGTGATGTTTACTTCTTCCTTGCTGACACCCAGTTCGTCCAGGGCACGCTTGGTGGCTTCTTCAACGGTTTTTCCGCTCGCTTCCAGATTTTCCATAGATTCCCCCTATTTAGGACGGCACCTGATTGTGAAGGAAGGTAGTTAGCGAGATGCCGGTCCCTTAATTTTCTTCTGACCGCCGGTCTTTTGTCCAAATGACGGCAGTTTCAATCCACCCCATCCCGTAACGAAATATTGCATAACGATACTGATAATATTAGAAATTACCCAGTAAAGAGCTAAACCGCTCGGAAATTGTAAGGTAAGATATGCAAACATTAATGGCATTATCCAGAGCATCATCTGTGCCTGCTGTTGCTGCCTGGGGTCGGCGTTGGGTAGCATTGTCATTTTCTGCTGTATCCACATAGTGACCCCAACCAGAATAGGCAGAATTAGCCAGGCGTCGGGCATAGCTAAATCTAACCATAGGAATTTTCCATCCAGAGGAACTGTGGAAAAGACCAGCGACCACGAGGAGTAAAGGTGGCGGGAAAGGTTCAGAAAATCCTCTGGTGCTATGGCTGAAACGCGAATAATTGCCTGGTACAGGGCTATCCAGATTGGCATCTGAATTATCATCGGCCCCAGACAGCCGGTCGGGCTCATTCCGGCTTCCTTATATAGCCGCATCTGCTCACGGGCTAGCTGTTGTTTATCCCGGCCGTACTTCTTCTGAAGTTCAGCCATCTTAGGCTGGATTGATTGCATAGCCTTGGATGATTGAAGTTGCTTAAACGTAAGGGGATACATTAAAGCCCGGATGACAATGGTGAGAACAATGATGGCTAAGCCGAAGTTGCTCCACAAATAATGGGAAACAACGATAAGGACGTTTATCAGCGGAGAGAGAATAATTAAGTCCCAGATTTCTCCGATTCCCAAGCTCTTACCTCACTTACTACTTAATATGGTTAAATCACAGGAAAATTACTTGAGGGCAAATTCTTTTATCGCCCCCGACACAGCATCCACCGCATAGAGCGTATCTTTAGCCGTATGAACGTAGACAGTATTACCACCTACTCCAAGCGCAGCGAAAATTTGTCCCCCCGGATTAGCTAGCTGCTTCTTCTCATTACCAATAATGTTCAAACCGTAAACGAATCCGGCTTCGGTAGCCACCACGACCCGATTGCCGGCGACAACGGGTGAAGAGCTGATGGGGCTGCTCAAGTCAAACTCACCGAGCTTAGTCCCGTTTTCAGCGTTCAGGACATAGACTCTGCCATCGAGATTTGCAGCATAAATGGCGCCATCGAAAACCACCGGTTTAGCCCAGAACCAGTTTTCCGCTTTGAATTTCCATTTAAGACTGCCGTCAGCGGCATTAACCGCATAGAAATTACGGTCGAAAGAGCCGATGTAGACCGTGCCGTTATAGACGAGAGGCGTTGCCACATTGGCGCCTTCGGTCTTGAATTCCCATTTTTTACTGCCGTCAGCAGTATTTAGCGCGTAAAGTTTATCGTTAAAAGAGCCGATATACAGGGTGTTGCTATCGATAGCCGGCGTAGACCAAATCTTATCTCTGGCATCGAAGACCCATTCCTCGTAGCCGTCCGCTACGGTCAGGGCGTACACTTTTCCGCCGGTAGTCCCGAAATATAATTTGTCCTGAGCGATAACCGGACTGCCGATTATGGCTCCCAGCAGGCTGTTTTGGCGGGGGTAGACCCACTTCGGTTCGTCCCGGCCCACATGGAAAGCGTGAATCATACCGCGCTCGCCGCCTCCGATGCGGAAGTAGCTGCCGATGTAGACCAGATTATCGCTCACCGCCGGAGAGCCATAAATAGCTAAATTGGGCGATGATGATGCACAACCGAAGCCCCCAGACGTCTTTTCGGAGGTTGTTACCCCCACTACCCACGAACGGCTTCCCTGCATATCGAAAGCAACGAGACGGCTGTCCATAGAACCGATAAACAGCTTATCGCCGGATACTGTTCCGCCAGACCATCCCCTGGGTACAGCGCCGGTATTTGCACAACCCACCACACTTATCCCAACCAGCATCACGGCAACCAGTAGAAGCAATATCCAGTTAAACTTCTTCTTCAATTATCGATTTACTCCAGCAAGAATATATTCAAGGAACTGGGTCGTAACCTCCCGGATGCAATGGGTGACACCGAGCGAGTCTTTTCACTCCCAGCCAGATACCTTTCAAAAGACCATAACGGGCAACGCTTTCATAGGTATATTGAGAACAAGTCGGCACAAAACGGCAGGACGGCGGTTTGACCTGGGAAAGGGTCGATTGATAAATCTTGATTAATTCCAGTGCAACCTTTTTCATTTATCTTAGTTAAGCGGGGTTTCGAGGAATCCCGCTTTTTTTAACAAATTCTCAATAATACTCTTAAGCTCGGCATATTTGGCCGTAGCCGCCGCCTGACGAGCGATAAATACGATGTCCCAGCCAGCTTTTATCGGCAACTGCCGTGTGATTTCACGGAGGCGGCGTTTTACTTTGTTCCTGACTACCGCTGTCCCGATTCGCCGGCTAACTGAGAAGCCATACCGTGAAAAACCTATGGAATTCGGTAAAGTTCTTACCACTACCAGACCGGATGCCCAGGAACTACCTCCGGTATAAACTGATGTATACTGTCCCGGTTTGGTAAGGTATTCTTTACCTCTCACATTAGACGACGGTCGCCTTCCAGCGGCCCTTGAGCCGTCTCGCTTTCAGGACGTCTCGTCCCCCTCGAGTGCTCATCCTCTTTAAAAAACCATGCTCACGCTTCCGTGGAATTTTTTTCGGTTGATAAGTCCTCTTTGGCACTTTAACTCCCCCCTGAGAAATAAAAAGGAGAATAGCCTGCAATTAGGCGGGTTATTCGCTCCTGCTTAAAGCCTGTACCCTGAATGTATGAATCGTCGTATAGGGTAATAGAGCTATCTGTCGAGCCCTTTTGATAGCAATTGCCAGGGTGCGCTGGTGTCTGGCGCATGTCCCACTTTTCCGGCGTGGCTCTATTTTACCTGAATCAGATATAAACGCTCTTAGCTTATCGGGGTCCTTATAATCGATTACGGCAGTCTTGACTGCACAAAACGGGCAGACGCGCCGTTTTGGAGCAAATCTTGCCCCGCCTCTTCCCGCACCAACTTTCGAATCAGCCGATCTGGCCGGTCTTTTATTTTCGGTTCTATTTTCCATTCTTCTTTCCATTCCTCACCGTTAAAACGGGATATCTCCCGGTTCTAATTCGCCGCCGCCTTCCTCTGGCTCTTCGGTCATAGCGGCCGCAGCTTGTTTATCGAGAAACCTAACGCTATTGGCAACTACTTCGTTTCGGGAATGTTTTTGCCCGTCCTGGCTTTCCCAGGTGTGTGTCCTGAGTCTACCCTCGACATAAACGAGTCTGCCTTTGTTCAAGAATTGATTACATTGTTCAGCCAGTTTTCCCCATGCGACTACAGTAAACCATTCCGTTTCTTCTCGGCGCTCACCGGCGGCGGTAGTGTACCGCCAGTTGGTGGCGACAGGAAAGGAAGTTACCGGTTTGCCGCCCGGAGTAAAACGCATCTCTGGTTCGGCACCAAGATTGCCGATTAATATCATTTTATTCAGACTGACCATAGGCTTTTAAAGGCTCCTCTTACTTTCACGCTTCCACTTTTATGAGTAAATGGCGAAGAATGTTTTCAGAAATCGCCAGCTCTTTTTCCAGTTCTTTGCCTGAAGCCGGCTTCATCTTGAACTTAGCCAGAACATAATTACCTTCTGCATAATGCTTGATGGGATAGGCTAATCTTTTCTTGCCGCGTCGTTCTATCTCGGAAACAGTACCCGCCCGGTTTGTTATTATCCGGTTAATATTCTCTACAGCAGCATCCAGTTTCTCCGCATCAAACTCCGGTTTGATAACTACCATCATCTCATAATCGATTAACTCGCTAGCTTCGTTGGGCACTTCTAACTCTCCAAAACGGTTTTACTGGATTATAACACACAAAAGGAATGATTGCCAACACCAGCTATGCTGAACTAAATCCGAAGCACGAAATTCGAAACCCGAAACAAATGGTTATGATTTCAGATTACGAATTTAATTCGAGCCTCATCAGGGAGTAAGTACCATTTCCCCATTTCTTTGGTTTGACTAGCTTGAAGCCGTTTTCAAGGTAAAGTATGGTAGGCCCCGAAGCATTACTGGTTGAATCGTCTCGCGAGTAGGTTTCCAGAGCCTGATAGCCCTTTTCTCTCAAATCTTCGATTACGGCTTTGAGCAGTTTCGTGCCCAATCCTTTACCCTGATAAGCCTGGTTGATATAAAGGCACGAAATTAAAATTCCCTCTGGGTCCGGGGGAAATAGCTCCCGGGAGTATTCGGTAATCTTGTTGAAAAATTTAGGGGGAGCATATTGAACGAATCCAGCCGCCTTGCCATCGACGTAAAGGATTTTGCCGCAGGTGCCGAACTTCCGACCTGTCTTTTCGAACCAGCCCTGCTTGATTTCAATGGCTTCGGATTCTGAGACCATCGGTTTATCTCCCTCGTCTTTGCCGGATTTTTCCGGTGCTTCCCAGTAGAGACAGCTCTGGCAGGGAGCAAGTAATTCTTTAAAAGTATGCTCGTTAATATCTTTGATTGCTATTTTCAAATATACGACTCCGCTAGCTCAAAATATTTTCGGGCAACATTAGAACCCTTGTTTTTTCATCTGACAGAATATGGGGGTCGTCGAGCTTAAAGCCTTCAACCTTGCCTCTAACATAAGCTCTGTAGCACTTGTAGAAATTGAGTAATTTAGAAATGGTTTTGTCTTTGCTGAAATCGATGTAAGCTTCAAAGAAGTTGCGGGAGAGGTTGGAATGTCCATAGTGGTCTAAGTCCATCGCCAGAAAGGCAATCTCCGAAGCCACATCGCAATAGCGGAAGCGGTCGTTGAACTCGATGCAATCGTAAATGCAGATACCATCGGCTTGCCCTGAGTTTATTGAAGGGGTAAAACAGATGTGAGGAGCATGAAGGTCGCCGTGGCAGTCTCTTATCTTGCCACCGTCTACGCGCCGTCGAAACAGGGGAGCGTTGTCTTTGATAAAATTCCGGGTATAATTCGCAATGCTCTGATAGCTTTCCCGGGAGACAGTCCTGCCGACATATTTATCGGTCTGGCTGAAGTTTTCCTCTGTATTCTGAGTGATGGTAGCCAGTTCGCCGAAGGCGCTGATAGCGGCGTTAGTTTCCGCCTTTTTATGGAAATCCGCTAGCTTCTGAGCAACTTTCGTTAACATTTCCGGCGATACATTATTTCGAGCCAGCAGGACGTCCATCATCCCCTCTTTAGGAAGGCGGCGCATCTTCACCGCATATTCCATAATTTCCCCCTTGCCGGCTAATAAAATGTCCTGCTTGTCTTTAGTGATTGGGACTACTCCTAAATAGGCATCGGGGGCTTTGCCCTAGAAGTCGTAATTTTCGAGGACTTTCGGGGCAACTGCCATTTTTGCCTCAGAAGTCCAGAAAGTCGGCTCAAGCCCTAGTTCGTAAATAGATTGTATCAGGACACAGATATTATGGCAAAGAACCTTACATAGAACCTCATTAACCTGAGCGATAGGCATCTTTGCTTTAACCGAAGCTCCGAATTTTGCCTTTATCATACTGAAAGCAGTCTCGATGTTAGACCGCTTATGATAATGAGCCAAGAAGGCATCCCGATTGAAGTTGTAGTAATGCACATTCGATTCCAGAGACCATCGAACTTATGATGATGGTCGCCCATTCCAGTCGAATTAACTTTGAACGGGATATAAGCCACACCGCCTACTGCTTGCACAGTATGGAGATTACGCCTGTCAGTGTAAGCTTTGTCAGCCGATACCTCATTGATATTAAAAGTTTCGGCTGTTTTGTTTACCAGTGGAATGAATTGGAGATTATCAGAGGACTCAAACGGAGTAGCTTCTACACTGATAACAACGTGAGTCTTAACACCGCACATAAGGTGAGTCTTTACCCAAGTCTGCTTACTGCGTTCCTTGCCGTATTTGTGGTCGAACCAGCGAGCGTATGTGCTGGCAGAAATAGCGGCGCTGGTCTAGGGTAGAATAATCCAGATAGCCCAAGTTTACCGGCTTCTTTACCTTGTAAACGTAATTGCCTGCCAGAAAAATAAAGGACATCTGGGTTTGCATCAGCTCTACCTGTTCGGGAGCTTCGGGGTATAGCTTGGGATTCAACAATGCTTGAACAAGCTCCGGTAGCTCTGGCATTATTTCTTACCTCTCTGCGGCTTCCAGCCATTTTAGTAACTCTTGAAGCACTTCTGGCTGATTGTTTCTGGTTACAGTAATCAGGTTTACCTGCGGTTTTTGTTTGATGGCATCGGCGAAGGGATTAGGGTTGAGCATTATGGTACCCAGAGTTTTTTTACCGCTCTCAAGCAGCTCAAGAACGGTCTTTTTGAAACTGGCGGAAAACAGTTCCATCTTACCGATTTCATCGATGACGATTAAATCACTTTGCCCGGCGGCACGTTCCAGTGCTGAAACACCGACCCTGTCCAGAGCATCAAGGTCGACTCCATATTTGCTCACCCGGTAGGGACTCCGGATATTTATGTGAGCCAGTATTACTTCCTCACCTTCGAGAGTAATCAGCTTGAAGCCCTCTCTTACACCGCGGCTTCTAATTTCTTCGGTGTAGAAACCGCCGGCTTTACCCTTCATCCGGGCGATTGCTTGTTTGATGAGGCTGGTCTTGCCGGTGCCGGGACGTCCGGTAAGCAGATGGACCTGCTTCATATTTTACCACTCTGGATTGGGTGACTATTTTTCGGAAGCGGTCGGTTCGGCTTTCCGCTTTAATTCCAGCTTCTTTACCTTGCGGCGGTGTTTGTTGACAGCTACTCTTCTTGCTTTATTCATCTTTTCTAATATACCTTATGTCGATAGTCTATGTCCATTAAAAGGGGGCGAATAACTTCTTAGATAACCCTTGGGGCAGCAATGTCTTTATAGAATCGTTTTTTCATTTCTAAGACGGGCGATGTTATCCTGGCTATAGCCGAGGTCTAGCAGGATTTCCTCAGTGTGCTGACCGACCTCTGGGGCTGGAGTCTTAACTACAGCCGGATTCTGGCAGAACTTGACCGGTGTGGTAATTATTTTCATAGTGCCCGCTTTCGGATGAACTACTTCTGTGATGAACTCATTGACTATAGCTTGCGGGTCGGTAATTACCTCGGCGGGAGTTTGAATTCGACCGTAAATGCACTTGTGTTCTTTAAAGCGCTTTTCCCATTCTGCTAAATTTTTCTGAGCGAAAACTTCGTCCAGGATACAAATCAACTCCCGGCAATTGTGCTCTCGTGCTTCCATGCTATTAAAACGGGGGTCGTTTTCCAGTTCTGGTTTCTCTATAGCCCGCAGGAGACTAGGCCAGAGAGCGCTCGATTGAATCATCACCAGTATAAACCACCGGTCATCTCGAGAACGATATATATTAAGTAGAGGATTCAATGCCTGGCTGCGGTCATCTTTAAGCAAGATTTTGCCCATAAGATTACCCTGAATATCGGCTGCCATAGCCCAGACACCGGAATGATACAGTGAATACTCTATTTTCTGCCCTTTGCCTGTTCTTTGCCGGTATAGCAGGGCGGCTAATATACCGCTGGTAATATGACTGCCAACCATTCTATCCATCATCCCGGGACGCGGTAAAGGTGGAATACTTCCCACCTCACCGGTCATATGTTGTGCTCCGGTGCGGGCCCAGGCTGCCGAATAATCGAAGCCCCGCTCTTCTTTATCCGGTCCAGCTGTTCCATAGCCGGTAACAACAGCATAGACAATATCCGGTTTGAGATGACTTACAGTACCATAATCCAGCTTGAATTTTTCAAGCACATTCATCTCGTAGTTAGACATAAAAACATCAGATTTTTGAATAAGCTTATAAAGTATATCTCTGCCCGATTCGTTTTTAAGGTCAAGCGCCAGGCCCTTCTTATTTCTGTTTAATAGAAGGACTTCCCAGTTCACGGCATAATTGTTAATTTTTACTGTTCTTTCAGCACCGCGGATTTTACTGACCTGCGTCCGTAGGAATTCCCCGGGAAGGGGTTCTACTTTGATAACTTCCGCCCCCCAGTCAGCCATCATCGCACCGGCAGAAGGGACAGCCACGACGTGTCCCATATCCACTATCTTTATTCCTTCAAGCACACCCGGCATTTCTTTACTACTCCTAATTTCAGCGGTTCTTCCCCCAAGTTCCCATAGCCTGCCTCATTATGGCGAATTCTCCCATATGAAATGCGTTATGGTTCGAAACTGTGACGATTTCCCTGAGAAAAATTTCGCCCTCTCCCCAAGGTATTTCGTGATACAAATCGGTCTTAGGGTTTTTCACCATTTCTTCCAGTTCTTTGAAATCCTTCTCAAACCCGTTAACCGTCTTATTCCAATCGGCCGGTGTGGCTTTCTTACTTTTTCTGGGCCAGTAGTCATCCGGCCATTTCCGATATACATAATTTGGATTCTTGATGAAATCCAGGATGTCTTCCTGAGCGAGCCTGATATGCTCCAGTAAAGCCCAGGGAGAATAATCAGCGTTAGGCAATTTTTCATTGATTCTATCAATTGGGAAATCGCGTACTACGTCTTCAAAAGACATATGGGCGTGCTCTCCCGTCAGAAGAGCTAGCAAATTTTCCAGCAGAATTTTGGCCTGGCTCATATCGTTCTCCTTCGTCAGATTGTGGCGTCATTCTAAAAGTAAATTCAGTAAGGTGTCAATTTTTACAAGTCGAGCCGGTAAGCCATCACAACTACACCATGCCTAGGGTGGAAATCAAACTCCGGCACGCGTTTAAATCCCATCCTCTCATACATCCCGCGGGCAATCTCCATTAGCTTGGTGGTATGCAGACCAATAGTCGAAATACCCTGCTGACGACAACGACGGACGCATTCTTCCATTAGGGCGCGACCGATGCCTTTAGTACGATATGCAGGGTGAACAGCCAACAGGCGAATCCCCGCCCAACCTTCAGTCCAAACTTGTTCCGAGTTTGATGAGTCTCCTAGGAATAGAGTTACCGTCCCAACTAGCCGTTTATCTATTTCGGCGACAATCAATTGAGATACGGGCAGTCGGCTGCTCACGTCCATAATATCTTCGAGATACGCTTTCCATATCGATTTTGGAATTGACGTTTTGTATTGCTGGTAAGCTGCTTTGAGCAGTTGTGAGACTTCATCCAGCTCTTCTACGAGAGCATCCCGAATGTGTAATTCGTTTTCCGGCAAATGACTACCCCCAGATAGCATCCAGGATTTTGATTCTTGATGCTATCCATACCGGGACCAGAGCAGCTACAACAGCGGCACACAATAAAATAACCGTAGCACGAGCCATCGAGGAGAATCCTGTGCTGAGATAAACATTACCGAACGGGAAATGGAATGGATATTTAGCTTCTAGCGGTATCACGATGTAGGTGAATAGTAAGCTAGCCACAATAGAGGCGGCGATGGCATAAACCACGGCCCTCATTAGATAAGCTAAAGTAATCGAGCTTTGAGTTATGCCGATGGCTCGCTGTATGCCAATCTGCCGTCTCCGGGTAGTTACGTCGATATACGTAATAATAAAAACCGTGATGCCGGCAACTAGCAGGTTGACAGAATTCAGTATGGCATCGATCACGTTAAAGCTATCGGTCATACTGCGCACTATTCCGGCGTAATCTTCCCAGGTTAAGATTCTCAGGTTGTTGTCTATCTTCTCCATCTGTTCGATTATGGAAGCGGCGTTGGCTCTGTTGTCTATCTTTACACGTATTGAGGAAGCCTTGTTAGCTGCTGGCGGGTAAATTGTTTCAAATTCGGTTTCTGATACGAGAGCCTGGAGGTCAGTCTGAATGAATTCCGTATAGAAAATGCCCTTAACTTTATAAGTCTTCTTTACCCCGTTTGCGTAAGTAACTTGTATTTTATCGCCGGCGTGCACCTTTTTTAAAGACCTGGAATAAAGCTCGATGCTGGATTTATCAGCTCCGGCTAGCTGTATACCCAAGAGTATTTCGTCGCGGTCATTTGAATCCAGATATGTGCCTTCAAGCATCCACTGGTTAATAGTAAGGACAGATTTTTCCTGCTCCGGCAAAATCCCATATACGGTACAGATGGTCCGCTCGTTATCAAAACTAATTTCTGCAGCTAAGTTGTTTCTAGTCGTAACTGCAACAACACCGCTGATAGCTTTAATTTTTGTGATTAAACTATCTACATTGAAGATTAGCGGTGCATCGCGCGCCGATTCTGCAACGATATCTCCGGAATAGGTGTTTTTCAGTTTTTCGTTAGCGTTAGAAACAAGCCCTTGCAAGAGGCTGGGGACGAAAAGAAGATTGAGGACGACTATAGCGAGTATCAAAACAGTGAGAAGAGTAATGCCAAAGTTGCCTCTCTTCAGCGAGGTAAACACCAGAAAGATGGCAACTCTCAATGATTTAGACATTCGATATCTATTTTCTTTCGACTATTCTGCCATCGCTCAGAACAATCAGGCTTTTGGCATATTTTTTATCGTCAGGGTCGTGAGAGACGAAAATAATGGTTACATTCAATTCGCTATTTAGTCTAACCAACGTTTCCATTACCAGTTTGCTCGATATGGTGTCTAGATTGGCACATGGTTCGTCGGCGAGTAGCGCCCTAGGGTGATTTATCAGAGCGCGAGCTATGGCTACCCTTTGCTGCTCCCCTCCTGAAAGCTCTTTGGGATAGTGAGACATTCTTTCGCCCAAACCGACCAGCCGCAATAACTCTTTTGCCCTCTCTTTATAGTCTTCGCCCTTTTTAGAAAGCATCATACCGGGAAGATATACATTCTGAAGAGCGGTCAGTTCTCCCAGAAGGGCATACTCTTGAAAAACGTAACCCATATATCTAAGGCGCATTCTCGTCCGCTCGGTTTCCGGCAATCTGGTTACCTCCCTATTCTCGAAGAAGACGTCCCCGTACGTCGGACGGTCGAGCAGGCTCATCTGGCGTAACAAAGTGGACTTACCCGACCCGCTTCTACCTGTAATGGCTAGTATGTCTCCTTCCGGTACAACAAAGCCGACATCCTCAAGAGCTTTTAGTTTAACTTTTCCAGTGTCATATATCTTGGTAAGTTTTTGGACTTTATAAATGGAAGAGACTGTCATAGACGTCACCGCCAATACTAGAGATTATGTTTTTTTAATTCTAACACAGTGCTGAAAACAGACACAAAAACTAAGGAGGAGGCTTCACCCTCCTCCTTAGTTTTTCTACCAATCGGACTACGAATAGTGACCTGTGTAGTCTTGAGCGTAGCGGCGTTTGCGGTACCACCAAGCTATATTGACTGTGACTTAAGAAGTGGTATCATTACTGGGGGCAGGTCAGCCGGCCTTAGCGATTGTTTTTCCTGTCACGGTCAGTCAGCAGTCAAACCTTACCCGGCTGACCACGTCGGCAGAACCAATGAGCTTTGTACAGTCTGTCATAAACCGTCACAAGTTTCTGTCCCATCGCCAACTCCGCCACCGAAGGGACCGCAGATACCGCACAGTATAATCGGGCTTACCGATTGCTATTCCTGCCATGGCCCCGGCTCGGTGCGTCCCTATCCGGCAAATCATGTCGGCAGAACAAATGCTCTATGTATCGTATGCCACGACCCACCTCAGTTGACTACACGCCCACCGGCGTCTCCTCCTCCTCCAGCAATACCCATACCGCATAGCATTACCGGCCTCGAAGATTGCTTCCTGTGCCATGGTCCGGGGTCGGTGCGTCCATACCCGGCTAATCATGTGGGTAGAACCAATGCTCTGTGCATTATCTGCCATAAGCCGTCTCCGGTAGTTAGGCCGCCATCGTCACCACCTCCAGCCACTCCTATCCCACACACGATAGTCGGACGCAGCGATTGCCTATCGTGCCATAATTTGGGAGGGATAAAGCCCTTCCCTGCCAACCACGCTGGCAGGACTAATGCTCAGTGCACAATCTGTCATAAGCCTCCCCCTTAGCGTGCTAATTCACAGGCAGACCGCATCCGACTCGAGCATCGATTGAATCGACTTTGTCATTGTGGTTGGCTTGCCTGCCTTCAGTTTATCGGTGAGTTCGAAATATTCGAGGCAGGTTGTGCAGGCTAAAATCTCTACGCCTTGTTCCACGAGTTTTTGAACGTGGTTCAGGACGGGAGAACCTTCGCAGACCAGGCGAACCCCGGCGTTTAAGAACACAAGGGTTTTGGGCTTCTCACGGCTTTCACCGAGCAAGCGTAAAAAATTAGCCATAAGTAACCTGCCCAACTGGTCGTCGCCCCTGCCCATTCCTTCGGACTGTATGAAAAATACTCTAGAAACCATTAATAACCTCCGTGTGGTTTTTATTCGCATCTAGCCTTTAATCATTTCTAGGAAAGCTCCGATTCTGGTCTTAAGCTGCCCCATATCTTCGTCACTGTAGTCGGTCTCGACTCGTAGAAGCGGAATACCAGCTTCCTTCAATCGCTTCTCGACTTTAACTGCTTCACTAGCATAGGTATGGCAGAAAAGTAGGTTGTAGTGGATAATACCGTCAGCTTGGTATTCTTTAGCTAAATTTACGATGTCGTCTAGCCGTTCGTCGTTTGGCGTAAAGCAAGCACAATGTATGTTCATATACCGCTCAGCGAGATTCTTAATCTGTTCTTCTAAAGACTTTCCATGTTTCACGAGTTCAGCAAAATGGCGGGTGCCGGTGCAGGATTCTTCGCAAACAACGACGGCTCCGCTGGTTTCCAAAATGTGGTGTAGCTTCCAGTTAGGAATTGCCATCGGGCTGCCCGAAACGAGGATACGCGGTGCGTTTACTGGAGCAACGCCTTCGCCTTTCGCTACGCGCTCGGTCAATTCGTCGCAGAGAGCGTTTACCTGTTCTGTGCAGCGTTTGACATCGTCATAAAATGAAACCTGGGTGACCAGAAGGGCATCCTTACCGCTGATGGGGACGGGCTTGAATTTACGCAGATTATAGAGCCGTTGCAGAGCTCGGCGGCGTTCATTGACGAGTTCGATAGCTTGATTTAATTTGCCGGTGGTTATCTTGTTTCCGGTCAGCTTTACGATTACGTCTTTAAAAGCCCAGACTTCCTTTAGCCATAGCTCCCGGCTTTGGGGAGTCTTTTTGTTGGGCACTTCCATCACATATACGGGCTGGTGCTGGGCTAGAAGCTCGAACATTTTCTTTTTGCCGTCGCAGGTCGTCTCTCCGACAATTAGATGACTGGACTGAACATAAGGGCAAATTCTCCCCAGCTTAAAGCCGAAAGACGACTTGATAAGAGCGCAGGTATTACGGGGCAGGACTTCTTCAGCTATTGGAATAGAGAATTGTGCTCCGGCACAAAGACCGACTGGAATCGCCCCAGCCGCCCAGACCAACTCTTCCGGGACAAACACGCAATAGGTAGCAACCACTTTGCCGCCGTTTTTAGCATGCTCCCTGAGTTCCCTGACTCTGATTCCGTGGATATCGCCGACTACAAAATCGAAGAAACCCATACCCTTGGGACGGTCTTTCTGTGAAAGGTAGACCTGCTGGTAAATGGGCCCCAGCCCGCTCAAGAGCGTATCGTGGGATTTTAAATCTATGCCTAATTCTTTCCACATCTGGATATTTTCAGAAGTCATTTTTCTCCTCATTCTTTTTATGAAATAAAAAAAGCGATGGTCGAAGAAGCTCCGTACCATCGCTCACTGGGATGCGTTTTCAGGCGAGTGTTAAGTGCGCATACGTCTACTTACCTCATCGAGACGGAGGTTCTTTAAGCCGGTGACCAGTGCAAAACTTGCACCGAGTCGGTTATTTCAGACTCAGCGGAATAACGTGTGGTCGGTCACTGCTCTCACCTCCTTCCTTGATTTGGTTACCTTTACTAAACTAAGTATAACACGGGAGTCAGAATCTAAACAAAGGATTCGCTTGGGTTACGCTTGCCCGCCCGAAATGTAATCGCTTAGCAGGCGTACCTGCAATCGGCACTCTTCGACTTGCACGCCAAGTAAGTCTCGCATCGAAATCATACCGACGACTTTTTGCTTATCCACAATAGGGATGTGCCTGATTCTCTTTTGTTTCATTGCGTTGATGGCGTAGTCCAAATCATCATCGGGAATACCGATAATCACATCTTTCGTCATAATGTCCCTTATTTTGGTTTTAGCTGGAGTCTGGTCTCGAGCCAGGCACTTTCTCATTATGTCTCTTTCGGTAATAATCCCGACGAGTTTGCCAGCATCATCACAAACTGGAAGTGCGCCTCTATCGTGTTCTGACAGTTTCTGGATAGCTGCGGAGACAGTTTCATTCGGTCCGATTAGGATTGGTGTCCTGTACTTCAAGTCTTTCGTACTCAAAAGGTCGCTTAACTTCATATGCCCTCCTTTCCAGTACAGAAGAGATTTTTGCGGATTTGCTGGTATGCAGTATTGTAAGGACAACGCTTTTAGATGTCAACTAACCCATGTGGCATTTTCTGTGCCTCTTTCGCAGCCGACTACTTTAGTTCCAGTTTTAGTCCTATGCTTGCTATCACATCAATGATGCGGTGCTGAAGGCACTCCGCATTGCCTTTTGCACATTGCCCGCAACATTGCAGTCGCCAATGATAAAGAATCTATCGGCGGCGCCGGTAAATTTTAGTGCCAGGTCATTCTTGGGTTTCATACCCGCAGCGATAACCACACTGCCAGCCTCGATAGTTTGTTCTTTTCCATCGGCGTCGATATAAGTGACCGCCTTTGCAGTGATACTTTTACAGCGCGCTTTCACAATACACTTAAGGTTTGGCTGTTTCTCCCAGGCAGCCTTGAACATGCTATAGAAATGGGTCCGTGGAGCAGTTGGAGCGAGTGTATCCTGCATTTCCAGCAAAGTGACTTTGTGTCCCTTCTCTGCCAGGTGCATCCCGGTCTCTACTCCCACCTCCCCACCACCGATTACCACTACCTTCTCTGTTAGGGTATCCTCATTTCCGTAAACATCCTGGGCAAACACGACATTTTTACCTTTCACTCCGGGAATTGGAGGAACAATCGGCTCAGCACCCACAGCAGCAATAAGCGCATCATATTCCTCTTTTTTGAGTATCTCCGGAGTTGCCTCTGTGTTCAGAAGTACCTTAACATTTGCTTTCTCAATCTGGCGGATAAGATAGTTCTTAAAATCTCTCTGCGGCCATTTGAAGCTGACATCTTCAGTCGTCTTAAGCAGCCCGCCCAGGGCATCGCTTTTTTCATACAGGGTCACTCGGTGTCCTCTACCCGCTGCTATCAGGGCGGCTTCTATACCAGCTGGTCCGCCACCGACAATTGCCACATGCTTCTTATCAGTAGGCGGCTCAGTCATTCTTTCAAGCTTATGTTCCAATCCCCAGATAGGATTTACGGCGCAGACACCGGTGAAGCAGAGGTTACACCTGAGGCATGGTACCACATCCTCACCTCTGCCCTCGTATGCCAGACGGCCGTATTCCGGATTGCATATAAAACCTCTAGCCATGGCAATGAAATCCGCCTTACCGGATGAAATAATGTCATCGGAAACATCCAGGTCCAGATATCCGCCGACGGTTACAATCTTGATGCTGGTGCCGCTCTTCTTAATGGCTTCTGCCATAGCTAGAAACGGCCTGCGTTCGAGATTAAAGCCCGTCGGGTGGGCTGGGTCCATCATACTCGTCCGTATCTGAAGCATGTCCACATGGCCTTCGAACATCTTAGCCAGTTTTATAGTGTCCTCCAGAGTTAACCCACCTGGTGGTTCGTAGCCGCTGATACTGGCTTCGAGTAGAAAGTCTTTACCGCATTTTTGCTTGATTCGGTCGGCAACCATCAGCGGAAAACGAGCCTGATTTTCCAGACTTCCACCATACTGGTCGGTCCTCTTGTTGGTGAGAGGTGATAGCATTCTTCCCAATATCGTTAATCGGTAAGCCATGTGCAAATATAACATGTCGAACCCAACCTGTTTCATAATGACGGCCTGGTGCACGAAATCTTCGGCGACTTCTTCCAGTAAGTCCGCGGGAATTTCCTCGCCTGTCCTGAGGGTAGCAACTGGAGAAATATATGTTGATGGGATTCCAGTGCTAACATCGTATTTAAGTGGTACGTAACCACCGATTTGCATTGACGCCTTAGCACTATAAAAATGAATGGCTTCGGCTAACTGCGTCAGGTAACGCTGGCAATTCAGGTCATCTATATCATAGGCATTCGGGATACGCGTGACCATATGCTCCGCGGAATACAGTCCCAATGCTCTATCGGGTATGACGTGCGGCAGGCCTACGCCGCTACAAGTAACTATGGCGGCGCCATTTCGGGCTTTATTGGCGTAATGAGTTATCAGTGCTTCAGTGGGATATGATTCGGTGCCCTGAACAGAGTTGGGAGAGCTCCGCGACGCAATCAGCCGGTTCTTAAAAACGATATTACCTACTTTAATCGGTGACAACAAATTTTGATATTTTCTTGACATTAGTGACTCCTCCCCATTTTATTTGCATTCAATCGCCATATATTATAATTAGTTTACGGTCGAGTTTAAACTACAGGCTGAAGCAATTTAACTCTGCCGTATAAAAAGTCAGCTTCTCTCCTCACCCCGGGAGCGAAGGAATTCCTTTCTATGTCCATTCCCGGCGGAAAACCGGAATCCAGTCCCCCCTCTGTCATTCTGGGGAAGGCCAGAATCTATACCTCACTTTTGTCATTCTGGAAGCGTCTGAATACTCCTGATACACGAAGACGCTGAAGAATCTGGTGGGGTGGGGTTTTGTAATATTTGACATTTGTAGTATTGGTATTTATTTTTAGCTTCGGCGTAGCTCATCTCGAAATTTGGGATGGGCGGTGGATATTAGGGCGTCTCTTCTTTGAGTGAGCGTCTTGCCTCGAAGGTCGACGATGCCATATTCGGTGACAATATAGTAGACGTCGAAGCGAGGGGTGCTGATGATGGTACCTTCCTTGAAGCTGCGGACAATTCGGGAGGTCTCTCCGTTTCTGGCTGTCGAGGTAAGGGCGATGATAGCTTTCCCGCCTTTAGATAATGCCGCACCGCGTGCGAAGTCGGCTTGCCCGCCGATGGCGCTTATCTGGATGTCGCCGATGGATTCGGCGTTTATTTGTCCGGTCAGGTCGACTTCTACGGCTGAGTTAATACAAACAAAGTTATCGAGTCGGGCTAATGTCATAAGAGCGTGAGTATAAGAATAGGGATGTATTTCTATATCGGGATTTTCATTGATGAACTCGAAAAGCTTTTTTGTCCCCATCGCTCCGGCGGTGACGGTTTTGCCTTTGTTGAGGGTTTTTCGTTCGTTAGTGATTATTCCTTTCTCAATAGGCTCGATGATGGCGTCCGTTATCATCCCTGAATGGACTCCGAGGTCGTGTTTACCGTCGAGTGCCCGGACTACGGCTTCGGGAATAGTACCGATTCCGAAAGAAAGTGTTGAACCATCATCGATTAACCGGTTTACATTCCTAGCCACTGCCATCTCTATTTCCCCGATTTGCGGAAACGGGTACTCCAGCAATGGTCGAGATGTCTTGACCAGATAATGAATCTGGTTTATGTGGAGTTGGTTCCGACCGTAAGTTCTCGGCATCCGGTCGTTGACCTCGGCAATGATTATTCTGGCACTGAGTGCCGCTTCATAAGAATAGCCGACAGATACGCCTAGACTGGAATAACCTTTTTCATCTGGAGGAGAGACCTGTATCAAAGCAACGTCGATTGGCACCAGGCCGCTCTGGAACAGAGTGTGGGCTTCGGAAAGCTTTACCGGCAAGAAATCCGCCTTTCCCAGGCGTACCAATTCCCGTGTATCTGGGGTTATGTGGATGGAGATGATGCGAAAATAGTCGGAAAGCCAGGCGTATTTCGAGCCGACAATACGCCTGGCTTCGATAAGGCGTGTCCCTTTAAGGCGTTCTTTGTCTTCAACGAGGGCTTCTATCAGTGTTTGCGGCTCGCCACAGGCTTCACTGATTAGGGCAGTGCTTCCGGGCTTGATAGCCTTGATGGCTTCCCGGGCGCTAACATCTTGCGTATTTGGCATATAGTAATCAATAGGCTATGTTAAATTTATAGTAGTTGAATGTCAAGAAAAATAGCCAGAAAGTTAAAGCAGTGATTCCCTAAAAATTCAGCTTTGTGCTTTACATAACGCACGAAACAACTAGAAGCTATTTGAAAGGGTTTCAGCTTCTAGTTGTTTCTCAGGAAAAAAATTTCCTGCCTGCTCTGTTGTATTTAGGTATGATATAATGACCGCAACTCGAACTAAGGAGAGATTAAAGATGAAAATTAATCCGGCTAATCTGAGTCCAAGAGATTCGCATCATCTTATGGTTGGTGCTATTGTACCCCGGCCGATTGCCTGGGTATCTACCATAGACGAGCATGGCATCTATAACCTGGCTCCTTTCAGTGCTTTCTGTATCGTGAGTCTTAAACCGGCGGTGGTCGGCTTCTGCGTCGCCACGAAGAGAGACGGGCAGAAGAAAGATACTTTGAGAAATATCGAAGCGACTAAGGATTTTGTGATTAATGTAGTTACTCAGAACTTAGCTGAAGTAATGAATGTAACATCGACGCCTTTTCCCCACGACGTGAGCGAATTCACCGAAGCGGGATTAGCCCCGGTTAAAGCCGACCTCGTTAAAGCTCCGTTAGTCGCCGAATCTCCGATTAATATGGAATGCCGGATGAAGCAGATTTTGAGATTCGGGAAGGCATCTACCTCAGATAGCTTCATTATCGGCGATTTGCTTCTGGTTCATGTGAAGGATGAATTTTACGCCGATGGCGAGATACAAATGTCCAAGCTGAAAGCAATTGGGCGGATGGGTGGGGATATCTACTGCCGCGCTCAAGATATGTTTGAAATGAAGAGGCCGGTAGCGGAATAGCCGATAAATCCGAAGCAAATTCAAATATCAAAAACGTTTTGGTCATTATGGTTTTGAATTTCAGTATTGTTTCGTGCTTCGATATTCGAATTTCGAATTTACTTATTAAGCGGGTTTAGCTTCCACAGGTCGGGGACGAAGGCAGTTATTATCACAGCCAGCAGGAAGCAGGAAAGTCCCATTGCGGTGACTGCCCAGGGTCCTCCCATGAAAGAAGCCGGCGCACCGGCAAGCAGGCTGCCGACGGGCATCAGTCCTCTATTAAGCAGGTAGACACCGAGCACTCTGCCGCGAAGCTGTGGCGGAACGAGTGTCTGGATGATTGTCTGGCTTTGAGATGTGTAACTGCTATTGAAAAATCCAGCCAGTAACGTAAATCCCACAGCCATCAGTAAGACCGGCGATTGCGCAAAAAGTGCCAGGCTGATTCCGAAGCCGGCCGCCCCGATTACCAAAAGTTTGCCGTTGCCCTGTCCGCGGCGCAGAGAGGCTATTATCAAAGCTCCCAACACCGCTCCGATGCCGACCATCGTCAATAGCATACCCTGAGTCCGGGCGTCGCCGTGGAAAACATCGATAGCAAAGACAGGCATAAGGCTGATGAAGGGCATACCGAGTGCTATGGGGGCTAATCCCAATACTATCAATGCCAGGATAATCCGGTGAGAGGCGATATAATCGAAGCCCTCCTTTATACTGCCGAAAAAGGACTGGCTTATACCGGAATAACCGAACGACTCGGTCGCCTTCGGGACTCCCATCTGGAAGGTCCATAATGTCGCTAGGACATATAAGCCGGCCTGTGTATAATACGAAAAGTCCACGCCGACGGCATGAATCAGTAGACCGCCGATAGCCGGTCCCACGCTGCGGCTCAGATTCAACGCAGCGGAGTTAAGCGCTACCGCGTTCAGTAGATGCTTTTCTCCAACCAGGTCGCTGATGAGGACCTGACGGGCAGGCTGCTGGAAGGCTTGCACCGTTCCGGAAAGAAAGCCGGTTACATAGATATGCCAGAGCTGCACCTTACCGGTCATAATCAGGGCAGCAAGGACTATATTGAGCAAGGCGTTGATTACCTGGGCGATGACCAGTTGGGCTTTTCGACTGTAACGGTCGGCGAAGACGCCGGCTACTGTCCCGAAAAGTAATAATGGTAAACCCCGGGCGGCACTCACCAGACCCAGTTGCAGGGGAGAATGGGTAATATCATAAACGAGCCAGGCACGCGCCACCTGGTCCATCCATTGTCCCATTGAGGTGGATAACTGCCCCAGCCAGAGGTAGCGGTAATCCCTGAGCGCCAGAGATTCGAAGGTGCGGATATTCCGGAGAAGTCCCATATAATTAGGTATTATAGGCTTCAGCCAGGATATGTTCAAAGCGGGAGGATGCTAATCATCCAAAATGTCAGCAGTTGTCCAAGGAACCTATCACCCTGCCCTCTTCCCTCGATAGGGAAGAGGGTGATTTTTTTAAGAGGTTTAGGCTCGCACCGCTAGCCCAAACCTCTAGATGTAACCCCACCCTAAGAACAGATGAAGCTGCTTTCCTTCCTTCGACTTGCTCAGGATAAACACGCCAGCATGCCGAGAAGTATCAAGACGGAGTTTTTAGTACAAATTTAGATGTTAGAAACAAACAGGATGAGAAGGCGAATAAGCTAAGTGAGTTCGTTTAATTCTAGCCTGGTGACAATCCAAGCAATTTACCCAGCTCTTTGGGAGAATATCTACCTGGTTTTTCCCGCTTTGCCGCCATTTCCTGAGAAACTCGGATGAGTCCTTCGTTAACCGGAGCCTGTTTACCCAACTTCTCGGCTAACCGCACTACTTCACCATTGAGGAACTCGGTTTCAACGGTGCCCTGCTGGCGTGCCAGGCTTTGCCAGGTAGAACTTTTCTCGGCGGTGTCCATCGAAGCGCGTGCCGGTGCATTTATCTCAGGCCAGTCTTTGGCTATTTGTTCCGACGTTTTCCAGCTAATACCTGCTTGAGTAAGAAGGTCGGCTAATTCCTGTCTTACCGCATTGGTAATGAACCTGATATCTTCTCCCCTGGAGTCGGTGATGGCATCGACGGCATTGGCGAGGTTGGTCATTAGTTTGCCCCATTTATAAGGCATAACATCCGGAGTGACCAGCACCGAGAATTCACTCTTGCTCAATGTGTTAGCTACATTTTCAATCAACTCATCGGTTCCCTTTGGATAGCGTCCCATAACCAGCCAGCCCGGAGGGTCGCGGCGGACCATTACTTCGCCATCGTTGAGATACACCGCCCCCATTCTAATCATCACGCCATACACTTTTGAGAAGTATTTAGCTACCATTTCCTCGTTGCGGACTCCGTTCTGGAAGCAAAAGACGGGGACGTCTTTGATTACCGCTTTGAGAGAGGGTAAGGCTTCTTCCGTATTTTGTCCTTTGACGCAGAGAAAGACAACATCATCAGACTCGAATTTAACCTGGTTACAGTCCGTGACGGCGGGTAATTTTATAATATGAGTCCCGGTGGGCGTGGTGAGTTTCAACCCATTTTTGTTAATGGCGTTTACGTGACCGGGTCGTCCGATTAGAATTACATCATTTCCGGCACGCGCCAGAAAGCCTCCGACCACACTGCCGATAGCTCCGGCACCGAGAATAACTATCTTCATAGTCGTAACTCCTTGAGGTCTCATCAACCTCACCCCTTAATCCCCTCTCCATTCTTGGAGAGGGGAAATTTAGAAGAGGGGTTGGTACCACTCTTGGACACCCGCTTTTACAGTAGCTAGTCGCTGGCGAGGGATTCCAGAGCGGCGGCTTCACCGGCGCCACGTTCCGGTTTGAACCCTTCGTCGACTAAAAGTTTCTCCAGAGTATTAAGGATAAGCAGAATGTTTTCCTTGGTCGAAGAGTGTCCCATCATACCGATACGCCAGATTTTACCTTTTAGATTTCCTAGACCACCACCGATTTCGATGTTGTATTCTTTTAGTAGTCTCTGGGCAACCCGCGCGGCATCGACACCAGTCGGGACGCCTACTGTAGTAAGCGAGCAAGCGCGGTGGCCTTCTTGGGCGAATAACTTCAGCCCCATCGCCTCAAGGCCGCTATGAAATGCGGCGCCGTGGCTGAGGTGGCGTCTGTTCCGTGCCTCAAGACCTTCGTCGGCAATTAACGTCAGAGCTTCGTGAAGTGCGTAGACCATAGGGATGGGTGCGGTATGATGATATACCCGGCCGATATCCCAATATGCCGAGAGTAAAGACAGGTCTAAATACCAGCTATGGACTTTTTCCTTGCGTGCTTTCAAAGCAGCCATTGCTTTCTCGTTGGCCGTGAAAGGCGATAACCCCGGGGGACAGCTTATACATTTCTGCGTGCCGCTATAGCTAATATCGATTCCCCAGTCGTCTATGGCAACCTCGTGGCCGCCCAGAGAGGTGACGGTATCGACGAGAAAGAGGGCATCATATTTTTTTGCCAGCTTTGAAATTTCTGCCAGGGGCTGGATAACGCCGGTAGAGGTCTCGACGTGGACCAGTGCCAGGAGTTTTACTTTATTTTCACTCTTCAGAGCCGCCTCCAGCGCTTCCGGTTCGACGATTTTGCCCCATTCGGCGGTTACCGGAATAACTTTAGCTCCGGTCCTCCGGGCATTTTCTACCATCCTATCACCGAATACACCGTTAACTCCGATGATGGCGACATCGCCGGGTTCCAGGAAATTATCGAAAGCGGCTTCCATACCGGCGGAACCGGTACCCGAGACGGGGAAGGTGAGTTTATTCTTTGTTCTAAAGGTGTAGCGGAGCAGGGACATCGTATCGTCCATAATCACCTGGAAGTAGGGGTCTAGATGCCCGACTAACGGTGCTGACAACGCCGCCTGAACGCGGGGATGAATATTACTCGGGCCGGGACCGAGCAGTACCCGGCACGGTGGATTCAGTTTTTGATAGGAAACAGATGGCATTTAGTCCTCCTTAAATACTTTTTACTTTTTAAGTCCGCGTAACGCCCGTGGGAAGATAGGCGTTTTGCAGATATTGAGTTACCATTCGCTGGGTATTGAAATAGGAACCGTTAAGAGCAATCGCCGAACGCATAATGCTCATAAATTGGGCTTGTTTGTCATAGTACATCGGGACAATTACCTGTTCGAGTTTATCGTATATGGAAGCGGCTTCTTTTTCGGCGTTAGGTTGGGATTGCCAGCCATCGCCGATAGCCCATCCGGTTACGCCTTCGATGTGACCTTCTATCCACCATCCATCCAGAATGCTGAAGGTAGGTACGCCGTTGAGGGCGGCTTTCATACCGCTCGTTCCCGAGGCTTCCTGCGGTTTCTGGGGAGTATTCAGCCATAAATCAACCCCGGAGCACACATATTTTGCTAGCGCCACGTCGTATTCTTCTAGGTAGACTACCGGTACAATATTTTTGAGAGCATTGGCGGCATCGAAGACCCGCCTGATAAGTGCCTTGCCGCTTTCGTCCCTGGGGTGAGCTTTGCCGGCGTAGATAATCTGAAGCTTCCTGCCTCCCTGCACCATTCGCTTTAACCGCTCTAAATCGTGGAAGATGAGGTCGTGCCGCTTGTAGGCGGCAGCACGCCGGGCAAATCCGATGGTCATTACCTGCGGGTCGAGGTGGGTGCCGGTCCGGCGCTCCACTTCGGCGAGCAGCTCCAGCTTAGCTTTGGTATGTGCCTGCCAGATTTCCTCCGTGGGTATGCGGATAGCGTATTTCAGATAAAGATTATCGCGGCGCCACTGCGGGATGAAGCGGTCGTATAGCTCGCGAAAAGCCGGCGATGTCCAGGTGACAGCGTGCACGCCGTTAGTGATAGCGTTGATGTGGTGATTGGTATAGATATTGCGGGCGATTTCTTCATGGCGCATCGAAACGCCGTTGACGTATCGCGAAAAATTCAGTGCCAGGGTGGTCATATTCAAGGCGCCGTTGTAACAGCATTGATATTTATTCAGGAAATCAGCCCGTTCGCTGCCGAGGACTTCCCGGACTAAATCGATGGGGAACTCGTCGTGCCCGACGGGTAGGGGAGTGTGTGTGGTGAACACGCAATGACGGATGACGGCCTCTCTATCGATAGGCTCCATAGCGGGCAGGCCGCGTCCCCACGTCTGCTCTTCCATCAGTGCCAGCGGGACTAGGGCAGAGTGCCCTTCGTTCATATGGTAGGCTTGAATCTTAAGGTAGCCGAGCGCCCGCAGCATTGCGATTCCGCCGAAACCGAGAACGGTTTCCTGACCCAGACGGTAGCGGGCATCGCCGCCGTAAAGGTGGTCGGTCAGGCTTTGGTCCCAGGGCGTATTTTCGGGCAGGCAGGTATCCAGGAAGTAGATGGGAACGGTGTGGCCGAATTCACTGCGCACGAGATAGCGCCAGGCTTGCACCTGCACCGGACGACCGGCTATGGACACACGGACTCTCAGCGGAAGCTTTTCCAGGAATGTCTCTGGTGTCCAGCAAGCATCTGATTCGGATTGGTTGCCGCAGGCATCGAGGTGCTGGTGGAAGTATCCCTTGCGGTGAAGAAGAGTAACACCCACGGCAGGTAAGCCCAGGTCGGCCGCCGCCCGAATGGCATCTCCCGCTAATATCCCCAGTCCACCGGTGTAGGTCGGTATGGCCGCATCGATACCGAACTCCATCGAGAAATAAGCGACAGTCAGTTCATCCATTAAGTAATTGCTTAGATATTAACCTATTTAGTTGCGGTAATGCAAACGGCAGCGGATACATTCTGAGGAGTTCCGACTTGCAGTTAGCTACCACCTATCAGCCCTTCGACAGGCTCAGGGTGAACGGTCATTTGATTTCCTACGTGACGAAACTGTGAAAATTGAAACAAAGCAGCGTAAAACGACATTGAACCGAGCGTATTCGTTTCCGGCTAGAAAACATTTACACTAAACAAATTGAGGCTAAAAAAGGTCTATTTAGCTTGATTTGTTTTTCTGCAATAAGACGGATTTAGCATTTTTAACGCGGATTTTCAAATCCTTTCCAATTTTTAAGGTACTCTTGAGGTCTCGCTATCCTTCAGTCTCCACCCCACCAGATTCTTCCCTTCGACAAGCTTCTTCGACTATGCTCAGAACAAGTTAGGGCGAACGGAAGGACTCCTTCCAGAATGACATTAGAGTGATAATAGCACTAATGTTCTGAGTTTGTCAAGGAAGTTTTGTCGCCTGTTTGAAAAAGTTATCGGTTGACAGTTGAGCAGTTTTTAGATAAAAGGGGTAAAACGAGGCGAAAAAGCCTTAAACAAAACTAGAACGAAGGGAAACAAAGGTAAAACGGATGGATTTTAATTATTGTCATTCCGTACTTAACACGGAATCCAGGTGGTGTGGGGGCTGGATTCCCGCTTACGCGGAAATGGCAATCTCACGTTTCAGAACCCCACACCGCCAGATTCTTTCCTTCCCTTCGATAAACTCAGGGTAAACTAGCTCAGGACAGGCTGTCCCGATAGGAGACGAAGGAGTTATCGGGACTCCAGAATGACGAGGGGAGTTGGCTTGCGTAAGAGGGCGAAGGGCGACACTTACTCAGACTGAGGGCGTTATGGTATTATAAATGCTGTTGAATGCGCCTGTAGCTCAGTGGATAGAGCATCGGTCTTCGAAACCGGGGGTCGTGGGTTCGAATCCCACCAGGCGCGCTACCCCCCAATGTCATAAATTTGTTACTTTTCCGCCCGTTATTTTATAACTTTTACACTCTCAGCTTGCTAAGATACCGGCACGGAGTATATTCACCTTTCGTAGTTCTCACTTAAGGAGGTCGCAATGAATAAGGATATCAGAACAGCCTTAATCATCGGCGGGATAATCGTCGCCGCACTGGTAGTTGTCTCCATCTTCGGGGGATGGGGTGGCTATAGTGGTTATGGCGGCTACGGCGGGATGATGGGACCCTGGGCGGGCGGTACCGGCTGGGGGTGGTTTATGCCAATATTAATGATTGTTTTCTGGGGACTGGTTATCTGGGCTATCGTAGCCCTGGTGCGTGGTTTGTCATCGGGCGGCGGGTCAAGACAAGAGGAATCGGCTCTGGATGTGCTTAAAAAAAGGTATGCCCGGGGCGAGATTTCCAAAGAGGAATATGAGGCTAAGAAAAAGGACCTGCTATAATCAAGGTTACAGTTGGATTGCTTCGACTCCGCCCATCCCGGGGCGGGCGGGTTCGAAACCCGCCCCTACGAACGGGCAATGGTCTCGCAATGACAGTTGAGTGCAGGAGGGAACAATGAGGAGAGGAATTTATCAATATTAAGGAATTTTCACAGTGATTGACATAATCGTAACTCTGGCCGGTCTGGCGGCGATTGCTTTTCTATCCTGGTTTTTCTTCGGTCCCAAGCAAGCCCAAACGGCACGGGTAAAGGGCAACGTCCAGGAGATAGAGATTACGGTCAAGGGAGGATATTCGCCGGATGTTATCCGGGTAAAGAAGGGTATCCCGCTCCGCCTCGTCTTCGACCGCAAGGAAGCCGGCGACTGCAGTTCGAGGGTGGTCTTTCCCGATTTCCAGGTCAGCAAGACGTTAGCTCCATTTGCCCGGACTAACCTCGAATTCACTCCGGATAAAGCCGGCGAGTTCGGCTTTGCCTGCGGTATGAACATGCTGCACGGCACTATAATTGTGGAAGATAGCAAGGGAGCCGCCGAGAAAACCGAAACAGAAAAACCACAGGCTGAAGTTCCTGCCAGAGAGCACGCCCAGGCAGTAGGCGTGGGTCCGCGTATGCCGGTGGGCAAGACGGAACAGACGGAGTTTGCGTTGGTGGGCGGAGGCGTCACTTGCCCCAGTTGTGCCGTAAATATCGAGAGTGCCTTAAATAGGCTCCATGGCGTCGATGATGTTAAAGTCAATTTCGGCACCGACCGTATTATCGTCCGGCACGACCCGTCACAGGTAACTCAGGACGAGATGAGGGAAGTTATCGAAAATACCGGCTACAAAGTCCACCTGAGAGGCAAAGCCGGCACTGAGGAAACCGAAGACCGGGAAGCCGCCGAGCGGAAAGCCGAGCGTAGTGATTTGACGCGGCGCCTCGTCGTGGGAATCATATTATCCGCGCCGGTAGCTTTTGCCGTGATGGCACACGATATTTTCGGCGCGATGTGGATACCTTCCTTTTTGCTTAATCGCTGGGTCCAACTGGTGCTGATTACGCCGGTGATGTTCTATTCCGGCTGGCCGATACACCGCACCGGCTGGCTCACTTTACGTCACCGCACCGCCGATATGAACACGCTGATTACTATCGGCACAATTGCCGCTTACGGCTATAGCCTGATAGTTACCATTGTGCCGGGGATCCTGCCTGAGAATCTACGCCAGGTATATTTCGAAGCGGTCGGCGTTATTATTACGTTGATTATGCTGGGTCGTCTCCTGGAGGCGATTGCCAAGGGCGGCACCAGTGAGGCTATCCGCAAGCTGATTGGGCTTCAGGCCAAAACTGCCCGAGTCGTTCGTGACGGTAAAGAGGCAGACATCCCGATTGAGGATGTCCAGATGGGTGATATCGTTATAGTCCGCCCCGGAGAGAAAGTGCCGGTAGACGGCGAGATTGTGGAGGGCCGTTCCACGCTCGATGAATCGATGGTAACCGGAGAGAGCCTGCCCGTTACCAAAGGCCCGGGAGACGTTGTTATCGGGGCTACCATTAACCAGACGGGAGCTTTCCGTTTCAAAGCGACTAAAGTCGGCAGCGAAACGATGCTGGCACAGATAATACAGCTCGTGGAGCAGGCACAGGGTTCCAAAGCGCCTATCCAGCGCCTCGCCGACCTTATTGCCAGCCGATTCGTTCCCGGAGTTATCTTTATTGCAATCGCCACATTTGTCATCTGGTTCATCTTCGGGCCCGGGCCAGCCCTCATATTCTCACTGGTTAATGCAGTGGCGGTGCTTATTATTGCCTGTCCTTGCGCTTTAGGTCTGGCAACTCCGCTTTCGGTGATGGTCGGCACCGGTAAAGGTGCCCAGAACGGTATTCTCATCCGCTCTGCGGAAGCACTGGAAACGGCTCATAAGCTAAATACTCTGATACTGGATAAGACCGGCACCATTACCAGAGGCAAACCGTCTCTGACCGATGTGGTATCGGTAGACAGTATTAGTACCGATGAATTGCTTCGCCTGGTAGCCTCGGCGGAAAAGTCTTCCGAGCATCCGCTGGGGCAGGCTATCATACGGGGCGCTCAAGATAAGAACCTAACACTGGTTGAACCCGGGCAATTCGAGTCGGTTACCGGCAAAGGAATCAAGGTATCAATCGATGGACGCCAGGTGCTGGTGGGCACCCGACGCCTTCTTGGTGATGTCGGTATGAAAATCGAAATGCTTGAGAAGCATGCCGAACGCCTGGAAGCCGATGGCAAGACAGCAATGTTCGTGGCTATTGATGGTAAACCAGCGGGGGTTGTTGCTGTGGCTGATACGGTGAAAGAGGATTCAATTGCGGCTATAGCGACACTAAAGCGGCTGGGTGTTGAGGTGGTTATGATTACCGGGGATAACCGCCATACTGCGGAAGCCATCGCCCGGCAAGTAGGCATCGAGCGCGTTCTGGCTGAAGTCCTGCCTCAGGATAAAGCCCTCGAAGTGAAGAGACTCCAGGGAGAAGACAAACTGGTCGGGATGGTGGGAGACGGTATCAATGATGCCCCGGCATTAGCTCAGGCAGACGTGGGTATTGCCATCGGCACCGGCACAGATGTAGCCATAGAGTCGTCAGATATTACTCTTATCTCCGGTGAACTTAGAGGAGTGGTGACGGCAATAACTCTAAGCCGTGCCACCCTCAGGAATATACGCCAGAATCTTACATTTGCTTTCTTTTACAACACTATCCTAATTCCGGTAGCGGCCGGCGTGCTGTATCCTGCCTTCGGCATATTATTAAGCCCGATGATTGCGGCGGCGGCAATGGCGATGAGTTCGCTTTCCGTGGTGAGTAACGCCAACCGGCTACGAAGCTATAAGCCGATAGCTCTGGTAACAACCGGGGCAGGCAAGCCGGTAACACCCAAGGTTGAAGTCAGCGAAACAAAAGCTCATGAGGAGCCAGAGGAGGTAACAATGGCAACGGTTAAAGATCTTGTTTGCGGAATGGAAATCGACCCCAAGGATGCTGCCGCTAAAGAAGTATATAAAGGGAAGACATACTACTTCTGTGCAAAAATGTGTGCGGAAAGGTTTAAAGCCAACCCTGAAAAGTATCTTGGAAAGGCTAAATCATAAATCTTAAATCCTTAAATCGTAACTTAAGGTAAGCTCGCAGCGAACTGAATTTTCCCTATCTATATTTTAGTAAATTGGCACTTGACATTTTTTTAACTTTAAACTATACTAAAACAATAACTTTAGTATCCTATTAAGAGACAATTATGAAATTATCTACTAAAGGACGTTACGGAACCAGAATTCTGTTGGAAGTGGCTCTTCGGCATAGCCGGGAGCCGGTCTCTCTTCAAGATATTGCCAAATGCCAGCAGATTCCACTCCCTTACGTTAAACGACTAATTGGTCCTTTGTTAAATGGCGGATTGTTGAGGAGTAGTCGGGGTGTGGGGGGTGGCATCACTCTGGCTAAACCACCCGAATTAATCAAGCTTAAAGATGCAATTCAGCTTCTGGAAGGCTCGATTTCTCCCGTCCAGTGCATTGACGACCCATCCGTGTGTAACCGGTCCGGTTTTTGTGCCACCCGGGATATATGGAACAAAATAGGGGAGGCGATGAACGGAGTATTGGAGACAACAACTTTGAAAGATGTTGTTGAGCTCCAGCTCCGCAAGATGCAGCCGGACGCCGCTATGTACTACATTTAGGAGTCATTCCGGACTCCGAACGTAGTGCAGAAGAATCTCAGGGCTGTTGTAAATCCCACGAAACCAGATTCTTCGTCATTTTTTCATAAAGCTAAGGACAAAAGCTTAATCTGTTATCTTAATCGAATTGGGGAAAACATAATTAAAAATAAGAATAGGAGAAAGTAAAATGAGACCAGATACAATTGCAATTCACGCAGGGCAGGAAAGTCCTGATATAGCAACGGGTGCCAGAGCAGTGCCCATATACCAGACGACCTCGTACGTATTTAAGAGCACGGAGCATGCGGCGAATCTCTTTGCGCTTAAGGAATTCGGCAATATTTATACCCGGATAATGAATCCCACCAATGATATTTTCGAGAGAAGGGTGGCGGCACTTGAAGGCGGTTCCGGTGCGTTAGGCGTGTCTTCGGGGCAAGCCGCACAGGCTCTCGCCCTTTTGGCAATTACTCAGGTCGGAGACGAGATTGTCTCAGCCAACAATCTTTATGGCGGGACCTACCAGCAATTCCATTATACCTTTCCTAAATTAGGCAGAAAGGTAATTTTTGTCGAATCCACAAAACCCCAGGAATTTAAAAAAGCGATTACTGGAAAGACCAGGGCAATCTATGCCGAAACAATCGGAAATCCCAAGTTGGATGTGCCTGACTTCGAAGCAATTGCTAAGATAGCTCACGATGCCGGAATTCCTTTCGTTGTGGATAACACCGTGGGCATCGGAATTGTGAGACCTATCGATTACGGGGTAGATATTCTTACTTTGTCGGCAACCAAATTTATCGGCGGACACGGGACGTCCATCGGAGGAGTTATCGTCGATTCCGGAAAGTTCGATTGGAGTAACGGTAAGTTTCCCGAGTTTACCGAGCCCGACCCCAGTTACCACGGTCTGAAGTATTGGGACGTATTCGGCAATTTTCCCGGTATGGGCAACGTGGCCTTTATCATAAAGGTGAGAGTGCAATTACAGCGCGACCTCGGAGCCGCTTTAAGTCCCTTTAATTCATTTCTGTTTCTCCAGGGATTGGAAACGCTGCCTTTGAGAGTGAGGAAGCACTCAGAAAATGCTCTCAAGCTGGCTGATTTTTTGAAGAAGCAACCTCTGGTCAACTGGGTCAACTACCCGGGCTTACCTGAGCACCCGAGTCATCAATTAGCCAAGAAATATCTTAAAGGCAATTTCGGTGCCATCCTGGGTTTCGGAATTAAAGGCGGACTGGAAGCCGGGAAGAGATTTATCAATTCGGTGAAACTCCTTTCTCATCTGGCTAATATCGGCGATATAAAGAGCCTGGTCATTCATCCAGCTTCGACAACACACCAGCAATTGACCCGAGAGGAGCAAGAAGAGACCGGTGTGACCGAAGATTTTATTAGAGTCTCGGTCGGGCTGGAGGATATAGAAGATATAAAGGAAGACATCGACCAGGCATTAAGAAAGGCAGCAAAGCAGTCGTAAGTTCAGTTTGCTGTTTTTGGAGAAGATATGGAGGCAATATTAAAAAGTAGCAGCGTCGGTGTTGTTGAAACTCAGTATTATACTTTTGCCAACCCTCCCAATGAGCTGGTGCTTGAGAATGGCGAAAAACTCGGTCCTATCACGCTGGCTTTTGAGACTTACGGTAAACTCAATAAGGATAAGTCCAATGCCATTCTCATTCTCCATGCTCTATCGGGAGACGCTCATGCCGCCGGTTTCCACAAGGGCGATGAGGACCCCGGCTGGTGGGACGATATGATAGGACCCGGGAAGGCTTTTGATACCGATAAGTATTTTGTTATCTGCTCTAATATTATCGGAGGATGCAAAGGGTCTACCGGACCTTCGTCGATAAACCCCAAAACGCATAGACCTTATGGGCTCGATTTTCCGGCAATAACCATAAAGGACATAGTAAACGCACAGAGATACCTTATCGATTACCTGGGTATCAACCAACTTCTCTCCGTAGCTGGCGGTTCTATGGGTGGAATGCAAGTCTTGGAGTGGATGGTTTCTTACCCGGAGAGAATTAGAAGTGCCATACCCATCGCCACTACGCTCAGGCATTCACCTCAGCAGATTGCGTTTAATGAGGTGGGCCGGCAGGCGATAATGGCAGATTCCAACTGGAATGGCGGCAATTATTATGACGGTCCGTTACCAGCCAGCGGTCTGGCTGTTGCCAGGATGGTGGGACACATTACTTATATGAGTGATAAATCGATGGCAGAGAAATTCGGGCGGCGGCTCAAAAACGATAAACCGGACTTCAAATTTACCGCTGATTTCGAGGTAGAGAGGTATCTGCAGTATCGCGGCAACAACTTTGTAAAGCGGTTCGATGCTAATTCTTACCTGTACGTCACCAAGACAATCGATTATTTCGATGCGTCCGGAGGAAAGAAACTCGGGGAGGTTTTTAAAGGCATCGATACCCGGGTCCTGGTAATTGCTTTCAAATCGGACTGGTTGTATCCGGCATATCAATCTCAAGAAATCGTCAGAGCTTGTAAACTGGCGGGGCTGGATGTTACGTATTGCGAGATAGATTCTAACTACGGCCATGATGCCTTTTTGTTGGAGACAAAAGAAGAGACGCACCTGATTAAGTATTTCCTGGAAAGAGTGTCCCGCACAAGAGGTGATGCTGAAAATGAGACCTGACCATCAGATAATACTCGATTTTATAAAACCCGGTTCGTCGGTTCTGGACCTCGGTTGCGGTGACGGAGAACTGCTATCGATTCTGGCACGGGAGAAGAAGGCTAGCGTTCGTGGGATCGAGATAGACGAGCAAGCCATATATAAATGCGTGTCTCGGGGTTTAAGTGTGCTTCACGGAGATATAGACTCCGATTTGCCTGATTACGGAGACAAGTCTTTCGATTACGTAATGCTTAACCAGAGCTTCCAACAGGTAAAAAAGCCTGACGCAGTGCTTAAAGAAGCACTGCGAGTAGGTAAGCAGGTTATCGTTGGCTTTCCTAATTTTGCGCATTTTTCGGCGCGGACACAGATATTCTTTAGAGGGAAGACGCCGATTACGCCCTCTTTACCTTACGAGTGGCACGATACTCCGAACTTACATTTTTTAAGCATTGCGGACTTCATTGAATATTGCCGCAAAAGACATATCAAAATCAAGAGGGCGGCTTTTGTTGGAGCGAATAAAAGGGTGAAGCTATTCCCGAACATATTCGCCCTGGTAGGGATATTTCTCCTCTCTAATGGGGAGGGCATAAGGTAGGTGAAAATGGCTGAATATAAATATCTGGAACTCAAGGCGGCTTTGCTGGTAGATGGCGTCCAGGCGACTCACGATGCCCTGAAGGAAGTAGGCAAGAAATATAAGGAACAGAACCATGGACTGTTCGGCTGGGATTTCGAAGACCATCCCGGAATGATGTTACCCGACGATTTTACTCTCCCCGATGGAACGATCGTTCAGTTCAGAAAGAATAGCCGTTCGCCGTATCTGGTTTCTTCCAAGGGAGATACCCTGGTTTTATCCAGGGGCGAAGAGGAAATTTGTAATGTCGAGTGGATACCGAGGCCGGCATATTACGAGAAGAAGACGAAGAACAGCCATTCGATGGTTAAGGTCGGGCAGATTGGGGGTGGGGACTGCTTATTCTTTTGCTATCAGAATTACTGCAGCTTTTTCCCAAAACACCAGGAGTGTCTTTTCTGTAATCTTGTCTCGACATCTGAAACCTATAACTCTGTGCTGAAAAAGAAAGACACCGAAGACATCGGTGAGGTCGCCAGAGAGGCTTTCTCAGAAGGTATGGTAAACCACGTTCTGCTAACCGGCGGCTGTTTCAATCATCAGAAGGAAATCGAGCTGGTATCGGATATCTTGAAGTCGGTTCGTGAATCTACGGGACTCGACCGCATTCCGGGAACGATTCTGCCTTCTCCAGCAAAAGGGATAGGCGATATAAAAAAGTATTACGATACCGGAATAAAAGCTATCGGGTTCAGTATGGAAATATGGGACGAAAAGCTATATCAAGCTATTTGCCCGGGTAAATCCAACGGGACAAGTCACGATGAATTTGTTCGCTCCATTAAGTCGGCGGTTAGTGTTTTCGGTGCAGGCAATGTGTATGGAGTGTTCGTTATGGGACTGGAGCCGAGAAAAACATTCCTGGAAGGTGTCAGGGAACTGACCAGTTTGGGAGCGAATGTCGTGCCGTTTGTCTGGTCTCCCAATCCCGGCTCACAGCTCGAAGGGCATCAGGCTCCTACCGGCGGTTGGTTTGTCGATACTGTGCTGGAGGCTACTGAAATCGTGTATAGCTCGAGGGTTCCTTCCGGAAATGAAAACCACTGTCACCGGTGTGACGGAAATTCTTTACTTCACGATGCGTTGCGTATAAAAGGACTTAGATAAAGGTACTTACACCTGGTTGGTGTAACCCTATCCCCTTCCCCTTAGAAAAGGGGAAGGGGATGTTTTTTAAGGTTTGGCGAGTCCTTCCGCCGAAGGACTCGCCAAACCTATGGAAGAAGACACCCCACCCAAGACAGACGGAATAATTCAACGACCATCGAAGCTTGACTTTCTCGTTTAGAAAAATGTTATAAATTTGTTATAATTACTGCCTGAATTTTATTTAAATTCTATCCTATAATTGCTATTATTTTAGGAATAAAGTTATAAATAGGCACATCTTAAACTTGATGAACCTGATGGCTGAGACAAGAAAAAAACGAGTACTGGTCGTTGACGACCAGACTAAGGTATTACGGTTCCTTGAAATAGACCTGAAATTACGTGGGTTCGAGGTTATCACGACCACTTCCGGTGAAGAAGCCCTTAAGTTGGTCGAATCAGCTAAACCCGATATTATGCTGTTGGACCTGGTTATGCCGGAAGTCGATGGTTTTGAGGTAATCAGGAGACTGCGCGCCTTTTCAAAACTGCCGGTTATTGCCTTCAGTGCCAGCCATGGGAATTATGAGTCTGCCATAAGTCTGGGTGCCAATGAATTTGTGCCTAAGCCATTTAGCTCCGATGATATGGTCAGGCGAATTCACGAACTGATTAACCACGGGTGACAGAGTTCAGATTAGCTCGATTTATTCGTCGGTAGAGCGAAAGAGAAGGTCGAGCCTTTGCCTGGTGTTGAAGCTACTTTGACCCATCCGCCCTGGGCTTCAGCAAGCCGCTTACAGACAACCAGCCCGAGTCCCGCTCCCTTAGCCGTGCGTGATGTCGGCAGTCGCCGGAAGAGTTCGAATAGCTGGCTTTGGTCGTCCTTAGATATGCCGTCTCCATGGTCGGTAACTTCAGTCACGACCATATTCCCTTCGGTGTGGGCGGAAACTTTTATCTCGCTGTCTTCCGGCGAATATTTGGTAGAGTTTTCGATGAAGTTGTACAGTATTCTCTCTAACCTGACTGAGTCGGCTTTGACGCGAGGCAAACTATTTAAGTCCGTTACAATTCGCTGAGTGACGCCCCTGGCTTTTAACTTTTCGATTACTTTATTAGCCGTATCGGCGATAGCAAGCGATTCGACATTTAGATGGAGACGTCCTGCCTGGTATCGGGATAGTTCGAGCATATTCTCCAAAATAGCCGCCAGCTCATCGGCACTTTCCGCAGAATTCTGGATAAGCAAATCAGCGTCTTCCTTTGATACCCCCGGTGACATCGCTGTTCGCAGGGAACCTATAATTATGGTCAGCGGCGTGCGCAGCTCGTGAGATACAAGACTGATGAACTCATCCTTGAGTTGTTCTACTTTCTTGCGCTCGGTAATATCCTCGGCACAGAGCAGAACCGTTTCTTTAGAGTCGGAGCTGAGCAGTGCCGTCGATATCTGCAGCCATCTTTCTTCGACTCTGCCATCGCAGTTAAGAGGGAACTTAGCTTCAACGTTAATTTGCGGCTTTCTTTTTTCGAAAGTATCATGCACAGCCTGGCGTATGAGGCAAGTTTTGCAGGATGGTCCGAACCCGCAGCCTTGCGGGTCGTCCAGAGAATGAAGGCAGCGCAGGGCTTCTCCTCCGCGTAAGCCTACCATCTCATCCATCTGGCGACCGGAGAACTCTGCTGCTGCCTGGTTGACTTTCTGGACCCGCCGTTCACGGTCCACCAGCATTAAGGCGATAGGGATGTTGGCGTGAATAGCGGCGAGCTCAGCGGCGGTTGCTGATAATGCTGCTTCAGCCTTTTTACGCTCTGATATCTCCTCTCTTAATTCTGTAGTGCGCTCCTGAACCCGTGTCTCTAATTCGTCGTATGCCTTGAGCAAAGCCTCCTGTGCTCGCTTTTGCACGGTTATATCGATACCCATTTCCATTATCATCAGAGAACCGTCGGTATCTTTGAATGGGTAGTCATATATGTCGTAATTTTTGCCGTCCGGTCCAAGCCACTCCCAGTGATGCGGCGCCTTGGTATTCATTACCTTGTAACTCTCACAGTTCTCACAAGACTCACTTCGGTTGAAAAGGTATTCGTAACAACGTTTCCCATGCGACTCCCCGAACCTATCTCGGAAGAATTTATTGGCGAAAGGTACATGGTAATCCTTGTCGAGAAGCACGACGTAAGCCGGCAGCATTTCAAGCACGTTATAAAGGCGCTGCCGTTCGTTTGTAACCTCTGCGGTTCGCTGTTGTACCCGTGCTTCCAGTTCTTCGTTGGTTCTTCTCAGGGTTTCCTCAAGCTGCTTGCGGTCACTGATATCGGAGGAAATGGTAACGAACTTCCCCCGCCCGGGAGAGAACACCGATATGTGAAAGTGCCTGGACATCGGCGGATAACAGGTCTCGAAGATGTATGGTTTTCCCGTCTCAGCGACCTTAGAATAAATATCCAGGTAGGGAGGCGGGTCCGAGCCATATAGTGTTGAGGCTTTCATTTGCAAGGCTTTCATGGAACTCAGCCCTGTAATTGTCTCGTAGGCAGTGTTAGCACCGGTAATGATATAGTCGACAGGCTTACCAGAGGCATCATAGACTACTTCGTGTTCACAAACGCCATCGGTCATCGACGAGAACAGGCTTCGGAAACGGCTCTCGCTCTCTTTCAGCGCTACCTCCGCTTCCTTGCGCTCGGTGATGTCGATACAAGTACCGACCCATTCGACGATGTCGCCGTCGTCTCTCGGGACGGGGACACCGAGTGCCAGAAAATAGCGATAGACGCCATCATAGCGGCGTAAACGGTATTCTACTTCGTATTTGCTTCTTTCCTGGACTGCCTTCCGCCACACGTGTTTGGTACGTTCAAGGTCGTCAGGGTGAAGGGCATTCGACCAACCCCAACCTTTTACCTCTTCGTATGACTGACCGGTGAAGCGCCGGAAAGAAGGTGTGTCTTCTACCACTTCGCCATTGACGTTAGTAGTCCATCCTAACTCGCCAGTGACTTCAACATACGTTCGGTACCGTTTTTCCGAAATCCTGAGTGCTTCCTCTATCTCTTTACGCTCGGTGATGTCACGGTCGGAGGCGCGGCGTCCCAGGGGATTCCCCTGTGTATCCACTACTGCTTGACATACATGACTTATCCACCGCTCTTGCCCATCGCGGCGGGTTATCCGGAACTCCATTTCGCAGGTTTCAAGGCTATTTTGATTACCTCGCACGTGGGTCTCTACACGCCCACGGTCATCAGGATGAACGATGTTGAAATATAGGTCCGGGTTCTGCATAAACTCGGTGTCTGAGTAGCCAGTAATGCGCCAGCAAGATGGTGAAATATAAACGAAGCGGTTATCCTGGCCGCGCCAGTGCTCCATATCATACGTAAAGTTAGGTACTATTCTAAATGTTTCCTCGCTCTTCTTAAGTGCTTCTTCTGCCTCTTTACGCTCGGATATCTCCTCCTCAAGCTTTTGTGTGTTCTCCTGCAATTGTTCGTTAGATACCCGCAGTTCCTCTTCCACCTCACTGCGCCGGGTAATTTCCTTCTCCAAATCAGACTTGGAAGCCGTTACTTCTTTCAAATTGGCGGTCATCCGGTTAAAGGCGTGGGCTAAATCTCCGATTTCATCATTGCTTTTTTCCCGGATTTTAAAATCCAGATTTCCGGAGCCAATCACTTCGGTGCCCGCTTGGAGTACGGCTATCGACTTGAGAGCACGACGCTGTATGATGAGATAATTGATAAGGAAGTACATAGCCAGAATTACTACCAGCGCGATGATGACGTTCGTGTGAGTTTTTTGCGCCTGGTCGGCCTGGTCGTGAAGCAGCTGTGCCAGGCGCGAAGAATCAGAGACCAGCCCCTGTGTCTGTACCGCCATCCGGCTCCATGAAATCTGGAGAAATACCGGGTCGATATAGGTCTGGTTCTGGGTTGAGACAGACGATGCTATGCTGTCGAATACCTCTTTGAGTCTCCGGGAATTTATTTGAATATTGTCAACCAGAGTCTGCTGCTCAGGCTTATCGACTGAAAGAAGAGAGACATCGATATAAAACTCGGCAAACCTTTTTCGCCACCGGTCGAATTGCTGAGCTTCCCGGTAAATCAAATAATCGCTCGATAGATACCCAAGTCCGTTAGCTCCCTCGGCGATGCGGTTAGCCAGAGTTAGCTGGGCATTGGCTTGCCCTACCTGCTGGCTGGTAATTATTCCGGACGCAGATATAACAATAAGGGCAATGCCGAACAGGAGCATAGCGACGATAAACTGCGTTCTGATTTTCATACTACTATTATCTTAAATTTCAAAGGTCAAAAGTCAAATACCATGCGTTTGAACGAATCGGGCTTCATCTTATTATATTCACCACTCCCGGCTTCACTGCTTTTAAAGCATCCTCTTTTGCATAATCTAGAAAATTAGGCACCTGCTTTTCAGCGGTCAAATTGCTGTTTATCAGCCAGCGTGCCTCGTCTTCCATCGCCGTAATCAGAGACTGGTCGAGGGAGATAGAATACTCATTTGCCTTCCAGACAATATTCATAAGAGCGTCATCGAAGTTCACCCGTTTTTGCACTATGGTTCGGCAGGCTTCAGGGTTACGTCTGAGATAATCCTCTGCCTGGACCAGCGATTTTAAGAACCGGCTGACGACTTGCGGATGCTCACTTATCCAATCGTTTCTGCAGGTAATAATGCCGTAACCCGGCTGGCTGCTTTGCACCGACCAAGCAACTACCTTGTCCGCCAGTTGTGTTTTTATCTGGGTAGAAACAGGTTCCCACGTAACCACGGCATCGAAGTTATCGCTGGTGATGGCATTCATCGATTGTGCCGGCGGGACATCGAATAGAGATACATCCTGCATGCTCATACCGTTTAGAGTGAGCAGTCGTGCCAGATAAAACTCGGCGATAGTGTTCCGAGGAAGACCTATTTTCTTGCCTTTGAGGTCGGCTATATTTTCAATATTGTGACTTTTAAGGCCGTAGAGAAACTCGTCATTGAACCTACTTAAGCTGGCAATGATGCTGATTGGCGCTTTAGCAAGTGCTTTCCTGACTAATGGCAGCTCCGCCGACCACGCAATGTCTATTTCTCCCTTTAATAATGCATCGGTGGTCGCCACGCCCGTGGCGTAATCGGTAACATTTACATTGAGTCCGTTGTCTGCGAAGAAACCCTGCTCCTGAGCGATGTAAATGAGAGTGGCTGAACCGGTAGGTAAGGCACCAAACGTAACTGTCTCAACCGGTCCGGAATATTTATTTGTGGAGCAAGAAATCAGACTAGAAGATATTACCAGAATGCCAGCCAGTACAGTTGAAGCCAACCCATATCGTTGGAACGGTCGTAAGCGGTTCTGCGGCATCAAACCCCTCCCCCTCCTGAATAGGAGCATTATAACATAATCAACGAGATTAAATCCTCAATTATAAATCACGAATCCTCGTTTTTGGGTTTGACCTTCCTGGTCTTTCTGTGGTATAAGTAAATCTGAAAAAGGGGCATTAGAGATAAGTATTTATCCCAGATATTTAAGAGGCGGCATTAGCCGCCTTTCTTTATGAGTTAAGGGCATCCTAAGTATGAGAGAGAAATTCAAGAAAGTATTTTATGGGTGGTGGATGGTAGCCGCCGGCGCAGTACTGGTTATGTTCGGCTACGGGACGTGGCAGTATTCCTTCGGTAACTTCTTCGGCCCAATTTCGGCCGAATTTGGCTGGTCTAGGGCAAAGATATCGCTGGCGTTCTCTTTTGCGAGAGTCGAGGGCGGCATCGAAGGGCTGATTACCGGTCCGCTCATCGATAAATTCGGACCGCGGTTTATGGTGAGAGTCGGCTGGACGATGATGGCAATCGGCTTTCTTCTACTGCACTATGTTGATAGCTACTGGATGTACATCCTTGCCTATACCGTCTTCCTTTCCTTAGGGGCAAACGCCGGACTGTATATGTCCCTCCAGACTGCCATCGCTAAATGGTTTCACAGGAAAAGAGGTATGGCACTCGGCGCCCTGACCACAGGCGGTGCTCTGGGTGGTTCGATTCTAGTCCCGTTGACTGCCTGGCTGATTACCAGCTATGGGTGGCGGACTGCCGTCCTTCCTTTAGCTGGTGCGGCGTTAGTATTGGGTTGGACGTTAGGCTCCGTTTTTAAGCCGCACACTCCGGAGCGTTACGGTCTTAACGTGGACGGCTACAAAATCGAACCGATTAAAGAAGGTGGGAGTAGCACCGATACCAATCACGCCGGAGAAAAAGGGATAGGTATAGGCGAAGGATTTACTTTAAAACAAGCAATGAAAACGGCTAATTTTTGGTTGATAATGTTCGCTTCTTTTGTAAGCTCTACCATAATGAATTCCATTCAGGTCCACCAGATTCCTTTCCTCGAAGATATGGGCGTCTCTAAAATCTTAGCAGCGGCAGCACTGGGGGCACTAACCCTGATGAGCACGCCGGGGCGGCTTACCGCCGGCTGGCTGGCTGACAGATGGAAAGCCAAAAACGTTTATGGTATTGCCTGTGCTCTTATGGCTGTAGCCTTAATTATTTTCACCCAGATAAAGAGCATGCCGCTGGTCTGGGTATTCGTTTCGATTTATGGACTGGGCTTCGGATTGCGTATGCCCGTCGAACCGGCTCTTAGAGCCGATTGTTTCGGCGCTAAAAGTTTTGGCACCATATACGGCTATATGAACGCTTTTACTTCGATTGGTTCTTTCATCGGACCATTATTTGCCGGCTGGATATACGATACTACCAAGAGCTATATGATAGCTTTTACTGTTTTTGCTGGAATGATGGTTATTGCCAGCGTAGTAATTTTATTCGTGAAACCTCCTAAGAAACTGAACCAACCGGCTCATTAGCCATAGCTAAGTCAAATCTCATCCTTCACAAGTGAAGGACAAAGTCACAACTCAAAAGTCAAAAACTGGGTGGTGAGGACGGATGCTGACTGCTGAAAGCTGAGCGTCTGATAGCTATTCTGAGCTTGATTTGTTGCCTCAAAAATGATACTCTAACCGAGAGGTTTAATATATGTCGCAAAAGCCCTCTAAAGTTCTCATCATCGGCTCTGGTCCCATAATCATCGGGCAGGCAGCAGAGTTTGACTACTCCGGTACTCAGGCGTGTAAAGGGCTGCGGGAGGAAGGCGTTACCTCGGTGCTGGTCAACTCCAACCCGGCAACTATTATGACCGATGAGGACATCGCCGATATCGTTTATATCGAGCCGCTCACCGTAGAAATGATTACCCGCATCATTGAGCGCGAGCGCCCCGATGGATTATTGCCTACCCTGGGCGGTCAGACCGGACTTACCCTCGCCCACGAGCTGGCTGAGGCTGGCGTGCTCGATAAATATAATGTCAGGGCGCTGGGGACGCCAATAGAAACCATCAGAAATGCTTCCAACCGTGACCTCTTTAAAAAGCTCTTAACCAGTATCGGTGAACCAACGTTGGATGGTATAGCCATCAAGACGCTGGCAGCGGCTAAGAAAGCAGCCACAAAACTGGGTCTACCGTTGATAATCCGTCCTTCTTTTACGCTGGGGGGAACGGGTGGTGGGGTGGCTTTCACGATGGAAGAGCTGGAAGCGGTGGTAACTAATGGTCTGGCGGCAAGCCCCATTAAACAGGTACTGCTGGAACGCTGGGTGGGCGGCTGGAAGGAAATCGAATACGAGGTGATGCGTGATGCCGCCGATAACTGCATCACAGTGTGCAATATGGAAAACTTCGACCCGATGGGGGTGCATACCGGCGATAGCATCGTGATAGCGCCCAGCCAGACGCTGACCAACAAAGAATATCAGATGCTCAGGACAGCCAGCCTGAACATCATTCGCGCTCTAGGAATAGAAGGTGGTTGTAATATACAGTTTGCTCTTGACCCTCAAAGCACCCAGTACTATGTTATTGAAGTTAACCCTAGGGTCAGCCGTAGCTCGGCTTTAGCCAGCAAAGCCACCGGCTATCCTATCGCCCGCGTCGCTGCTAAGATAGCCGCTGGCAAGCGGCTGGATGAAATTCCCAACGCTGTGACCGGCAAGACAATGGCTTGTTTCGAGCCGGCGCTGGACTACGTTGTGGTTAAGATTCCTCGCTGGCCCTTCGATAAGTTTGCCTCGGGCGACCGCATTATCGGCACTCAAATGAAAGCAACCGGTGAGGTAATGGCAATCGACCGCACCTTCGAAGCCGCCTTGCAGAAGGCAGTCCGTTCCCTTGAGTTCGGCAACAAATCACTACTCTGGGAAGACCCGAAGTGGGAACTCGGAACATCTATCAATTCCTTCCCTCTTGAACCTACCGATATAAGGTTATGGGCAATAATGGCCGCCCTGAGGAGAGGGATAACCCCGGAAGAAATTTCGGAGCGCACTAAGATTGACCTGTGGTTTACTACCAAGCTGCTGAACATCGTAGATATGGAAAAGAAGCTATTGTCTCACCCGCTGACGCCGGAGCTTCTAAAAGAAGCTAAGCGCCTCGGCTTTTCCGATGAGCAGGTGGGGACTCTGGCAGATAGGCTTCCCGAACAGGTTAGAGAGCTGCGGCACCAGTGGAACGTCCGTCCGGTCTATAAGATGGTGGATACCTGTGCCGCTGAGTTCGATGCGGCCACGCCGTATTTTTATAGCACCTATGAAGAGGAGAATGAGGCTCAACCGATTCAGGAAAAGAAAGCCTTAGTCATTGGCAGCGGACCCATCCGAATCGGGCAGGGTATCGAGTTCGACTACTGCAGCGTCCACGCCGCCTGGGCATTGCAGGAGGCTGGTTATAAGGGAATTATGGCTAACTCTAACCCGGAAACGGTGTCCACTGATTTCGATACCAGCGACCGTCTCTATTTTGAACCGTTAGATGAAGAGAGCCTGCGCGATATCCTTGAAACCGAAGGAATGCAGGGCAACAATTTCCCACCGTCCATAGTCCAATTCGGCGGTCAGACGGCAATCAATTTATCTCAATCGTTATCCCGCCATGCGATGCCTCTTCTTGGTTCATCCGCTGATGCTATTGACATCGCAAGCGATAGGGGACGGTTTGAAAATTTTATGACGCAGTTAGGCATTCCCCAACCGCCGGGAGCCGGTGTGACAACGGTGGATGCCGCCCTTGACATCGCCGAGCGCATTGGTTATCCGGTACTGATCCGCCCAAGTTATGTCCTCGGCGGTAGAGCTATGGAGATAGTGCATAATCAGAGCGAGCTTGTCCGCTATATGAGTTTAGCTATGGAGCTGGATACCAAGCATCCCGTCCTGATTGACAAATATATGCAGGGTAGAGAGGTCGAGGTCGATTGTATTGCCGACGGCGAATCTGTTTTTATCCCCGGGGTAATGGAGCACATCGAACGGGCTGGGGTGCACAGCGGAGATGCGATGGCGGTCTATCCGCCGGTAAACCTGACTGAGCGAGAAATAGACACCCTGGTTGACTATTCCGTCCGAATCGGACTGGGACTCAAGGCTAAAGGATTATTGAATATCCAGTCGGTGATTATGCCTGACGGTGCAGTTTATATCTTTGAGGTAAATCCACGTGCCAGCCGAACTATACCGTTTATCTCTAAAGTCACGGGCGTGCCGATGGTGAAGGTGGCGACTAAGGTAATGCTGGGGCAGAGCTTGAAAGAGCAGGGTTATAGCTCCGGACTGATGAAAAAACAAAATTTAATAGGCATTAAAGCGCCGGTGTTCTCTATGTCGAAACTAATCGGTGTCGATACCTACCTGGGCCCGGAAATGAAGTCCACCGGTGAAGTAATGGGAATTGATTATACCTTCGATGCCGCGTTGGCTAAGGCGCTTTTAGCTGCGGGGCTAATGCTGCCGGCTAAAGGAGCCGTTCTTTTAAGTATTGCCGACAGAGACAAGTCTGAAGCTTTACACTTAATCAGGGAGTTCGCTAAAGTCGGTTACAAGCTATATGCTACCGAGGGCACTGCGGCTATGATTACGGCGGCCGGACTACCGGTTAATATGATAACTAAGAAATTGAGCGAAGGACATCCTAACGTGGTTGATGTGGTTATGGATGGAACGGTAGATGGAGTGGTCAATACTACCACCGGAGGGCGTGTCCCGCTCAGAGATGGTTTCCAGATTCGCCGGGCGGCGGTGGAAAAGCGCATACCCTGCTTTACTTCGCTAGATACCGTCCGTGCCGTATTACAGGTGCTGGCTGGTGGAGCTGGGACTTATAGTGCTCAACCGTTACCTAATTACCGCGGAAAGGTGCTCTCTTGAAGCAGGTTATAGCTGAAGTTATAAGTAATGAACAAATACTAGGGGAGCTTGAACGCGTTGATGCCGGTACATTTAAACGTCCTGAAGCACGTAATGTTCTAGGTAGCTGGCTTATGTGGCTAAAGTGCCCGGAAATCGCTCATGAAGCCCAACCGGGACAGTTTGTCATGGTGCGCTGTGACGATTATGTTCTGCCACGTCCTATTAGTATCCATCAGAGTAACAACACGGGAGTGGCACTATTCTATTCTGTGTTATCAGAGGGTAAGGGTACTAAGTGGCTTTCTGAGCGTAAAAAGGGCGAGATAATAGAACTATTCGGGCCATTGGGTAATGGCTTTGAGATTGAATCTGTCTTTCATCGCCTGCTACTGGTAGCGGGTGGCATGGGAATTGCCCCGCTATGCTTTCTAGCTCAAATGGCTACTGAAAAAGGACTCCCGGTGACGTTGCTATATGGGACTGCTGGTGGTGAGCGTTATCCAGAAAACCTTTTGCCTCCTAAAGTCGAGCTTATTTCAGCTACCGAAGATGGTAGCATAGGCTATCGTGGTTTTATAACCGACCTCATTCCAAAATATGCTGGTAAAGCCGACCAGATTTTTGCCTGCGGCCCAATGTCGATGTACCAGAATATGGCATCTAGGAGGAAGGAACTTAAACTTGAAAGAAAGCCGGTGCAGGTTTCTTTAGAGGTCAGGATGGGCTGCGGGACGGGAGTCTGTTACGGATGCACTATTAAGACGAAAAAGGGTCTTAAACAGGTCTGTGCCGATGGGCCGGTTTTTGACCTGGATGAAGTCTTATGGGACGAACTGAATTATCTCTAGTCCGTCTTTAAGTGTCATTCTGGAGGAAGCCGATACTCCATAAGCTCTAGGCTGACGAAGAATCTGGATGGGTGGGGGGACTAAAAAGGAAGTCATAAATGGTTATTACTAAACAAATTAGTCTTAAGACTAAAGGAAACTGCGATATTATCGATATTACCCAACAGGTAGAAAGCGGACTGGCGGAGACGAAACTGGGTAACGGCATAGTCACTGTGTTCGTTACCGGCTCGACTGCTGGCATTACCACGATTGAATTCGAGTCCGGACTACTCTCCGATTTCAAGGCGATGTGGAAACGAATTATCCCTGAATATATTGGCTATGAGCATGACCGGGGTGCCGGGGAAGGCAATGGCTACTCTCACGTCTGTGCCTCTCTACTCGGTGCTTCGTTGATTGTCCCTTTTACTGATAAAAAACTGGCTCTGGGCTGGGGACCTGGCAACAAATAGTCCTGGTGGATTTCGATAACCGCCCCCGGTCAAGGCAGATTGTTTTACAGATAATGGGAGAATAAAGAGGTACCAAATTGAAAAAACCATACTTAAAATTCATCGATAAAGAACTGGGAAGAGGCTTCTTACTCATCTCCTGCGGACTGCCCGGTACCTGGAAAACGGAGACTATGGAAGAAGTCGCTAAACTGAAAGGCTACCCAATGCTCAGAAGCGATATCATCCGGTTGGAAGTGTTGAAAGGCGAAGACATATTCGATGAAAAGGTCGCTGCCAATATGGATAAGCGGCTTGCGGTCTACGATGAAATGTTCCGGCGTGCTGATGAAACCTTAAAGAAAGGCAGCGGAGTGATACTCGATGCCACCTTTGTTACCCAGTCGTTAAGAAAGCGCGCGGCGGAAATTGCCTTTAAGCATAAGCTGACTTTCGTCATCTTGCAAACCGACTGCCCTCAGGAAGTCTCCATCAAACGGATACTCCGCCGTACTAAAGAGGATTACCAGTCTAATGCTCTCACCGAACAAGCCTACTTGAATAACAAGAAAAAGTTTGAGGCGGTGGACGTAGACGACATCAAAAAATCATACCCCGGACTTAAGATTATTCACTTTGTGGTTGATACTACTTATGAAGAACCGGAAAAGTGGTATGTGACCAACGTAGCCAAGAGATAGGATGAAAATAGACCTGCATATTCATACCAGGACCGGCTCTGATGGCTCCCTCTCCGTGGAAGAGATCTTTCAAGAGGCCAACAAGAGAAAAATCAATTTGATGTCCGTAACCGACCATGATTCCATAGGTTGCCAGGAAAAAGCCATCAGCCTCTCCAAAGAATTCGGTATAAGCTATATTACCGGTGTAGAATTAAACGTGACTTTTCCGTATAATGAACGGACTATCTCCTTAGATTTTATTGGTTACGGATATGATATCGGTAATCAAGAGCTAGAGAAAAAGCTCAAGCAATTGAGAGAACACAGAGAGAGAAGAGCTATTCAAATTTTAGAGAAGCTGAATATCGAGTTCGATAAAGAGAATATTCCCCAGTTTACGGCGGCAGATATTAAAAACATAGAGGCAAGTGTCGATGGCGCTTTCGGCCGGCCGCATATCGTCGATTATCTGGTCAAGAAAAGGATTGTCCTTGATAGACAAGAAGCCTTTGATAGGTTTTTGGTCAAATGCGATGTCCCCAAGTATCCGCTCTCGATATCTGATGCCTCAAAGTTAATTAGAAATGCCGGCGGCTTATTTATTCTGGCTCATCCCAATGAGCCGGGCGGGACATCTCTGGCTACTATAACCCAGGATTTAGGAAAGCAAGCAAAAATTATTGAAGAATTTATGCTAGAATATATCAACGGCGTTGAGTGCTGGCAATCAAGAAACGATGGGAGGACGACCCTTTGCTATATCCAATTTGCCAGGAAGCACCGACTTATTATGACGGGTGGTAGCGATTGCCACCAGAAGCCGATTATTATGGGCTCAGTGAATATTCCCGATTGGGTTGCCAATCAGACCGAGCTTATGAAAGGGGTGAACTAGATTAAAACAAACTATGACGTAAAAGACCTTTCGCAGGCTGGAGACGGCCGGCAAAGGATTGAGTGGGCTGCCCGTGAAATGCCGGTAGTGAAACTAATCAGTGAGAGGTTTTCCAAAGAGAAGCCCTTTAAAAATATACGGATTTCCGGCTGTCTGCATATCACTACGGAGACAGCTAATTTGGCATTGGCTCTGAAGGCGGGTGGTGCCGATGTTATTCTTTGTGCTTCCAACCCACTGAGTACGCAGGATGATGTTGCCGCTGCCCTCGTAAAATATGGTATTCCGACCAATGCAATCAAGGGGGAAAACGAGGCGACCTATTACAAGCATATCAATACAGCTCTCGACCATAATCCTCAGCTTACCGTGGATGATGGCGCCGATTTGGTGTCTACTCTCCATACAAAAAGGACTAATTTAATCAAAGATGTCATTGGCGGTACGGAGGAGACAACTACCGGCGTTACCCGTTTACGCAGTATGTCGAAAGATGGGAAGCTAAAGTATCCTATAATTGCGGTTAACGATGCCCAGACCAAGTACCTCTTCGACAATCGCTATGGCACTGGTCAGAGCACTATCGATGGCGTCACCCGGGCAACAAATATCCTTTGGGCGGGTAAAACAGTAGTCATCTGCGGGTATGGCTGGTGCGGGCATGGTATTGCCCTCCGGGCTAAGGGTCTCGGCTCTCATGTACTAGTTACCGAGGTAGAGCCGGTCCGTGCCCTGGAAGCCGCTATGGACGGATTTGAAGTGATGCCACTGATTGAAGCTGCCAAAGTCGGCAATATCTTTATTACGGTTACTGGCGATAAAAACGTCATCGATAAAAAACATCTTCGGGTAATGAAAGACGGTGCCATTCTGGCTAACAGCGGGCATTTCAATGTAGAAATTAATATTCCGGCTTTAGAGGATATGGCTTCCAAAAAACGGCGTATCAGACAGTTCGTCGATGAATACACCTTAAAGGATGGGCGCCATTTATTCTTGCTGGGAGAAGGCAGGCTGATTAATCTGGCTGCTGCGGAAGGTCATCCTGCCAGCGTGATGGATATGAGCTTCGCCAACCAGGCGTTGTGTTTGGAATATATTGTAAAAAACAAGCGAAAGCTTAACCCGCAAGTCTATTCGGTGCCGGAAGCAATCGATAAAGAAATCGCTCGGCTAAAGTTAGGCTCAATGGGCATTGAGATTGATATCCTGACACCGGAACAGAAAAAATACCTGACCAGTTGGCAGGAAGGAACATAGAAAATAGAAAGGAGCTAAAATTGACTGATTGTTTTAGTAGTTCGCCAAAGTATCTTTTTACCTCGGAATCGGTAACGGAAGGGCACCCGGATAAGATATGCGACCAGATAGCCGATGCGATTCTGGATGCCATTATGGAGAAAGACCCGAATGGCAGAGTCGCCTGCGAAGTAGCGACTACAAATGGTCTGGTGGTGGTTATGGGTGAAATCACGACCAAAACTTATGTAGAAGTTCCACAAATAGTCCGTAACGTCATCCGCGATATCGGTTATACCAACCCGCAATTTGGCTTCGATTATCGTACCGTCGGAGTGATGGTGGCAATCAACCGGCAGTCTCCCGACATTTCCCTGGGAGTAAGTAAATCAAAAGAAGTTAAGATTGGTTCCACCGATCCTCTCGACCTAGTGGGTGCCGGCGACCAGGGGATGATGGTGGGGTTTGCCTCTAATGAGACGCCGGAATTGATGCCGATGCCGATTTATCTGTCTCATAAACTTTGCCGTCGCCTGGCACAGATGAGAAAAGAAAAAGTAATTCCCTATCTCCGTCCTGATGGTAAATCGCAGGTAACTGTGGAATATTGCAATGGTTCTCCCAGACGCATTGACAGCGTGGTTATAGCGGCTCAACATAACCCGGGTGCTAACCACGATAGAATCGAGAAGGATATTATCGAGAATGTAATCAAGCCAATTATCCCGGCGAAGTTGATGGATAAGAAAACAAACATCTATGTTAATGCTACCGGTCGGTTTGTAGTCGGCGGGCCCGTATCGGATACTGGCTGCACCGGACGCAAGATTCTGGTTGATACCTACGGCGGGTTTGCCCGGCATGGCGGCGGGTCCTTCTCCGGCAAGGACCCGACCAAAGTCGACCGCACGGCGGCCTATGCCGCCCGATATGTCGCTAAAAATGTCGTCGCCGCCGGTCTGGCTGAGCGGGCTGAGCTTCAGGTAGCTTATGCCATCGGTGTGGCTCATCCTCTTTCCGTTTCGGTCGAGACCTTCGGCACGAGCAAAGTCAGCTACGAAGTCCTGATTAACTTAATTAACAAGCACTTCGACCTGAGACCCCAGGCTATTATCAACAAGTTTGACCTGCGCCGTCCTATCTTCTTACAGACGGCTCGCTACGGGCACTTCGGGCGGGAAGATTTGGACCTGCCCTGGGAAAAAACCGATAAAGCCGCCATCTTGAGGAAAGAGGCGGCGGGAAAGTAAAAATTAAGAAGGGGCTTAATGCCCCTTCTTAACTATTAGTCCTGCTCCTCAAGAATCTGTTCAGAGTGTAAATAGGAGGCGGGTATGTTTACGATTATTAATTTCGAGAGACTTTTTGGCTTATATGGGTTTCTGCTCGTGGCGGCTGTCATACTAGCTGTAATATGGTCATCGATATGGAAAGGGATTGCTCTGTGGCGCGCGTCTCGGAACCACCATCTGGTATGGTTTATCGTTATGCTTGTGGTTAATACGTTGGGAATACTGGAAATTGTCTATATATTTGGCTTTAGCCAGAAAGGTAGGCAGGGGCAGTGAGTAGCCTCTGTGTCACTGAAAAAACCATAGAGACTTTTGGAAGTAAAGGGAAGCTAATAGCGAGTACTGTCTCTACGTTTCTGCACCTAGCCGGGAGGCAGCGATGTTTCTTAATCGCTGAGTCTGGGTGAGTAATCTTTTCCTCAGCCGGATGTTCTGCGGAGTTACCTCGACCAGTTCATCCTTGTTGATAAAGTCGATTGCCTGCTCCAGGCTGAATATTATCGCTGGCGTCAGTTTCACGGCAATCTCCTGAGTGGATGAGCGCACATTGGTCTTCTTCTTTTCTTTGCAGACGTTGATGGCGATGTCCTGTGACTTTGCATGCATCCCCACTATCATGCCCTCGTAGACCGAAGTCCCCGGTTCAACGAACGTGAAACCGTGCTCCTGGGCATTATTGAGACCGTAAGTTACCGTTACGCCCGGTTCCGATGCTACCATGACACCGCTGCGGACCGAGCCGATGTCTTTCCGCAATGGTTCATAGCCTATGAAAATGGTGTTCATAATGCCTTCGCCGCGGGTAGCAGTAAGAAAAGCGTTACGAAAACCGATGAGCCCTTTCGTCGGTATGTGAAATTCCAGACGCACGCTGCCGTTATCCTCATTACGCATATCGGTAAGCTGAGCTTGCCGTTTGCCCAGCATTTCGGTCAGAAGTCCGATATATTCGGCTTTGGTATCGATAGTAAGAGCCTCCACAGGTTCCATCGGTTTGCCATCGACTAACTTGATGATAGCCTCCGGCCTTGAGACTTCGAATTCGTAACCTTCACGCCGCATAGTTTCAATCAGAATTGCCAGATGCAATTCACCCCTCCCTTTTACCAGAAAGGAATCCGAACTATTGGTATCCTGAACTCTGAGGCTGAGATTAGTCTCTAATTCTTTGTAGAGCCGCGCCCGTAACTGGCGCGTTGTGCTGAACCGTCCCTCACGACCCGAGAGCGGCGAAGTGTTCACTCCGAGTGTCATCTCAACCGTCGGCTCACCGACTTCTATGCGCGGTAGAGCTTCCGGCTGCTCAGGACTGGCGATGGTATCTCCGATTTCTACTTTTTCGAGGCCGGTCACGGCTACGATATCGCCTGCCTCGGCTTCGGCTACCTCTAAACGCTTGAGACCGAGGAAAGTCATTACTTCACTAACCTCAAAAGGCGTTGTAGTTCCGTCAGAGCTTACAGTGACTACCAGGTCGTGGGCAGTTACTTTCCCCCGCCATATTCTACCGATGGCTATTTTACCTTTGTGGTTGTCATAGTCCAGATTGGAAACCAGCATTTGGAATGGCCCGCTATCAATCTGTGGCGGCGGCACTTTTTCTAATATACATTCGAAGAGAGGGGTGATATCTTTACCCGTTGTGCCTATCTTAGTAACAGCAATTCCCTCTTTACCACTGGTATAGAGGACAGGGAAGTCGAGCTGGTCAGCACTTGTAACCAGCTCCAGGAACAGGTCTTGGGTAAGTTTAAGCACCTCGTCAATCCGCGAATTCTCCCGGTCTATTTTATTAATGACCACAATCGGTTTTAAGCCCCTTTCGAGAGCCTTGCGGAGCACGAATTTAGTTTGAGGCATCGGGCCTTCCACTGAATCAACCAGAAGTAGACAACCGTCCGCCATACTGATGACGCGCTCCACCTCTCCGCTGAAATCGGCGTGTCCTGGGGTGTCGATGATGTTGATTTTGACCCCCCGGTAAATCACTGCGGTGTTTTTAGCCATTATGGTAATGCCCTTTTCTCGTTCCAGGGCGTTCTGGTCCATTATCAATTGGCCCACTTCCTGGTTATCCCGGAAAATCTTGCTTTGCTTGAGCAAGGCATCCACCAGAGTAGTCTTGCCGTGGTCGACGTGGGCAATAATGGCTATATTTCTTATATCGTTACGATAGTTCATAAATGGTTATTTTTAGTAAGGGGTATAAACAATCACATCCGGGACCAGTTGCCTGAGCCCGGATGTGAGTTGAGGTCGGACCTTATTTACCGGCTCGGTTTTACTTTGCGATAGCAATCGCTGCAGTATACCGGCCTGTCCCCACGTGGTTCGAACGGGACTTCGGTATCTTTGCCACACGAGGCGCATTTGGCAGGGAACATCTGATGACGTCCGGCGCCAGGGCGCTCTGCCTTTCTAGCCTGACGGCAGGAAGGGCACCGCTTGGGCTCGTTGGTGTAGCCTTTAGTCTGGAAAAATTCCTGTTCTTCAGCACTAAAGGTAAAATTAGCCCCGCAATCGGCACACGTAAGTGACTTGTCCTGAAAAGCCATGGATGACCTCCTTTCTCTTATTTTAGTTAGAGCTCGGTCATCCAACGCTAAAGTAGTTTGATGTGACTTGCATGTAATAACCTAAACTGTAACCATTTTTATTATAGGCACAAGCAGATTTATTTGTCAACCTTTAACCGTGTGGAAATTCTATGTTAACGTCTACTCGCTTATCCTTTTGTCAGAAGCACTGAAACCGCTTTACCAACGATATAGGTTATTGCCGCTGCTCCTAACCCGGTTATAATCATCTCTATCATTTTTCCCTTTGGTGACATATTTGCCAGAACAGAAATGAAAAATCCGGCAATTGCCAGGGCGATGATAGCCAGAATAAGCGATACTACAAGGGCGACCATAATATTCGATATAAAGAAATAAGGAATCAAGGGTATAAAAGTAGCTATTATGTGGGCTAAGCCAGCATACAATGCCGCCGTCTTCGGCTTGCCCAGATTTTCCTCTTTGAGACCGTATTCCTGCTCGGCTATTACTTCGGAAAGAAGACGACTGTCTCTGGCTGTTTCCTCAGCCACCTCACCAGATAATTTTTTGCTATAGCCTCGTTTTTCAAGGTGGTCGAGCACACGCTCTTTGAAGATATGTCCTACGAATTTAGAGGCTGAGACTACTCTCCTCAAAATTCCTTCGTGGACCTGTCTCTGAGAGCGGGTACTGGTATAGGTGCTGATCGCCATAGATATGCCGCCAGCCACGCCCACCACCACACCACTGATAGCGACAGCCATCGTCGAGCCGGTAGCCCCGACTAACCCCGTAGTTACCGATAATATTTCCACCAGTCCGTCACTCATTCCAAGAACTGCGTCTTTTACGTAAGCTGTGAGGCTACCCAGGCTGGTTTCTTCATCGGTTAATAGGTTTTCATGAAGAAGCTCCTCGCTGACGACACGGGTAATGCTTTCTCGCTCTTTAGTGCTCAATCCGGGTCCGTCGAGAATAGAACTGTAAAGTTCTATCGCTTGGTTTTCATCGTTTTCCATAATGCGGATAGTTAGAGCCTTGCCGATAACTCTGAGCAAGAGCTTGTGCAGGACGAATCTCATCGAACTGTGTCTTAATAAAGACGCATCCACGCCTCTATCGTGTAAGAAACTAGACCAGAAAAGAACGTGCCCTCGCTCCATTTCGGATACCTCGCTGAAGGCTTTACCGGTTGGAGTATCTTTATACCTTACCGCCAGGTGATTGTAAACAGCCGCGGCGAATATTTCCGTTAAGAGGGCTTTCCGGGCGATTGCGATAATATCGTTGGTCATCGCTGAGCACTAATCCATCATATTGTTAAGCTGAATTTCTTCTGATATGATTATAATATAACCATTTTATCACGAGGACTGCAGAGATGATATGCCCTGTCTGCAAACAAGCGATGATTGTTGTTGAACACAAAAAGATTGAACTGGACTTTTGTCCCAAGTGTACCGGAGTCTGGTTCGATTCCGGTGAGCTTGAGCTATTCGCGCAATCGGTAAGTCTGCGGGATGCAGACCTGATGACGAAGGATATCATCACTTCACCGGATACGAAAGCGGTACACGAAGAGCGAAAATGTCCCGTCTGTAATCAGCGGATGAAAGAGACTACCATAAGCGAGCCGGCAATACATATCGATGCCTGCCGCCGGGGAGATGGTTTATGGTTCGATGGCGGGGAAGTCCATCAGCTACTCAGGCAGTTACCGAAAAAGGAAGGTTCGCAGCAGAAAATTATCACTTTTCTCGGCGAGGCATTCAAAGCCGAACAATAAGGAAAAAACGCAGATATCTAGAAGGAGGTAATTATGGACATAGTTTTATGGGTTATTTTAGGGATAGTAGTAATTCTTATCATTGTAGTAATCGGAACATATAACGGACTGGTCGGTTTACGGAATCAGGTTAAAAACGCCTGGGCACAGATTGACGTCCAACTGAAACGACGCTACGACCTCATTCCTAACTTGGTAGAAACGGTCAGGGGCTATATGAAACACGAACGGGAAACGCTCGAGGCAGTCACCAAAGCCCGCAATGTTGCCCAGCAGGCGTCATCGGAAGGAGCCGGTGCCCGCTCTAAAGCAGAAGGCGAACTGAGTTCTGCTCTAGCCAGGCTACTTGTCGTCGTTGAGCGTTATCCCGACCTCAAGGCTAATCAAAACTTCTTAGCTCTCCAGGAGGAACTGACTTCGATGGAGAACAAGATTAGCTTCTCCCGTCAGTTTTATAATGATTCCGTTCTGAAATATAACAATAAGACCCAGATGTTTCCTTCCAACATAATCGCCGGTATGATGGGTTTTAAGCAGAGCGAATTTTTTGAGACTACCGCTCCCGAAGAGAGGACCGCGCCCAAGGTAAGCTTCACTTAACTATTAAACGGAAATACCTTTAATATCCCTTCTCCCTTGAGGGGAGAAGGGTAGGATGAGGGTGTTTTAATGAACTATTAAGTCCCCCTCACCTTAGTCCTTTCCCACAAGGGGCGAGGAGATTCAATATTTGGTTTATTTCTTGACCAAGTACTTAATTGCATAAATTATGTGGGAACAAATAAGGTCTAACCAGATGAGGTCGGCAATCCTGGTTGCCGGAATGGGAGTTTTGTTGCTCCTGCTCGGCTATTTCATGGGCATTTACTTTTTCAACGATGCCATAGCTGGCATGGTAATCGCCCTGATAGTGTGGGGAATAATGAACCTTGTCGCCTATTTTCAGGGAGACAGCATACTGCTGGCAGTCTCTGGAGCACACAAGATTACCCGTGACGACCATCCCCGGCTCTACAACATCGTAGAGGAAATGAAGATTGCCTCAGGCTTGGAGAAGATGCCCGATATTTATATCATCGACGACCCAGCATTGAATGCTTTTGCCACCGGGCGCTCGCCTGATAAAGCCTCGGTAGCGGTTACTTCCGGCCTGCTCCAGAAGCTCAACCGCGACCAGCTTCAAGGCGTGATTGGACACGAGATGGCGCACGTTAAAAACCGGGATGTTTTACTGATGTCGATGGCGGGCATCATTCTGGGCACTATTGTAATCATCGCCTGGTATGCCTCGCGGATGCTCTTCTATGGCGGTATGAGTGGTGGTAGAAGGGATTCCAGGAGGGGTGGCGGTGGGCAGGGGCAGATAATTATCCTGGCAATCGGTATTATCTTTATGATACTGGCGCCGATTGCCGCTCAATTACTTTACTTCGCTGTTTCCAGGAAAAGAGAATATTTAGCCGACGCTTCCTCTGCCTTGTATACCAGGTATCCGGAGGGATTAGCTCAGGCTCTGGAAAAGATTGCCGGCTCGACCACTCAGCTAAAGTCGGCTAACCAGGCAACCGCCCCGATGTATACCGTCAACCCATTCCGCCAGCAGGGAAGAGCCGCCGCCGATCTTAGCAGTACCCACCCGCCGATATCGGAGCGGGTACGGATTCTGCGGGCGATGGCTGGCGCCTCTCCCGCCGATTACGAGCGTGCCTATCAACAGGTGAAGGGAAGGGGTATTGTTCCGGCATCGGCGCTGGCAGCAGCCGGGACTGTTTCATTACGCTCAGCATCGGCGGTTTCCCGGGAAGAAGCCGCCGATAATATAGAGCGTGCCCGCGAAACTTCAGGCTTGATGTACCGGCTGGGTAACTACCGGACCATCAACTGCAATTGCGGCACCACTTTGAGAGTGCCCGCCACGTTCCCGGCTTCGAGTATCAAATGCCCGCACTGTGGCAGAGTCCACCAGCTTTAACGTCTATATACTTTACATAACGCATAAAATAACTAGAAGCTAAAACCCATTCAATTAGCCTTTAGTTGTTTCTGAAATTTTTTTTGTTGGTGTTTTACCTGTGGAAGCGAAGAAAAGAGCTAAGCCAGTAGTCCATATCGAGAACCTGCGCAAGGTCTACGTTGTCAGCCAGCAGGAGATGGGTATGAAGGCGGCACTGCAGGGTCTCGTCCGGCGCCGCAAAAAAGAAATCCCCGCAGTCGACGGCATTTCTTTCGACCTGGCTCCGGGCGAGATAGTGGGCTTCCTCGGTCCTAACGGCGCGGGTAAGACGACGACTCTCAAGATGCTTTCAGGTCTGTTGCACCCCACATCGGGTGAAGCGACTGTGCTCGGCTATGTCCCGTGGAAACGGGAGAAGGCATTTCTGAGGCAAATCACGCTGGTGATGGGACAGCGCAATCAACTGGTGTGGGATATACCGGCTTTACACACATTCGAATTGAACCGGAGCATCTACCGGATTCCGACCGATGATTACCGCCGTACGCTGGGCGAGTTGACCGAGCTATTGGAGCTGGGGCCCCTCCTTAATAAGCCGGTCCGTAACCTTTCCCTCGGCGAACGGATGAAGTGTGAGATTACGGCTGCTCTGCTGCATCGTCCGAGCGTGGTCTTTCTGGATGAACCTTTCATGATTGAATTATCTGAAGACCAATTTTATTGTCTTCTGTGTCATATGCAATCTGAGTATAAAGAATTGTTTCAAGCCATAAAAAGCTGGAAGTACCTGTTGAAGATTGACATTCCTGGAGAATTGCTCAAAAAATTGAAGCTTGTATCACGCAGAAGAACTTTTAAGGGAACTTGCTCTTTCTGTAAAGAACATTTTTTGATTGATTAGTGTCTAATAAGTCAGCTCAGAGAAGAGGTATTTATGCCGCGGAGAAGAACCACTATCGGTGTTGGTGCATTCGGACGTCCCGTTCATAAGGAACTGCATGAATGGGATGTGATGCGCAGGATAATAAGTCAACGTCAACCTTTGACTGAGGATGCCGTATTCTTCTTATTATCTCAGATGCTCAAGAAGAATAATCAAAGCACTATCCTTAAATGCGTACGAGGTAGTAAAGACATTGGAGGTTATAAATACTTCAATTTTTCGCCAGACATAGACTTATTAGAAGTTAGAAAGAATGGAATAATCGTTGGTTACGAATTAAAAGGTGTCACCAAATCAGCCAAAGGACATACAAATCCCATCTATTATTCTGGTCTTGATGAAGCACTCTCATATCTAATTAATCCAATTTCATCTCCAATAAATGAGGTAGGATGGATTTAACGGACACCAAAGTCAGGTAAAATAAGGAGACGGAGGTGTCAGATTGAAAAGGGGTCCCCAAGGAAGATACAGCAAGGAGTTTCGAGAGGAAGCAGTGAAACTG
>JAZDIU010000086.1:0-6095 GCA_043804635.1 Chloroflexota bacterium
ATTAATCAACTAAGTAACAAGTTACTGGATTGTTTAAGAATACTTCGGGCTAATCGGAACAGAGAGCCTTTTGATGCTAGCTTAGACTGTTGGCCCCAGATTTGTCTGTTTTGTGAATTCTAACCGGATGCTGGGCTCACGTACACTTTCTTTCTCAATATCTGAACTACTATTCCCAAGGTAATAAGTACCAAGCCGATAATCGTGACAACAATAACGTTTTGGACAACCGGAAAGGAAGCCATGCGCTTTAGCAGGATCCCGAGTAATGCCCAGTCAACAACAAGACAATAGTAAATGTCCCCTCTTTTAATCAGCATACCGAGCGTGATTGCTATCCCAACGATAACAACTAATACCGTCCAGAATTGTTCACTCACCCCGAGCCTATTCCAGTTGATTTCAACTAGCAGGGCAGTAATATTTGCTATCGTCGCTATGGTTATCCAGCCCAGATATACGCTGAAGGGGAGGTGTACCAGATACTGCACTTTTAAGGACGTGGCCGATTTGCCAATTCCTAATCGTAAGTAAATGATAATCAGGGATGCCAGCAACAAGAGCATTATCACGACAGACAACGGTACTATTTCGTAATGCCAGGCGAAAATCCAACTTATATTCAAGGCGGAGGAAATAAAGAAGAGCACTCCGATCTTTCCGAATGAAGATAACCCTTCTGCATCATTTCTTATTACAGTGACCAAATGATAAACAACGAACACAGTAAGTAGAACATAAATTATTCCCCAGATTGAAAAAGTAAGCCCCGCAGGCACAAATAGGTTGGGATATTGGTCAGACAGCTCGGCCGTGGTTTTGTTGTTCAGGGGCAAATTGGTGGCCAATCCGTTGACAATTACAGTACCCAGAAAGCCAATCATGTTTAGAACTAAAAGAAGCGGGTTTGTTTGCTGTTTGCTCATTTGTCACCCTCCTTGTGGAGCATTGCGGTAACTCATCATATTATAGGCACGCTATAGTGCGTGTCAACAAGATTATGAAATGAGAATCGAAAAGAACGCTTTCGCATTTTTGCTGGTTTATTCAATGTCCCATTTTGAGTAAATGGGACTCTTAGAGACTCCCTTCAAAGCCGCAGATCATTTTCTACTTCTTAGTGACATTTGAATCTGGCCAGCTTTGACTAAACATCAGGATGAACGTGGATTTATACCAAGTTGCAGCTTCAATGTAATGCGAATGATATGATATCACAGGCGTATGGGGCAACCCAACAGCAAGTGGGGCAAGTTTGTCACCTGCCCATGATCCTTAGTCGTTAGCGGTACCACCCCATTCGTGTGCGTTTAAGGTCAGTCTAAGTTGGGTGGCGAGGTGGTGAAGTATTCGTTGTCTGCCCAGTAGTTGGCGACTGGATAGCTCGTGTCGCAAAGATCGTAGATGCCGCTTCCAGACACCACGTTTTTCTCAATATTGTTGCTTGTTGAACCACCGAACATCCGTATGCCGTAGTCCCCCGAAGCGGTCACCTTGTTTTGGACGAGGACGCCGCGCTTTCCCAGATAGCTGTTGATCCCCGCGAGGGCGCTCCGGGAAACATCATTCTTTTCAACACGGCTGTCAGCAACGGTGTTCAGCGTCACGCCGTGACCAGCCGAGCCGCTCACGATGTTCCCCGAGATGACTGCGTTGTTCGTCTTCCATAGATTGATGCCGTTGCCCCGGTTGGGCGAACCCCCCGTGTTGGAAATCGCGTTATCTTTTATGGTAATGTTATTCGAGGTGTAGGACCCCATCCCGCTGCCACGAGAGCCACTCACCCAATTGTTCAAGAGACGACTTGAGTTGCAGTTTTCAACCTTGATGCCGTCGCTGAAGCTAGGATCAAGACCCAGTCCACTTTCGGAGACTGTGTTCATTTCGATTAGAGTGTCGTTTGAGGAGTAGACCGGTATGCCGTGACGAGTTGAGCTACTCACGGAGTTCCAGGACACCTGGGCACCGTTTGCCTTGTAAAGAATGATCCCGAACCCTCCGCTAGGATTGACGTTGGGATCAGGATCTCTGGGCCGGCCGACGGTGTGGGAGACTGTGTTACCATCTACCACGACTCCATTCGATACGTAGACCGCGATCCCGTTGCGGGTCGATGTGCTCACCTGATTCTTCAGCACGCGGGCGGAGCCGGAGTTGCTGATCGTGATGCCGTCGCCATAGTTCGGATCGGGCGAGCGGCCACTGTTAGTGACCGTGTTCACTTCTATCAGAGTGTCGTTCGAGGAGTATGCCGAAACGCCGTTGCGACCTGACTCGCTCACCTGATTCTTTAAGACCTGATTGGCGTTGGCATTTGAAATCGTGATGCCGTCGAGGTTGCTCGCCAAGATCACGTTACCCTGAATCAGGTTGCCTGTTGAGTTGGAAGCGACATTAATGCCAGCGGCGATTGAACCGTCTACATGATTCCCGATGATGCGGTTGTTCGGGGACTCGCGAAGGACGATGCCGGCGGCCCGGCTGTTCGTAAGCCGATTTGCCTTGATCAGGTTATCATAGGTCGACGCCAGCAAAATGCCCTGAGAGCAATTCGCCGAGACGTTGTTCTGGATGGTGTTTCCATGCGGGCTCTCGAGACTGGGGTCAGCCACCAGCGGAGCAGACAAGACGATAGCTGGACCCGGGAAGTTGCGGATCTCGAGATTCTCGATAGTAACTCCCGTCACGCCGGGGAGCAGGGCAATCCCGGCCGCTGGAGCTGGAGTTCTCGGAGGGGGTGAAAGGGGAGGCGGTGTGGGAAAGATGCTGCCGTCTAGAATGCTGCCGTTTTCACCCCTGATAGTGATGCCGCTGGTGGTCACCTTCACAGCTTGGTCGTAGATACCCTGATGTACAAAGACGGTATCGCCTGCGCTGGCCAAATCCACGGCTGCCTGAATGCTGCCTGGTGCGTAAACATGAATTACTGGCGGCGCGGTAGCAGTGGTGGTTATGCCAAGCATGGTCGGCTCGGTGGAATAGGATACCGGAGTTTCCGATGCTACGGGACCTTCTTGGGTAGGAGACGTTGTAACTGCTGCCTTCGGCACACAGCTAGAAAGCAACGTCAGTGCCAGAATCAGTGCAACTAAAATATGGCGAGACAACTCCACTCCAGCTTGGCCCGTTATTCAGATTGCACAACAAACAGGTAGCCTTATTATGTACTGTGGGAGCGTCCGTTGCAAGCCAGATGACTTATGGCTGCGTGGATGCAATCCCGAAAGGCCGGTGGGTGGAGGTGACAAAATGAGTTAAAGTTACCCAAGTTTGAAATGAACTTCAGGGTTCAGGCGCTACTTAACTTAAGTAAATGTGGATCATATCGCCGAAGAAATCCGTGATTTTACGGATAGTCAGAATGTATTTAGCTCGGTAAAATGGAAATAGGATAAAGGAGGTACGAGACACCAAATCCAGAGGGCGATAAATCTGAGATGTGCGTATTAGTTGTTGACGACGAAATAAAAATACTTAGATTCATCAAACTGAGTCTTACGCTGGCGGGTTATGCGGTCATCACCGCCACAAATGGTGCAGATGCTTTGAAACTGCTTGAGTCCGAAAAGCCAGATATCATGCTGCTGGACTTAATAATGCCAGGAATGGATGGATTTGAGGTACTAAGAAGAACACGAGCTATCTCAGGCTTGCCTGTTATCGTTTTCAGTGCCCATGACTCCGCTTCCGGCGAAGCTTTAAGCCTGGGAGCTAATGATTTTTTGGCCAAACCATTCAGTTCGGGTGAGCTGGTGAATAAAATCGAGGCTATTGCTCAAGCGGTAAGCAAGAATGGATAGCTGGATAATCCAAGGCAATTGTCAGCAATTTACGATGGCTCGTGAGTTCAATGTTAGCATCACTTCGGTTTCTAACCGAATAAAGAAGTTAGGATTGAAGCCTCTTAAGGTTGCAACCAATAGAAGAAGGCAGGTAAAATGGGAAATGCATAACCTCAGCTCTCATCAAGAACTTTCTTCGAGAAGGGGAACAAGGGCATGAGGTTCCCTGCTTAAGACTTATGCAAGTTTATTGCTTTTCTTCCTGTATTCCAGATAGGTCAATAACCCAACGATGCTCTTGGCATCGCAGATTCGCCCCGAGTTTATCAACCCCGGAATATCTTTAATAGACGTTGGGATTGTTTTAATTTCTTCGGTATCTTCAGCGTACAACTGGCTGGGAGTAAGTTCTGTAGCCAGATAGAGGTGGAGATATTCGGTGCAAAAACCGGGTGAAGAATAAAAGCCGCCTAATCTTTTCGTCTTTTTAGGTAGATAGCCGATTTCTTCCTGCAGTTCGCGTCGAACCGCCGCCTCAGCGTCTTCCCCGGGGTCGATTCCACCCGCCGGTATCTCCAGTAATTCTTTCCCGATTGCATAACGAAACTGGCTGACTAGCAGTATGTTTCCCTCAGCATCTACGGGAATAACGGCGACACAATCGCTATGCTCGACAATCTCTCTGGTAGTTTGCCGGCCGTCGGTCATTTCTACAGTATCGACCCGCAGTTTTACGGCGCGCCCGCTAAAGATTGACCGGCTGGATAGCAATTTTTCCTGGTCCAAGTTAGTCTTCTTTCTTTAAATGAAGTACGAGAGCTATTTCATCGCAGTTAGGAAATTTAGGACAACGGTAGCACTCGTTCCAGATTTTGTGGGGCAACTTCATCTTATCTTCCTGGATAAAGCCGCATTTTTCAAAGAAAACCGGTTTATAAGTTAAACAAAAAACAGTAGTAATACCTAGCTCTTTTGCCTCTTTAAGGCAGGCTTTTATCAATTGCTCACCGATGCCGAGCCTCTGGCTGTCCTCAGTCACCGCTAGCGACTTTATCTCGGCTAAGTCTGCCCAGTTGATGTGCAATGCCGCACAGCCAATAACCCGCTCACCCTCCCTGACTACAAAATAATCCCTGATATTCTCGTAGATTTCACTTAAAGGGCGGGGCAGCATTTCGTTTCTATCGGCGAAGAAGTTGATTAGCTGGTGCATTTCAGCCACATCGCCGATTGTGGCTTTTTCTACCCTTTTTTTCATTGTCTTCCTTTCAATTTCCGCTCCAGAGAACTATAGAAAGAGTCTTCCGGGTGAATTCTCAGAAACCGGACTTTTTTGGAGCTATGCTTCACGCTCAGAGCGGCATTATCCGAGACCGGCATATTTATATGACCGTCGATACTCAACGTTGCCGGATACGTTGGGTTAACATGCAGTTTGACGATGGCTGTGGACGGCAATACTAAAGGATAGCTCAGAGTTAAATGGGGTAAAATAGGAACTAGCAATAATTCTTTTGCCTGTGGCTGTAAGATAGGACCCCCGGCGGCTAATGCGTATCCGGTCGAACCAGTTGCCGTGGACACAACCACTCCGTCAGCTTTATATGTAGTCAAAGGCTCGCCGTTGATAGCGGCTTCGATGTAAATTACCCGGGCTACTGCTCCGCGTGCCACGACCACGTCATTCAAAGCGTAAAATGACCTGGGCGCCTGCCCCTCTCCCGGTGAAAGCTCTAATTCCAGTAAAGAACGCTCGTCAATCCAGCCCTTTCCCTCGAGTAATTCCGGCAGCTTATCGCGGGTCTCGCTCACAGTAAGCTCGGTCATGAATCCTAGCTGTCCCAGATTAATACCAACGATAGGAATCGAGCTATGAACGACCAACTGAGCGGCGCGCAGAATGGTGCCATCTCCGCCGATGCTGAGAATCAAATCGGTGCGGCTTATTTTGGCTCTGGCTTTTTCCGCTTCCCAGGCAGATTGAAGCCAGACGGTGAGACCTTTCGAGGTCAAGAACTCATCAAGCTCTCTAGCCAGCGTTTGAGCCGCTTCTTTTAGTGGATGGAAAAGAATGCCGACTTTTTTCATTTTAAGTCCGTTCAGATACGATTCTAGCACTTGATATCGTGATAGTAAAGTTGCCACAGCTTTTTCTCAAAAGCGACAAAACTTCCTGCAAAAGTTCAGAAACATATTGGACTCTTTAGGGGGTAGGAGTGAAGAGTCCAAGTGAAACAGGTTTATCTAGACACTTACTACAGAAACGATTATCGTCGTTTCATGCAATACTTCAACGATGTTTTTGAGCATCCC
>JAZDIU010000087.1:0-123944 GCA_043804635.1 Chloroflexota bacterium
CTGAATTTATCCTGGCGGACATTTTTACGTATCAACACTATCGATATGGAAACAGCTGCTCTTCTTAAAGATTCCGGTTGTAAAGAGGTATTACTGGGTATAGAGTCAGGAGACCCTCAAATATTAATAAATATGAACAAAGGTATTGACTTGGAAGAAGCCTTGAAAGCCGTCCAATTTTTGGATTCGGTAGGCATAAGGACTCAGTGCAGTTTTGTTGTGGGCTTCCCCGGCGAATGCTCAAGGTCTATTGAGAATACCGCGTCTTTCATTTCTTCCTTGCCCTCTGGCGACAGTGCTCGGGCGTTCCATCGCTATTATTTATTTAAATTTATGGTCTCCCCCTTAAGCCCTATCGCATCTCCGGACCTGCGCCAAAAATTTTCGCTTAATGGTATCGCCGGAAACTGGTCGCATAATACTATGAATTCAAAAGAAGTTATCAATGCGATGCGAGCGCTCTTTTTAAAAGTAAAAGGACCTTCCCATTTATATATGGAGACTTTTCCCGAAGACTGGGATAATAAGAATATTAGAAGAGTGCTCGAACTTCGCGATGTCATTCAGAAAGAAAAGCTACAGAGTCATACCACAGACAATCTGGAAAAACTGCTCGCAGCGGTAAAATCGGCTCAAAAAATACAATAAGCCCTCGATTAATTAGGGTTAATCGCTCGTATGATACTTTCGGGTCATTTGACTCTTGACAACTATCAGGGCTACCTACATAATGATGATGGTTTGATGTAGGTTTTTATGGATACCCAGTCTTTAGTTCCTCTGGTTGCGGCGGTTATTTACCTTTCATTATTGATAGTCTTCGTATTTAACCGTCGATGGCAGCAACAGCACTGGCTCTTTGCTGGGTATTTAGCTGCGGCTGCCCTTTGGAGCTTCGGTACGTTTCTCTTGCGTAGCAACTTCCTTTTAGAGTATAAGCTTCTTTTATTTAGAGCTCTTATCCTTGCTTCGGTATGGTGGATTGTCCAGCTTTATTATTTTGTCCGTGTTTTTCTTAACCAGTCGCCTGGATTGGGTGTAATGTTCGGGTACGCTTTCCTGGCAATTTCCGGTGTTTTAGCTGCTGTGGGTTTTTGGCCGTTAAGATTGACTTTTAGTAACGGCGAGGTAATTCCCATCTGGGGTTGGTACGGTTTATTATATGCGGCTGCTATTGTAATATACCCCGGCTTAGGTCTTTATTCCTTGATTCGAAAATTTGTAACTCTTGCTGAACCTGAGGAGCGGAATAGAGTTGCCTATTTGATTGTTCCTATCGTTTTGTTGGTAATCTTTGGCTTTATGGGTATTACTCCCTTGGCAGATAAGTTTCCGATTAGTCATGTTGGTAATTTGTTTGCCGCCTGTATTTTTACTTACGCGATAATGAAACATGAGTTGGTCAGTCTCAACTCTATTTTGCGCCGCGGTCTGGGGTGGGTGAGTCTGTTTGTTTTAGGCAGCGGTATTTATCTATCTATTGTTTTTCTGGCTAATTTACTGTTTAGTCTTGAGACGAGATTGGTAACTTTGGTTGTGGCTGCCCTATCGGCAGCTGTAGTAGCCGCTTTTATATACTGGCTGCATCCAAAGTTTCTAGGAGTAATCGACCAGTTGTTTTATAGAGGGACTTATTCTTATCGCCAGGCGTTGATTAGTTTCAGTAGTAAAATGGGTAATATCATTAATCTTAGTGAATTGGCTGATGAAATCTTACCGTCTGTTGCCGAAACTCTGCAGATTCCCAGAGCTAGGCTATTGTTTGAGGACAGAAATGTCGGCGACTTCACTACTCAATTCGTTTACCCTAAAGAGGAAATCAAAGCACGTACCGAACTAAGATTTAGTTCTGATAATCCGATTATTACCTGGCTGGAAAAAGGAGCCGGTCCTCTTCACATAAAGCAAATTGATACTATTCCCCAGTTGAAGGGATTGTGGCAGGTGGAAAGAGATAGATTGATAGCTGCCGATTTGGAACTTCTTTGCCCTATTAAGAGCCGGGGTAAACTAATCGGCATCTTAGCCTTGAGTAAAAAGAAATCTGATGTTCACTATTCTCAGGAAGACATCGAATTGATAATGAGTCTAGCCAATCAGGCCGGCATCATAATCGAAAATGCCAGAATGCTCGATAGTCTCAAAAAACAACAACTTCAGGTCGAACAGCTTCTCGCTGAGCTAGTTCACGCTCAAGAAGAGGAGCGGCAGAGAATTTCTGTAGACTTGCATGATAGCGTTGCCCAGTGGCTGGCAGGTGCTTCATATCGTGCTCAAACTGTTTCTGCCCTTCTTGCTGGGAATGGTAACCAGCAGATTCGTGATGAACTGACCACAATGGAAAGTACCATTGACAAAAGCCTAAAAGAACTACGGCGCGTTTTAATTGGACTTCGCCCGCCGGCGCTAGATGAGCTCGGTCTTTCTCATGCCTTGCGGCAAAGCCTTGAAGTTTTAAAAACGGACGGTCTTGACTGTCGGTTTACTGAGGTCGGAAAGTCAGCCCGGTTACCATCATCGGTTGAGATAGCCGTGTACCGGATAGTCCAGGAGGCTCTGAATAACATCAGATGGCATGCCGGAGCCACTAAGGTGGATGCCCGCCTTCAATTCCAACCGGATAGGCTTCTGGTAGAAATCCGCGACAACGGTCAAGGTTTCGACTTGGCTGAAACCTTGAGTAGTGCCGTATCCGTGGGCCACATAGGATTATTGGGTATGAAGCAGAGGGCGGAGATGCTGGGTGGTGAGCTAAGGATAAAGACTAGCGAGGGAGCCGGTACAAATATTATTTTGAGTCTTCCTATTTTGCCTGAAGAGGAGATTGAGTAAATGGAAAACACTCGAATATTGTTAGTCGATGACCAACAAGTGGTGCGTGAAGGGTTGCGCCGGATGCTGGAGCTTGAAGCTGATTTGAAGGTGGTTGGTGAAGCCGCCGATGCTAAAGAAGCTCTGACTCAAATTGAGTTGACTGTTCCCGATATTATTTTGATGGATATTAAAATGCCGGGTGTAGATGGGATTGAGCTCAGCCGTATGGTAAAGGAAAAATGTCCTACGTGTAAAATTATAATGCTGACTCTCTACGATGAGTATTTGACTCAGGCTATCGGAGCAGGGGCGGTAGGTTATCTTCTTAAAGATATAAAACGGGAAGAACTGGTCAGAGCCATTCGGGCAGCCCGTGAAGGGCGCTCACCTTTAAACCTTTCTTTAACTCAGGAGCAACTATCAGAACTTACTCCCGGCGAAAGTTCTAAGCGGACTCATCTCTCGGAGCGGGAGTCGACTATACTTCATTTGATAGCTGAAGGTGTCACCAGTAAAGGGATTGCCAGCCAGCTCTTTTTAAGCGAAGCCACAGTTAAAAGAAGCATACGAGTCATCTTTGAAAAGCTGGGTGTTCATAATCGGTCCGAAGCAGTCTCAGAAGCATACAAAAGAAAACTTATCTAAATGTTTCTCCCTGTTCAGAAGTCTCTCGATTAACCTCTTGGCTTGTCACATTGACCCGTTTTGATTGGTCAATATTAACCTTTTGGGTATTTCCCTCAGGAATTTAAATGGTTAAGATTATTACTCGCTATTGAAAAACGGGTCGCCGGAGGAGAAAGCTATGAAAAACATTCGCATTTTTCTAGTTGATGACCATCTGGTTGTTCGCGAGGGGCTGCGACTTATGTTAGGGCAGGAAGCCGATATGGAGATTGTCGGCCAGGGTGCCAGTGGCCAGGAAGTATTATCCCGACTCGAAGGGCTTTCACCCAACATAGTCCTGATGGATATCAAAATGCCGGGAATGGATGGGATTGAGCTTACTCGATTAGTTAAGCAAAGAGCGCCGGCGTGTAAAATCATTATCCTTACGCTATATAATGAATACCTCAAGCAGGCGGTAGAAGCTGGCGCCGTTGGTTACCTTACCAAAGATATCAAGCGTGAGCAACTTACGCAGGCAATAAGGCAGGTTTATTGTGGCGAACTAGTAGTCGGGGAGGATGTCACCAGACCGGCAACTTGCCGGAACCTGGGGATAGTTGATGATACGTTGGCCCAGGAAGTGCAGTTGATCATACCCCTCCCTGTTGAGGCTAGTTATTTGATGAGGTTTGCTACTGAGGTGGAAGAGACATTTCAATGCCGGCTGTTGCAGGTCGTCGGCTCTTGGCCGGAAGGGACTGCAATGACCGTTGTTCTAAACCAGGTTATGCCGATGGAAGACATTATTAACAAGGCTGGGGAAATACCTGAGGTAGAAGTCGTGGGAGAGGAACCTGCAGAAGGGATTAGCGAAAGCTTACTGGAAAAAGCGGCGGCTCTTCCGAGGTTAAAGAACGGACCGAGGAAGACGCTGTTCATAACACTGAAAAAAGAGACGGTTCTTAGTGGGGTCTTGCTTCGTATGAACCGAAAATAAAATCCAGGTCGTCCTGCAGGGCAGAAATCTTGTTTTGGGTAAAAAGTTTTTCGTCTACGTCTAATATAAGCTTAGTCTCACTTTTAGCTTGACCGACGATGTGAGCTCTGAGACACTCTTTCTCGGTTTTTCCATCACCGATTTTGAAAGTCATCGTTCCTCGTGTAATAAAGGACGAAGAGTCAGTAGGTAAAGAATACGATTCCATCTTTGATTCAGACAGAGCCGCGCCCTGTTTTTGGGCAAAATCCCTCAGCTCGTTAAAAAGCAACTCCGGATTAACTTCTCTATACGTTTTCCTTATCTGCATCTATGACTATCCTTTTACCCTCATATAATACTGGCACAATTATGTCCTGTCAATCTTGACGTAAACACCATCGCCAAGTAGAATATCCAGAGACGTTAAAATGAAACGTATTGCCGTTCTGACGAGTGGTGGCGATGCCCCCGGTATGAATGCGGCTATCCGTGCCGTTGTACGCACCGGGCTGGATAAAGGCTGGGAAGTCTTTGGCGTCGAGCACGGTTATCTTGGACTCGTCAACGATAACGTTATTCCATTGGGTGCGCGGGATGTGGGTGGCATAATTCAACAGGGCGGTACCATTTTACATAGCAGCCGTTGCCCCGAATTCAAAACCGAGGAAGGGCGTGAAAAAGCCCTGAGAACGCTGAGACAGCACAATATTGATGCGTTGGTTATCATTGGTGGGAATGGCTCTCAGACGGGGGCTTATGAATTGTCCCGAATGGACTATCCGGTGGTCGGCGTTGCTTCTACTATTGATAACGACCTCTACGGCTCGGAAATAACTATCGGAGTGGATACGGCTCTAAACATCGCCCTCGAGGCGATTGATAGGCTTAAAATTACCGCGTCGTCCCATCAGCGGGCGTTTGTCGTCGAGGTTATGGGACGTGATTGCGGCTACTTGGCTCTAATGACGGGCATCGCCGGTGGTGCCGAGTTTGTAATTATTCCCGAGATAGATACCGACCCTGATGTGGTTGCTGCCCGCTTGCGGGATGATTATAAGAAGGGTAAAGCCCACGCCATAGTAGTGGTCGCTGAGGGCGCTTCCTGTAACGCCGAGAGATTGCAAAAGCATTTTATCGAACACCGCGACCGTTTGGGATTCGAACTAAGGGCGACCATCTTGGGACACGTTCAGCGGGGTGGTGCCCCAACTGCCTTCGACCGCCTGCTGGGTACTCGGATGGGTGCGGCAGCAACTGATTGTTTGGCTAGGTCGGAATACGGTGTCTTGGTGGGATTGATAAATGGCAGGATGACAGCTACACTGTTGGCTGAAGTTGTGGCTAACAAAAAGCAGTTAGATAAGAGTCTTCTGGAACTCTCCAGAGCTTTAAACAAATAGTTCAAGGAGCAAAATGGCATACCGCGACATAGTTTACACAGAAGCCGATTATATCGCTACAATCACTCTTAACCGGCCGGAGACCTTAAATGCTCTTACCGAGACTATGATTGATGAATGGGCAGACGCTATCGAGAATTCTAAAACTGACCCTAATGTAAGAGTGCTGGTAGTGACGGGAGCCGGGCGGGGATTCTGCTCCGGGATGAACGTCCGTAAGGAAGCGGAGAAAGGCAAGACGCCGCCTCTCTACACGAGAAGGAACTTTATGCGGTTAAGTATTCACAAGGTCCCTCGTGCCTTAGAAAATTTCGATAAGCCTTATATCGCTGTCATAAACGGACCGGCAGCCGGAGCCGGTATGGATATGGCGAGTATGGCAGATATTCGCATAATGTCGGATAAAGCCAAAGTAGGAATGACCTATATCCGGATGGGCTTGCTGCCTGGAGACGCCGGTTGCTACTTTCTGCCTAGAATTGTGGGTGTGGCGAAAGCACTTGAGTTAATCTGGTCGGGCAAGATGATTGATGCTGAGGAGGCATTACGGATTGGCTATGTGACCAGGGTTGTTCCCGATGACCAATTACCTGCCGCTGCCCGAGAGTTTTGCCTTCAGTTTACTCAGGCGCCGGTAGCTACTCAGTATGCTAAACGTTTACTATGGCGAGGTATAGACCTGTTCCGAAATATTAACCTGGAAATGGCTGAAATGGCAATGCTCATCAATTCAACCTGCCCTGATACAATCGAAGGTCCGCAAGCCTGGGTAGAGAAGAGAGAACCTAAGTGGACCGGGCAATAAACAAATTCGAATAAAAATTCCCAAATCGTAAATCTATTCTAATTTGGAGGAGATTAATGCTAGAACAGAACCCTATCTTGAATGCCGAAGTCCCTCGTATCAATTGCGATGTTTTAGTAGTCGGGACCGGCATCTCCGGACTCTCGGCGGCGATTTCTGCACGGGAAAATGGAGCCGAAGTAGTTGTCATTGAGAAAGCCCCGATTGAGAATCGGGGTGGAAATACCAAATTCGCTGATGCTCAGATACGCTACCCCCATCAAGCCGACGAGTTTCATACCCGGAATTACACAGAAGACGATTACCGGCAGGATTTTATGCACGTCACTCAGGGGCGGGCGAATCCCGAGCTTATCGAAGTAATAGTAAAGAACGCCGCCGATACGGTGGACTGGCTAACATATCGCGGAATCGAGTGGGAGCCGGGCTATCCTCACACTGGCGGCTATCGCCGCTCGCCGCTTTCTGGAGGTATCGGTCTGGTAAATACTCTTTGCCGCATCGCCGAGGGTATGGGTGTTGCCTTCTCTTATCAAACTGCCGCTCGCCAGCTCATTGTGGATGCTAAGGGAAATGTCATTGGATGTCGCACCCAGACAGCTGAGGAGTATCTCGATATCTATGCTAAGGGAGGCGTCATCCTGGCTTGTGGCGGTTTTCAGGCAAATATTCAGATGAGAGTAGCTCATCTGGGGCGCTTCGCTGATTCTCTTATCTTGCGAGGCTCCCGTTATGATACCGGTGAGGGAATTCTGATGGCGCTGGCTATCGGGGCTAAACCGGCGGGACAATGGGGCGATTATCATTCGGCGGTGTTGGACGCCCGCTCACCGAAAGAGGAGTGCGGTGTTACCGCTCTCTATAATTATCAGATGGGTATCTTCGTCGACCAGAATGGAAAACGCTTTTTGGATGAAGGAGAAGATTACCGCGATAACACCTATGTAAAGTTCAGCAAATACATTATCGACCACGCTGGTGGATTAGCTTTCTCCATCTTCGATGATAAGATGACCAGTCGTCCCGAGTTCAATCGGGCATGGCGGCCCGTTGGCGAACCATATCACGCCGATACCCTCGAAGAACTGGCGAAAAAGCTGGGTATTCCTCCCGCCGCTTTCGTAAAAACCGTTAAAGATTTCAATGCCGCTATCCAGCCCGGTGAGCTAGATTTAGACCGAAAGGATGGCAGACATACCGCTGGAATTACGCCGCCCAAATCTAACTGGGCGATGTCGATACAGACGCCGCCCTTCACTGCTGTCCCCGTAACCGGGGGAGTAACCTTTACTTTTGGCGGTCTGAAGACTAACACTAGTGCGCAGGTTATTAGCACGTCGGAGAGGATTATTCCAGGTCTTTATGCCGCCGGCGAGCTTCAGGGTGAAATCTATTATTATAACTACCCTGGAGCTACTTCAGTAATCCGTGGTGCTGTGTTCGGCAGAATTTCCGGTAAGCACGCCGCCCAGCGGGCTAAACAGGCCTAAATCCGAAAATCTTTATATCGAAGCACAAAACAAATCGAAAATGGAATATTGAATTACCAAGATAGTTTTGGGATTTTGTATTTGGGAATTTGAATTTATTTCGGATTTCGTGACCTGTCCTGAGCTTGCCGAAGGATTAGTGCTTCGGATTTTAAATCATAAGGAGGCTAAATGTTAATAGTTGATAAAGCTAAATGGTATAGCGGGGCTGATGTTGTGGTTGCCGGCTACGGAGCTGCCGGTGCTGTTGCTGCCATCACTGCCCACGACCTCGGGGCAAACGTGTTAATACTCGAAAAGCAGCCCGCTCAGAACCACGTCAGTAATAGCTTTATGTCTGGGGGAGTGTTCATCAGCCCTTCTGATGTAAAAGTTACCGAGCAATACCTCCGTGCGCTGTGCCGTGTGGACAAAGATGTCTCCTGGACAGATTTGGAAATTATGAAAGTCTGGTCCGAATATATCTCCCAGAACCGGCAATGGGTGCAGCAAATGGGTGGTGAAGTTAACGAGTTAGGGAAGGGAGGCAGTCACCGTGAGATCCCTGGCAACGACCTTATCGAATTTTGCGGCTTTAAGGATCGCGGGCGGGGTCTGATGAATTTTCTCAAGAATCTGGTAAAGCAGAGAAAGATTCAAGTGATGCACCAGACCAGGGCTAAGAAGCTGATTGCTAATCACCGCGGTGAAGTGATTGGCATAGCTGCCGAAAAAGAAGACGGAGTGGATATAAACGTAAAAGCGGCTCGGGCTGTAATATTAACGACCGGTGGTTTTGAATTCGACGATATGATGAAGCTCCAGTATCTCAGATGCTATCCCTACTACTTCGATGCGAGTCCGGCAAACACGGGTGATGGGGTGAGAATGGCAATGGGCATCGGAGCGGAGTTATGGCATATGAACTGCAGTTCGGCTGGTTTCACAATGAAGTTTCCTGAGATGCCTTTCGGCTTTGCACCATTAATGCGGGGTAAAGATAGGGGACTGACGGCTATTGCGGGTTATGGAAAACCGACTGTCTGCGGGTATTTGATCGTCGATAAAGCCGGCCGCCGATTTATTAATGAGAACTTCAAGACGCACCATGCCAACTATGAGCTGACTGTTTACGATACCCGGGCGATGAATTATCCCCGAATTCCCAGCTACTGGATAATGGACCATACGAGAATAGCGGATGGGCCTTTACCAAACACGCAATGGGGCTCAGCCGGGACTGCCGGCTTTTATCAGTGGAGTGCGGATAATGGTAAAGAGATTGAAAAAGGCTGGATTTCGTCTGCGAAATCGGTGAAAGAGCTGGGACAAAAGCTTGGTGTAGACCCGGATAATCTGCATCGGACGGTTGAGAATTACAACAGCTACTGTCGGAATCACGACGACTTAGAATTGCGCCGTCGACCCGAAAGTCTGGTCCCGCTGGACACACCGCCTTATTATGCGGTAAACCTCTGGCCCGGCGGTCCCAATACTCAGGGCGGTCCCCGCCGCAATCGAAAAGCTCAGGTAATGAGTATCGAAGGCGGGACCATCCCGGGCCTATATGCCGCTGGTGAACTGGGTTCGGTGTACGGAATGCTATATACCGGTGGGGGTAACCTGGCTGAGTGCATCGCCTTTGGCAGAATTGCCGGCGAAAATGCCGCTAAAGAGAAACCGCGCTCCATAGCTTAATAAAATCTACCATTCTGACCGCTGATAGCTGACTGCTGCGGCTATTTAGGGCAAATGTCATAAAAATTCATCTTTTTGCAGCGGAATTTTATAACTCTGTTATTATCCGTTTGTTAAACTAGGCTATGCGTATGCCTGCTTCTTTGCCTTTAATATCGTTCTTTGACCGCGTCGCGAAGAGTTTTCTGCAGAACCGCTGGGGACGTTTAATAGCCGGCACTATAACCCGCATGGGCTACCACGATGCGGGTGATATGGCGGCTAGCATTGCTTATTATACCTTTTTATCGGTATTTCCCTTATTGCTTGGGGTCATCGCTTTTTTAGGTCTCTTCCTTCCTTCTGAAGTGGTACAACAAGAGCTCTTTGCTTTCTTCAATCGAGTGTTTATACCCGTGGATATCATCCGGGAGAACATATCGAGTGTAATAGAACTGCGCAGTGCGCTTGGAATATTAAGCTTGCTCGGGCTGTTCTGGGCAGGCAGCGCTATTTTCGGTGCCATCGGCAGAGTAGTCAACCGGGCTTGGGATATCCATCAATATCATCCCTTTTATATCAGAAAACCTAGGGACTTGTTTCTGGCTATCGCAACCAGCCTTCTGTTTTTCATATCGGTTGCGCTTACCATAGTCCTGGACTTCTTGCCGATAGCTGGACTTCCTCACGGTCATATTCTGCTGATAGTCGCAAGTCGTACCCTTGTCTTCCCTTTTATCCTTACTATGTTCCTCTTGATATATAAGTATATGCCGAATACTAAAATCCTATGGCGGGATGTGTGGGGTGGGTCGCTTCTGGCAGCTATCCTGTTTACTTTAGTCCATAGTGTGTCTTCGCTATATTTCACCCAATATGCCAATTATGTTGTCATATATGGTTCAATAGCTTCGGTAATTGTCCTGCTGGTGTGGATATATCTTTCGGCTTTTATTCTAATTCTCGGCGCCGAGTTTAATTCTGAATATATCAAGATAAAGTATGGTAACGTGGAGAGAATCAAATACTAGATAAAATGAGGGGGGTTTACAAGGCCGTATCAAGATATCGCGGAATTGCCGGAAAGCATCCGGAAGAACCTGCCAAAACATGCCCAGGATATTTTTCTGGCAGCTTATAATAATGCTTCCACAGAATATCAGGACCCGGAAAAGCGGCGTGGTGGAGCATCGCTGGAAGAGGTCGCTCGCAAAGTTGCCTGGGCGGCAGTGAAAAAGGAATATCGGAAGAATAGTCAGACTGGAGTATGGGAAAGATTGTGATTTTGTTGTAAACTTACGTTTAAAGAACAGGAGAGTATTAATGGCTAAGTATGAGTGTAGTGTATGTGGCTGGGTCTATGACCCCGAAAAAGGCGATCCTGACGGTAAGATAAAACCCGGCATGCCCTTCGAACAACTTCCTGATAGCTGGACTTGCCCCATATGCGGTGCTACAAAAGACCAGTTTAAGAAAATTTAAAGCTAAAACTTTAGTGATGAAAAGAAGATACATTGTGCTAGCGGCACTTCTGATGGCATTTCTTATTAGTACATCGTCCTGCCAGCCGGCAACGAATACCTCTAAGCCGTCCATTGTAGTAACTTATTCCGTTCTCGGCTCAATTGTAAACGAGCTGGTGGGAGACGAGGCGGCTGTTACCGTATCGGTTCCTAACGGACTCGACCCGCACGAATGGGAGCCGTCCGCCAGAGATATCGAGGCTATAAATAAGGCTAACCTTGTTGTCGAAAACGGGCTTGGGCTTGAAGCTGGATTGGAAAAGACACTCGAAGTTGCCAGAAGCCGGGGCGTTAAATTTTTTACAGCCTCGGACTATATCAGGGTTCGTTATGTGGGTCCGGGTGAGGGTATCCCGTCCGGAGGCCTCGACCAGGTTATCGGTGCTCCCGACCCGCATTTCTGGACCGACCCGGTAACTATGAAAAGTGTCGTCAGTGCGTTAGTTTCTGCTTTGAAGCAGGAGCTTAATCTCGATGTTGCCATCCGGGCGACAGATTTGGAAAACCGACTTGACGCCTTTAACGGCGAAATTGGGAGTATCATAGCTCAAGTTCCCAAGGAGGACCGCAAGCTGGTTACCGGTCACGAATCGATGGGCTATTTTGCCCGGCGCTATGATTTTCAGCTAATCGGGGTTGTGATACCAAGTCTATCTTCTCAGGCAGGAGTTTCGGCGGCCGATATTGCCGCTCTCAAGAAAGCTATTCAGGATAATCAGGTAAAGGCAATCTTTGCCGAGCTGGGGACATCGCCGGCGGTGGCTAAGCAAATCGGGAGTGAAACCGGTGTAAAGGTAGTCGAGCTAACCACGCACGCTTTACCTGCCGACGGTTCCTATTTTACATTTATGAGAAATATGGCTACTATCATTACGGATGCTTTGAAATAGGTGCTTTATGGACATACTGGTAACACCTTTCTCAACTAACGGTTTTATGCTACAGGCTCTGGTTGCGGGTATCCTGGTTTCCATTGCTTGCGCCATTGCCGGTACTTTTGTTATCCTGCGCGGGCTGGCATTTATCGGCGATGCGCTTGCTCACGGCGTCCTGCCCGGTATCGCCGTCGCCATTCTCATTGGTTTTCCGGGCGTCATCGGGGCGGCGATAGGGGCGGCTTTTATGATTGGCGGCATTACGTTGATTACCCAGCGGTCGCGGCTATCCTCGGATACGGCAATCGGGCTTTTGTTCGTGGGTATGCTCTCCCTGGGTGTCGTCATCGTGTCCCGCTCAAGCTCTTTCAGCGGCGATCTTACCCGGATATTGTTCGGGGAAATACTGGGTATCGGCACCCAGTCGATTGTCATTCAGCTCATCGCTACGGTGATTATTGCCGCCATCGCCGTAGTTTGTGCCCGTCCTTTCTTACTGCTCAGCTTCGACCCCGAGCAAGCCGAGGTCGCCGGTTACTCAGTGCGACTTTATCACAACGTTATGCTGTTTATGGTAGCGGCTACCGTGATTGTCTCTTTCCAGACCGTGGGCACCTTGCTGGTCTTCGGGTTGCTGATTGCTCCCGCCGGTGCCGGGGCACTGCTTGCCCGCCGCATCGAAGTGATGATGGGATGGGCGATTCTCTTCGGGGCAGTATCGATGTATTCGGGTTTGCTGATTAGCTACCACTTCGACCTGGCAGCCGGTGCTGCCATAATACTGGTGGCAATCGTCATCTTTTTCATCGTGTTTATCATTCAGAATATGCGTCAGCGTCGAGTTCCTTTTGCAAGCGGGGTGAAGCATGACTAGTCAACAGGTTGCGTCCAATGGTGCCGGGACAGTAAGCCCTCTCGGTGCTAACTTCGTCGAAGCCAGGCATCTGCGTATCGGCTACGATAGTGAAGCGATTGTATCCGATATAAACTTCGATCTGGGACAGGGTGAGGCTTTCGCCCTCATCGGGACAAACGGGTCGGGGAAATCTACTCTGCTGAAGACCGTCGTGGGGCTGCTGCCGGTGATGGGCGGTCAGTTGAACGTATTCGGGGCACCGCCCGGGAATAACCACCAGCGGATTGCCTATCTGGGGCAGTTCCATCATTCCGGGTTCGTCCTGCCGCTGCGGGCGATAGATGTGGTGCGGATGGGGCGTTTCCCGCTCCACGGACTCTGGCAGAGGATGAGCCGGGAAGATGAGGACATCGTGCAAGGGGCGATGAAGACGATGGGGATTGATAAGCTGGCCGATGTGCCGCTGCGGGCGCTCTCGGGGGGACAACAGCAGCGGACTTACCTGGCACAGGTGCTGGCTCACCGGGCGGACTTACTGGCTCTGGACGAACCGACGGCTGGTCTGGATGCCGGTGGGCGTGAGCTTTATCTGCACGCCATCAACGATGAGATTTGCCGGGGTGCTTCGGTGATTGTGGCGACCCACGATATCCAGGACGAAGCTTCGCTTTGCCGTCAGGTGATGCTGCTGGCGCGGAAGGTGGTGGCTTTCGGTGCGCCGCAGGATGTCATCACGCCGGAGGCATTGCTGGAGACATTCGGTATCGTGGTGAGCGGGGAGAAGCGACTGCACGTCCTCGAGTGCCAGCACGGGCATGACGATATGGAGCGGCAAGGGAAGAGATAGCGAGTAGCTGTCAGCTATCAGCGGTCAGCTTTAAGGTGAATAACCAATAACCAAGAAACAAACACCAAACAAATTACAATATTCAATTATCAATTACCAAACAATTAAAAAACAAAGGCGGAGTGAGGCTAAAAAATAGCGATTCAATTACCTGAAAATTGAAACAAAGCAGCGTAAAACAGGGTTGAACCGAGCGTAGTTGTTTTCACTTTCATTATAAGTAATCTTTTTTTCTGAGGAAACGACACGGCTAAATCAATTTTGGTTGGGCGTGTCGTTTTGCGATTTTAGCAATATATTTACTCTATTTTTAAAGTGCAGACGGTTGGTTGCTTCTTTTTGGAAAATAGCTGTTGGCGGGCAGCTTTCAGCGGTCATTTGATTTCCTACGTGACAAAACTGGGAAAACTGAAACGAAGCATCGTAAAACAAGGTTTAATTGAGCGTAGTTGTTTCCGGCTAGAAAACGTTTATGCAAAACAAATAGAGGCTAAAAAAAGTTCATTTAGCTTGATTCGTTTTTCTGCAATAAGACGGATTTAGCATTTTTAACGCTGGTTTTCAATTATTTCCATTTTTAAGGTGCTACAAGCAGGCTGTTTATCCTGATAACTGACGACTGATAACTGATAACTGGTAGAATAATAGTACTAATGTTCTGGATTTGTCAAGGAAGTTTTGTCGCTTTGGGGCATAATACTTTGCGTAATCGAATTAAGACATGAACGCGCGGATTTTTCCTTCTCTCAGCGGAGCCATTTTTATGGCTAGAAGGATAGTTCACTACTATTTGTAGCCTTAGTAATCATTATTAAAAGGTCGAGATATTTGGGGTCTTTTAATAAACCAAGATCAACTAATTTCCTTGTCCATTCTGCTGCTGTCCCGGAGTTTATTTGTGTCTTCAAAATATAAAGTGCCGCCCTCGAGTACATTAAAGTCGATGTTTTAACTTGAGTAATGAGTTTGCTCCTCATTATATTCTGAATTTGCCTCACTCTTTCACGGGTGACACCAAGTTTTTCTCCAATAGCCTGAAGTGTAAGAGGATCTTGCATCTTATACCTATTAAGGAAAATGTGTAGCTCCCTTTCTCTGAAGTTGTTGACGATATGACTTATTTCTTCATCTATGCATTGGTACTGACCTGCCTTGTTAAGCCATCGTATCACTCGTCGTAAATTATGATATGTGTCAATTATACGAGGGTCTGGGAATTTACTGAGCATCGATTTTGCTTCTAAAATTAACAATTCTAATTCAGCAAACGATTGCGGTTCTTTACAAACAGCGGCAACAATATATTTCCATACGCGAGGAATCAAACTAATAAATCTGAAAGGTACTTTACAGTCGAAGACATCACGAAAGCGAGCAGATGGCCAAGCAAATTCTTGTTCTGGTAAAAGGAATGGCGAAGGGAGTGGTGTCTTTAGCCCAAGGGGAAGTTGTATTTGCGGATTCTTCATAACATCAGAAAAAAGTCTAGACAGAAATGCATTTATCTCTCTGCTAATTTGTTCGACCCTGGTAACTCCTATGGTGGGTAGATTTAGTAAATCTGCTCTAGTACAACTAGCAAGTTGTGCAATCGTTCTAATATTTGCTCTTTTCAGAGGATTCAAAACTCCTCTTGAAAGGTCGAGAAGTTCGATGTCAACTTTGCTTAGGTCAACATTAGCGGCTCTAAGGTTTGTCAAAAATGACAGACCAACAAATGGTTTGTCAATGCGTTTCACCTAGATCACCTTAATTTTGCAAGTAATAAATCTAGAGCGGTATCAGGCCGTGCTTGCGGTAGGGGCGGGCTTTTTCGAGCTTGCCGGATAAGCGCTTTAACCTATTGACCAATATGGAGCGGGTCTCCCGGGGGTCGATGATGTCTTCGATAGCCATAATCTCCGCCGAGCTATAAGGCTCTTTGAACTGCTCGGCTTTAACATCGCCGTGCTGCATCCGGGCGGTGGGATAAGCCAGCACCGAATCTACGTTCATTCCGCGCGAGCCCATAACGAGCCGGGTGAGCCCGTGGCATTTTCTGACGTAAATGGTAATCTTGGGGACGGTGGCTTCACAGAAGGCGAAGACGGGTTTGGCGGCGTGACGTTCCAGTCCTTCCCGGCTTTGCTCCTGCTCCAGCGAGGGTAAAAATCCGGGGCTGTCTACGAAGAAAACGAGCGGGATATTAAAGCAATCGCAGGTGCGGATGAAGTGGGCTGATTTATCGCAGGTATTGGCATCGAGGGAGCCGTTCGCTACCATCGAGTTATTGGCGACGATGCCGACTACCCGACCGGCAAGGCGGGCGAAGCCGGTGATGATATTTTGAGCGTAAAGAGGGGTGATTTCAAAGAACTCGCCGTTATCTACGACCAGTGAAATGAGCTTGTGCATATCGAAGGGCTGGGACTCATCGGCGGGAATAAGTTCCAGAAGCTCTTCAGCTTTCCGGTTGGGGATGTCTCCACTATCGACAAAGGGCGGCTTTTCTTTCCAGTTCGAAGGCAGGAAACCGAGCAACTGGCGACATTTGGCTAAAGCTTCTTCATCTGAGTCAACGAGAAGGTCGGCGGAACCGGTGGTGGTAGCGTGAAGCAGAGCGCCGCCGATTTCATCCTGAGTGACATCATTTCCGGTGACGGCTTTTAGCAGGGTGGGCGAGGCGACGGACATAAATGATGTTTCCTTGCGGAAGATAAGAAAGTCGCTCATCATCGGGCAGTAGGCAGTGCCAGCATAGCAGGGACCGAGCATCAGGCTAATCTGGGGAATTACGCCCGATGCCATCGGGGGGCAGAACATATCTATATTGGACTCACCGCAGTCTTCGACACGGATGGGAACGCGGTAGCCGAACTTGCCGAAGCGGTCCTGGATGCGGCGGCCGGCGGAATCGATAATCGAGATGTAGGGGAAGCCTTCGTTTCTTGCCTGCTCCATTCCTTTAACTAATTTCATCATCTGCATCGAGCCCTGAGAGCCGCCAGATACTGTGAAGTCGTAGCTGGAAGCGTAAACCATACGTCCATTGATTTCCCCATAGCCGACGACGATGGCGTCCCTGGGGAGAGAGCGGTTATCGATATCGAAGCCGGTTTTGAAGGGTTTAGCCAGCAAGTCCAGCTCGTGGAAAGTGCCGGGGTCGAAGAGCAGTTCCATTCTTTCCCAGGCGGTGAGCTTGCGGGCAGCGTGCTGTTTTTCGATGGCTGATTTGCCACCACCGAGGGACAATTTGGCTTTTATTTCGGCGAGTTCGGCTAGTTTCTGTTTTGCGTCCATATTTCTCCTTTTATTACGAGATTGCTTCGCCCCACCCATCCGGGCGGGCGGGTTCGAAACCCGCCCCTACAACACGTTGGGCGGATGGGCTCGCAATGACATGTTAGTTCATAGGCGGATGTTGCTGTGTTTGCGGGGGGGCAACTGCCGCTTCTTGTTACTCAACAGGTTCAATGATTTTATCAAGAACGGGCGGGTATCCCGGGGGTCGATGAAGTCCTGGGGCTGTTGCAGTTCCATCGCTTTCATATTTTGGGCGATTTCCTTGATTCGCTTTTGCTGCTGCTCTTTTCTTTTGGCTTCGTCTTTGATGGCGTCAAGCTCGCCGCGGTAGAGGATGGAAACGGCGCCTTCAGGGCCCATCACTCCGCGGGCAAGTACGGGCCAGCTAACGTAAAAATCGCCGCCAAGTCCGATTCCGGGCAAAGCCAGACCACCACCGCCGTATAGTTTGCGGATAGAGATGGTAATCTGGGGGACGGTTGCCTGCGAGTTGGCGAAGATTACGCGGGAGCCGTGTCTGATTAAGCCGCGGGTCTCTTCGTCAATGGCGGGGAGGAAGGCGGGACAATCCGCCAGCCAGATTATGGGGATGCCGAAGGTATCGCAGAAGCGGACGAAGCGTGCCATTTTATCGGCAGCATCGAGGTTCATACAGCCGCCTTTATCCCGGGGGTTATTGGCAATTAAACCGGCTACGTGTCCGCCAAGACGGGCTAAGCCGATTATCAAGTTTGCCGCCCAGTAGCGCCTCAGCTCGAAGAAATCCTTGTTGTCTACAATCAGGGAAATCAGCCGGTGCATATCAAATGGTTTGGATTCATTGGTGGGGACGAGTTCCAGAAGTTCTTCTTCCCGGCGGTCGGGGCTGTCTCCGCTATCGACAAACGGCGGTTTTTCATCGTTGTTTTGGGGCAGGAGACTCAGTAATTGACGGCACTTCTGAAGGCAATCGGTATCATTTTCGGCGAAGACGTCGTAGCAGCCGGTTTTTCGGGCGTGCATCCAGGCTGAGCCAAGTTCGTCGCCGGTGGTCCCTTCCTGGGGCGGAGCGATATGCATATAGCTGGTCTTGCGGACAAGAAAGACAAAATCGGCGAGGGCGGCGGATAATGCCATTCCGCCTGTGCAGGGACCCATTACCATAATTATTTGCGGAATTACCCCTGAGGAATTTGTCTGAAGCTGGCACATAGACTCAAGTGAATAAAAATGAGGGTATGCCAAAAGGTCGCCAGCACGTTCCCCGATTGAGTCGACCATACCCACGATAGGCACCCGTGCCTGCAAAGCTCTCTCCATAACGCTGACTATTTTCTTGACGTGGGATACCCCCAGGCTGCCTCTCAAAGCGGTGGCATCCTGCGACCAGATGTACAGGGAGCGGCCGTTTACTTTGGCGTAGCCGGTGATGACGCCATCGGTAGCGATTCTTTCCGCGCTGGGATTGAGGGCATCTTCCGCTGAAGTCACTAGTAAATCAAGCTCCTGGAAGGTGCCTGGGTCGACCAGTTTTTCGATGCGCTCTCTAGCGGTCAGCTTGCCTTCGCTATGCTGCTTATCTATAGCGAGCTTGCCGCCGGCTATTCTTGCCTGCTCTTTTGCCCGGTTTCTCTCGTCGAGCCTTTGTGCCATAGTGTCCACGGTAGTTTCCTCCTAGTGTTTATGTGTGAGTAATTAGCTCGTTCAAACTTACCTTGCATAAACTACCATTTACGCTACGCCGTGTCAATCTGGTGGGTCTATTCTGGTTTTTGTATTTCCCCTAGTTGAATCCTCATCGATGATGCTATAATATAATCCTGAAATTCGGATTAGGAGGAAATGCTCAAATGATGAATGGTAAGCAATATCGGGATAGCCTCAAAAAGCTTCATCCTAAGGTTTATTTTATGGGTCGGCAGATAGAGAGCGTAGTAGACGACCCGGCGACCGCACCTCATGTTAACGCTGCCGCTAAAATCTACGATATGGCTAACGACCCACAATATCAGGAGTTATTTACGGTTACTTCACATCTGACCGGCAAGAAGATTAACCGTTTCACTCACGTTCATCAGAGCACTACCGACCTGATAAATAAGGTCAAAATGCTGCGGGCTATCGGACAGCAGACGGCGAGCTGTTTTCAACGCTGTGTCGGTTTCGATGCCATCAACGGAACTTATCAGGTGACTTACGAGTTAGACCAGGCAAAAGGTACCAACTATCACCAGCGTTTCCGCGATTATCTCAAGATGATTCATGAGAAAGACCTGATGCCTTCCGGCGCGATGACCGACCCCAAGGGTAACCGCCGGCTCTCACCCGGTGAGCAGCCCGACCCGGACGTTCACGTTCATATCGTCGAGAGAAGGAAAGACGGCATTGTGGTCAGGGGGGCTAAAGCCCATATCACCGGGGCAGTCAATTCCCACGAACACCTGGTAATGCCGACCTCCGCTCTAAAGAAGGGCGAAGAGGATTTTGCCGTCTCTTTTGCAATTCCTATCGATGCCCCCGGTCTGCTTCATATTTTCGGCAAGCAGACCAATGACGAGCGTAAGTGCGGCGGATGCAGTATCGATGTAGGTAACCCGGAGTTTGGTTCGGTTGGCGGGGAAGCTCTGGTTGTTTTCGAAGACGTTTTCGTCCCGTGGGAGCGTGTCTTTCTATGCGGAGAGGTAGAATTTGCTTATCCGCTGGTGGAGCGGTTCGCTACTTTCCATCGTCAGAATTATGGTGCCTGCAAGACTGGTGTGACCGATGTCCTCATTGGCGCGACCGCAGCCGTGGCGGATGCCCAGGGCACCAGCCAAGCATCTCATATCAAGGATAAAATCGCCGAGATGATTCATCTTAATGAGACTCTCTACTGCTGTTCTATCGCCTGCTCAAGTCAAGGTTACAAGACCCCATCAGGAGCTTTCTTTCCCGACCCGTTGCTGGCTAATGTCACCAAGCAGAATGTGACCAGGCTTATATATGAAATCGCCCGGCTTGCCCAGGATATTACCGGCGGCTTGCTGGCGACTATGCCTTCGGAACAGGACCTGAAAGACCCCGTGCTGGGCAAATATGTGGAGAAGTACTTTAAAGCCGTCGCCGAAGTCCCGACCGAGCACCGTATCCGGCTCATCCGGCTCATTGAATCGATGACCTGTGCCACGGCTCTGGTGGAGTCTATGCATGGTGCCGGTTCACCGCAGGCTCAGCGGATTATGATTCAGCGGCAGGCTAACCTGGAGCAGAAGAAACAACTGGCAATGAAGCTGGCCGGTATCACTAAATGAGGGTAGATGAGGGTTATCCTCAAATACTGCGGTTCCTGTAATCCTGAAGTGGACCTGGCTAAAATCGGTCGCCGCTTCGCTGAGTTAGCTCGAGAGCAAGGCTGGGAGTTAGTCCCCTCGGATGCTGAGGCTGATGTGCTGGTGTTACTCTGCGGCTGTCCCCGCACCTGCGCTAACCGGGAAGAGGTTGTTGCCAAAGCTAAGAGAGTTGTGCTGGTGGCTGGAAGGCGACTCGGCTGGCGAGCAGTAGCCGAAGAAGGTTTGCCTTTAGCTATAATAGAAGCGATTAGCGGAAGACCTTGATTTAAGGTTTAAGATTTATGATTCGTAAATCTTAAACCTATTTAGTATTTGTTTCATCTTCCTGATTTCCTTTTTGTTTGCCCTAATTGTCATAAATTTGTAACTTTTTTTGGTGTCATTTTATGACTTTTATATTTGGAATCTGCCATTCTTAAAGTAGACTCTATGATGCAAGGGAATATTAGAAGGAGGCGATGTAAATATGGGTAATACTCAGGAGAATCTTCAGCAAGCATTTGCCGGTGAGAGTCAAGCTAATCGACGCTACCTGTTTTTTGCTGGGAAAGCCGATAAGCTGGGAGATAGTCAGATAGCCAAATTGTTCCGGGCAGCCGCCGAGGCAGAGACGGTGCATGCTCGTAATCACTTCCAGGTGTTGGGAGCCAGCAAGTCGAACAAAGAAAACCTGGAAACGGCACAGGCCGGGGAGCACTACGAGTTTTCGCAGATGTATCCGGGCTTTCTTGAAATTGCCAAGCAGGAAAATAATAAAGCGGCGGCAAACAGTTTTAACCTGGCGAATCAAGTGGAGCAGATACACCACCAGCTTTTCGGAAACGCATTAGATAATCTGGTTTCAGGTAAGGCTTCTAAGGATGTGCCTTACTATGTTTGTCAGGTCTGCGGCAATACCGTGGAGGGGGAGCCTCCGGAAAAATGCCCGATATGTAATTCACCGAAGAGTAAATTCAAGCGTATCGACTAATCGAGGTGATAATGTCAGCTTCGTTTACTTTCAAAGAGATATTGGGAAAAGCAGTCCAGAAGGAAAACGAATCGCAGCTTTTATACATCGACCTGAGTAAAAAAATGCAGGACACGGTTTCTCGTGATGCCTTTCGGGATTTAGCCCGGCAGGAGCTAGGTCATCAGAAGCTGCTGGAGCAATATCAGCGAGGCGAACTGCCTTCAGGAGCGTTAAGCGGAGAGCAGACTATAGATTTCAGGATTGCCGAGCATTTTTATCAGCCCGGAATCTCCCCTGGTATGCAGCTTAAAGACATATTTTTGCTGGCTGCCAATCGTGAAATGCACTCCCACGAGATTTATCTCGCTCTTGCTAGGCTCCATCCGGCTGGCGAGGTCAAAAGATTGCTCACTGAACTGGCATCTCAAGAGCTTGAGCACAAGCGTAGAGTAGAGTTTCTGTTTACCGAGGTCGCTTTCCCTCAAACAGACGGGGGTTAAGATGAAAAAGACAACTGTCCTGGCGATGATTCTGGGAATAGTATTTTTAGCTCCCTTAGTCGGTTGCCAGCCAGGGAACCTGGCACCTGCCGAGGTAAGGGAATACCAAGGTGAAAAGCTAGGCTCCGTCGATGATTTCCGGGAGAACTCTATCAAAGGACCTCAACACGTAGACATATCGACTTATAAGCTTGAGATTACCGGTTTGGTGGAGAATCCCGCCAGTTATTCTTATTCTGAAGTCCTTAACAGCTACCAGCACTATAAAAAAGTGGTGACGGTCAATTGCGTCGAGGGGTGGAGTGTTAATATTTTATGGGAAGGGATGCTGGTAAAAGATTTACTGGAAAAAGCAAAGCCATCTCCTGAAGCTAAGGTAGTTATCTTCCATGCTTACGATGGGTATACCACGTCCTTGCCTCTCGATTATATAGTGGGTCGAGACATTCTGATAGCTTATAAGATGAACGAAGTTACGATGCCGCCGGAAAGAGGCTTTCCATTTGAATTAGTGGCGGAAAGCAAGTGGGGCTACAAATGGATAAAGTGGATGACGCAAATCGAATTATCCGATAACATCAGCTACCGGGGTTTCTGGGAGGAAAGGGGGTACTCCAATACGGCCGACCTGGACAAAGGTTTTTCCCGGCTAGATGAAGAATAAAATGAGACGGGGTTGGGTTAAGAAGACAGTCATCTCGCTATTAGCGGTAGTGGTGGTGCTCTATGTTGTCAGCGGATTCGGTATTACGCAATTCAGAGTGGTGGAGACTTTGACCTTCGGTTTATTGACCAAGAACCTGGCTTTTAAGATTCATAATGTCCTCTTAGTCCCGGCGGTTATAATATTAGGTTTGCATCTTTGCTTGCAGTTTGTTTTTAAAAATAGGTTATGATTTCTTGGCTTCGGCTTCAAGGGATTCCTTCATCATTTTGAGAACGACGTCTTCATGGCCGGCGTGTTTTTCGATCTCCTCAGCGAGCTGATTAACAGTTTGCTCTATTTCCGATTTCCTGGTGAGTAACTCCGGCTGGTTTAACCCTTCCAATTTGGTATTATCCAGGGTTATTTTAGCGTCCTCTATTTTCTTCCTTAGATTGTTATGTGCCTTTAAAAGAGCTTGCATAAGCACCTCACCGAATATAGGGGGCAGAGCGTCTTCTTCGAAGGCGAAATGCTTCCTAAGCCTTTCCTGTAGATTGTTCATCGCTTGCCGCAGTTGATTTTGTTGTTCGATAAGTCGATTAGTGGCAGACTGGCTCCATCCCGAGTGGGCGGTTCGTAAAGTAAAAAGCGCTTCCATATCGTTTACCGAGCCCTCGGCGGCTTTGACATTGCCTCTGATAAGTTGATGTTCCGCAATGACTCGGTTAATGATTGTGAGAAAGTCTGACATAATACCTCACCCCCTTAGTCCCTCTCTCCTAGCAGGAGAGGGGGAGAAATACTAAATGATGGGGCTGACGCTCCCTCAAACTACCCTGATATTTACGAGCGTCTAAAAGAACCCACACTGGATATTACTCGTGTTTTTTCCTGACGTAGACCTTAATTTCACCCCGGTTCTCTTCTATTCCCAGGCATTCGTGTCCGGTAGTCTGGCACCAGGCGGGCATATCGTGTTTTATCCCTTTATCATCGGCGATTACTTCCAGGACCTGCCCTGTTTTTAGCCCTTTTATCTTTTCGGCGGTTTTAACGATCGGCATCGGGCAGTATAATCCGATGCAGTCTAGAGTCTGGTCTGCTTTCATATTATGTTCCTTTCCTCTACCCCCAGATTCTTCGTTCCTCAGAATGACAACAAAGGGGAAAACTAGATAAACAGAGTTACTTTGGATTGGCGGGCTTCGTTCAGGAAATAAGCGGCACCGGCTATTTCACTAACTTCACCGCGGAAAGCCTCCGGAGGTAAGCCGAACATACCGCAGGTAGTGGAACAGGGAATCATTTTAACTCCCATTTGATTTGCCATCGTGATAAATTCGTCGATAGTCGGGTAATTGGACTCTTTCATTACCTGTTTCATCATCCCGGTTCCCATACCGAACATATGGAACTTGGAAAGTTTCAGTCTTTTACTGCCGCCGCGATTCAAGATATTGAACATAAACCTTTTGAATCCCCGGCTCTTTATACGGCCTTCGTTTTTCTTGATGATATTAAGTCCCCAGAAGGTGAAGAACATAGTGACGTCCATTCCCATACTGGCTCCGGTGGTCGCCAGTATAAAAGCGGCTAAAGCCTTGTCCAGCTCGCCGCTGAAGACGACGATAGTCAATTTCTCCTTCTCAGCCATTCGGTCTCCTACTTAGAGCTTTTTCCTCTAATTTTAGCTCCACAATTAGGACATACTCTCTTATTTCGCGGAACTGGTTGACGGCAACTAGGACAATAGAAAACTTCTACCTTACACGAATCGCAATAGGGGAATGCGGCTTCGGCGATTTCTTCGTCGCAATAGGGGCAAAAACGGACTTCTTTAATTGGTTTATTTTTGCTTACCATTATCCCTTTCCTCCCTTCTTTTGTTTACTCCGGTAGTCCTCTATAGCTTTGTGCAGAGCTTGAGCTCCCAGGTTGGAGCAGTGGAACTTGTTCTTGGGTAATCCTTCCAGTTGGTCGGCGACCAGTTGAGGAGTGATTTTCATCGCTTCATCCAGTGTTTTGCCTTTAGCCATCTCGCTGACCATACTGGACACGGCAATGGCGGCGCCGCAGCCGAAGGTCTTGAATTTGACATCTTCCAGATGCTCGTTTTTGACCTTGATGTAAAAGGTCATCATATCCCCGCAAACGGGATTACCTATCTCGCCGACACCATCGGGGTTTTCAATCTCGCCGACGTTACGAGGATTCATAAAGTGGTCCATAACCTTGTCACTGTAGATTGGCATTTACTTGCCTCCTTTACTAACGAACTTGGCATACAGCGGCGACATCTGCCGCAGGCGGTCGACAATCGGGGGCATAACTTCCAGGACGTAATCGACATCTTCGTTTGTATTCCCGATACCGAAAGTAAATAAAGTAGAGCCTTGAGCCAGTGCATGTTCGATTCCCATAGCGATTAGGACGTGCGATGCCTTGAGTGCCTTCGAGGTACAAGCCGAGCCGCTGGAAATAGCGATTCCTTTGCTATTTAGCAACATAAGCATAGATTCGCCTTCGATGAACTCCACGCAAAAACTGGCAAGTCCGGGAAGGCGGTTCTGAGGATGTCCCGTAACAACTACGTGGTCGATTTTAGCTGGCAATTCTTTGAGCAAGCGGTTGCGGAGGGGCGTCAGGTGCTTGATGCGGTTTGCCATATCGGTCTGAGCCAATTCTGCGGCTTTGCCCAGGCCGACGATTGCCGGAACATTTTCAGTACCAGCCCGCCGGCCTCCTTCCTGGATACCACCATCGAGGAGAGGGATAATTCGCACACCTTTCCGCACCCATAAGGCACCGCAGCCATTAGGACCGTAAAACTGGTTTCCGGCCAGGCTTAATGTGTCTACTCCCAGTTTTTTCACATCGACCGGTATCGTGCCGGCGGTAGCTACGGCATCCGTATGGAAGGGGATTTTTTGCTCCCTGGCTATCTTAGAAATTTCTTCAATTGGTTCAATGGTACCAACTTCGCCGTTAGCGTGCATTACTGAGACCAGGATGGTATCTTTACGTATCTGTTTACGGACATTCTCGGGGTCGACAACGCCGTTTTTGTCTACGGGAATTTCAGTCACTTCGAAGCCCCACTTTTCCAGCGTTTTCGCCGAGTGTAACACCGAGAAATGTTCGATTGCGGAAACGATTACGTGCTTACCTTTAGCCTGCTGAGCTAATGCCAGACCTTTGATGGCAAAATTGTTGCTCTCAGTACCGCTGCCGGTAAAGATTATTTCATCGGGTTCTGCACCAATGAGGTGGGCCACCTGGGCGCGGGCGGCGTCCACAGCCTCCCTGGCGACGTCTCCCCAGTCGTGTAACGACGAAGGGTTGCCGAAAACATCCCCAAGGAAGGGCAACATTGCTTCACGTACCTCGGGGAGAAGGGGCGTGGTGGCGGCGTTATCCAGATATACCTTTCTTGCGTTCATTTTTTCCCCGCACCGGTTAATTCGTTCCGTAAAGTCCGGAAAAGTTCTTGCTCAATCTGGGCGTGGGCTTGAAGCAGTTTCCGGGTGTGGCTGATATGGGCGCGCATATCGTGGGCGCTGGCTTGCCATATACTGCCGGATTGTCCTCCACTGGTTAACTGGGCTATATCATTTTTCAAAACGACTAAACGGTTTTTGAGGTCTTTGTGTTCGAGAAGCAAGGAGTTAAACGCTGTGACCTGTTTTTCATCGCCATACTGGTTAAAGGCAGATAAGAGCGCGGTTTCTTCGCGTCCGAAGTGTGCCCGAAGTCCCGCATCGATTGTGTCCGCAATTTCCTGGAGTTTCTGTAAGCCTTGTTTAAAATCGTGCCTGCCCGGCATAAAAACGTCTTTGGCTTTTTCCAAGCCAGCTATTCCTTCAACGTCATTGGCTACCTTGTCCAGAGTCTGGAACTTCTGTAAGAATGTTTTATGCTCTTCGATTATCATATCGATTAAGTCGATAATTTCTTTCATTATGTATGTTTCTCCTCTGTTTTGGTTGGTGTGAGATTGGTTAGTTCTTCAATCAAAAGAAGAGAAAAATCCCTCTCACTCTCCCTTTATAAAAGGGAGAAGCTAAATTATAGTAATGATTAATTATTAATTATATCATCATTTCTATCTTACTCAAGCTATGGATATATCTGGTTACCTTCATCGTCTTCGACGATAATGGCTTTCCTGGGACAGCTCTCGACGGCGTCTAACAAGGCCTGTTTATCAATGGAGGCGGGGTCGAGGACTACCGCCTTGTTTTCTTCGTCAAGCTGGAAGACAGAAGGAGCGATAGCCACACAGTTGCCGAGTCCCACGCACAATTCTCTATCTATCTTTACCTTCATTTATAATTCACCCTCACCTGAGTCCTTGGCTCAGCTTGGGCAAGCTCTTTATTGCCGGACTTGGTGGCTAACAGAGCTTTATAGATAGCTTGTTCGATTTTAGCGGTGTCAAAGGGGACCATAGAGCCATCGCGCTTGCGAATACGGGCAATTTTCAGTTTAACCATAGTTCCATTTCTCTACTTAATTAACTTTTCGAATTCGGCGTAGATGGCGGGGTTTCTGTAGCTGGCTTTTCTGAAACGTAGCTGGGAGCAGCCTTAGGTGTGGTGCCGCGTTTCACCTGGTGATAATAATCGTAAGTCATACACGGCAGTTCATTAAGGACTTCGGCATCGACGATTTTGCCGATAAAGATGGTATGTGTCCCGGCATCTACTTCCTGCTGGACTTCAGCCTCTAAATAGGATACGGCATTCTCAATAACAACCGGCGCTCCGGTCTTGCCCACCTTGTATTCGATTCCTTCCAGCTTGTTTGTGTCCCGACCAGATTTAAAACCGAAGCGGCCGATGAAAGCTAGTGGTGTTCCCTGGCAAAGAACCGACGCTGTAAACACTTTACTTTCTTTAACGAATTCGTGGGTCAGGTTGTTTTTATTAATGCTTACGGCGATGGTCGGCGGTTCCGAGGTTATTTGAAATACGGTGTTGGCAATTTGACCGTTGAGTTTGTCCCCGGAGTGCGAGCCGATCACATACATACCATAGCCCAGTTTTTGTAATGCTTTTAAGTTCATTCTAATCCTCTTTCAAAGTCGTCTCATCGAAATATCAAGTTTGTCTACAGCCTTACGCGCTTTCTCATAAGCTTTATGGCTTGAAACCGGATGGGTGGCTAAAGCCCAGGCGATATGGGGATAACAGTCCGGGTTGGGCGGCGCCAGAAAACGGGCACCTTTGTGAGTGGCTAGACCGAGTTTAACTTCACCATTATTGCGTTGGACTAATTCTTCGCGTGTCGGCAAGTCTTCAACCATGCCATCGTGGTAGTATGAACGGTAAGCTAGGGCGGCAAAACGACTTTCATCACGGATTGGTTCGGGTTCAATTCCCAGCGCCAGTTGCAGCGTCTGGACGATTCTGTCCCGGTGTGTCCGCACCTGAAACAAGTCGCCGAAACCTTCATCCCAGCCCAACCGCCCGTTAACCTCCATTACACTTATCTTATTATCGAACACGCGCATTTCAATCGAGAAACCGGAATAATGCAGGTCTACCGCCTTTAATATGGCATCGGAGGTAGAAAGAATGGGTTTAGTATCCGTGCATTCGGCAGGAAAGAGATAGCCTTCGATGAAAAAGGGAGGGTTCACGCTTTGTATTTGCTCGGTTACGCCGAAGGTGCATGGCTTGTCTCCACCCACCAGTCCATCGGTCTCAACGAAATCACCCTGCAAGAAGGACTCGACGAGGAACTGGCGTTTCGGGTCGCACCCCAGGTCGACCTTTGCTGTTTTAGCGAATCCCAGCAGCCGGGCAACATCGAGCGATTTTTCTAATCCAACTTGCATACGCATAACGGCATTATCGATTTCTTCAGGTCGGTTGACGAGGGTAACTAATCGCGACATTGTTGAGATGACGCATTTCAGAACGATAGGAAAGCCGAAGCTGCGAGCCAGGCGATGTACGTCGGTGGCGCTTTCTGCTAGGGCGAACTGCGGATTGCCGATACCAGCGTTCGAAAGCGCCACTCTCTGCTGGTATTTATTAGAACACAGGTGGGCAGCTTTTACCGGCGGTCCCTTCAATTCGAACTCATTTGCCAGAATTGACCCTAGTAGAAGCCCTCTTTCCGACTGCATAAAGATGCCGTCCGGGCGGCGTTTATCAAACCAGTAACGTAGAATGTCATAGGCTTCGGTGAGCTGGTGGGGCGGCGGAAGTTCCATAACTTCATCGAAGATATCTTCATCGGAAGCGGTCGGCTCATCATCGGCAAGGATAAGTCTTAAATTGCCTATATTTTCAGCGTAGTCTGCAACTTGATGACAGGAGACCGTGCCATATGCCGGATAGAGCACCAGTATAGTAGCCATCAAAAATCTATCACCTTGTTTCGAGCATTATAACCCATAATCTTAACTTATGTTTGATTTTAGTTACCCGTAAGTAAAGAAGTCATAAAATTAGTAGATAGAAAGTTACAAATCTATGACATTTTACATTTGGAAGACTCTTTAAATATAATCATTTAAATACAATGCATTTTATGGTTTCATTTGCATCTTGATTTAACAAGTGTTAGATTAATCTATTCCGTAACCGACTTAATGAATAGTTATGATGACAGGGAGCAAATAATGAAAATTTTTTCCTTCTATTCTCAATTAATTCTTCCTACTTTAGTCCTGGCAATGCTCCTGTTACTGACTATCTCAGCATTCGCCTGCTCAGGTACGGGAACGACCCCAACATCAACTTTTAGTTTCCCGACTAGACCGACCGAGAACACAGCAACAAATCCAGCCCCTACGCCTGAGCCTATACCGACTCCTACGGACATTCCGTCGCCAACAACGCCGACCCAGAATATCGTCCCAACGAAATCGACTACTCCGACAAGCAAAGCAGAAGCAAAGCTTACTATTAAATCAGCCGGTGCGATTATTCAGATAGCAGGGAGTGACTACGCCAGTTATACATATACTGTTTCAGGAGAAGTAAGCGGGTTGGATGGCTCGATTTTCTTAATGAGCGCGGTAATTATCGACCCCAAAATAGGCGAAGTACCGCTTACCGGGCCACAAGATGCTACTGGCGGTTGGTCGTATACCAAGGACCCTAATTATAAATCGGTGCGTTTTGAGAAAAAAGCTGGTGAGCCTGATTCGATGACCTGGACTATTACGGGCAGCGGGAAAGAGGGGGCATCTTACGCATTTCCCGGGTGCACTATTGAGTTCAGAGCAATACTCAGGTTAAATGGCGTGAATATCCAGCGGCAGAATATTCAGGTTAAAGCCAGCTAATAGAAGAGAATGGATAGTCATAAGCCTGTATGAAAACAAGAAGATCGCTTCCTTTGGTACCGGTTTTATTCATGTTGCTTTCTTTAATATTTTTTGCCAGCTGCACTACACAAGCAACTCAGTCTCCGGATGAACTGCCAACGACGACCACGCCTATCACTCCTGTACCTCCGCCTACTATCAGACTCAAACCAGCACTAGCTGCCTCTACAACCCCTACCGACTCAATACTCACCCGGGACTACTCCTGGATATTCAAAGGCGTTACCTATCTCTGGAGTATGGAATTGCCGGAATCTTTGTATCTCTACTACCAAGGCAGGGGACGGCCGCCTACGCGGTTCTGGTCGATATATGTAACGCATCCAGCAGACGACCGGTATATCGAGGGTTTGGCTGATGAGCTGTCAGAAGCCGCCCGCCAAGCTGGATTTACCCGCTCGGAAACAGCCCAGTTCGTAGCTAATTTCATTCAAAGCTTACCCTACACTTCAGATAACGTGACGACGGGCTATGACGAGTATCCCCGGTACCCAATTGAGACCCTGGTCGATAACGGCGGTGATTGCGAGGACACCTCCATCCTGGCTGGCGCCGTTCTTAAGAGTATGGGGTACGAAGTGGCTCTCCTGAGGCTGCCCGGACACATGGCAATCACCATTCTCGGTGACGAGAGTTTCTCAGGAATACGTTACCAAGTCGAAGCTGGCCATAGGTGGGCTCCCGGTAAGTATTACTATCTGGAGACCACCGGCGAAGGATGGGCTATCGGCGAGATGCCTACCGAGTTCGTTGATAAGAGTGCGAAGAACGAGCTCTATTTCGTCCTACCAGCAGCTTATGCTAATACTCATTTCGAATCGTCGTGGCGCGGGACGACCGGCTCTATAACTATCACTGTCACCAACATCGGCACAGCGACGATGGAACAGGCATACGTAACCGCAGGGTTCGATGCCGACGGTGCCGACGGCGGCATGTTGTGGAACGCGGTAAAAAGTGAAGTCTTCGACCTCGCTCCTGAAGAAACTAAAACCATCACACTTTCCCTCAAGATGCCGCAGGGCGAGCACACCCGCTTTGTCGTCCAAGTTGCCTATGTTAAGTACCCAGACGTAGCTCTGGATACCGTCTACTCCGACTGGTTCGACACTGACAAACCCGGTACTTAGCAAAATTAAGTTCGACTTATTTTTGCAAATGTAATCTTTTTGTGATTTTTTCACTCGCTATGTTATGACTTTTCGATTTCCTGCCACCTATAATATCAGAGGAATTTTGCTAACTAAGAATAAAAATATATGATATTCGAACGCATCAAGTCAGAAGGTTTAGCTCATAACTCTTACATAGTCGGTTCGGGCAGGGATATTGCTATAATCGATCCTCGGCGAGACTGTCAGACCTATATCGACTATGCTCAGCATAGCGGTCTGAGAATCAAGCATATTTTTGAGACCCACCGCAATGAAGACTATGTAATCGGTTCCGTTGAGCTTAGCAAGATTACCCGAGCTGAAATCTATCATGGACCGGGGCTTGACTGGAAATACGGTAATACATTAAAAGACGGGCAGGAGTTCCGACTCGGCAGTCTGAAGCTAACCGCCATTCACACTCCGGGTCACACCGATGAAAGTATGTGTTATACAATCACCGACTTGGCTACCGGACCGGCTACGGTAATGGTATTTACCGGAGATACGTTATTTATAAATGATGTAGGACGGGTCGACCTTTACGGGCAAAAAGAGGCTTCCAGATTGGCATCTAATCTATACGATAGCATTTTTAATCGACTTCTGCCATTAGGTGACGGCGTCATTATTTGTCCGGCTCACGGCGGCGGCTCAATCTGCGGAATGAACATCGCTAACCGGGATGAAAGCACTATCGGCATAGAGAGACGGCAAAATCCATTGCTCAAGTTTAAAAATAAGGAAAAGTTCGTAGAGTATAAAGTAGCCGAACAGCCGGAAAAGCCGCCTTACTTTAAGCAGATGGAGAAATATAACCTGAAGGGGCCCCCATTGCTCGGGAGCAGGTTATTAACGCCGCCGCTGACTCCTGCTGAGTTTCAAAAAGAAATGGACGGAGGAGCAATAGTAATCGATACCAGTGAACCGGCTGCCTTCGGTGGTGCCCATATTAAGGGGGCGTACAGTATCTGGCTGGGTGGGCTTCCTGTATTTCCCGGGTGGTTTCTGCCTTACGATAAACCTTTGTTGCTTGTTCTGGAAGACCAGGCTCACCTGGAGAAAGCGGTAAGTTACTTGCTCCGTCTCGGCTACGACCGGACAATTGGCTATCTCAGGGGAGGCATCGAAGGCTGGTATAATGCAGGGCTTCCAATTGAACAATTGTCCCTGCTTTCAGTCCATCAGCTTAAAGAGATGCTCGACCTGCGTGAAAAGATGCTTGTTCTTGATGTGCGGGGACAGGGTGAATGGGAGTCGGGACATATAAAAGGTGCCTTTCATATATACCTTGGGCATCTCGAAAATAGGTTAGCCGAAATCCCAAGAGACAAACCCGTAGTTGTGCTTTGTAACGTGGGACACCGTGCAGGGGTCGGTGCCGGTATTCTGCTCAGGGCTGGCTATCCAAAGGTTTACAACTTGCTTGGTAGTATGAGTGCCTGGATAGCCGCGGGTTATCCCGTAACTAGATGATTTATGATTTACGATTTACGATTTATGATTCGTAAATATTATCTCGTAAATCTTAAATCTCATATATGAAGTGTGGTATATTGTTAACGTATGGTTAGAGAGCATCACGTACATAATCATCAGGAAGACCTGAAGAGCCATAGCCGCCTGAAAATAACCCTTTTCATAGTCCTGGCGATTATGGCGGCGGAAATAGTTGGCGGTATCCTCAGCGGCAGCTTAGCGCTGCTTGGTGATGCCGGTCATATGTTCGTCGATGCACTCGCCATAGGACTCAGCCTGTTTGCGATGAATTTAGCTCATCGACCAGCTACATCTACCAAGACCTTCGGCTATCATCGTGTTGAAATTCTAGCGGCTCTGGTCAACGGCACTATCCTGATATTAGTCTCGGTCTATATTTTCTATGAGGCTTACCAGCGGTTCTGGGAACCGCCAGCCGTGAAAACTCCCCTGATGCTGATAATCGCCACCATCGGTTTGATTGCTAATCTAGGTGGAGTGATATTGCTCAATCGGTCCAGCCACACGAGTTTGAATGTTAAAGCCGCTTTCTGGCACATTATGGGCGATACTATATCATCGGTCGGGGTAATCGCCGCCGGCTTGGTGATTTTGTTTACCGGCTGGTACGTTGCCGATACGATTGCTGCTGCCGTTATCGGAATCATAATACTGATCGGAGCCGGGCGGATAGTTAGCGAATCTGCGGATGTTTTGATGGAAGCGGTCCCCAGGCATATCGATACAACCGAGGTCATCAGCTCTATTAAAAAGGTGTCTGGAGTGAATGAAGTCCACGATGTTCATATCTGGACGATTACCTCCAATATTTATGCCCTGAGCGCACACCTTGTCATCGACGACCAGATGGTAAGTAAAAGCGTTGAGATTCTGAGAGCAGCGAGGCAGGAACTAGCCGAGCACTTTGGCATCACTCATACTACATTACAGCCAGAATGCGAGACCTGCCCGACCGGATGCGTTTGTGAGATAGACCGGCACGACCTTACTTAAGTAGCCCTTAAATAGATGTCATAAATTTGTAACTTTTTTCATAGTTATTTTATGATTTCGCTATAACAGGCATCTTATAATATCAAAGAAAATAGTTTATAATTAAGTGTCAGCAAAAAATAAAGGAGGAAAAATAATGGCACAAAAGCAACAAGCGGTAACAAAGGTCTCAAAATCATTACTGAAACTGCTGAACGAAGCGATTGCCCGGGAACTCCAGGTAGCTGTCCAGTATATGTGGCAGCATGTCCAGTGGGGTGGCGTTAAGGGATTTGCCGTCCAGAGTGAGCTGAAATCTATCGCCATAGCCGAAATGAAGCACGCCGAAGCCATCGCCGAAAGGCTCTTCTATCTCGGGGATATTCCGACCACCAAACCCAACCCTATCTACGTCGGTACTACATTAAAACAGATGATAGCCCAGGATATCAAAGACGAGGCGAATGCGATTGATTTCTACAAGGAGATTATAGCGCAAGCTACGAAAGAAAAGGATGTAACTACTGCTTTCATATTCAAGGAAATTCTCGAGCAGGAAGAGGACCATCACGATACTTTTACTACGTTGATGGAAGATTTATAGAGACGGGGAGCCAAGGTATCTAAGAGGGCAACTCCTCTTAGATACCTTGAGAGTAAAATCATAAGTAAATTCAAAAAGACTTTCTGGATTCCGCCCTTCGACGGAATGATATTGGCAGATTGCTTTTAGAATAAGCCCTACTTCTAAGCCGAGACTATTTCGTAGTAGCACTTTATAGCACCGTTTGGGCAGACGGCTTCGCACACGCCGCAATAATCACAGTTTTCGGTTTCACCTATTTTGACTTTGCTATCGTATCGGGCAATCCCGCCGTCGTGGCAGGCGCTGATGCATAAACCGCAGCCATCGCACAGGTTGGAATCCAGTTCCGGCATTATCGGCATTTAAAATTCCTGCTCATATTTTCATCTTATTTTAAAGCTATAAAACAAGTCCGTGATATTTGTCACAGTCGTTCCTATAACTCGCTCAATGTAGATAGTTTGTGCCTATCCGTAATTATTATCTGGTTATGCTTGATGCTGATGGCACCCTGCGACTCTAGTTCACGGAGAGATCGGCTGACTATTTCCCGCACTGTTCCTATCATAAAAGCCATATCTTGCTGGGTTATTCTGGTTTCGCCGCCGGTACTTGCCAGCTTCTCTCTTTCCAACAGCAAGCGGGCAAGTCTACTGGTGACGTTTTTAAATACCAGTTCGGTGGCTAGTCTTACCAGGTAGCGCTGGTGGTCGGCGAAGACTTCGACAATCCTGGATTGAATCTCCGGGTGAGTGCTTAGAATCCTGTTCAAGTCCTGCCGGCTCAATCCGTAAATTACCGCCGGGCTCATCGCCATAGCACTTAGCTCGTTCGGTTCCTTATTTAGTATAGATTCTCCATTAAGTGAGTCTCCACCATAGACAAGGCGGACGATAAATTCGCGCCCTTCAGCTGATGTAGCGAAGAGCTTTACCAGTCCCGAAATGACGAAGTAAAGCACATCGTCCTGTTGACCCTGCCATACAATTACATCACCGGCAGGCTTTTCCCTTTCGATTACAAGAGGGCTTATGTCTTGCAAAGCCTTCGAATCTAATTTGGAGAAGTAGCAAGCAGTGTTCAATTGTGCGGTTTTAACAGCCATAAGCTAAAAAATTATAAGCTCGAAAATCCCCATTGAAGACTCTGATTTACGATTTATGATTTAAGAAAATATTCATAAATCTTATCTCTTAAATCTTAAATCTTCATCCTTTTTACTTGGGCGGTTCTTTCTTTTCTTCAGCGTAAAAGCCCTTGAGCCGTTCAGCCATTTCTTTGAGGTTCTTATTGACCAGATAATTGACCGTGCCTTCGGGATAAGTGCCGTCTTTCTTTCTCTCCCCGGCCGGGATGCCGGTCAGTATTTCAATACCTTCATCGATGCTTCTGGCTGAGTAGATATGGAATTGTCCTTTACGAACCGCTTCAACGACATCTTCGCGCAGCATCAAGTTCCTGATGTTCGTTTCAGGTATCAATACACCTTGGTCGCCGGTGAGTCCTTTTGCCTGGCACACCTGGAAAAAGCCCTCTATCTTCTGGTTAACACCGCCTATCGGCTGGACCTCTCCTTTCTGGTTCACCGAGCCAGTAACGGCCATGTTCTGCTTAATCGGTATATCGGATAGACTGGAGAGGATGGCATACAATTCGGTAGATGAGGCGCTGTCTCCCTCGACGCCTTCGTAAGATTGTTCGAAACAAAGACTAGCGGAGAGGGAGAGTGGTTTGTCCTGGGCATACTTCCAGCCTAAGTAGCCGCTTAATATCATAACGCCTTTATTGTGAATGGGACCACTTAGCTGAGATTCCCGTTCGATATTGATAACGCCGCCGCGTCCCAGGAATGTCTTGGCAGTGATTCTTGAAGGTTTGCCGAAAGTGATATCGCCGAGGCTGTAAACGCTTAGACCGTTGACCTGACCGACCACCGCACCGTCGGCGTCTATCATAATGGTGCCGCGGTTTATCATATCCTGGATGCGCTGTTCCAAAAGATTATGTCTGAATAGCCTTTCGTCGATAGCTTTTTGCACGTGTTTGGCGGAAATGAATTTAGAATTCTCCTGATTAGCCCAGTAGTTGGCTTCCTCAATCCAGTCTTTTACCTGAGCAAACCTCGAGGATAAGCGTTCCTGGTCGGCGACTATCCGGGAGGAATACTCGATAACCTTGGCAACTCCACTGGGGTCGAAGTGTCTTGCCTCGCACTCCTCACAGCAGCCGGCGAGAAAAGCGGCGTAATGGAACATATTTTCTTTGGTCTTCTCAATTTCGAAATCGAAATCGGCTTTGACCTTGAAGATTTCCCAAAAGTCCTCATCATACATCGATAACAGCTGGTAAAGCATTGCATCGCCGGTGAGGACGACCTTAACTTTTATAGGCATCGGTTCAGGCTTTAGTCCTTGAGGTGCGATTAGCCCGAATTGCTCAAAGGGATCTTCGATTCGGACTTCCTTGTTTTTGATTGCCCGTTTTAACGCAGGCCATACTCCGGGATTCGTTAGCACATCCTGGGCGCTGACCAGTAGATATCCACCATTAGCCAGGTTGAGAGCGCCCGGCTTCAGCATAGTATGGTCGCTCAGGTATCCGCCAAAGAGGAACCGCCGTTCAATCTTGCCGAACATATTACCGAAGTTGGGATTGCTTTCGACAATAACCGGAGGTCCCTTGGCTTCGCTGTTATCGACGAAAATGTTGACCTGAAATGGAAGGAATGGATTTCTGCCACCCATAACCTGACTCATCGGAACACCGAACAAGGGATTCACCGGTTCTTCGGTTCCTTTAAAGAGTTCGAGGTTGTCCAGTATGTAAGCTTTGAGGCTAGTCAGATACTGGCTGACCTTAGGCCACTGAGCATATTGTTCGACCCACGAACCGAAGAGACGAGAAACAGTGTATTCACCAATGTCCTTATCTGCTTTTTGCAATTTCTCTATAGCTTGTCTTTGCACGTTGCCGACGGCTTCAAAGCCAGCCTGCAGCTTTTTGCGCAGGCTAGTTTGCTTCGTCTCCAACTCCTTCCTCTCCTCTTCCTTGAGGGAAAGGAATTCGCTTTCCTCCATAGGGCGATTTTCGATCATAGGGATGAGGGCAGGTCCGGCGGGGGTCATCTGGAGTGCAAAACCCTGGCGGCGGGCTTCGCTGGAAATTTCTTCCAACACTTTTTGCTGTTCAGCCTGTCCTTCTTCCACTATCTTCTGTCTTAAACTTTTGTATTCATCACCGGAGAAGGCCCGTCCCAATTCCTGACGGACCTTGCCGAGCAAATCGGAAATAGTGTCTCTAAAAACTTTCCCTTTCCCCTGTGGGAGGCTCACTATTTGAGGATTATCCGGTTCCTTGAAATTGTAAAGGTAACACCAGTCTTCCAGGGTAAAGACTTCCCCTTTGGCTTGCTTTCCCTTGATTATCCTTTCTATATGAGCCTTGACCATAGACGTTTTGCCGGTGCCGGTAAGTCCAGCTACGTAAATGTTGTATCCGGCATTTACCATATTAAGTCCGAACTCTACGGCGCGTGTTGCCCGCTCTTGCCCGATAAACTCACGTAGGGGAGCGAGGTCTTTGGTACATTCAAAGTCGAATATCTTGGGGTCACATTCCCAGCGTAACTTCTCAGCCGGCACTTCAAAATTTTTGAGGTTTTTTGGTTTCAATAGTTGGTCCTCCTTGCCGTTATTTTGTCGGGCTATGTTTGTTTAATCGCACGGCCTACAGTACTGCCGAGCTCACGGCATTTAGTCAGGTCGTCGGTCTTGGGCTGCCACTTAGCACGGACACCTTCGGCGACTTTCGTTATTTTGCACTGAGCTAGATGCTCTTCAAGGATTTTTACGGATTCTCCGCTCCAGCCGTAGCAGCCGAAGGCGACACCAATCTTGTTCTGGAATTTTAGTCCTTTCATGTCCTCCATTATTGGTGCTATCGAGGGCAACACGCCCTGGTTAAAGGTCGGTGACCCGATGATGATGGCTCTGGTTTTCAAGATTTCGGTGATGACATCGTTCCTATCTGAGGTAGGGATATAGAATGTTTTATACGGAACACTTTCAGCAGCAAGCCCTTCGCCGATAGCTTCAGCCATTCGCCGGGTGCCGTCCCACATCGAATCGTAAACAATTACCGCGGTCTTCTCAGGAATTTGAGCCGCCCACTGCTGGTATTTTTGCACAATCTGGAGAGGTTCCCGTCTCCAGATGACGCCGTGGCTCGGAGCGATGATATTGACTGGCAGTTTGAGTGCCAGTACTTCGTCTATCTTTTTTAAGACCATACTGCTGAACGGAGTGAGGATGTTGGCGTAATATTTCAAAGCTTCCTCGTAAAGTTCATCCTGGTCTACCTCGTCATTGAAGCGAAATGCCGTGGCATAGTGCTGCCCGAATGCGTCATTGGGCATCAGGATATTATCGCCGGTAAGGTAAGTGAACATACTATCGGGCCAGTGCAGCATTGGAGCTTCGACGAAGACCAGGTCTTTCTTGCCGATGTTGATTTTGTCTCCGGTCTGGACTGCCTGGAAATTCCAGGGTTGGTGAAAATGACCTTCTACACTTTCTTTGCCACGTTTGGAGACGACTACAGTGGCTTTAGGCGTATTCCGCATTACTGCCGGTAAAGAGCCTGAGTGGTCGACCTCGGAATGGTTGGCGACAACGATGTCTATTTTAGAGGGGTCGATAACCTGTCTGATGTTTTCGATTAGCTGTTCCGAAAAGGGCCCCCAGACCGTGTCCACGAGCACGGTTTTCTCATCTAATATGAGATAAGCATTATACGTTGAGCCGCGATGCGTGGTAAGTTCATAGCCGTGGAAATGACGTAGTGCCCAGTCTACTACACCCACCCAGTAAACGCCTTTTGCTAGTTCTGTTATCATTGTCAGCTCCTTTAGTGTCTTATCATAGCTCTAATTCATTATCTGAGTAAATAACCTCGTTGCGAAATATTTTTATTAGACGAGCCCCTTGCCGATTGTCACGTCTCAGGACGTCCAGAAAGACTGAAGCGAGGCCGGCGCCGGCAAGCATAGGTAAAAGGGCACTTTCAATCACAGAGCGATTTTTCTGAGGTGCCCCTACCGAGCTGTTACTCAACCAGCAGGTGCTTTTTACTTCAGCCTCGATTGCGTCCGGTAACGACCGGAGGAATTCTATGATTTCGACAAGATGCCTCTGCCCAATATCGCTGGTGACGTGAATAATACCGGGGTCGATGAATATATCGTCATTGGGGATGCCAACTTCGCGGGCAGCGCCTACCAAGATTGCCGCTTTTTGCAGCATTTCACGGGCGTCGGTTGGGCTGGATGGGTCGCTCACCAGAAACACTACGCCGGCGCCGTGGTTAGCTATCATCGGCAGCATTTTTCTCAGCCTTGTCTCGTCTATAGAAACATAATTGGCAATAGGTGCCCGCTGGCAAACTTTGAGTCCGGCTTCCAGCGTCTCAGCATTATTGGTGCTCAGGCAAAGCCGCAGGTCGGTAGCCTGCTGGACGGTTTTAACGGCAAAATCCATTGCCTCCGGTAGGTCGTGATATTGTTGGATATTGATTTCAAGAGCGTTGGCTTCGGCATCGGCGCATTGCTGGGTTAAATCCTGCAATCTGGTGACCGCCTGCTCATTATCGGTCCAGCTTCCGGCTTTAGCTTGGCGGAAGATTTGGTTTACGGTGCTATCTCGTGTGGTGATGTTGTTAGCAATAAGGAACATAAGACCTCCTCCTAGAATCGATATTGGTTAGTCTTATGAATTCTAACAAGCTATGGATGGCAAAATCATAAAATCTGGATAGAAAAGATTACATATTTATTACATTTTAAGTATGACCTTAAGTGTTGATAGGAAAGCTAGTTAGTAGATTCGGAATGCCTCAATGCCTATAGTATTTCTTCGCCTTGGGATATATCGCTATTCTTTATGCGTTCGGTATCAAAGCAGTCCTAGCATCCTGTCCAGTAGACCGCAGTCATTACATCCCTCACGTCCATTTGGGGGTCCTTCAAGGTCGAATAATTCGCGTGTTGCTGACAATAGTTTTGTGATTTTCGTTGGATTTAATTCGACTTTCTTTATATATGCGTGGAAGTGCATCAGAAAACCATTATCACTGCAATTTGTCGAATCGCAAGCAGCTTCATGCTGCGTTACTGGTTCGAAATATATTAAAGCCAAATCGGTAACTGGATTTAATCCTCTTTTATTGCCAATTACCGCATATCCATTCAATTGCACTTCATAAATGGGCAATAAAGCATCTTGTGTCTCGGTATATTTTGCGGTCTTATAATCCGCTATAAGATAAGAGCCGTCTTTCTTTTGAAAGATAGCGTCCGGAGTACCAGTAAGCAAGATATTATTTTCTTCATCAAGGATATTGAATTTAGAATAATGGGGTGGTTTCTGGTAATTTACTATCTCTCCCAATTCTTCTAACCAAATAGGGAATTTGCCATTCATATCGAAGAACGAATGGATAACATCTTTAGTGTATAAGTCAATCGAATTAAAGATACCCGGAAAAATCTGGAAGGGGAGTTTATTGCTTAACTTCAACTTAATCCAAAAACACCTTGGACAGAAGTAGGGCAACCCAAGTTCACCGAGGTTCTTTGCGGAAATACGAATTTGTGTGCTCATGGGACTATGGCAGGAGTCTAATACGAATAAGAATATTTGTCAATAAATCTAACCCACAATATGGAAATATTATCGTTTAGGCAAATGACATAATTCTGTAAGGTTTCCCGCTGATATTTTATAACTATTTCATAGTCCGCTGTCTAAAATACTAGAGACGCAGAAATTTTAGGGGCGGGTATATATGGAGCAGTTAGTCGGGGCACGGTGGTTGCTCTTATACTCATTTTATCGTGAGCAGAACCAAAATAGATATATATGTGTTTTCTGAATTTACTCTTGTGCTAATTTCAGAAGATCAGAACGTGAGTGTTTTTTCCTTCGGCAAGCTCAGGACAAGTGATATAATAGATATCTAAGTATGATATTAGGGAGTTAGCAGAATGAGGAATTCGATTCGTCTTTTCCGCATTGCCGGTATCGATATCGGCATCCACTATACGTGGATTTTCTTGTTTATTCTGGTCACCTGGTCGCTGGCGGCGGGTTTTCTTCCTCAGGGATATCCCGGATGGAGCCAGACTGTCTACTGGGTAACGGGTGCTATCGCTTCGTTGCTGCTTTTTTTATCAATCTTGCTGCATGAGTTAGCTCATTCGCTGGTTGCCCGGGCTCGGGGTATGTCCGTTAACAGTATTACTTTATTCATATTCGGTGGAGTCAGCAATCTAGAGGACGAACCTACTAAACCCAGGACAGAGTTTGTTATGGCTATAGTGGGACCGTTAACGAGCTTAATTTTAGGCGGCATTTTATGGGGCGTACTGCAGGTTATCCAAACTCGGCAAAGTCCTCTAGGGGCAACCTTGCTCTATCTATCGCAGATTAATCTTATCCTGGCGGCGTTTAATCTGCTGCCAGGTTTTCCTCTGGACGGCGGGCGTGTGCTCCGTTCCATCCTCTGGGGTAGTACCGGCAATCTTGTGAAAGCCACTAACATCGCTGGGGTGGTGGGTATTGTATTCGGCTGGGGACTCATCGGGTTTGGAGTATTTCAGCTACTTGGTGGTAATTTTCTAGGAGGCATCTGGTTTGCTATTATCGGCTGGTTCCTGAGCAATGCGGCTGATTCCAGCCGTCGGGATATCGCGATGCGTCAGCAGTTGGCCGGAATTCAGGTCAAAGATGTAATGAACGTCAGCCAGGAGACAATTAGCCCCAAAACTCCGGTGAATGATGTAGTCTGGGACATCTTTCACAAACGTCACGGGCGGGCGGTTCCGGTTTGCGATAGTGGACGACTCATGGGAATTGTCACTTTGACCGATGTTAAGGGATTACCGACGGATAAATGGGCGGCAACATCGGTGGAAAGCATAATGACCCGCCAGCCTCTTTTTACCGTCAAACCGGAAGACGATCTTAGTTTTGCGATGAAACTGATTGCCCAGCACGATGTTAACCAGGTTCTGGTTCTTCAAGAAGGACAATGTGCCGGCATACTTAGCCGTGCCGATATTATCCGTCACCTGCAGCTAAGACAGGAACTGGGTTTTGCGGCTAAGTAGATGCATCGCATCTACTTTACATAACTATAAAAACAACTAGAAGTTGAATCCATTTTTAGTAGCCTCTAGTTGTTTACTGGAAAAAATTTGCTGGGCTTGCAATGACATTATGAATCCAGGCTGCTCAAGGCTTGTTTGTAGGAATCAAGTACATTTCAGAGCCTTTACCTATTTCCTTGACAAGGTCGGAATGCATCAAGGGGATTAGCTCCGCTTTTAAATCAATCTCAGAAAGGCTAAGGTTCTTCATAACATCCCCTCTGCTGACTCTACCCTGACTCTTTACGAAGTCATAGATTTTAGCCTGGGTTTCGCTGAGGCCGGCAGCGCCCGTTTCGCCATGCCGTTTTCTGGCACTGGTATCTATATAAGTCGCCCATGGGTCGCACTCTTTGATGGACAACCCGACATCCATTAAGCAGCTTTCACAGAACACTTTGCTTTGATAGACGTAGCTTTCGTTTTCTGTCAGCTCACGATTACATCGGTTACAGTTCATAAGGTTCGCCTCCTTTTTGTAAATCTGTGCCTATCTTCTGGAAAGGATTGCTATTCTGTTAGCTACTGCCCTGGATGCCTGGACGCGGTCCGGCGCTTTTTTCAAATCTGCGGCAAGCTTTTCATCCTTGATGATGTCTTTTACCCAGTTAGCAAAATCGTTCTTCTCTGGGTTGACATGATAAGCGTAGTTATCGTTAGACATAGTTCTAAGCTCATCACCAAGCTCTTTCATATTGCGTAGAGTATGGCCGGGATAACTCCAGAATGCAAACTCCTCAGGGACATTTGCTAGAAATCTCGAAGTCTCCTGTTTTAATGTTGCCATTTTATTTCCTCCTTTTGATTAGTTTTGGTTTACGCTAGTAAGTCCCGGCCTTGGGTTCTTCGCCAGGGTGTAAACCACGCCATTTTGCGAGAAGCTGTTCTTTTGTCTCTTTATGCTTGGGGTCCGGGTGGCAGGCATCCACCGGACAGACTTCAGCACATCGCGAAGACCGGAAAGAGCCGACGCATTCGGTGCAGCGGTCGGGGTTTATGATAAATATAGTCTCACCCTCCTTGATTGCCTGGTTCGGGCATTCCGGCTCACAAGCAGCACAGCTTATACAATCCTCATTGATAAAGAATGCCATTTTCCCCCTCCTTAAGTATTTATTTTTATAATAAAGGATGCTCGTGCATCGCCTTTATCCGTCGCCATCTTCGGTCGATTTCCGTTTCAAGTGCTAGCAGAGTATCGGCATATTCCGGTTTTAACAAGTGTTTCGACTTGCCCACCATACCCAACCATTGCGAAACTGGAATTCGTTTTCCTTTATCGTCAGGGTCGTAAGTTATTGTGGTTTTGCCTTTTTCTATTTCATATACCGGGAAAAAACAGCAGTCTACCGCAGCTTTAGCAACTTTTGTGCCCAGACGTTCCTCGTAACGCCAACTTAGCGGGCAAACGCTGAGCACTTTTCCGTAGGCGAATCCGCCGTGTCTGGCATACCATTGGGCTTTGGCGGCTTTGCGGACGAGGTCGGTGCCCAGTCCTTCCACACTGGTGAACACATACGGAATGTGAGTTCCTGCCATAATCTGGGCAGTATCTTTGTGGTGGAAACCTTTACCCATTTCTGCCGGACCGATATGGCTGGTAGACGTAAAACTCCCCAGCGGAGTCGAGTAGCTTTGCTGGTTGCCCGTGTTCATATATCCCTGGTTATCGTACTCGAGGACAATCATCGGATGTCCTCTCAAAGCTGCCCCGATAACCGGGCCCATACCGATATCCATACCGCCATCGCCGCTGACCATTATGAAGGTGATCTCCTCATCGGCTAACTCGCCCCGTCTGATTCTTTCACGGTACATTTCGACCAGTCCCGAAAGTGTGGCGGCACCGTTCTGGAAAAGGTTATGAACATAGGTCACCCGGTGGGCGCTGTAAGGGAAAGCGGTGGTGGTAATCTGGGCGCAACCCGTGTGGAATAGAAGGACGACATTCCCCTCTATTCCACTTAAAAACTGCTTCAGGCTGGGGAAAATGCCGCAACCAGGGCAGGCACCGTGTCCCGGAGCAATCCGCTCCGGCATTGCCGTAAGCTGGCGGGGACCGGCTATCGTTACTTTCACTTTACACGACTTTTCGTCCCATTCCGCCTTGACCAGGTGCGGACTCGACTCTTCCCGGGTGATTGGCGGAGCATGAGGGACCATCTTCAGCGAAGGTTCTCCCTGAGTGGTCCCAAAATAATCAAAAGGAACTCTTACTTTGCGACTATTAGCGGCTTCAATAGCCTCACGCAATAATTCTTCAGCATTCTCAGTATAAAAGTCCTTACCGCCCAGACCGTAGACCCGAGACAGACATAGAGTATGATTTTCCGGGTCGTCCTTGAGGGCGGCTTTTACTTCCAGAGACATATTACCGCCATGAGCACCATAGGAATCAGCGCGGTCGCCGATAAGCAGGGCTTTGGTATTTTTGAAAGCCTGTCTTATTTCTTCCGACGGGAACGGCCTGAGAACATTGGGGCTGACTACGCCTACCCGGTGTCCTTCAGCCCGGAGCTTGTCTACGGCGTCTTTGGCAGTCTCTGCGGCCGAGTTTAGCAGAAACAGAGCGGCTTCGGCATCATCCATAGAATACCGGTCTACCATCGAGTAAAAGCGTCCGCTCAAATTACCGTATTCAGCGAAAATTTGCGGGATGATGTTTTCCGCCGCATCCATTGCCAGCTTGAGTTGATATTTGTTGTTAATGAGGTCGGGGTCGTTCATATAAGCACCAATAGTCACCGGGTTAGCCGGGTCGAGGGCGTTTATAAGAGGTGCTTTTGGCTCGCCGATAAATTCCTGAACTACCTGAGTATCTCGGAAATATTGCACGCGGTGTTTTTGATGGCTGGTAAAAAAGCCATCCATTGCTACAATCGTCGGTAAACGTATTTGAGGGTGTTCGCTCAGGCGGACAGCAATAATGTTCATATCATATACTGCCTGCGGATTACGGGCGAGGAGAATAATCCAGCCGGTATTGAGAGCCATCATTATATCGGAATGGTCGCCCCTGATATCTAACGGTCCGCTTACCGAGCGAGTGGCGACATTAAGGACCATGGGGAAGCGTGTCCCGGCCTGCACCGGGAGCTGTTCCATAGCGTAGAGCAAGCCGTTGGCACTGGTAGCGTTGAGCACCCGACCGCCGCCGACCGCTCCGCCGTAGCATATTCCGGCGGCACCGTGCTCTCCATCGGCAGGTATCATCTTGATTTGGTGCTTCCCTTCGGCATACATTTCATCCAGCTCTTCGGCGATTTCAGTGGAAGGGGTAATGGGATAATAGCCCATAATATGGAAATTGATTTGCCTGGCGGCTAGTGCCGCCATCTCATTCCCCTTCTTGAAATCAACCAACTGGATGGCTTGTTTCCGCTTGATTCTTTTGACTATCGGTTTTATAGTCATAGTTTCCTAACTCACCCGGTACCAGTAATAGCCTTCTTCCAGAGTCCACATCGCCGGATCGTTATCCCGGCCCATCGTAACTAGAGCGTCGGGAGGTCCCCAGAGCTGTAAATCAGCCGTGTATTTAAACTCCGGGCGTTCGCATTCCATAGTGAGAGCTTCAACCGGACAAATTTCCACACACTTAAGGCAGCCCTTGCAATATTGATAATCGGGACCTTTCAACACCATTGCCGGTTTACCGGTCTTATCGATTCCTTGCTCCCAAACGAAAACGTAATCCGGGCAGGTCATTGTGCATAGACCGCAATCGATACACCGGTCGCGGTGATACAAGGGGAATATGCCCTGGCGCGAGGCACTCAAGTCTTTATGAATAGTGTTGCCCGGGTTAACGATGGTACCACCGATAGGCGCATTGGCATACCCAAGTTCGGAAACATAGCATTTGTATGCTGACGGTGCGAATGCCCCGTCATAATCATACGACTGTATTTTTAGCTCGTTATAACCACGGTCGAAAGCTTTCAGGTTAGGTTCCACCAATTGCGGATATTTTGCCTGAAAAGAGTCGGTCAGGCTGTCTCTTACTATCTGGGAGTCGATAAACCCTGAAGCTCGCACGATTGCCCCAAGCATAACGCTGTTAATGCGCGTTTTTTCTTCTACAGCGATTAAGAGGGCGTCTAATACTGCTAACGTTCCGGATGCCAGTTTAGCTTTCTGTCTCACTTCTTCAATCGGGTCCGGACTATTGATTACGATTATGCTATCCGGGTAAATTCCGGATGTAGTGCCGTCTACTCCAAGGAGGCAGTGGTGGAAGATGACCAGCAGATGCGGTCTTTCCACCGGACTGCTGCTTCTCAATTCCTTTTCTGGAGAGCAGATACGGACAAAGGACTTCACTGGCGAACCTTTCTTTTCCGAGCCATAGGAAGAAAAATGAGTGCCGTTGAACCCTTGCTTGAGTACCAGCGACTGAGCTAAAATCTGGCCCGCCAGGTTAGCGCCGAGCCCGCCTACCGACTCGAACCGCATCTCGTAAAAGCCCAACTCGTTGTTCTTAGGTAGACCGGTCGTCATTTGTTTGTTTTTTCCTTTGCGGGCATCTCAGTACCTTTACCAGGTCAGTAATTACTCCAGGATATCGGCCCGAATAATAAGTCGTATCTCATCATCAATAAGTCGAAATGTGTCTGTTCCTGACCGGTGAGGAATTCAAACATCTGCTTCCCTAAAGGGTCTCCTGTTTTTAATGCGGCATTCCGATAAAGCTCGTGGCTTTTCATTTCGATATCCAGGCCAAATAACAGAGCGTCCTTCTCGCTGAACTTGATAGCTATTGTCTTTTCCAAGGCTATTCTACCTTTGGGGAAAAGAGGTTTTTCCAGGTTCAGGTTTATTGGTTTGATGTCGGTAGATTTTATCCATTTACCTTCACTGAATAGCGCCCCATATTGTCTTTTGATGATGTTGTAGTGTTTTTGTTCGTCGTTAGCCAGCGTGTCAAACATTTCCCGCCCTTCTTTGTTAGCGGTGGTCTCAGCCGCTTTCAGGTAAAACTGGCGTCCTTCGCTTTCAATAGTCATTCCCTGCTCCAGAATTGCCAGGGCTAATTTGTTATCTTGCTTCATTACTTTCCTCCGATTTTCGGTTTTTGGAGCTAGTCCGTTATAAAAATTCGGCTAAAAGTTTCTCGGCACGCTCAGGCTTAATCGGACGACTGACGAGAGTTCCCTTTTTACTAAGTGCCGGTAGCTGGTCCTCATAAACCGGCAATTCTTTTCGGTAGATAATACCGATGGGAATCTTATCACCCCATTCCTGTGCTTTCTCCAGAGCGGCCTTTTTATCTCCGGGGTCGAATCCTTTCTCATTCTCTAATTTATAAACCCGCTCCCGATACCACTGAAAGGTATTTTTCTTATTAAAAGAAACGCAAGGCTGCAAGATATCGATTAAGGTAAATCCCTTATGTGCGATTCCTTGCTTGATTAAGTTGGCGAGATGCTCGATGTCTCCGGCGGAGCCCCGGCTGACAAAGCTGGCACCGCTGATAATCGCCAGAGCTATCGGATTCACCGGGCTTACCGCTCCGTAAGGTGTGGTCTTGGTAACGTAACCGAGGTCGCTGGTCGGGGATGCTTGTCCCTTAGTAAGACCATAGACCTGGTTGTTGTGGACTAGATAAGTGATATCGTGATTACGGCGTGTGGCGTGAAGGAAATGGTTGCCGCCTTCGCCATAGGCGTCGCCATCGCCGCTGATGGCAATAACGGTCAACTCCGGGTTAGCAATCTTAGCTCCGATTGCCGGGGGAATCGGTCGACCGTGTAGAGAGTTGAATACGTTTCCCTTGACATAATGTGGAAGTTTACCAGCCTGACCGATGCCGGAGACCAAGAGCACCTGGTGGGGTTTCAATCCAAGCTCAACCAGGGCTTTGCTCAGCGCCCTCATAATGCCGAAGTTACCGCAGCCCGGACACCAGGCTGGTTTGAGTCCGGCATAATCGGACAGTGCGACCATTTCTAGCATCCCTCCTTTTTTACCGCTTCGACAATCTCAGCCGGCGTAAACGGACGCCCGTCGAATTTCAGGATTTTACTGCTGACATCACAGCCGGTTTCGGCTTTGATAAGGCGGGCGAGCTGTCCGGTAGCATTGTTCTCTATGACGTAGACATTGTTAGCATTGCTGATGGCGTCGGTGACGGCTTCTTCCGGGAAGGGCCAAAGTTCGTTAAGGTGAAGCACATTGATGCTGACGCCTTCGTGGCGCAGAGTATCGACGGCTTCGTGGATAGCGCCATAAGTGCTGCCCCAGCCAATAAGAGTTGTATCTGCTTTTTTGTGTCCATAGCTGAGAGGGGGACTGAGTTCTTGTTTAAGGCTGAAGAGCTTACGCAATCTTTTTTGAACCTGTGCCGTTCTCATCTCGGCGTCTTCGATGAGGTGCCCGGATTCGTTATGCTCATCGGAATCGGTAACCACCAGAGCTTTACTTAAGCCCGGGAAAGCTCTGGGTGAAATACCGGATTTAGTTACTTTGTGTCTCTTGTATTCTAACGGGTCGCTTTTCTTATCCGAATACAATAACCCACGGTCAACTGTCACCTTAGAAATATCGAATGGCTCAATAGTGGTATACGAGGATGCCAGATGATGGTCGGTTAGAATTATCACCGGTAATTGGTACTTGTCTGCCCAGTTAAAAGCCTTGATGATGGTCCAGAAGGCATCATCAACGGTAGCCGGAGCTAAAACAGCCCTCGGGAAGTCACCGTGATGGGCGTGAAGAACGAATTGAAGGTCGCCCTGCTCAGTCCTGGTCGGCAGTCCTACGGCGGGACCCGGCCGCTGGCCCTCTATCACCACCAGTGGTGTCTCGGTTATTCCAGCAATCCCTAAACCTTCGACCATAAGGCAGAAGCCGCTGCCGGAGGTTGCCGTCATTGCTCTAACGCCGGCGTAAGCTGCGCCGATAGCCATATTGATGGCAGCGATTTCATCTTCGGCGTGAACCATCACCAGGTCGAAATCCTTCGATTTGGCTGCCATATATTCCATAATAGAGGTAGTAGGAGTCATCGGATAAGCCGCCATAAATCTGCAGCCGGCGGCAATTGCTCCCAGGCAGAATGCATCATTCCCGGTTAGCAGCAATCTTTTGGCTTCGGAAATTGGTTTGATAACAGTTGATTTTTTCTTATAGTTAGCCCGCGCATACTCATATCCGGCTGAGGCGGCAGCGATATTGCTATTCGCAACCTTGCCCTTGCCGAAATGCTCTCTCAGGACATCGTTTAATATATTTACGTCATAGCCCACGAGCGCCAGGGCAGCGCTAAGGGCGACGGTATTAGCCATCAGTTTATCACCGGCTTTTTCTTCAGCCAGTTTCTCCAGAGGTATACTGAAAAGGCTATTTTTGTTATCGATATCTTTTATTTTTTCTCCGTCGAAAATAATTGTGCCGTCCTTGACTAACTCACCGCGGTGCAAGTCTATAGTTTCTTTGTTGAACGCTACCAGGATATTCACCGGTTCGACGATGGCGCTAACTCTGCCCTCTTTCACCCTGACCCGGAAGAAATTGTGGCCGCCCCTTATTCTCGATTCGTAATCCTGGTCGGCGAAAACGTGATAGCCGCCCCGGGCAAAGGCTTTAGCCAGCAGGAATCCCACCGATTGCACTCCCTGCCCAGCTTCTCCACCGACCATAAAATTAAAATCAACCGGCATTTTCTTTCTCCGTTTCCTATCCCGGCCAGCCAAGGGCGATTAATGCCAGAGTAGCGTGTATTATTAGCGAGGGCCAGAATACCGCCCAGATATAGCAATGATACTTGAAGAACCGTTGATATGTTTGGTTTTTCATTAAACTCTTACCCAGCTTCCAACCGGGAAGGCAGCGGCAGGAAAAGAAGATTAATATTCCAGTCGCCAGATTGATGATGCCCAGAATAAAAATCAACCTGATTATCAACGTGTTCATTTTAGCCTCACGGCTACTCGCAACCCTCCCGTTTTATTCCTAAGCCGCCAGACTCAAACGTGTTTGAGTGTAAGTTATGAAATCTTGATTTCTTTCTCCGATTTCCATAACCCGTGAATATTACATAAAGAGCTGGCGTAAATAATCCCGGGCTTACTGGTCTTCATCGATAAGCTGACTTCGTGGTGAGTGTATACCGGTCCTTTATTCGGACCTTCGGCCGATTCTCCATGCGCCGTGAAATCGAAGCGGCCTATCTCGAAGGGGAATTTGTCTCCCTCACCCTGGAAGTAGACCGATATCCACCGGATATGATGCTCGGTCGTGTTTGGATGGGCTATTTCTTTCCCGATGGTCACTTTCACCGGAAAGAATTCGCCGCTTTTCACTTTGTCGGCACAATCGATTGCTGGAACATGTTTTTCCGTCTTCCAGTCTGCACTCTGAAAAAGCTCTCCGAATTGTTTCATCGCATCCTCCTTTTGTATTTCATTTAGGCTGATTAATCGTTGTCGGTTCTTGTTCCATTTCCTGATAACTTCGTATCACTTCCTCGACGGCGGCTTCGTCCTCGAGGGTAGAAATGTCACCGATATTGCCCTTTTCGGCAATTGCTTTTAGCACCCGCCGCATTATCTTACCGCTTCTTGTTTTGGGTAATTTGCTGGTAAAAAAAATCTGCTCGGGTGTCGCTATCGGTCCTACCGCCTGGCGCATATGGTCCATAAGGTCGTGTTTAAGCTCCGGTGTTCCTTTAGCTCCCTCAACGAGTCTGGCAAAGACAACAAGGCTTTCCCCTTTTATCGGATCGGACTTGCTGACCACAGCCGCCTCGGCGACCTGCGGGTGAGAAACGGCGGCGTCTTCCAGTTCGGCGGTGCCGATTCTATGGCCGGCAATCTTAAGTACTTCATCAGCCCTGCCCAAAATCCAGAAATAGCCTTCACGGTCTTTCACGGCGTAATCGCCGGTGTAATACAATCCTGGAAAACGCGTCCAATAAGCCTGGCGGTAGCGCTCCGGATTCTCATATACCCCGAGCAGCATTCCCGGCCAGGGCTTCTTTATGACTAATATGCCTCTTGTTTCCGGAGGTACCGGCTTTCCGGTTTCATCAACTACATCGGCATCGACACCGGGCAGCGGCAGAGTGGCTGAGCCGGGTTTGAGCGGAGCTCGTTCTATCCCCGGGGTCGGGGATATCATTATCCCGCCGGTTTCGGTCTGCCACCAGGTATCCACTATCGGGCATCTTTCGCCGCCGATATGCTTGTAGAACCATAGCCAGGCTTCAGGATTGATTGGTTCACCGACGCTGCCCAATAGTTCCAGACTGCTGAGGTCGTGTTTCCGCGGTCCCTCCTCTCCATACCCCATAAACATTCTGATAGCAGTCGGCGATGTGTAGAAAATACTGACTCCGTATTTATCGATAATATGCCACCAGCGGTCGATGCTTGGATAGTCCGGTGCTCCTTCATAAAGGACTATAGCGGCACCGTGTGCCAGCGGTGCGTAAACAATCGAGCTATGACCGGTTACCCAGCCTACGTCCGCCGAACACCAATAGACCGACGGTTCTTTAATATCGAAGACCCATTTGTAAGCACAGTAGTTATGGACCAGGTAGCCGCCGGTGCTGTGCACGATTCCCTTCGGCTGTCCGGTTGTGCCTGAAGTATAAAGAATGTAAAGTGGGTGGTTGGATTCTAATGGCTCCGGAGGAACATAAGGTGTTTCCTGGTCGAGAACGTCGTTTAGCCAGATATCCCTTGGAAGTTTCATACCAACCGGGGTATTGGTTCTCTTAACGACCATCGAATGCTCTACGGTCGGACAGGCCGTCAGAGCTTCATCGGCTATGGTCTTCAAAGGAATCACTTTTCCTCTTCTGAACCCGCCATCGGCGTCAGCCGGTAGACGAAACGGCTCGACAATTCGGAGAAGAACCACGTTACGTACGCCGCAGCCCCGGGCAATAGCTTCCAAATGAGGCAGCACGCACTCCGCCAGGTCGGAACCATCCAGTGGTGCCAGGATTCTGTTGTACATTTTGTCCTCCTAATGTACTAATGAGAACCTCTTTCAATAGCAGTTTCGCTTCTGAGAGCTAGCTGCTGTGTAACTTTTTCACGAAGTCAGGATGTATTCTTATATGCCGGGAATGCAGCCCGGTGCTCTTACCATAAAAACGGGAACACAAGAAGAACGGAGAATACGGTCGGCTACGCTGCCCCATACCCAGCGGCTTATTCCGCCTCGTCCATGCGTCGCCGCAATAATCAGGTCGGCCTCGCTTTTCTTAGCATAGTCGGCGATGGTGTCAGCCGGTTTACCCTTCATGACTACCGGCTGGACATTTACACCGCTGTATTTCTCTCGGGTTGTTATTCGTTTGAGATAGCTTTCAGCTTCGGACTTTCTTTCTGATTCTATTCGTTTTCTATCTGCGTCGGTAAAATTGACAGCGCCGCCATCGTCATAGCCGGCAGGTGGGTTGAATGGCTCCACAACGCGGAGAAAAACAACATTTTGCACACTGCATCCGCCAGCAATCGATTTAAGATGAGGAAGCACGCACTCCGCCAGCTCCGAACCATCCAATGGAACTAAAATTTTGTTGTACATTTTCCCTCCTACTTTTATTTTTATTCCAGTACAGCATTAACTTATATTTTAGTCCTGAAGGACCCGCACCGCCGAGCATTTTGAAACGGTATTTCCGGAAGCAACTACATTTGAAGGAAAATCAGGAGGTCCGACGAGGGGCAGAATTTTGCAGCTTCTGCCGATAGCAGTATGAGGTGGGACTGATACCCCCTTGCCCAGGATTGTAATATCGCTGCCGTCTTGAATGAGATTGGAACCGAAACCGATGTAGCAAAAACCGCCTATATTTACGCCTTCATCCAGGACACAACGGTCGACTATGCTATGGTAGCCGATAAAAGTATTCTCCATAATTACCGAGTTCTTGATTACGGCTTGCTCATCTACCCAAACCCCTGAAGACAGGATAGAATTTTCAACGTACCCTTTGACCACGCAGCCGGCGCTTACCAGGCTATTGCTAACACCTGCCCGGTTATTTATCTGTGGTGTTGACGGAATATCCTCTTGCGTCAGGACCGGATACGAGCCGTCCAGACTAAAAGATGTTTTTTCTTTAATGAGTTCCATATTTGCCTGGTAATATGCCTCCACCGTGCCGATGTCCTGCCAGTACCCCTGAAACTTGTAGGCAAATACCCGGTTCTTTTTTACTACCCTGGGTAGTATCGAATAACCGAAATCGTGCCGTGATTCCGCATCTCCGGCATCTTCAATAAGGTATCTGGCAAGTATTTCCTTGTTAAAAATATAGATTCCCATTGAAGCTAAATCGCTCAGGGGTGTCGGTGATTTCTCCTGAAAATCCGTTATCCTTAATTCGCTATCCAGTGCTACCGTCCCGAACCGGTGGGCTTGTTCGATTGGCACTTTGATTATGCCTATGGTGACATCGGCTTTGACCTGTTGGTGCAAAGCTAACATCTTCCGGTAGTCGAGTTTGTAGACGTGGTCGCCAGCGAGAATAATCACTGTATCAGGTTTGCGCTTGTTCAGGTATTCGAGGTTTTGATAGACGGCGTCCGCTGTTCCTGCATAGGAACCAGCCTTCGGTTCCAGAACGCTAAAATTTGAAGACCGGGCGTTTATCAGATGCCATTGGTTAAGGTAGTTAGCCATATAAGAACGCTGATAATCGGTCAGGACGGCGATATCGTTAAATTGAGAATAAATACAGTTGCTGAGACTAAAATCGATTACTCTGAATTTACCGGCGAAGGGTAGAATCGGCTTCGGCCGGTGATGGCATAAAATATCCATCCTCTTACCCTTACCGCCAGCAAGTATTATCGCGGTGATGTTGTCCACTACGTATTTCTCCTCTAATGTACAAAGTTTTTAGGTGTTGCGGTACAAGCGGCACGGTCGATTTGAACCACAGTCGTGGAAGACCTGGCTGCCTTCCTGGAAGAACTTCCGGGTCGGCATTAGCTTACCGTTGCTAATCCATACCGTCTGGAAAGCTTTGCACTGAGGGCAGAACGCAGCGGCTTCTCCAGACCACCCGCTGCGGCTTGGATCACCACTGCTATAACTTTCCTCTTCTCTAACTGCTAGTAGTGTCATAGACTTGTCTCCCTTGCGTATTTACCTTGCAATTTTAAACGGCAGTCAATGGAATAGTTATAAAATAGAGGCCGAAAAAGTAACAAAAATATGACATTTTAGATTCTTACCATAACCTTCTCACCATCGATTTTTACAGGGTAAATCGTCAACGGTCTGGGTGCTCGGAAGAGTTTGCTGATTGATAACTTGAAACCGGTCCAGTTCGTCCAATGGATAACATGACCGTCCCTGAGGTCGAACTGAGAAGCGTGTCTGGGGCAGGTAACTATTGTTCCCTTGAGGGCACCTTTGGAAAGTTTGGCTTTCATATGTGGACAAGCGTTGCTGGCAGCATAGAACACATCATCTACTCTGGCCAGAAGAATATCTTTACCACGGACGGAAATTACTTTCAGTTCTCCGTTCTTCATCTCGTTTCTGTTCAGGACTTCAATAAACTCTGCCATTTTTACCTCCTCTAACCGCTGATATTTTAGAAAGCAAAGAATAGAGAAGTCATAAAATGAGAACAGAAAACATAACAAAACTATGACATTTAGGTGGGATTAAATAGGGGTTCCGGTTAAAACAGCGACGATGTTATGTAGAAGGCTGGTCGATGATGTAGCCGGTTTTGGGTATGGTCCGGATAAGTATAGGTTGGTTCGGGTCTTTCTCTATTTTGTATCTCAGACGGCTTATCCAGGTGCGTAGTATCTGGACGTCGTCCCGGTATTCGGGACCCCAGACGCGGGTGAGAAGCTCCTCGTAGAGCATTAGCCGGCCTGCATTTTGTGCCAGTTCACTGAGAAGGAGCCACTCGATACGGGTCAACTGGACTTCCTTTCTCCTGACTAAGACAAGCCGCTTTTTGAAATCTATGGTCAAGTCGCCCAAAGTAGCTTGTTCATAGGTTTTGCGGCTCTCGGTGGGCGCTAACCGCCGTCTGACTGCCTCGATTCGGGCTACCAGCTCATCGGGGCTGAAGGGTTTGGAAAGGTAGTCATCGGCTCCTAAGCTAAGACCTTTTACCTTGTCTATGTTAGCTCCGCGGGCACTAAGGATAATTACCGGTACCGAAGAAAAAGTGCGTAGCTCTTTGAGAGTCTCAAAACCATCCTTTTGCGGCATCAGAACATCGAGCACGATGAGGTCGAGTTCCTGCGATTGTGCCTGCTCCAGAGCTTCTATTCCGTTGTTGGCGGTAAGGACATCATAGCCTGAGACTTTAAGTTTTGCGCTGAGGAAATTGAGAATACGCGGTTCGTCGTCAACCAGTAAAATTCGAAACTGCTTCACGCTAACATCCTACCCAGTCTTTAGTTACCCTACATATTACACATAAATATTAACCTTGTCAAAAATATTTATTGAATGGTTAATGGCTAATTGCTTATCATCGATTAGATACGTTAAGATTATATGTACGTAATGAAGCTAATCATTTTTGATTTAGACCAGACACTGGTCGATTTTTTACCTGTCCACGACGAAGCCACTAATAGGCTTTTTAAAAATGTCTTCGATGTGGAGGCGAGGCTATTCGAAGTCGATTTCTCAGGAAGGAGCCTCACTGATAACTTTCGCGAATTAGCCAGACTCAAGCATATACCTAACGCCGAATTTCAGAATAAGAGTCCCCATCTTGTATCAACTTATGAAACCATCTTTGGTGAAACCCTATCGCAAGACCCCACAAAATATATCCTGCCCGGCGTCAGGGAACTTTTGGATATTTTATCAAGGACGGACAATATAGTAATTCTTTACACTGGTGATTCGCCGGGAATCGTGAACCAGGTTTTCAAAGCCACCGGCCTTGGCAAGTATTTTAAGTTTTGCTTTTATGGGACTGAAGTAAAAACACGGGCTGACATGGTTAAATTGGCTATTAAAAAAGCGGAGAAAATGACTGGCCGAACATTCAAAGACAAAGACATTGTTATCATCGGCGATTCTATCAGAGATATCGAATGTGGTAAACGGTTCAACGCTCTGACTGTAGCTGTTGCCACGGGTTTTCATTCGGAAGAAGAGTTATCGAAAGCCAACCCGGATATTTTATTGAAAGACCTCAGAGATTACAAGAACGCCCTGAAGCTAATTTTGATGGAATAAGATTTATGAAAAGTTATTCGTAAATCATAAATCTTATCTAATTAAATCTCCTCTATCGTTTGCTTCTGATTTTTAATTTCGTGCTTAGAGTTTCGAGGTACCAGTGCCTGAACTTGGTAAAGCGCAATCGTTCCCTAGTCATTAGGCACTCTCTCCACTAGAGGCTTCTATGGGTGTTAGGGTAGCATCCAAAACAGGCTTACCCTTCTTTATTGATGGTCTGCGATAAAGGCTCACCTTGTAATCAATATCGGTAAATTTGTTGTCTCTAACCACATCATTCCAGTCCTTAAAAGGAACTGCCTTACTGATAGCCTGCGCAGGTGGGATATTCCCGCAACCTTCATTCTGCTTAAAGAAGTTGTAATTGATTAACCACCCGCCAGTAAGCAGTCTAATATCCGCTATGTCCTTATACTTCTTGAATACCTTTGTCCTTTGCTCTAAGGTTGCGTGAAAGCGCTCTATAATTCCAGTGCTATTTTCAACATCAAACGGTCCGCCTTGTCTGTGCTTGGTATCCCCGCCATATTCATCCTCTATCCCGCTAATGTAAGCCCTTAGTTTATCCGTGATAATCGTCTTAGGAGCCTTTCCCGCTCTTTCCCTTGCCAGTGTCATTAGTTGTCTAGCATCCCTGGCACTTCTTGTGAAAGATACGTGAGAAGCTAATAAATAGCGGGTGCGGGTATCAATTATGTCCCAAAAATATACTTTACGCCTGCCTAGCTTCATATAGGTTTCATCAGCACACCATTCGTCGCCAACTTCAGGCTTAAAATCCTTTGCTTGTCTAACAGCTTCTTTTGTAAACCTCTTTACCCAATTCCAGTAGTTGCTCTCGCTCATATCTAAGTTATGGTCTTGCTTGAATTGTTGTTGTATAGCATCGAGTGACATCCCGCCGTAATACATCCCCAAAGCGGAAGCTATCTGCTTTGAGGGTGTTTTCATTTTGGTGATTCTTGCAGGCTCAGGGGATGTAGGCAATACCGGAGAGGAAACGATTGTAGATGGTAAGCCTAAACCTCTAGTAGCAAGGCTAGAGCGTGAAGGGCGCAGGCTAGACTTACCAACATAGCGGATAACCTTCTGTATGACTTTATTACCCTTGTGGATGGTCTCTACTTCGTAGTCATACCAGTTGCCAGAACGTGGGGGGATTTCTTTAGCTCGTATAAACGACATTTTTATCACCTACCATTTTGTTTTATCCTCTCTATTAATGTAGCGCCATTACGAGTTAGATAATACCGCCGCGCCAACATATCAGGTTTCGTCTTCTTATCTGGTTTAATAAGTCTTAATGACACTAATTTATTAAGAAAAAATGGTATATCTAATGGCTGGTAGATAATTGGTAACATTCTTGGGTCAAGTCCCATACGTATATCATCCTCAATCGCTATGAACGTATCTAGATAGATATTTCGAGCACTATCAGAATCGCTTATTTGTTTTAGCTCAAGAAGTGCCGTTTTGATATTTTTGTTAATCTGAAACCACTCCGCCAATGTCATTATAAAAATAGGCGAACTAAAGACAAGAATACCCATAATAGACGAACTAATAACAACCCACCATTCAGTGCTAAAAGGCTTCTTATTCGTGGCAACTATTATAATAATGAACAATGGGGACAACACAATAAGCCAAATTAATAACTCTTTCCATAAAATAAATGGAGCGCCACTTCTCGGGCTTGGAGTCACTGTTAGAGTAGCCTCTCTGTGTTTCATAAGCTTGGAAGCCCATTCTTTTATGCCAGATTGCGCCCATTGTCGCCGTAGCGCATTCCACCACCAAAGAATAATAGGAGCTGCAATCAGAATTATAATGACCCAGACCCAAGGTTTATCTTGTGCCATATCCAATAGCCTCGTAATAATACCAAAAAGTTCGCTCATACCTTATTACTCCTGCCAATCTAAGGAAATACTCAGGTTGGCTAGAGTATACCCCATTTAGGCACTTGTTTCCATAATATTTGGGTGATATACTTCTTTCAAAAAGCAAAGGAGGATATATGCAAAACAAAAATGCTATAGCCTTGTTCATTACCTTAACAATTGCTCTTGCGATTGCTTGGTTTATATGGAGGGATGCCAGTAAACACATTTGGACTGCGTGGTTATTTGGCATTCTGTTTCTTATCTTTCTTGTAATGCACGCGTTGTTTCTATTCGGTAAGTTGAATTCAGATGAATTCGATGGATGGTTATTACTCAATGTGATTGTCATATCATTTTTTACCTTGTTTCTTAATACCCAGACTGAAATGCTTGCCCAACCTATTAAGATCTTCGGTTACTTCGTTGCGGGTATTTCCGTTCTTATTTTGATATTTACTGGTGTGCGATTTCTTCAACATCAATCGTCTTAATCCCCTTAATGTAATAAAAGCATATAAAACGACTAACAAACCAAAGGTGATTTCCAAAACTAACATATTAAACCTCCATATTATTTTAGGCACTCTTTGGCAAGAGTGAACTTTACCCTGAACTTGGCTTGCTTTAAATTCCAACACAAGTTATTATGTAGTGGGGAGTATATAGATAATGTCGCTACGAACGAAAGCGATAGTCATTATCGCTGTTACTCTGATAGCCGTGGCTGCTACTGTTTATGTTACGTCACGGCTTATTATGATGAACGGACTCTTGCGAATTGAGAAGTTCGAGACTGAAGAAAATACCCAGAGAACGCTGAACGCTATATCTCAGACTATCTCAACGCTCGAAGCTAATGCTGCCGATTGGGCGGTGTGGGATGATACTTACAATTTTATTCAAGATGTTAATAGCGAATATATACGAGTAAATCTTGATGGTTCGGCTTTTGTTTATTTGAAGATTAACCTTATGCTGTTTCTCGACTCCTCCGGCCGGCTGATTTACAGTAAAGCTTTTGATTTGGAGTCTGAAGAAACGGTCCCGCCGCCACCTCAGCTATTGGACGCTTCATCCCGTGCTAAGTTATTAGAAAGTGATTCCAATGCTAGTGGCAGTGTTTCCGGGATTATACTTCTCGACGAGGGCCCAATGATGATTGCCTCCCAGCCTATCTTGAAGAGCGATTCTACCGGGCCAGCTCGCGGCAGGCTCATTTTCGGCCGTTACCTAGATTCCGAGGAAATAAGCCGCCTGGCACAATCAACGCTTTCCGATATTTCTGTAAGCCACACTCAGGGCATTATGGAACTCGACTTCCAGATAGCATTGCGTTCTTTATCGCCGGGGGTGCCCATTTTTGTTCAAACCCTGGGGACTGAAAGCATCTCCGGCTACACCTTGCTTAACGATACCCGTGGCCACCCTGTTCTAATTCTGAAAGTCTCTATACCTAGGGATATCTATAAATTAGGCGAAGTTGCCGTAGCTTATCATATAATAGCTATAATGATAATCGGGCTAATTGCGGCAGCGGCGGTAATCTTAGCTGTGCAGAAGCAAATGATTTCCCGGTTTGCCGTTATTTCATCCGGCCTCGATAAAGTTGCCGCCACCAGCGACCTCACCACCAGGCTGCCTATTTCTGGAAACGATGAGTTAACATCGATGGGCAGAACCATTAACGGAATGCTAGCCGCACTGGAAGAGTCCTCTGTCGAGATTCGAGAGCGTGAGGAACGCTATCGTTTACTCGCTGAAAATATACAGGATGTTATTTATACTGCTGATGTTAATACCTTCAAAGTAACCTATATTAGTCCTTCGGTTTTTGAAATGACCGGCTACACTGTCGAAGAGATGTTGGGCCGGAGCTGGCGGGAGTTAATGGCTCCCGCTTCGAGAGAAGTTGCCATGAAGTATTTTGCCGAAGATATGGCCGCAGTAAAATCAGGGAAATTTCCCGGAGCACGCACGCTGGAGTTCGAAGTGGTGTGTAAAGACGGCTCTAAGAAGTGGGTTGAATTCCAGCTTCAGTTAACCCGGGACTCCACGGGTAAAACCGCCGGGATTTTAGGCGTCGGTCGTGATGTTACCGAGCGCAAGAAAGCTCAGGAAGAATTAGAGAAGCTATACCAGGCGGAAAGAAGCTTAAGACAGGAATTGCAGGCTGAAATAGCTAAGAGAATGGAATATACCAGGGCTCTGGTGCATGAACTCAAGACTCCTATCACTCCCATTATGGCGGCGACCGAGTTGCTGCTTGAAGAAATGAAAGAATCTCGCCTCTCCAGTCTGGTGGGGACTATCAGCCGCAGTGCCGCCAACCTGAACCGGAGAATCGATGAACTCCTCGACCTGGCTAGAAGCGAACTGGATTTACTTCGTCTTCACCCCGAGCCGATAGACATGACCTTGTTGCTGAAAGAGATGGCGACCGAAATGACGGCAGTAGGATTGAATAATAAACTCTCGGTAGCCCATGACATTTCCCAATTACCTATAGTTCAAGCCGATAGAGACCGTATCCGGCAGGTGGTTATGAACCTGTTCAATAACGCTGTGAAATTTACTCCGTCCGGCGGAACTATTACCTTGCGTGCCCGGCAAGACAATAACAATTTGGTGGTGACTCTTAGCGATACCGGTGCCGGCATAAGCGAAGAGCGGCAAAAAACTCTATTCGACCCTTATCATCGTGTGGAAGCCGATAGACAGCGGCTCAGCGGGCTGGGTTTAGGATTAGCTCTAGCAAAGCGGTTCGTGGAACTACACGGGGGACGTATTTGGGTGACCAGTGAACGAGGTAAAGGTAGTGTTTTCGGCTTTTCGCTGCCGTTGTCGATTACTAAAGATTCAGAAACTAGACCGGGGGGAGGCTATGAAAATTCTCGTTATCGAAGATGAACCGGAAATCGTTGAAGTTCTTACGGTAGCCTTTCAGATACGATGGCCCGATGTCAAAGTGGTCTCTACGATTATGGGCGAAAAAGGGGTAGAGCTGGTCGAGAAGGAAAACCCTGACATAGTTATCCTTGATTTAGGGCTGCCTGACACCTCTGGTTTTGAAGTCCTGAAACAGATTCGCACATTCTCCGATGTTCCCGTTCTTATTTTGACGGTAAGGGGTGAGGAGGCTGATATAGTCAAAGGGCTGGAATGGGGAGCGGATGATTATATGGTTAAACCGTTCCGGCAGTTAGAGCTTACCTCTCGTGTCCAGGCATTGACTCGCCGCTCCGGTTCCACTATAAAAGAAATGCCTTTGACCTGCGGACAGTTGCGCTTCTCTCCGGCGACGAGGCAGTTGTTCGTTGACAAAAGCGAGATAAACATCACTCAGACCGAAGCCTCTATTCTTGAATGCCTTATGAAAAGAAAAGGTGAAGTGGTAACTTATTCGCAACTGGCTGAGGTAGTTTGGGGCAGCGATTTCCCGGAATCCGTAGAGAGCCTGAGAGTCTACATCCGGCGCCTCAGACAAAAAGTTGAAAAAGACCCCGACCGTCCACAGGTCATTATGACCAAGTCGGGCGTTGGATACTTCCTGGTAAAATAGCGGAAAAATACTACCAATATTCAATAATTAATCTTATCTCAAAATCTTAAATCTTACATCCCATTAGATTGCTTGCGTCTTCGCCTGCTTCTCTCACGATGACGTTTGACGGCTCGCCAAACTGTAATTTATTTTTAATCTAATTGTAATTTTTTTGTAATTATTTTGCCTTGGATGTAACCCCTTATTAATTACAGGCATATATACTGAAGTAAACAAGTGGAGAAAGTGATGAAGAAAGTTATTAATTGGACGATTACATCAGTGCTCGGTTTGGTTCTCCTCGGTTTAGCCGTAATTTATTTTATGCCGGGTTATAATTTGTACCTCGTCAGAAGTGAGAGTATGAAACCGGCTATCAATATGGGAGACCTGATAATAACCGGACCTATGGGCGGTCCGATAAATGGTGAAATAAAACCCGGGACAGTCGTTACTTATGAACGAAATGATGAACTGATAACTCACCGGGTAGCCTCGGTTGATGGTAAGACAGTAGTAACACAAGGCGATGCCGTCGAAGACCCTGACCCGTGGCAAGTTACCTTAGCTGACGTGAGAGGGGTATACCTGTTCAAGATACCTTACGTTGGGTATGGGCTCAGATTTATTCAGACCAAATCAGGATGGTTTATATCGATTATCATTCCGGCGGTTGTGCTTATCGGCTGGCTTATCTGGGATATCCTGAAAGAGACTTTTAAAAACGAACTGAAAACTACAAATAAAGGGGAGGTGAAGATTATCGTCAAAAAATAAAATACAAAATCACGGGGGCGGGTAGCTCCCATAAACAAAAATAACAAAGGAGGAAAAAGGAAAAAACAATGAAAAAAATACTTGGTTTAAGTATAGTCGCCTTGCTGGTAATGGGTCTGGTCGGCGGCGGCACCTGGGCTTACTTTAGCGATACTGAGCAAACTGCTACCAATGTGCTAACCGCTGGCACTCTAGATTTGGTTTTATCAGGAGGTACAGCAGGTGCGGTGTTCAGTATGTCAAATGTAGTTCCTGGTCAGAGCGACAGCACAGGTAATGTCACTCTAACGAAGAGCGGCTCGGTTGAGGCAAGATTAGATATCGAATTCTCGGACCTTGACCAAACTGGATTGAACGATGGTAGCGAGTTTGCAGACAATAATGGTGACCTTGGGGATAAAGTTGAGATAGCAGCCTTTCTAGATCTTAACAATGATGGCTTCTGGAGCCCAGGTGATTGCGGTCTTAACCCGGTAACTACTGGCAACTATTCCTACTCAGCTGGACCCAGCGACTGGGTGTACGCTACTCTCAACACTTGGAAAACACAGAGTTGGAGTGGAATTGTAGCAAGTATGACTGGTCCATATAAGTTCGCCGTCCCTTGGAAGATTCCTGGTGCAACAACTGGCAACGAGATTCAAGGGGACAGCGCCAATTTCACCATTTTCTTCACTTTGACACAAGCTTCGGCTCCCTAAAAAAACGTAAATTTTTAGGGAACTTAGATAAAGCGGTTGGGGCTGAGCTTGGCTAAAACTCAGCCCCACACTCCAAAGGAAGAGTAAGGGTGCCGAAATGAAAAAGATACTCGGGTTAACAATAGTCTTCTTGCTCGCAATCGGCATGACAGCCATCGGCACCTGGGCTTACTTTAGTGATGTTGAAACTTCCACCGGCAATGTATTAGCCGCTGGGACCCTTGATTTAAAGACCGATGATGTTGATGGAGTGAGTCAGACCCTTCTGGCAACAAATATGAAACCTGGAGATACTGTGGGACCGGAAACCATAATTTTGAAAAATAGCGGCAGTGTTGCTGGTTCAACCGTCGACCTGTCGTTTACATGCGTCCAGAGTGATAGCACTCCTAACCCCGTTAATATGAGTGCCGACGCTACTGCTGCAATTATCGAAGTGACCACGCTGAACTATGGCGGCTCCAGCTTGTTAAGCAGCGTTAGCGATAATAATAGCAATGGCTATAAAGACGTTCAAGACCTGAAGAATGCCAACTTGAGCGGGCGGAGTGGAATTGCGGCGGCATTTACTAAGAACTTTGAAATCGCCATCAGGCTCAGAAGCGATGCCAGCAAGGATTTTCAGGCCGATGGCATTAATGTAACGATGAATTTTATTTTGAACCAGTGAGGAATTGAAGATGAAGAAAGCGGCTTCATATCTGGTTTTTGTTATAGCGATTCTGTTGATGATAATCGCTGTCTTTATCTACCTGGCACCCCACTTCGGCTGGCGGGTCAACGCCGTGGTATCCGGCAGTATGGAGCCTCAATTGAAGACAGGCTCGCTGGTAGTTTCTCGGCCAGTGGCGCCGGAATCGGTAGAAATCGGAGATATTATCATCTTCCGTCCGGTCTCAGTAGGTGAAACAATGATTACGCACCGCGTCACCGGCATCGGACACAATTCCCCAGTCTATTTCGAGACCAAAGGCGATGCCAACGACCTGCCCGACCCGTTTACGGTGCCAGCCCGTAATTTAATCGGAAAAATCTGGCTCGATGTTCCTTACATTGGATACTTCGCCGAATTTCTTAAAACTCCGTTCGGCTTTATGTTTGCCATAGTTATACCCGGAGCGGTTATCCTGGCAATGTACATCGTGTGTGTCTGGCGGACGCTCGCCAAGCAGAAAATAGGAGATAAGGCAGTTACGAAATGAATGGTCGCAAGTGGCTCATATTACTACTGGCAATCGTAACCGTGACGTCTCTGATAACATACGCCGGGGTTACCAGCAGTATGTTCGTCGATGATGAACATAGCACCAATGACGCTTTAGGTATCAGGTGGGGCTTATTCACATTAAACGATGGCTTCGAAGGTGCTACCTGGGACGATTTATGGAATGAAAACGGGACGACCACCTGGGTCCGTAGTTCGACGCGGAGCCACAGCGGCACTTATAGCGCTCTTAGTGACAGTGCTAATAAAGGTTATCTTACCTCTGATGAAATAGAGGCGTCTACCGCCAGCAATGTCACTGTATCTTTCTGGTTTTATCCAAAGAACTTGAATGCCGGTGATGTATTTGTCCAAACTTACAATGGTACTGCCTATAACACCTGGTACGATATAACCTCTTATCCTACCTATAGTAGCGGTAGCTGGTGCCAGTTCAATCAAGTAATAACTGATTCTCAGTACAAAATCGCCGGCTTTAGATTAAGATTTGATTCTTCGGCAGTCGGTGGTTCTCGATATTTCCACGTTGACGACGTTGTTATAACAACCGATACCGTCCCTCCGTCAGTACCGACCGGACTATCCGCTACCGGAGGCGGCGAGCAGATTAGCCTCAACTGGAATGATAATGGTGAAAGCGACCTGTGGGGCTATAATGTTTATCGTAGCAGCGTGAGCGGCGGTCCTTATTCTAAGATTAACACCAGCCCGGTACCGAACAGTGCCTATACCGATACCGGACTTTATGGCGGCGGCACTTACTATTATGTTGTTCGAGCTGTGGATTATGGTAACAATGAGAGCGGCAATTCCGGCCAGGCGAGTGGCACCGCCACTAACGTAGCCCCGGTCGCACCGACGTCTGTGAATGCTACCGCCGGTAATGAAACGATAAGTCTGAGCTGGAACGCTAACACCGAGCCTGATTTGTCCGGCTATAATGTTTATCGCAGTCTGACCAGTGGCGGTTCTTATAGCCAGATAAACGGCAGTCTGGTTACGTCGAGCAACTACACCAATACCGGACTTTACGGCGGCGGGACATATTATTACAAAGTAACCGCGGTCGACAATGTCAGTGCGGAAAGCGGTTTCTCCAATATCGCTAATGCCAACGCTGCCAACGTAGCTCCATCAGCCCCTACTGGTCTGACGGCTACTCCGGGTAATGAGCAAATTAGCCTTGACTGGAACGATAATGTAGAAACGGATATAGCTGGCTACAATGTCTACCGCAGCACGATTAGCGGCGGTCCCTACAGCAAGATAAACGGTAGCCTAGTAACATCGAGCAACTATACTAACACCGGGCTTTATGGCGGCGGAACTTACTACTATGTGGTCAGAGCACAGGACAACGGTAGTCTAGAGAGCGGCAACTCTAACCAGGCAAGCGCTACTGCTACCAATATCGCGCCAGCCGCACCCACCGGACTAGCGGCTACGCCGGGTAATGAGCAAATTAGCCTTGATTGGAACGATAATGTAGAAACGGATATAGCTGGCTACAATGTCTACCGTGGGACTGTTAGTGGTGGTCCCTACAGTAAGATAAACGGCAGTCTGGTGACATCGAGCAACTATACTAACACCGGGCTTTATAGCGGCGGCATTTACTACTATGTCGTCAGAGCGCAGGATAACGGCAGCCTTGAGAGCGGCAACTCTAACCAGGCAAGCGCTACTGCTACCAATATCGCGCCAGCCGCACCCACCGGACTAGCGGCTACTCCAGGTGCTGAGCAAATAATCCTCGATTGGAATGATAATATCGAGACCGACCTTTCTGGCTATAACGTCTATCGTGGGACTGTTAGTGGTGGTCCCTACAGTAAGATAAACGGCAGTCTGGTGACATCGAGCAACTATACTAACACCGGCCTTTATGGCGGCGGGACTTATTACTATGTGGTCACTGCCGCGGATAACGTCAGCGCGGAAAGCGGGTATTCCGGACAGGCGAGTGCTACGGCAAGCAATGCCGCCCCATCAGCACCGACCGGGTTAACGGCCACGCCGGGTGCTGAGCAAATCAGCCTTGATTGGAATGATAACACAGAACCAGATATAGCCGGTTATAATGTTTATCGCGGGACTGTCAGCGGCGGTCCTTATAGCAAAATAAACGGCAGTCTGGTAACTTCGAGTAATTACACTAATATTCAGCTTTATGGGGGCGGGACTTACTACTATGTCGTCAGAGCTCAGGATAACGGCAGTGCCGAGAGCGGCAATTCTAATGAGGCTAACGCCACTGCTACCAATGTTGCTCCCTCAGCACCTACCGGGCTGACCGCCACCCCGGGCGATGGCTCGGCAAGTCTTAATTGGAATGATAATATCGAGACTGACCTGGCTGGCTACAATGTCTACCGCGGGACGGTCAGCGGCAACTACACCAAGATTAACGGAAGCCTGGTAACATCGAGTAATTACACCGATAGCGGACTTACCGGCGGTATTACTTATTACTACGTCGTCAGAGCGCAGGACAACGGCAGCCTGGAAAGCGGTAATTCTAACGAATCTAGCGCGACACCGGTCGATAATCCTCCGGCAGCACCAACCGGTTTGACAGCTTATGGCGGTAATCAGAAGGTTACCCTCGACTGGAACGATAATACCGAACCTGATTTAGCCGGTTACAATGTCTATCGCGGCACTGTCAGCGGTAACTATACCAAGATTAATGGTAGTCTGGTATCAACCAGTAATTATACCGATAGCACAGTTACCAGTGGCACAACCTATTACTATGCGGTTAAGGCTGTCGACCTCGGTAGTCATGAGAGCGGTTATTCTAATGAAGATAATGCTACTCCATGGACTGCCTCATTATGGACTCAGACCTCCCAGGCAGACTTCGAAGCTGGTGTTTCGACGAACGTCAGCACCATTGCGAGCACGGGGAATGTGGTTCTGGCAGCTGGTGGTAATGCCGGAGGCGCCAATATGATACTTTTCTGGGACGGCGGCACTGCTCCTTCGGGATGGACGATTGTCTCTAACGTTGGCGGTGATTTCTATCAGAGGTTCCCGCGTGGTGAAGCTACATATGGAGGTACCGGTGGTAGTGACAATAATACTCATACCGCTACCTTCAGTATCACTTCCGCCGGCAACGGCAGCGTCAGTATATCGAGCGGAGCCGGTGGCGGTGCGACCGATATTCATACCCATACCCTTGCCTCGAATACAATTAATACAGGCTCTAGCTTGCCTGTCTACCGAAACTTGCAGGTTATTAAATACAACAGCGGTGTGCCGACCACTATTCCAACAGGGGCTATCGCTATTTTCGATGGTGCTCTACCTGCCGGTTGGACGCGGTTATCCGCTGAGGATAACTACTATGTTCGGGGCGAGGCTACTGCTAATGCCACAGGTGGTAGTGCTAACCATACACATACAGTAAGTATTGTTACTAATCCAACGGCGAATACGGCTACTCCGAAGACCGGGGGAACAACAACCTACGCAACGAATACTCATACGCATTCTCAAGTTGCCAGTACTAGCGTGGTCAGCAATCAGCCTCCATATAGAACTGTGGTGCTGGCAAAAGCCGATAATATTACTGCTATTCCTGTTGGGATGATTGCGATGTTCGATGCCAGTCCCACTGGTAGCTGGAGTGTACTCAGCAACAATGGCGGCGATTTTTATCAGAAGTTACTCATTGGAGGCAGTACCTATGGTGCCAGTGGTGGCTCAGACACGCATAATCACAGTAACCAGACAGTGACACTCAGCACGGTAACGGGTACCGCCAGTAATGGTAAACAAACAGGGACAAACTATACCAGTGCTACACATACTCACACAGTGGATATCACTGCTTATAGCACAGTTAGCAGTCTGCCGCCTTATATAAATGTCGTCTTCGCCAAAGCAATGTACTATTCTTCAGGAACGATTGCTTCTCAGGTACTGGATACGAATGTTACCGGCTCAGAATGGACTGAGCTATCCTGGGATAGGACGTTACCATCCGGGACTAGTGTCACTTTCGAAGTCAGAGCGTCGGATACATTATTCCTTAAAGATGCTGCTTCTCCATCCTGGACTTCGGTCGGTGGGACTTCGCCGGTTACAAGTGGACTACCTTCCGGAAGATATAAGCAATGGCGGGCAATTCTAACTTCTGACGGGACACAAACCAGCACGCCGACTTTGCAGGAAGTTAGAGTCTACTATCACGGTAACTAAGAGTTGTTATGAGAAACAGTAAAGCCGTAAGAAACACCGGCAAATTACTTATAGCGATAGTAGTGGTTCTGGAGCTATTAGTACCGCTTTTTTGGGTAACTCCGGTTCAGGCTGCTAATAATCCAGTTGATCTGGTGCTGGGTGGCGAAGGAGCTACTAGCTGGAACGTAACTGGCATTAAGCCTGGTGATAGTGGTATTAAGACGGTTACGTTGCGCAATGCCGGCAATAAGGATGGCTTTATTACGATATGGGTAAGCGATATCGTTAGCATTGATGGCACAAGACCGGGATTTGTAGCGAGCAACACCACCGAGCCTGGTGAGCTTGTTGACTGCCTGCGATTTAGTCTGTCTAGCAATGGAACCAATACTAATCTGAACTTACCTGCCGCGATTAAGAATTTCCCTCAGAGAGTGCTAGACTCAAAGTATATTGAGATAGTACCACTGAAGGTTGGCAAGACAGTGAATCTGACGTGGGCATGGAGCCTGCCGCCGCAGACCGGCAATAGAGCACAAGGAGATAACGTATCTTTTACCATCAACTACCTGCTCAGGGAATCCAAAATTACCGATGTATCCACTGTTGTTACCACCGCCGGTGTCTTCACAGAAAATGTGACTGTTGATTCTACCTTAGATGTAGGCACAGTCAGTATCGAGAAGGGTACCGTCGGGCATACTGAAACGGGAGGGACCCTGAGTGAAGTATGGATGATTGCGATAGATAAAGAACCAGTAGTTCTATCACCGGTCCAAGCTATACTCAATGTTCAGTATGATGTTGGTCCGAATGGGACCACCTTTGACCGCCCGGTAACCATTACTCTTGCTTATGACCCTAATGCTCTACCCGAAAGAGCGCGGGAGGAAAACTTAGCTGTCGGTCAGTGGGATGAGAATACAAAGACCTGGGTTAGACTTGATGGTAGTATTATCGACACGGCAAGAAATACTATCTCGGTACTGGCGACTCACTTCAGCAGGTACACTATAATTGCTCCGGTACCGCCGCCTCCACCTCAATCTGTGGTTTCACCTCCTCAACTCATTGGCCTGCCGCCTGGCACCAGCACATTGGAGGCACCTGTCGAAGGTAAAGTAAATAAGCTAATTGTGGGTGCCGATGGGGCAATCCCGGAGAGCATAAGGCTGCTCGACTCTACCGGAAATTTTATGGCTGATTTGAGTAAAGGCACTAAAATAACCGGTCCCGATGGGACGAAATTGGACAGGTTAGATTTTGTTGTGATGGAGAAAACAGCAGCTGAGAAACAAAACGTCAAAGAGCTTGTGGATATTCCAGTAAATACAATAGCGCTCAGTCCTACTTACAGAATTACGGGGACCAGGGATGGCAAGGAAGTTTCCAGGGTTAACTTCGATCCTGATTTAGTTGTTACAATCACTTATGACCCGAAGGACCTGCCGGAGAATGCGTTGCCTCCCTTCGTCATAAACTTTACCGAGGGAGGAAAGCTAATCCGTCTTGAACCACCGCCAGATTCTGTATTCGAACTAGGTAAGGCAAAAGGTGTTGCCTCCCACGCTTCATATTTTGCGGTTATGACTGAACTGGCACCGCCGCCGAAACCACTGCCGGCGCATTTCAAATCGAGTAACCTGGTTATTAATCCAGCACAAATTCGCGCAGGGCGGCCGGTATCGATAAGTATAGACATAACCAATGAAGGCGGCGTTACTGGCACCTACGAGCTATACCTAGTTATCGATGGTATTATCAGGGCGGTTAAAGAAGTAACTGTCGAGCCGCTCAGTACCACAACGGTCAAGTTCGAAGCTTCCAACCTGTCGGCAGGCGAGCATCAGGTCAAGACTGCTGGGCTTAGCGGGAAGTTCCAGGTAACCAGTATGGCAGTGGTGACTGAGTGGGAGCCAGTAGATTGGTTGTTGCTTGACCTGAGTGTCGTTGGGTTAATCGTAGTGGGACTTCTTATAACTTACCTGGTCGTCCGCAGATCGCGCCAATCACAAGCTACGAAATAATGTAACTTCATCTTTAGTGCCTGTGATTTACTAGTCCAAGTGTGCCGCCAGCACAACTTCGCCGGTTTGAGGCTCGATATAATAAGCGTCACTGCCGATTACGACTAAATTGATAGCATGTAAAACGAATGGTTTTATCTGGTTGCTGAACAGTCTGTTATATTCGTTGAAGCCGACAATCTGGAATGACATAATGTATCCATCGGATAAAGCCTTTTTTGCAGCGTTAAAGCAAAATCGTCACAATCTGCTGTCTTCCCGGGCTGCTGAAGGTAAATCGTAGTTGTAGTTTTTCCAGTCTTATCTAACCACCGTTTTAATTCATCGAGATTGCTAAAATTGCGTAATTCTACCGGTGCCATATCAATGCTATCAACAGGTTTACTTTCGATTACTGATATATCGGCATATCGAATTGCATTTGTTTCGTCGACTCTCGTGACAGTAGGCTTAATAATAGCATTAGTCTGTAGCACGATATAAGATTGACGGGCAGCAGACATAACCGAAAAAAATAAAGTCACCAGGACAATGGCGGAAAATAAAACTAGTAGGGTTATATACCAGATTGGCGATATCCAGGTGACGTTACTTCTCATCGCAGCTGCTCCAGCATCATTCAGTATAATGCCGGACGCTAAACAAAAACTAAATATTCAGGGCAAAGTTCTAAATATTTTCTAAAGGTTTTCCGGAAAGCAGTTACTTGACATATTTAAGGTATAGGCATATAATCTCCATAAATTAAGATTAAAATGCCTAAAAAACCAATAACCTGGTTCGGTTCGATTCTCATCTTAGCCGCTGGTATTTTCTGTTCTTGGTCTTTATTCCAATATCGAGCCCGTCTTCCGGATACTGTAGGCATGCAGTTTAAGTTGATTACTATGGGGGCTTTCCTGGCGATCGTGCTGGCTATGCTGGCTATTTTCCTCTGGTACTACTTTAACGAGAAAACCTGACATTTCAGCATTTACTTTGCATAACACGAAAATAAAATAGCCAAATCCCTCTTAATTGGACTCCAGTTTTTCTACAAAATATTTCTAGTTTTGTCTAGGTAGAAGGTTTCAGTTTATGGCTGATAAAGACTTAGAAGCGCGGGTTCAAGCTTTAGAGGAAATTGAGGCAATCAAGCAATTGAAAGCCAGGTATTGCTACTTGGTAGACAGCGGTAAGTGGCGAGAGGTAGTAAAGCTTTTTGCTAAAGATTCCAAGATAAGTTTTCCCTTCGGTGCCGGTGAGGGAATAGCTGCCATCATTACCTTTTATCGGGAAACACTCCCTTCTCAGCGCTCTTTTATTATGCACACGCTCCATAACCCGATTATCGAGGTAAAGGGAGAGCAAGCTACCGGCAAATGGTATTATCAATCATCGGGCACCGTTCGCTCAGCAAACCGGGCACAATGGGGAGCCGGGATTTATAGGGACAAATTTGTGAAAGAGAGTGGTGACTGGAAATTCAAAGAGATTATTGTTGAATCTATTTACTCTACTCCATATGATGAAGGCTGGGCAAAAACGGTCAAGTAAAAAATAATCTTCCGATTATACCGAAAGACTTATCCCATCTATCTTAATAGATATCGCGCCGTGAGGGCAGGCTTCGATGCAGTCGCCGCACCCGTTGCAGTAGTCCTGCCAGGGGGTCAACAATACCCAGACAGTCGGGTCTTCTCTCTGTTCCTTTGGAATGGAAAAGTCCCTTGTCTTATTGGGTCTGGTAGCGAAGACGGCTGACCCGCATACTTGAAGGCATTTCTTGCAGCCTTTGGGGTCATACATCGAATAGCGGCACTTGTCCCGGTCTATGTTTATTTCAATAGCTTCATTGCCTGCCATTTTTATTAATTCCTACCTTTCACCAAAGATTCCGTGCTATCGGAATTTGCGTTTTAGGGACCATATCTATGGCGTCATTCTTGCAGACTGCACGGCAAATTCCGCAGCCGAAACACTGAGTGGGGTCTATATTGGTGATGTCTTCCCATATTGAGGTGTGAATTGCCCCGAACTGGCATTGCTTCATACAAGCCCCGCAGGTTGTGCATTTTTTGGTATTTATTCTGGCGACAAAGTGTCCCTTAAGACAATATTCTTTCACGCCTGAAACCAGCCGGTTCCGCCAGTAGGTACAATAAGGTTTTTCACAGTTGCAGATAGCCTCAATTAGCGGCATTCTTCCCCGCCCCATTATCAGGTGCCAGCGGCCTTTCTTTTCCCACTCTTCGATTAATTGCTTGGCGTCATTTAGCTGGAGAGGCACCTTTGCCCCTTTTCTAAGCTCGCTTCTCAGTTCCCGCCATTCGGCACCGCCGAACTCAGTTAGACCCTCGCGGGGTAAGCGGCCGTAGCCAATTTCCATAGACATTGCCACCGGCATACCGAAACCGATACAGCAGTATTCTCTCGTGCCGTGATAGACCAGGTTACAGGGACAATGCCCAAGTACCACCATGCTATCTTCTCTTTTTGCTGCCTCTTCAGCCAACTCTAGGACTTTTATCATCTCTTCTTTAGTAATTATCTGGGCGGCAAAGCCGTGCGAGGCACGCTCTTTTAAGAAATTTACGTTGCGGATAAATTCCGGCTCCGAATAGCGCCATTCCGTATCGGCGAAGGTTGCCACCATTTTCTTTTTGACTTCTTCCCGCTGTTCGGGAGTCATAAAGATTTTATTAAAGAGGTAGTTTTCCAGGTTATCGTACCACGTCTGCCCTCGACCGTGGTCCGCGCACCAATGGCACATTGAGTTTTCTAGCTCCTTTTCGAGATTCTTGAACTATGCTCTGTTAAGAACATCATAGCATTTTTAGGGGAAGTAAATCACCTTTGCGAGTGTTCGTCGTTAGGAGTGGGAAAGCAAGTCAGACCGCCGTTGGTTGGCTTTTTCTTTTGATGTTTTCATGTGTGATTAGGTAGCGAAGAGCAATAAGGATAACAATGTTCAGTCCGAGTCCCAGTAACGCGAGGAACTGCTGTTGATAAAAAGCTAGAACCTGGGTAAAGAAAATCGAAACCAGTATTGCCCGGCGGAACATCAAATAGGCTCGCAGACGAGAGTGAGGCAGTGTCAAGACTCCTATCACAATAAGCAATCCCGTTATACTGGGGAAGACAAACTGTGCCCAGTCGACTATCGAAAGAGGCACTCCTTTGAGGTTACCGACTATTGCCCAGCTTATTAGAATGGAGACGATAATGATAATCACTGAAATTACTGGCTCAAGATACCGTATCTTGACTTGGCGCGACCAGACCAGTAATGCCAGTATGATCATCCCCGCTACTACCCACAGCACTAGGGCAAACGACCACTCAACGACGGCTACTATGGCGTATGCCGAAGTAACGGCGGTAAAGGCGAAGAAAGCGATTATGATCCCGCTGAACCACCACTTAGCTGCTGCCCATTCATAGAAACTATTCAGCATTGCTTGGATGTGGTCTATGGGTCCGATTGGGCGTGATGGTGCAATAAACATACTCTGCAGAATCACCTCTAAATTTGAGCGAGTCGGCCCGATTGGGCACTTACCGAGCAATTCCAAAGCATGTTTTTGTTCTTCCTGAGCTAGTCCTGAGAGGTTCCCCTGCTTGACGATGTCCAAAGCGTTTGAAAGACATTCCTGCTCGGATAGTGACTGTCGATTTCCAATAGCTCGTATGGCAAAAAAGATTAACACAAATATGATGTATATTAAAGCGACTGTCGGTTGGAAAAAGTAATCGTTTTCTTTGGTTATGAATTTGCCTAGCTCATCGATAAACGCCCCGAAACCAATTCCACCCAGCACAGCGGCAATCACTTTAGCCCTGAAGTCGAGGAACGCCAGCAATATAATCAGTGCAACGAGCATAAGAAGTCCGCCCCAGAGCATGTGTGCGACGTGCAGTGGACCTATACTGAGCTGAGGGAAACCGGTGATACGAAGGTAAAGGCGTATGGCTAATATCGAAGCTACTGCCGATACGAAGAAGTCTTCAAATAGAGTTTCGGCATACACGCTTCTTACAAACATGCCTGGGCGGCTCAGAAATCCAAAAAAGTTACTTAGGACTCCAGCCAGACCGTTCTTAGCCATTCTTTAATAGCCGGGAAAGACCGGCGGGTCAATCCCAAACAATATTGATGAACTCTTCGAGACTCAGCTTATGAAGGGTCGACTTCATCGGTTTGCCCGTCCTCCGGTCCCATCCCAGACGTTCGTAGTAGTCACGCACCCACCCTTCAAGATAAGGGGCAATGCTTTTTCCCGCTGCAGGACCGGCATCCGCTGGGGATGGGGAAAGAATACGGGGTGATACCTTTATATCATCATCGGCAGTTAAACCATGTGCCATATTAAATATTCTTTCCAGTGTTAAGACACGGTGCCCGATGACCAGCGCTTCTTCGGGGGTGAAATCTTCCCAGCCGACTGCGGCAGCTACGGCACTGGACGCAAGTTTCAAACTGCCACGTATACTCCAACAGGAGAAATCACAGGTGCCCTGGCAGTCATACCACGCTTTTAATATTCCTGTCTTAGCTACCTCTTCTGCCTTAATGAACGGGTCCAACGGGTCGCTTCTTTGCGGATAGCCGGCATCGGGTGAGCCGACGAGGTCGGCGGCAAGCGAAGGCCAGCTTACTCCCCCGCCGATAACCTGCCCCAGCAGAACCCCCCAGGTCCTTCTCCAGTCGTGCATATTCATACCGGTGCCCTTAATGTGAACGGCGGCTTCGGGCAGACCGACACGCTGTGCTGCCACCAGAGGACCGTCGGCAAGCATTGAGGCAAAACGTCCTTCTCTATGGGCAATTCTTTTGACCAGCGTCTCGATTACTTTAATATCGCCCCATTTTAATTCCAGTCCGTCGGTATCCTTCGTAGTAAGCAGTCCCTTCTCGTAAGCTTCGAAAGCCACTGCCATAGAACAACCAACAGTCGCCGATTCGAGACCGAGACGGTCATCGAGGTCGGTCAAGTACCAGATTTCGCCCGGATCCCTAGCCCCAACCCCCACAATTGAAGCCGCACCTTCCAGATTTTCACCCCCACCGGATAGGGTAAAAACGTGACCTTTGTAGGGACCTTCCACTGGTTCGGCATCGTAAGCGCAGGCAAGAGGGCAGCGATAACACGGCACCGGAGTGAGCTTTTGCTTCGACATCCGGTCGCCGAACCCCGGAATATCATTCTGTAACCAGTTTCTGGCAGCAATACCGACTGTGCCCTTAATCAATTTGTAATCACTCAGCGAAATACCCGGTCCCGGAGGACGGACTTTAGTCGCCAGCCGGGTCCATTCCACCCCTATCGTTTTCACTTTTTCGGCATCGGATACGGGGGCTTCGCCGCTGCCTCTTATTGCGATAGCTTTCAAACGCTTGGAGCCCATTATCCGCCCGACGCCCGAGTGCGAGAAAGCGTGATTTTTATCGTTCTCAATCGAGGCTCCGGCACATAGGTTCTCTCCAGCCGGGCCAATGGCAGCTACGCTCGCTCCTCCCTTAGCGCCCGCTTTCTTTGGGACGCCTAAATCTGCTTTAATAAGGTCTTCCGTTTCGTGAGTGTCTTTACCCAAGAATTTTGCCGCATCTCTAAGCTCAATCTTGTCATCGTCTATCCATAGATAAACCCACTTTTTAGATGCACCCGTGACGATGAGTCCATCATATCCAGCCATTTTAAGATATGGCCCGAACCAGCCGTGAGTGTGCGACCGGCCGGCGGTAAACTGGGTATCACCATTCAGCGTGGTGAGAGTGCAATTATTAGGGCAGGGTACTCTTGCCCCGATAAGAGGTCCATTCGTAAAAATCAGGGGATTCTCTGGCTCAAGAGCGCCGACACCCGTTGGAAGCTCCTTCAGAAGATACCATAAACCGAGACCAAAGCATCCGACGTATTTTCTTAATATACTCTCGTCGGGTAACTTTTCTGTCTTGATCTTGCCCGTGGTAAGGTTCACCCGCAAGATTTTTCCGGTATATCCGCCGTTTATCATATTTACTCCTTTGCGGGTCTTTATTTGTTCTGACGGTCTAAGCACTGGTCTATCTACTGAGACATCCTGGCAGCACGCAGGATACGCTCGGCTCGGGCTGTATTAAAACAACCGCAGACGCAGAATTTTGCCATATAACGAGCGGCCTTTGCCGGAGTTACCCGCTTTTCCTTTACCAGGTCGAGCAGCTTCTTGGCGAAGTTGCCGGATATCAATCCATGGCCGCACATCGTCGTCAGAGCCAGCACTTGCTGGTCGGGTAGACGGTACAGATTCCCCCTGAAGCCTAGGGAGTAGTTGACCGAATGAGGTGCGATGCCAGTCCGGGGTGCCATTTCTCTAACATCTTCAATTAAGGACGATACATTTACCGATAGCCCAAGGTCCATTTTCTTGACTTCTTTTAAAAACTCTTCGAGAGCCTGCTTGTTATCGAACACGACCATGGCTCTTCCCGGCGGCTGCATCTCCTTTATAAGCTGTTCGGGTGATACCTGTTCCTGCCGTCCTTTGACATACAATTTAAATAGATTAAGGTGCTTTTCCGGTCGGAACATCGGAGACGATTCCCCGGCAAGATTGACGGGTTTGTATTTAAGAGCCGCCCTCAAGAATTCCTGCGACTTTTCAACGGCGCCGACGTCGTTAACCCCCCGGCTGGTTACAGTGAAGATTATATAATCATCCTTTAAATCATTCGGCTTACCAAATCTATGAAGAGTGTTAGTCATTAGATGTCTCCTTCTTAGCGGTTATCGGATTGGTATGTCTGCCGAGACCCATATTTATCTTCGCCCTCCAGGCATCGTAACCCATTTCTATAAGCTGTTTTCTAACGGTATCTTCTCCCTTGGAATCACACCGTATCGCAATGCCGAGCGCTACTACTGTATCGAGTTTTTTAACTTCGTCCTCGATTACGTTCAAAATTTCAGGCATCCTGGCTGTGTTTGTTTTGAATTCAAGGATACAGGACAATACTTTCTCTTTCAGGACGTCGGTTTGTATCTTGCCCGTTTTGACATCGGACATAAGAGACGTCACCGGGTTCTCCTTTTGGAACTCGACATTTATCTTAGCCAGCCTTTGACATACTTTATCCACATCGCTGAAATATACGCCCACACCGGGTCTGCCGAATTCTACGGTAAACCCAGCCTCTCCTTCCTTAACGCGGCCAGTCAGTTCATTCGTCTTCACTTCCTGAGTGCCTCTGCCTTTCACGCCGGTGGATTTATGTGGGACCTGCGGGTCGCTAAAGTCGCGGCGGACCTCCCTCGGCCAGGTCAATTCATCACGGGTTATAGCACCGGTCGGACATATGTCGGGGTCGGGTTGAAAGCGGAGTTTAGCGGAAGCTAACATACCTCTCAGAAAGCGTGTGGGTTGCTTGGGGAGATTCTCTTTGCTCATTCCCCGGTAGCAGGCATAACATTCAACGCAGGCTTCCTGGTTTATCTCAGAAAGACCATCATCGGCGATATATATCGCTCCCATCGGACAGACAGCCACGCAATTAGCGCAGCCGACACATTTGGTTTTATCTATATGCACGTTTCACCTTCTCAATATATTATGGCACAATTTAGCTTGATTTATCTCATAATGTCAAGCTTGAGAGCATTTAGGTTATTTCACACTATCCATTTTCTTAGTATAATAATTAACGTCAAATGAACTGTTTCTTTATACCAAAAGACTGGATTACTGCAGACGAAGTGTCGATCGCAGGCAGCCAGGCGCGCCAGATTTTCAACGTGCTCAGGCTGAAACCCAAAGACCGTGTTGTTGTCCTCGATAACAGCGGCTGGGAATATGAAGTCGAGGTTGAAAAAGTAACTAGCCAGTTTGTTCAGGGTAAAGTGATAAATAAAACACTCGGCACTACGGAGCCTGAAGTTAAAATAACTCTTTATCAGGCACTTCTCAAGACAGATAAATTCGAACTCGTCCTTCAGAAAGGAGTTGAGCTTGGTGTAAGCGCCTTTGTTCCTTTCTTAAGTGAGCGATGTGTAGTGAAAAAACCGGGAGAAAATAAGATTACCCGGTGGAAAACGATAATCCAGGAAGCCGCCGAGCAATCAGAACGGACTTTATTACCGGTTTTAAATCCGGTGGTTTCCTTTCAAGAGGCTTGCGATATGGTAAGCGGCTCATCTTCTATCTTACTTTGGGAGGAAGAACAAACCCTGCGTTTATCCAACGTTCTCAGAAGTTCTCCTTTTAAAAATTCACTCGCCCTTAATATCTTTATCGGGCCGGAAGGCGGCTTTCCTTCTTCAGAAGTAGACTATGCCAAGTCTAAAAACATAGTCGTAGCAAGTTTAGGCAAGCGTGTTCTCCGGGCTGAAACCGCCAGTATTGCTGCCATCAGTGCTATTCTTTACGATAGGGGTGAATTGGGGTAGGTTTTATTGCATCAAAGTGCTATACTTTGATGGGGAGCTAAGCTGAAAAGTCCAAATATTTTTTTGGAAGGAGGCTGAAGAGATATGGCTCTGAAAACAGCGCCGCAATATCTAGAGTCGCTCAAAACTCTCCATCCCACCGCCTACATTCTCGGACAGAAAGTCGAAAAGACTTATGAACACCCCTTAATCAAGCACATGGTTGCCGGCGTTGCCCGGACTTATGAACTGGAAAACGACCCCGAAGGTAAAAAATACCTGGTAGTCAGGTCAGGTCTGGCAAATGACGAGGTCAGCCGCTTCGTCAAGTTCTACATGAGTCCTGAAGACCTGCTGGCAAAGGTCAGGATGTTGCGGTTCATCAGCCGAAGGCTCGGCACCTGCTTTATGCGGTGCACCGGTATGGATGCTCTTAGCTCCGTAGGAATAGAAACATACAACTGCGATAAAAAATACGGCACCACTTATTATCAGCGGCTATTGAATTTTATTAAAGACATCCAACAGAATGACCTTACCGTCTTTAGCGGCGTCACCGATGTCAAGGGTGATAGGTCTTTGCGGCCGTCCCAGCAAAAGGACCCCGACCTTTACCTGCATATCGTCGGGAAAAATAACGATGGCATTATTGTCAGGGGCGCCAAAATCAACCAGACCGGTTCCCTCTGCGCTCACTGGGGGCTGATAGTGCCCGCCAGGGAGATGCGCGAAGCCGATAAAGACTATGCCGTCTGCTTTGCCGTCCCTACGGACGCTGAAGGCGTTATTCACGTTTACGGCCGGGGAACGCTCGAAGACAGGGCGCTTCAGAATGTCGACCTGGGGAATCTTAACTATAGTAAATTTACCACTATGGTAATTTTTAAAGACGTGTTCATTCCCTGGGAGCACGTCTTCCTGTGTGGCGAATACGAATATGCCGGTCCGATAGTGAGACAGTTCGGTAATTTCCACCGTCATTCCCACGGCGGCTGCAAAAGTGGCGTGGGTGATGTTCTCATCGGAGCCGCCGCCGCGGCTACTGAGTATAATGGGCTACCCAATGTTTCCCATATAAACAATAAACTATCGGAAATGCTAAAGACGGTTCAGGCGATTTACGGCTGCTCGGTAGCCGCTTCGGTGGAAGCCAGTCCCACTCAGTCCGGAATATTTGCCGTCGACCCAGTTTTATCGAATACCTCCAAGCTATTTGAAGGTAAAGAGCTTCAGGAAGTAATCCGCCTTCTTATCGAGATTGCCGGCGGAATGATAGCTGATATGCCATCAGATAAGGACTTTGAGAACCCAGAAATCGGTCCGCTAGTCCGAAAATATCTTAAAGGTGTCGCTAGTGTTTCTACCGAGGACAGAGTCCGTCTCTTCAGACTTATAGAGAAGCTGGCTTTTGAAAGCAGAGACATAGTTTCCAATATCCACGGCGCCGGCTCGCCGGAAACACACAGAATGACGGTCCTGCAAAATACAGATATGGAATCATTGAAGAGGCTGGCTAAGAATCTAGCCGGAATCAAGGGTTAACCCATTTTCCGTCTAAAGAGTATTTCGTAGGGGCGGGTTTCGAACCCGCCCGCCTTGGACGGCTGGAGGGAAGCAATCTCCTCCATACTGTCATTGCGAGCGAAGCGTGGATAAATCTCATTAAGGAGAATCGTTTATGGCAAAGCAAGTGATACGACTCGGGGGTGGTAGTGCTTATGAAATGGACCGGATTCCGCCATCGGTCCTGCTGGCAGAAAAGGGTGAACTAAATTATCTATGCCTGGATACCTTGGCAGAAAGAACTCTGGGGCTTGCTCAGCAACGGAAAGCAGCTAATCCTGCAAAAGGTTATAACCCGATGCTGGAAAGGCGAGTGAAAGCTCTCTGGCCTGCCTGCTCTAAGAATGGCGTTAAGATTATTTCTAATATGGGCGCCGCTAACCCGGAGGCGGCGACCGCCCGTACTCTTGAAATCATTCAGCAGATAGGCACTAAATCAGCTAAGGTCGCCACCATTCTTGGTGACGATGTAAGAGACATCATAAAAGCAATTAATCCAAAACTCTGGGAGACCGGTAAGCCGCTAAAAGTGCTCTTGGATTCCATCGAGTCGGATTTAGTTGCGGCAAACGTTTATCTGGGCGCCGAGCCGATAGTCGAAGCTCTGGAAAAAGGGGCTGACGTCGTGATTGGCGGCCGGCTTGCCGATGATGCTTTGTTTCTGGCTCCGATGATATACGAATTCGGCTGGAAGACCGATGATTGGGCTAAGAAAGGACGAGGTACCGTCATTACTCATCTTTTAGAGTGCAGCGCCTTCTGCAGTGGGGGAGTTTTTGCCGACCCCCCGTATAAGATAGTCCCTGGTTTAAACAATATCGGCTATCCAATTGCTGAGGTTGATAAAAACGGTGATGGAATCATCACTAAAGTCGAAGGCACCGGCGGACTGGTGACACCGGCAACCTGCAAAGAGCAGTTAATCTATGAAACTCATGACCCGGCAAACTACCTGACTCCGGATGTTACTGCTGACTTTAGGAATGTAACTTTTCGGCAAGCTGGGAAAGATATAGTAAAGGTTGCCGGGGGCACAGGCAAAGAAAGGCCGTCGACTTTGAAAGTGACGCTGGGAGTATGGGAAGGCTATATCGGTGAAGGGCAGGTAGGCTACGCCGGTGCCGATGCTTACGAACATGCCAAGCTCTGCGTCGAGGAGATGGTCAAACCTTTCCTCGAAGAGTTAAAAGCTAAAGGTGAGATTAGTGAGACCAGAATAGACTATATCGGTGTGAATTCGCTGTTCGGGCCTGCGGCTCCTGAACCAAAAGTGCCGCCTAACGAGGTGAGGCTGCGGGTCGCCGCCCGGTGCAAGACACGGGAGATGGCGCAATTTGTCGGTGTCGAGGTGGGTAATTTTGCCTTGATGGGTCCAATCGGATGGGGTGGCGCCACTGCCCGGGCTATTCCTATTCTGGGGCTCTTTTCAGCCTCTATCCCCAGGGAAGCCGTCAAACCGAAAGTCATAATTAAGGAAGTAAAGGTGAAGTAATATGGGAGCGGATAACATGAAGACGATAAAACTGCGAGAAATTGCTCATTCCAGGACTGGTGATAAATTAAATATCGTGAATGTTTCGGCGATTCCTTACCGGGAAGAAGACTACGATTTACTCCGAAGAGAACTGACCGTCGAACGCGTCAAGAAACAATATAAAGGCATTGCTTTGGGTAAAATCACGAGGTACGAATTGCCCGGCATCAAGGGGTTGAACTTTGTTATGGAGGAGGCACTTGGTGGTGGAGTCAGCCGCTCCCTAAATTTAGACCTTCATGGTAAAAGCTTTAATATGATAATGCTCGATATCGATATTCAAGTCCCGGACGATTATGTCCTGCCAAAGAGGTAGAAGTACATACCTATGTCATTCTGGAGTCCCGATACCTTCTTCATCGTTTCCATCCTCAGAATGACTTCTGATAATTACTGGCTAAATGAAAATTAAAATCTGGAATTAGATATTTCTTAACCTAAGAATAAGTTGGCTATTATAAACCCGAGAAGCGAGAAGAGGGCGATGGGTGGTAAGGCTGGTATAGGCTTACCTTTGAGCCACACCATTTGAATCAGGAAAGCGCTCATTAGCCCTAACAGAGCAAATATACCCACGACTATCGCACTGCTCAGCCCGGACGCAAAGGAAACGGAACCGGAGAGCATCAAAGGAAAACCGATATCGCCGCCGCCAACGATTGCATATTCGCGGTCCTCAGGCGTTTCTGTTTTTAGTTCGCTTATTCTTACATCCCTGAGCTTCAATCCCCAGTCTTTGATTGTTTTAGGAAAGATAAAGGCAGGTAAGGTAGTAGACTCCGAGAGTTTATCAGCCATCCATATCATAAAGCCGAAGCGTACCGCCATGAAATCATAGATAGCTACGACTAGCATGAAAATTATGAAGGTCAATGGTGAAAAAAGAAAGCCAAAGACCGCACCAGCTCCGGCTAAGGTGATAAGAAAGAGCAGGTCGTGCAGCCATATCCTGTCCCAGAATAACCAGGCAATGCCCGCAATGATTGCTAGAGGGTAAGCCGCAACTGGAAGAAAAACTAGGGCAATAACAATGAATACTCCCCAGCCGAACATCAGGGTAAATAGTGCCCGGAAAACCAATCGTAGTTTGTTTAAAGGAATAATAAACAGGATTAATGCCAGTATTACTACCGTGCCGAAGAAGTAGGCAATTGCCGGGAGGACGGATACATCCGGCGAAACAATCTGGTTAGCCTCAAAGAAATTTTTTTCTTTGAAGGCTACGTAAAGCATCACTGCCAGAGAAAGGAGCATCACGAGACTGCTCCAGAGAAACGGGCTGAGTTTTGACTTCATTAGCTTAAATAAAAGGGTTAAGAATTTATCTTAATTATAGAGAGGAGACAGGTTTAAAGCAATTGCATCTACTTTACATAACACTAAATACAACATGAAGCTAAAACCCTTCCAATTAGCCTCTAGTTGTTTGTGTGTTATGTAAAGCAATCTCATTTGACAGTTTTTACAGCGTAGAGTAGAATTATCCAGTGGTTCAAGAAACGGGGGGTTGTTAACCAATGTTAGAAATGAGTATCGATAGCATACGGGTGAGTCTGATGAACTATCAGCGGGTGGTGATTCTAAAGGAGAAATCTGCCGACCGCTATTTACCAATCTGGATAGGTCCCGCCGAAGCAGATGCTATAGCCGTAAAATTGCAGGACGTCAGCGTGCCCAGACCCCTGACTCACGACCTGCTTTGTGCAGTCGTCAACGCACTGGGAGCGACCATCAATTCTATCGTCGTCACCGACCTCAAGAACGATACTTTTTATGCGAAGGTCAAATTAGCAGTAGACGGCCAAGAGCTGGAAGTGGACTCACGTCCCAGCGATGCCCTGGCACTGGCAGTCCGCGTAGAAGCTCCGATTTTTGTGGAAGAGACAGTGCTGGATAAAGCTGGCATTTATCTGGATAAAGAGACGGGCAAGCCGGTAGGTGAGGAAAAGAAAAAGGGCGATACTGAAGAAAAGGGCGAAAAGGTAAGCGAGGAAGAAATCAGGCGGATGTCCGCTTTCAAAGATTTCCTGAACACTCTCGACCTTGGAGACTTCGACAAACGGAAATCCTAGGCATTGTTTATCGAATTGACGAGCTAAAGCCCTAGGACAAAAACTTAGGGCTTTTTATATAAAGCGAGGAGGCACCAGAGTAATCTTGAATTGAATGAGGCCAGGCTTGTTCGGCTGGTGGCGGTATGAGCAAGTGGCGAGCGCCTTTAGAGTTTATGGGGGCGGGGTGGGTTGTCGGATGGGTTGTCGGTATATCAATTCTGGTGGGTGTACTCGGTGGGTTGCTCGGGGGGTTGTGGTTAGATAATAAGCTCGACACCAAGCCCATTTTCATGATAATCGGCCTGATTCTGGGATTAATCATAGCTTTTTATGCTATATATCGCACACTCTCACCAATGCTCAAAAATAAATAGGACAAGAGGGACCACCGGTGTCTAAACGCAAGATTCTGCTCTGCCTTGCCATTGTTTCCCTTATCCTATTAGTAATTGGATTTTTCGCTGGACCCATCGGAAAGAGCATCCTTGAAAAGATTCTAGGCGAAGGTAATTTACCTGCCTGGCTCAACTGGCTAAGTATTTCTTCTCCACATCTTGAACTCCCATCCCAGACTGTTTTTCATATATCCGGCTTTCCGATTACCAATACAGTCATCGCCGGCTGGCTCACGGTTATTATCCTGGTAATATTATCTCTGATTGTCAGCCGCCGGTTAAAAATCATTCCGGGCAGGTTGCAGACCGCTTTCGAATTCCTGCTCGGCTGGCTGTATAACTTTTGCACCAGTGCCGCCGGTGAGAAGAACGGACGCCGCTTCTTCCCGATAGTAACCACTATTTTTCTCTTCGTTGCTTTTAATGCCTGGTTGGGTCTTGTGCCGGGTTATGGTTCCATCACCGTCCATACGGCTGAAGGTGAGGTCCATTTGCTTAGGCCGGCTAACACCGATATAAACACTCCCCTGGCAATTGCTATAGTCTCAGTTATCGCAGTGCAGTTTTTCGGTCTGAGAACACTTGGCCGGCATTATGTAGCTAAATTCTTTAACTTCGGCGGGTTCTTCAGAAATGCCGGTCAGGTTTTCCGGGGTAAAGTCGGCTCCGGTTTAAGCGGGATGTTCACCGGTGTAATCGAAATTTTTGTCGGGCTTCTGGAGCTGTTAAGCGAATTCATCCGCATCCTGAGCTTTACTTTTCGTCTTTTCGGCAATATGACCGCAGGAGAAGCACTCATCCTGGTAGCGTTCTTTCTTGTTCCATTCCTGTTCGCCTTACCGTTCTATGGACTAGAACTTCTTATCGGATTTTTGCAAGCCCTTATCTTCAGTGGGCTTACACTGATATTCCTTACACTTGCTGTCAGTTCTCATGATGAACATGAGGCTTAATATAAATAAAAGGAGGTATTGATGACACCGGAAGTAGTTAAAATGCTGGCGGTGGGGATGATTGGCGGCCTGGGACTATTAGGACCGGCCCTGGCACTTGGCCTTATCGGCTATTCAGCCCTGACCGGACTAGCCCGCAATCCTGAGGCGAGAGGGCCTATATTTACCAATATGATATTGATTGCCGGTCTTGCCGAGGCTATCGGTATTTACGCATTTGTCACCGCTATCATGGTAATGATTCTTTAATTTTTAATGTATAACGGAGGAATCGAAGTATGGAGCAACAAGGTTTACCGATTTCGCTGGTAATTCTTTTTTTGGGCGTAATTCTGGGAGCTATGTCTTTCGTCGGACTAATCATCGCACTTGTATTAACGGCATAGCACCGTTTGAGAGGTGAATAAAAGGGATGGAAGGACTGGCTAAGCTTGGCATAAGTCCGGCGATACTGTTAGCACAGGTTATCAATTTTGTATTTCTTCTGGGGCTGCTTTATCTCCTCGCCTACAAGCCGATAATGAGGATGCTCGATGAGCGCTCCCGAAAAGTCAAGGAGAGTATGGACCAGACGGAGTATATCAAACAGCAGGCAGTCCGGGCTGAAGAAGAAACTAAGAAACGGATTGAAGCCGCCAGCAAAGAGGGACAGGAAGTAATTGCCCGGGCAACACGGACCGGAGAAGAGCTACGACAGCAGGCTCAGCAGGAAGCTAAGAAAGACGGAGAGTCTCTCATCACTCGAGCACGGGCGGAAATTCAACGAGAGAGAGACGAAGCTATCGGTGAGCTAAGACGGGAGTTTGCTGATTTGACTGTAATGGCGGCAGAGAAGGTCATCGACCGCTCGCTGGACAAAGAGGCTCACCGAGACATTATAGATAAAGTCCTGGAAGAAGCTACAACACTAAAGGAAAAGGAATAAAGTGGCGAGAAGGACTTCAGCCAAACGCTATGCCAAGGCAATCTTCGAGATTGCTCTGGAGAGGCAAGAACTCGATAAATGGCAGAGCGATTTGAATAAACTTGCTATTTTAAGTATGGATGCCGATTTGCTGGCTTTGTTCGAAAACCCGAAGCTCCGTTTCGAAGACAAAGCCAGCATTCTTTCCGGCCAGTTTAAGGATATTAATCCTCTGGCCCTGAATATGGTCAATATATTGGTAGCCAGAGATATGTTGAATATAGTTGGCGAAATTTCTGAGGAATATCAGCATCTGCTGGACAGTTATCATAACATCGAGCCGGCCGAGGTGGTTACCGCCGTTCCCCTCGATGATGCGGAAAAAGCGAAATTGAGCACTCGATTGGAAGCTATTATTGGTAAGAAGATTGCTATTAAAGCTGAAGTCGATTCTAGTTTGCTGGGTGGAATTATCGTCAGGGCCGGCGGCAAGCTTCTGGATGGCAGCACCCGCCACCGGCTGCAGGCACTTAAAGAGGAGTTGGTGAAATGACGACGAAAGGACACGATATCGTTTCCGTTATCAAGCAGCAAATCGAGCAGTTCGGTTTGCCGCCGACTATGGTCGATATCGGTACTGTAATTGAAATAGGCGACGGTATCGCCCGTATTCACGGACTATCCGGGGCTAAATATAATGAGCTGCTTCAATTCCCTAACGATCTTATGGGAATTGCAATGAATCTAGAAGAGGAGAGCGTTGCCGCCATCATCCTGGGCGATTATACCAAAATTAAGGAAGGGGACGAGGTGCGGAGCACAGGCCGGATTGCCGAAGTACCGGTGGGCGATGCCCTCATCGGGCGGGTAATCGACCCCCTGGGCCGTCCTCTGGATGGAAAGGGACCCATAAAGACTGACAGAACGCGGCCGCTTGAGAGAGTCGCCCCCAACGTTACACGGCGCCAGCCGGTGAATGTTCCGGTGCATACCGGTATCAAAGCTATAGATAGTATCATCCCGATCGGACAGGGACAGCGTGAGCTTATTATCGGCGACCGTTCGACCGGTAAAACAGCACTCATCCTGGACACGATTATTAATCAAAAAGGCGGCGATTTAATCTGTATTTACATTGCCATCGGCCAGAAGACGGCTAATGTGGCGCGAGTGGTGGCGACCCTGGAAAAATACGGAGCAATGGAACATACCATAGTAGTGGCAGCCAATGCGGCGGATTCGGTCGCCCTCCAATATCTGGCACCATACGCTGGTTGCGCTATCGGAGAAGAGTTTATGGAGCATGGCAAGAATACTCTGGTAGCTTATGACGACCTTTCCAAACACGCCTGGGCGTATCGCCAGCTTTCTCTTTTACTGCGCCGTCCGCCGGGACGGGAGGCCTACCCCGGGGACGTTTTTTACCTGCACAGTCGATTGTTGGAGAGGGCCGCCAGGTATGCCGATGAATACGGCGGCGGTTCGTTAACGGCATTGCCGGTAATAGAAACACAAGCTGGAGACTTATCTGCCTACATACCGACCAACGTTATTTCCATTACCGACGGCCAGATTTATCTGGAATCAGACCTGTTTAATGCCGGTCAAAGGCCAGCACTAAATGTCGGCCTCTCGGTATCACGTGTCGGCAGTGCCGCTCAGACCAAAGCAATGAAGAGAGTTGCCGGCCGTCTTAAACTGGAGCTAGCTCAATACCGGGAACTGGCCGCATTCGCCCACTTCGGTACTTCGGAGCTCGACGCGGCGACCAGATCCCAGCTAGAACGAGGGCGAAGAATTACCGAAGTCCTGAAACAGCCGCAATATGCCCCGATGCCTGTAGAAAAACAGGTTATGATTCTATATGCCGTAATCGAGGGACTTCTGGATGATGTGCCGATAACCGAAGTCAGTAACTTCGAGTCTAACCTACATCGGTTTATGTCAGCCAATCACCCTGAAATCGGGCAGGCGATTAGCAAAGAAAAGAACTTAAGTCCGGAGATAGAAACAAAGCTAAAGGCAGCTATTCAGGAGTTCAAGCAAAGTTTACCCAAGCCGCAAACTGCCGTCAGCGGTCAGCAATCAGCCTGAGACGAAACACAAAGATTAGGATAGAATTCTAAATTGGCTAACATTCGATTAATTCGACGTCGGATAAGGGGCGTTCAAAGCATCGCCAAGATTACGCGGGCGATGGAAATGATTGCCACTTCGAAGATGAGGCGGGCACAAGAAAGCGCCCTTGCCGGGCGGCCCTATGCCGATAAGATTCACCAGGTGATAGCCGACCTGGTAGCTCTGCCCCAGATTGGAAGCCTTCATCCTTTATTGCAACGCCGACCGATAGCTAAAATAGCGATTGTTCATATCACCCCCAACCGCGGTCTATGTGGCGGCCTTAACTCCAGTATTAACCGCCACACGGCGAGTTTCATTCAAGAAAGGGGTGTGTCGGCTACAATGGTCTCCGTTGGGCGAAAAGGGACGGAGTTCATTAAACGGCGCGGTATGAACATCCTTGCTGAATTCACCGAACTCGGCGACCGCCCCGGATTGCTGGATACCCTGGCTATATCTCACATAATCATTGACGATTATACAAAAGGTCTATTCGACGCTGTTTATCTGGCTTATGCTCGGTTTATATCTACGATGGTGCAGAAACCGGTGGTCGAGCCGCTGTTACCCGTGGAACCATCGGCGATACCACAGGCTCAGAACGCAGATTATATCTACGAACCAAAACCGGAGGCTGTGCTGGCCGGACTCCTGCCCAGATTCGTAGAAATGGAAGTCTATCACGCTATACTGGAATCTATCGCCAGCGAGCAGTCAGCCCGTATGGTATCTATGCGTAATGCGACCGATAATGCTCAAGAGTTGACTGATGAATTGACTCTTCTATATAACAAAGCCCGCCAGGAAACAATTACTAAAGAGCTTCTCGATATTTCAGGTGGTGTGGCGGCGTTAACCGGTTAGGAGGTTATTAATGGCAAAAGGTAAAGTAGTTCAGGTAATCGGGACGGTAGTCGATATCGAATTTCCACCGGATGGATTGCCGGCCCTTAATAATGCTATTGAAATCCAGCAGGATGGCGGTAAGATGGTGCTCGAAACTCAGGAGCACATCGGCAATAACTGGGTCAGGTGTCTGGCTCTCTCCCCAACCGACGGTCTCGAGCGCGGAATCGAAGCAGTAGATACCGGAGCTCCGCTCACAGTCCCGGTAGGCCAGGCTACATTAGGACGCCTTTTCAATGTTATGGGCGAACCACTTGATAACTTAGGAGAAGTCAAAGCTGCCGAGCACTGGTCAATTCACCGTCCCCCACCGCCTCTAGAAGAACAGGAAACCAAGACCGAAATGCTGGAAACAGGGTTAAAAGTCATCGACCTGATTACTCCTTTTACTAAAGGCGGAAAAGTGGGTGCCTATGGCGGCGCCGGTGTGGGCAAAACAGTTATTATTCAGGAGCTTATCCGTAACATCGCTACCGAGCATGGCGGTTTTTCCGTCTTTGCCGGTATCGGCGAAAGGTCGCGTGAAGGTAACGACCTGTGGAATGAGATGAAGCATTCGGGCGTAATCGAGAAGACAGTAATGGTCTTCGGTCAGATGAATGAACCGCCGGCAGTCCGCTTACGCATCGGACTGACCGGGTTGACTATGGCTGAATACTTCCGCGACGTCGAAGGAAAGGACGTTTTGCTGTTCATCGATAACATTTATCGCTACACACTAGCCGGTATGGAAGTATCGGCTCTACTTGGGCGTATGCCGTCTGCGGTGGGCTATCAACCGACCCTGGCTACCGAAGTCGGCGAACTGGAGGAAAGGATTACTTCGACTAAGAAAGGGTCTATCACATCTTTCCAGGCAATTTACGTCCCGGCTGATGATTATACGGACCCGGGGGTTGCTACTACCTTCGGCCATCTGGATGCGGTCATTGCATTGGAAAGGTCAATCGCCGAACAGGGGCTATTCCCGGCAGTCGACCCGTTAACTTCAACCTCACGTATCCTTACCCCTGAATTCGTCGGCGAAGAACATTACCGGATAGCCCGCAGCGTCCAGCAAATGCTGCAACGGTATAAGGACCTGCAGGACGTCATCGCCATATTAGGCATCGAAGAACTCAGCGAAGAAGATAAACTCACTGTAGCCAGAGCTCGTAAAATCCAGAGATTTTTATCTCAACCGATGTTCGTCAGCGAAGTATTTACCGGTCGGCCGGGAAGATACGTGCCGATAGCAGAGACAGTTCGCGGCTTCAGAGAAATCCTTGAAGGAAAGCATGATACTCTATCCGAGCAGGCTTTTTATATGGTTGGAACTATAGACGAAGCAGTCGAGCAGGCAAAGAAGACGGGAGCAACAGTGTAAATGTCGCCAATCAAGCTCGAGGTCATCACTGCGGAACGGCTGGTCTATTCAGACGAGGTAGACATCGTTATTGCCCCCGGCGTCGAGGGCGAACTGGGTGTCCTGCCCCACCACACGCCATTGATGACCATGCTCGAACCGGGCGAGTTGATAGTAAGAAAGGGAGGGGAAGAGACCTCGTTGGCTGTCTCTGGTGGATTCCTCGAGGTGAGACCGGATAGAGTCATAGTCCTGGCTGATGCCGCCGAAAGGTCGGATGAAATTAATCTTGCCCGCGCTGAGGAGGCAAAGAAACGCGCCCAGGAACGCCTGGCTCACCTGACTCCTGAAATTAATACGGCTCGCGCCGAGGCAGCTCTCCACCGTGCTCTGACTCGCTTAAAAGTCGCCCAGAAGAGAATCGGGCGGTCACAACCGCCAAAAGCGAGCTAACAGCTTTCAACAGCTTATCCCGAAGCAGAGACAGTCTGCTTATGTTTAAAGCTCGTTATCAAACGGTAGGTTTGGACTGCAATAACAGCCATAACAAAGCGCGGCACCCACAGCCAGAAAGCGTTCAAACCCAGGACGGCAAAAAGCGATGGGTCTTCTACGGCAGCGTGATGAATCCCGACGAAAATATGTAGGCGCTCCAGATCTTCCTTGGTCAGCTCTCCTTTTTTAGCTTCCTCAGCAACAACCGCTCCACCATAAAGTAAGCCAAAAAGCGTGGCTACTACCCACATCATCACCGTCTTCGGCGGGAGACCGAGAATCCTGGCTAAGGGACGGGAAGCCTTTAAAATGTAGTTAATCCAGCCTGACGATTTCAATATATCCAACACAATCATAATAACCATAATTATGACGAAAATTTTAATGAGCAGGCTTAATATATTTAAAGCCCAGCTTTTCAGCGCGCCCCAGAATGAGATTTGAACGGCAATATCGGCTGGTAAAGCGATACTCCGGCTGGTATCACCGAGAAATTGAGAGACGATAAGCACTGTTATGGTTGCTACAACAATTCGAAACACAACTGATTTGATGAAGTGAAATCCGGATTTATGTTGAACTACACCTTCCGGGATGAGGTTGTGAGCTATCATACTGAATATGGCGATTAACAGCATTTGCTCCGGTGAAAACGGCAAAACTGTTATTATCGCAATGACGGCGTATAAATTTACCAGCATTCCGGTGAGGATAGGCAGACCTGCCTGGGCAGGCAGGTTAAGCAGGTTCATCAGCGGATTTAACAAGAAATCTATTTTGCTCAGCCAGCCGGTCCACTGGAGAACAGCCACCAAAAAAGAGAGGGGGATAACAATCTTGCACATCCAGATAAAGCTGGACAAACCTTTCTTTACGCCGGCAGTCAATCCCCCTTTAACTCGACTTCGTAAATCGGACATAATTAGTGGGACTACTTCTTTTCTCTAATGAATCTTTCGGCATAGATAGCAGCGACGGCGCCATCGCCGGTGGCACCGATTACCTGGTGGATAGAATTGGAGCGTAAATCGCCAGCCGCCAGAACACCTGGGACTTCAGTCTCCATCTTTTCATTAGTGATGATATAGCCCCCGCTATCCAGCGAAACCAGTCCTTTCAGATAGTCGGTATTTGGTTTAAACCCAACGGCAACAAAGACACCTGAGACTTCTAAAGCGGACTTTTTGCCGGTCTTTATGTTATTTAATTTGAGATGCTTAAGAGTATTCTCGCCTTCAATACTCTCGACAACAGTGTTCCATAAAAATTTGATTTTCGGCTCGGCAAAAATTTGTTCCTGAATAATAGGCGTGACGCGCAGTTCCTCCCGGCGGTGAATAAGAGTAACGTTCGAGGCAAACTTAGTAAGCTGAATAGCCTCATTAGCAGCCGCATTGCCCCCACCGACGATTGCTACTGGTTTATCGGCGAATAATGCGGCATCGCAGGTAGCACAGTAAGAAACACCTTTACCGGTAAATTCTACCTCGCCGGGAACATCCAGCTTCTGCCGCTCCGAACCGCTGGCAATAATCACTGCTTTAGCCGTAAAATTATCTACATCGGTCTTTACTAACTTTTTTGCCTCCATAAGGTCGATACCGGTCACTTCGGCAGTCAGTGTTTCTAAACCAAACTTGGTTGCCTGCTGATGCATCTGTTTAGTCAGGTCGTAGCCGCTAATTCCGTCGGGAAATCCGGGATAATTTTCCACCAGCTCCGCATTTACTATCTGCCCGCCGACTATTGCCCTCTCGATAAGCAGGCTTTTCAACCTGGCTCTTGCCACGTAAATACCGGCACTGAGTCCAGCCGGTCCGCCGCCGATAATAATCACATCGTACTCTTTGCTTATTTTATCCTCCTGCATGCCAAAAAGTAAGATACTTTTTGGCGGGTGTTCACCCTTTCAAGAAAAATTTAACCTCTCCATTTTCTGGTGGGGACAGGCTTTTCAGCTCTCTACATTAAGTAAGCGCGGAATCAAGAAGTCGCTTCAACTCTGGTTTAGGCCGGAAGCCGGTTACGTGTGATACGGGTGCTCCGTTCTTAAAGATAAGAAGTGTGGGAATACTCATCACATTAAATTTGGCAGCAGTCTTCTGATTCTGGTCGACATCGACCTTGAAGAAACTTATTTTCTGGTCGTATTCCTGAGCCAGCTCATCCAGAACGGGAGCCACCATCTGACAGGGACGGCACCAGGTTGCCCAAAAATCGACAAGGACCGGATTCTTTGCCTTCATAACTTTTTGTTCAAAATTAGCATCATCGATAGGAACCGGCTTACTCATTCTTCCCCTCCGACGTTTTGATAGACCCTCGTTCCGCTGTCTGTTTAGCCAGACCGACGGCATTCTTGATTGCTGTAGCCTGACTGCGACCGTGACATATGATGATATTACCGTTTACCCCGAGAAGGCAGGCACCACCATACTCCCGGTAATCCAATTTCTTCGACCACGAGTCCATCCCGATATTACGGTGTGCTACTTGCTGCGAGAGGCTATAGGCTTTGGAAAAGGTCTGTCCTATCTGGGTTAGAGAGTGCAACCAGTTAGTACCAAAGCCTTCGAGAGTTTTAAGCACGATGTTACCGGTAAAACCATCGGTAACTATCACATTTGCCTTACCAGTCGCTATATCCTGTCCTTCTATATTGCCGATAAAATTCAAGCCACTCTGTTTAAGAAGGGGGTAAGTCTCTTTGGTTAGACGATTGCCCTTAGTCTCTTCTTCACCATTACTTAATAAGCCGACTTTAGGTTTCTCAACACCCAGGACTTTCTCGGCATAGCTGGCGCCCATCTGGGCAAATTGCACCAAATGTTCCGGCCGGCAATCAGCGTTAGCCCCGGCATCGATAAGAAGAGTCGGAGTAGCCGTGAAGGCAAGAATGCTGGCTATCGCCGGGCGTTCGATACCCTCGCTTTTACCCAGGATGCCCAATGCTGCAACGAATACGGCGCCGGTACTACCGGCAGATAAAAACGCTGAGGCGAAACCCTTCTTCACCAGACCGACACCCACGACAATAGATGAATCCGGTTTGTTCTTGATGGCTTCTACGGGATGCTCGTTAAATTCAATAACCTGGCTGGCGTCGATAATAGTAATACCCAGTTTATCTTGAAAGCGCCCGGCAAGCACCGAGAGAATTTCTTTCCGTCCAATCAGAGCGATTTCTACCTTATATTCTTCGGCGGCTTTAATCACTCCCTTCACTATTTGATGTGGAGCGTAATCACCACCCATAGCATCTACGGCAATAATCATTCTCCTCCGTTTCTATAAACAATAACCTTTATTATAACTTAACAAAATGGGGATTACTAGATAAAAGCACAACTCTAAAAATTAAAACGACCTCGTTAAATTCAGAGATATTGCCTATCAAACTTCCTTGTGATATACTCTAACTATGGAGAAGTGGGTTTTTATTCCCACTTTTTTGTTGTAGGGACTAACGGAGGTTCCGATTTATGAAGAGCGATTTTTTGCTCGCTATAACACAACTTTCGGCTGAAAAAAATTTGCCTAAAGAAGTGGTTATCGGTGCGGTCGAATCCGCGCTGGTCTCGGCTTACCGGAAAGAGGCTTTCGTCCCTAACCAGAACATCTCAGTCAAGATAAGTAATACCACTGGCAAGGTGGAAGTATGGGCTGAAAAGGTTGTTGCCGAAAAAGTCAATGATAGCCGCCAGGAAATATCTCTGAATGATGCCCGCCGACTCAGGTCGGATATACAAATCGGCGAGTCCATAATAGTAGAATCTACTCCGGCTAATGCCGGGCGTATTGCTGCCCAAACGGCAAAGCAAGTTATTCTGCAACGACTACACGAAGCCGAACACGGTGCCATACTGGAAGAATTCGCCGGTAAGGAAGGTGAAATCATCAGCGGGCCGGTGCGGCGTGTCGAAGGGAAGCAGGCATTTATCGATTTAGGCAGGGCCGAAGCACTGTTGCCGCCGAACGAGCAGATGCCTAACGAAAGATACCGGGTAGGACAACGGCTTAAAGTTTACCTCTTAGAAGTGGCGCGCACGCCCAAGGGTTCTCGGCTAGTAGTTTCGCGCTCGCACCCCGATTTACTGCGGCGGCTTTTCGAACTGGAAGTGCCCGAGGTCCTAAAGGGCAATGTAGAAATAAAGGCAATTGCTCGCGAAGCTGGTTACCGGAGTAAGGTAGCTGTCGCCGCAAAACAGGAAGGCATCGACCCGGTAGGCTGTTGTGTCGGGCTGCGCGGCATCAGGATACAAAACATAGTTAGCGAGTTAGGCGGCGAAAAAATAGACGTGGTCGCATGGAGCCACGATGATTCCGCTTTCATCGCCAACGCGCTAAGTCCGGCGCAAATTTTGGGTGTTCACCTCAACCAGAAAGAAAAAATAGCCACAGCCATCGTCCCCGATAAACAACTTTCGCTGGCTATCGGCAAAGAGGGTCAGAATGCTAGGCTGGCAGCTAAACTCACCGGATGGAAAATCGATATCAAGAGCGCTTCAGTAGAAGAGGCAGAAAGAGCAGCCCGAGGACCTGAAGCTATTGAAGAAGTCACTATTCCGGAAACACCTGAGGTTCCCGAAGTCCCTGATGCAGAAGTTCCGGCTGAAGCGCCCGCTGAACCAGTTTTGACACCGGTGGAAGCGACTGCCGGACCTATAGTCCCTGCCTCCATTCTGGTTACTCCTGCACCTTCGCTCCGGTTTGCCGAAGATATTTTTATACCTGTTCCCCCAAAACCTGATTCAAAACCAGCCAAGAAGAAAAAGAAGCGGGAAAAAGATACTGGCGAGGGTGCTCGACCGAGAAAGCGCCGTGCAAAAGATGAATCCACAGATACCGATGAGGAATATTAAGCATGTTCCCATGCGTACTTGCCTGGCTTGCCGCCAGGTGAAAACAAAGGGCGAATTAACCCGGCTAGTCCGCCTTTCTAGCGGCGTTGTGGAAGTCGATACCAGTGGTAAAAAGTCGGGTCGGGGGACTTATTTATGCCGGTCGCAAGTATGCTGGGAGACCGGACTTAAAGGCGGTCGGCTAGAACATTCCCTGAAAACGACTCTTACTCGGGAAAACCGGGAGCAGCTAAGCAAATTTAGCCAGGACCTTCTTCGAGGAGAAACACGTGGTAAGCAGACCGGGTAACGCTAAAAGCGGCCCACCGCAAAAATCGCGTTCTATTGAACTCCCGAACGCTTTAAGCGTTAGGGAGTTATCTGAGCTATTGGATGTTAGCCCGGTAAATATTATCAAACAACTGATGAGAACCGGCATAATGGCTAACATTAACCAGGTCATCGGGTATGACTCAGCCGTTTCGGTTGCCACCGGCCTTGGCTTTGAAGTCCGCCAGCAAGCTCAGGCGACTCGAAAATCGCCTATCAGGGAGCTTAAGCAAAAACAACTTCAACCCGGGAAGGAAACCGCCGGATTTAAAACAAGACCGCCGGTAGTCACCGTTATGGGCCACGTCGACCACGGAAAAACCAGATTACTCGATGCCATCCGTAAGACTAATGTAATGGCGACGGAAGCCGGAGGTATCACTCAACATATCGGTGCTTACCAGGTAGAAGTCGCCGGCCATAAGGTCACTTTTCTGGATACTCCCGGTCACCAGGCTTTTACCGCTATGCGGGCACGCGGAGCTCAGGTAACCGATGTTGCGATTCTAGTGGTTGCTGCCGATGACGGAGTTATGCCGCAAACGCTGGAAGCTATAGACCACGCCCGGGCCGCCGGAGTCCCGATTATTGTGGCTTTAAACAAAATCGATAAACCCGAAGCTAACCCGGAACGGGTCAAGCAGCAGTTAGCTGACGCCGGTTTAGTTATCGAAGAATGGGGAGGCGAGACCCTTTGCATTCCGGTTTCTGCGAGGGAGAATAAAGGTATTCCCCAGCTTCTCGAGAGCATCCTGCTCGTCGCCGAGATGGAAGACCTTAAAGCCGACCCGAACCGACCAGCGGCTGGAATAGTCATAGAAGCCGAGCTAGATAAAACAAAAGGACCTCTAGCTACCGTGCTGGTCAATAACGGCACCCTTCGGATTGGCGATACCCTGGTAGTCGGTAACACCTGGGGTAGGGTAAAAGCTATGTTCAATGACGAGGGTAAGCAGATAAGACGAGCCGGCCCCTCTACGCCGGTAGTAATCCTTGGCTTGAATAATGTTCCTCAAGTAGGCGATAGCCTGGCGGTTGTTGCCGATGAAAAACTGGCAAAGAGCCTAATTCAAGAACCAAAAGCAGAACAAAAAGCAGTATCACAAAAATCGGTAAATCTTAGCAATCTATTCGACCAGGTCAGCGCTGGTCAGGTAAAAGAGTTAAACATTATTCTGGAAACTGACGTCCAGGGCAGCATCGAACCCATCCGGAACTCACTGGAACAGCTATCAACGGATGAGGTCAAGGTCAGGATTATTCGCACCGCTAGCGGCACTATTACCGAGAGCGACGTTATGTTAGCTATCGCATCGAAGGGTATTATTATCGGTTTTAATACTACTGCCGAACCGGGAGCACAGAAGCTGGCTGAATTAGAGGGTATCAGCATACGTTACTACAACGTTATCTACAATATGGTCGACGATGTCAGCAAGGCTCTTAAAGGTATGCTGAAACCAGCTAAAATTGAAGTTACCGAAGGACAGGCAGAAGTGAGAGCAGTGTTCCCAATGGGCAAAACAGCAAAGATAGCTGGCGTATATGTCACCGAGGGTAAAGTCAGCCGAGGCGCCTCTGTCCGAGTGCGACGTCAGAACAAAATAATCGCCGACTCCACCGTCTCCAGCCTTAAACGGTTCAAAGAAGATGCCAGAGAAGTAGCCGCCGGTTATGAGTGCGGTGTGGGCATCCAGGACTTCAACGACATCCAGGTAGGCGACATATTAGAATTTTATAGGATTACGGAAGCCGCCTGAACTGATAACTGAAAACTAGGGACTTAATAAATGGCACACCGCATCGAACGAGTCAATAGTCTCCTTCGCCGGGAAATCAGCGAACTTTTACAGCGGGAGGTCAATGACCCCAGGCTCGGTAACTTTATTACTATCACCGATGTCATTACCTCTCCCGACCTTAGAAACGCCCGGGTCTTCGTCAGCTGGATGGGTAATGAAAAAGAAAAGAAAGATACTTTGGATGCTTTAGCTTCGGCAGCAGGTTTCCTACGCCGTGAACTGTCTAATCGCATCAAGCTTAGACATATCCCCGAACTTACCTTCCAATGGGACGACTCGATAGAGCGTGGCGACCGTCTTTCACGGCTGATCGACCAATTGACATCAAAGGAAAATTAAATTGGTTGACGGCATCCTGAATATCGATAAGCCGTTTGGTCGCACTTCTTTCAGCATAGTCGGTATGGTCAGACGGCTGAGCGGGGAAAAGCGTGTCGGGCACGCCGGCACTTTAGACCCGGCGGCAACGGGTGTCCTTCCCATCTGCCTCGGACAGGCAACCCGTGTTACCGAGTTTTTTCACGATATGCCTAAAGTCTACCGGGCTGAAATCGAGCTAGGGACTTCCACAGACACCTATGACGCCACCGGACGTATCGTCCAGCAGGGCGACCTATCTCAAATTACCCGCACCCAGTTAGAATCAGCACTCTCCCATTTTCGCGGCGAGATTGAACAAATACCGCCGATGTATAGTGCGGCGAAGCACCAAGGCAAACCTCTGTATAAGCTGGCACGAGCCGGCGTTTCAGTCGAAAGAAAAAGCCGGCCGGCAAAAATCTACAATCTGGAACTTTTAGATTTCGAGCTGCCTTTGGTTAAGATAGAAGTAACCTGCGGTAAGGGTGTTTATATTCGTTCCCTGGCTCACGACCTGGGACAAGCTCTGGGTTGCGGCGCTCATCTAAAGAGCTTAATCCGCCTCAAATATGGAAACTTCGATATAGATAATGCAATTACAATCTCTCAGCTTGAAGATGCCTTCAGCTACGGCTACTGGCAAAACTTTATCCATCCCGTAGACAGCGTATTGCTGGATTGGACGGCAATGGTTTTAAGTGAGAACACCGAGCTAGACATCAAAAATGGATGCCTTTCGGATTTGAAGTCGCCGATGGCAGCAAATCGCTGCCGCGCTTATGATACTGACGGACATTTCTGGGGAGTGCTTCGTTTCAGTCCAGAAAAATCGCAGTGGCTCCCCGGGAAAATTCTGAAGTCTTGACAGCTACGTATATTCGGAGTATAGTTCAACAGTCTCAGCAAGGAGGTTAAAAGTTCCAAACAAATCAGGGCTGATTAATCGGATACTTAGCAGATAGTTTCTTGATTAATGCCTGAGGATTCACTGATAAGAGCCGACGGCAACCAGTATTATCAAGGCCGGCACCCTGAGCAGTGGCATTAGCTAAGGATAGAGTAAGTAAATCATGTTCGGAGTGAGCATCGGAGCTCAGTAAAAGCTTTGCCCCTGCTTTTTTAGCTAGAGAAACGATATGACCGTTAGTCAGACAATGACCTTGCCTATAACTAATCTCAAGGAAAATGCCGTTGGCAGCGGCAAGCTGAGCTTCTTCCAAACTCAAAAGACCGGGGTGAGCTAAAATATCGACATGCGGACTTTTCAATGCAGCCAGGTTGGTACCTTTCTCAACAGGTTCTACAACTGTTTCGCCATGGACTACAACAATCCAGGCTCCCAGTCCCTTAGCCATTTTCGCTGTTTCAGCTATTGCTTGCGGGGGAAGATGAGTGAGCTCTACACCAGGGATGGCGATAATATTCCAGTGAGCGCGGGCAAGAGCACATACTTCGGCGGTTTCCTGAATTATGCGCTTCAGAGAACCAACGGCAACGTGGTCGGTAAGAGCAATGGCACGGTAATCATTAACACAAGCACGTCGTATGAGTTCCATCGGCGAAAGGTCGCCATCGCTTAACGAAGTATGAGCATGAAAATCGTAAATCAATTTTACACCTTACTTGAGAATAACATAAAATACAAAGAGCGGGCAATCCCGTAAAGAAGACGCATTTACAAGAAAGGAGAATTTAAAATATGGGCCGCATTAATGTAGCCATTATCGGAGTCGGGAACTGTGCCTCTTCGTTAGTCCAGGGAGTTTACTATTATAGAAATGCAAAAGAAAACGAGTCCGTCCCCGGCATTATGCACGTCAATCTCGGCGGGTATCATATCAACGACATCAATTTTGTCGCCGCTTTCGATATCGATAAGAACAAGGTCGGTAAAGACATCGCCGAGGCAATTTTTATTAAGCCGAATAATACTTTCAAGTTTACCGACGTTCCCAACTTTGGGGTTAAAGTTAACCGCGGTATGACCCATGATAGCCTCGGCAAATACCTTTCTCAAGTAATACAGAAAGCCCCGGGGCCTACCTCTAATATAGTCCAGATTTTAAAAGATACCGAGACCCACGTAGTCCTGAACTACCTTCCGGTCGGTAGTGAAAACGCCACTAAATGGTATGTCGAGCAGATACTAAGCGCCGGATGCGGTATGATCAACTGCATCCCGGTCTTTATAGGCCGCGAAAAGTACTGGCAGGACCGCTTTATCGAAAAAGGGCTCCCCGTTATAGGGGACGATATAAAATCACAGGTCGGGGCGACAATCGTTCACCGTATCCTTACCCGGCTGTTCGTGGACCGTGGTGTGAAGCTGGAACGTACCTATCAATTGAACTTCGGCGGTAACACCGACTTCCTGAATATGCTGGAGCGGGAACGGCTCGAATCCAAGAAAATATCCAAAACTAACTCAGTTACTTCGCAATTAAATTACGTTATGAACCCGGATGACATACACGTCGGTCCCAGCGATTATGTTCCCTGGCTGCTCGACCGCAAATTCTGCCATATCAAAATGGAAGGTCGAACTTTCGGCGATGTTCCCCTCGACCTGGAACTAAAACTGGAAGTCTGGGACAGCCCTAACTCAGCCGGCGTAGTTATCGATGCTATCAGGTGCTGTAAGCTCGCCCTGGACCGCGGTTTAAGCGGCGCATTGTTTGGTCCCGCTGCCTACTTTATGAAGTCGCCGCCTGTCCAGTATACTGACGATGAAGCTCACCGGATGGTGGAAAAGTTCATCCAGGAAAATCAACCCAAAAAGGCAAAACCGGCATCGAAGCGGAAGTAACGCACTCATCATCCAATATAAGAGGATTAAGACGTATGAAGATAGCCTTAATCTCTCCTTACGATTTTGCTTATCCAGGTGGCGTTGCTAATCATATTACGTCTCTTTGTCATAATCTTAGCCGGATGGGCCACGATGTCAAGGTTATCGCCCCGGCCTCCAGAGCCGTCCCTTCCATCGGTAGCGGTTTCATTCCTATCGGCACACCCCGTCCGGTGCCTGCCAGCGGCAGCATTGTCCGGACTACACTCTCACTATGGCTATCTTCTAAAGTTAAAAACATCTTGGACCGGGAAAAATTCGATGTCCTCCATCTCCACGAACCCTTTGTCCCGATGCTTAATTACACTATGCTGCGGCTTTCAGACACGGTAAATATCGGTACTTTCCACTCCTGCGGCAGCCGGCTCAGCTACAACATCGGCTGGCCTATCACTACGATTCTAATGAGAAGATTAGCCCGTAAACTCAACGGAAAGATTGCCGTATCGGAGCCGGCGATGAACTATGTCGGCAGATATGTTCCCGGACCTTATGAAATTATCCCCAATGGCGTCGACTTACAGCATTTCTCAGGAGACATCACACCGATTAGTGAATTCTGCGATGGCAAGCAAAACATCCTTTTCGTCGGGCGTCTGGAAAGACGTAAGGGGCTAAATTATTTACTCAGAGCCTATTACTATGTCAAACAGAAAGTTCCCAACTCACGCCTTATCATAGTAGGTCCTGGGACAATGCTACGTAGAAATTATGAAAAATGGATTAAGAACCATAATCTTAAAGACGTAGTCTTTACTGGTTTTGTGCCTTATGCCGACTTGCCTCGCTATTATCAAACTGCCGATATTTTTTGCGCCCCGGCTACCGGACGGGAAAGCTTCGGTATCGTCCTGCTGGAAGCGATGGCTTTGGGTAAACCGGTTGTTGCCACCAATATCGCCGGTTATGCCAGCGTGTTAACCGATAATGAAGAGGGATTGCTGGTCACACCTAAGGATGGTAATAGCCTGGCACAGGCTTTAATTTCTCTGCTGGGCGATAAAGCCCTCCGTCAACAGATGGGAGCTAAGGGAAAAGCTAAAGCCAGAGAATATAGCTGGGAAAACGTTGCTCAAAAAGTATATAATTTCTATCTGAAATCGATTAATAATTCATCACGGAGTCAAGACAGCTAAACTATGCCAGCAGACAGGCCGCCCCAATTCCGTAGAAGCATAGCTAACTTCTTTACCCTGCCCGTGGTTTCGGTCCTGGCTAAAACTCCTGTATCGCCCGACGCCCTTACCTGGCTGGGTTTCTTAATAAACCTGGCTGCGGCGGTACTAATTATTACCGGACATCTCTTTGCCGCCGGTTTCGTCGTTCTGATTGCCGGATTTTTCGATATTCTGGACGGAGCTCTCGCTCGCCGCATCGGGAAGACCTCTCCTTTCGGGGGTGTCCTTGATTCCACACTCGACCGGCTCTCCGAAGCGGTAGTGCTCTTCGGTATTTTAGTCGTATATGCCGGAGAAGGATTTATTATCGGCATTCTTATCACCGGAGTTGCTTTGATAGGCTCTCCACTGGTAAGCTATGTAAGGGCAAGAGCCGAAGCCGTCGGTATCGATTGCCAGGAGGGGCTATTTACCCGTTCGGAAAGAGTAATCGTAATTGCCTTAGGTCTCTTACTAAGCAAGATTAACTATGTTTTAATTACGGTGGTTGCAGTTATTGCTGTTTTCAGTCTGGTTACAGTCGCGCAGAGATTGTTCTATGTCTGGCGGCGAATGAGAGTCAAGTAATTCATTGGGGGTAACGATGCCACTTATTGCGGTAATCGGTGCGCAGTGGGGAGACGAGGGTAAGGGTAAAGTAGTCGATATGCTGGCCCAGAAAGCCGGGGCCGTAGTCCGCTTTTCCGGCGGCGATAATGCCGGTCATACCATTATTAATTCCGTTGGAGAGTTCAGACTGCATCTCATCCCTTCCGGTATTTGTTCTCCGCAGGCAATTAATATCATCGGCAACGGAGTGGTAATCAATCCGGAAATTCTGCTTGGTGAAATCGACCAGTTTAAGAAATGCGGCATCGATACCAGCCGTCTATTCATCAGCGACCGCGCCCATCTGGTGATGCCTTATCACATTCTTTTCGACGGTCTCGAAGAAGAATGGCGCGGAGGTAAATCTTTGGGCACCACCCGCAAAGGTATCGGTCCCGCCTTTGCCGATAAAGCCGCCAGGTCAGGCATTAGAACCGGAGACCTCTTGAACAAGGAAGCCTTCCTTGAGCGGCTTCGCTCTATTCTCGACTACAAGAATGCCATCCTGACTAAGGTACACGGGAAAAAACCGTTATCCCTGGAAGTAATATACAAGCAATACTGCAAATACGGAGAGACCCTGGCACCCTATATCCGGGAGACGATGACATTACTGGACGAGGTGCTGAAAAAGGGTAAGCTGGTTATCCTGGAGGGAGCACAGGGCGCCTTACTCGACCCCGATTTCGGCACTTATCCTTATACTACTTCCTCTTCACCTCTCTCAGCTGGAGCCTGTTTAGGTGCCGGACTAACCCCTACCAGCCTCAGTTCCATCCTGGGTGTATTCAAAGCTTATTGCACACGGGTCGGCAGCGGTCCGATGCCTACCGAACTAAAGGACGCAACCGGCGACCTTATTCGCGAACGCGCCCACGAGTATGGCACTACCACCGGCCGCCCCCGCCGCTGCGGCTGGTTCGATGCCATCGCCGCCCGCTTCAGCACCCGGATTAACGGCTTCACCGCAACCGCCATTACCCGCCTTGATATCCTCGATACATTACCAACCATCAAAATCTGCACCGGCTATAAGCTGAATGAAAAAACAATCGATTATTTTCCGGCCAGCGTCGTTGATTTAGAGAAATGCCAGCCGGTTTATGAAGAGCTACCCGGATGGCAGGTTTCAACTACTGACGTCCGCCGCTATAAGGAGCTGCCTCTCAACGCCCGAAAGTACGTAACCCGCCTTGAGGAAGCCATCGCCGCTCCGGTCAATCTTGTCTGCGTCGGACCAGAGCGCGGGCAAGCCATCGAGGTTAAACGGATTTTATAGCAATTAGCCTACTCATTCGAACTCCATTCCTACGGAAGTCGGAATCCAGAACGCTAATTGCTGATAGCTAACCACTGACAGCTTAAAAAAGCGACAAAACTTCCTTGACAATATAGAACATAGGTGCTATAATGCTATTCACCAAACCGAAACTCCATCGCCAATACCTTCCAGTACTTTAAAAACCGGAAAAGGAATTTGAAAATCCCATTAGAGACGCAAAATCCGCCTTATTGCAGAAAAACAATTCAAGCTAAATTTGCCCTTTTTAGCCTCAAATTATTTAGTGTAAATATTTTCTAGCCGGAAACAAATACGCTCGCTTCAACCTCGTTTCAAGTTGCTTCGTTCCAATTTTCGGGCTATTGAATCGAGATTTTTTAGCTTCATTTTGCCTTTGTTTCTTAATTGTTTGGTAATTGATTATTGAATATTGTAATTTGTTTGGTGCTTGTATCTTGTTTATTGGTTATTTGCAGTAATTTGACATTGGTAGTATTAGAGGTATTTCTCGTATAATAAAAGATATGGCAGGAAATATAGAAGGAAACGCAATGCAAGAACAACTACCGACTAACCCCGCACGCTTCATCGAGGAAAAAGTTAAAGAGTTCGTCCACACGAACCCGGTAAACTTTCTACCTTTTATGGACAATTATCCTCTGTGGTCTGAGCCTCTGGTAAAATTCGCCGATGGTGACGACCCCATCTTTACCGAATACAAGAAAATTATCGGCGCAGTCCATCTCACTCCCAGGGAAGCGCTGGCCCAAGCTTATAATAAAAAGCCAGAAGATATGCCGGCACATCTTACCGTGATAAGCTGGATATTGCCTATTGCCGAGCAGACCCGCCTATCAAACCGTAAGGAGACAAAAATTCCCAGCCGTCTTTGGTCTCACACCCGCTGGTATGGAGAGAAGGCTAATGTAAAGCTAATGAATTATGTGGTGGAACTGCTTACGAGTATGGGATACCTGGCAGCAGCTCCGTCACTACAGCCCTATCATAAAAGACTTTCCAACGAGAAGGGACCCTACTCGAACTGGTCGGAACGGCACGTTGCCTATGCTGCCGGGCAGGGCACGTTCAGTCTCTCTGACGGTCTAATCACCGAGCGAGGCATAGCTCATCGCTGCGGCAGCGTGATTACTGACCTGGTAATACCAGCCAGCCCGAGGTCAGCTAAAAGCCCATATTCAAACTGCATCTTTTACCTGGGAGTCGATTGCAGAGCCTGCATCGAGCGCTGCCCGGCGGAAGCAATCAGTGAAAAAGGACACGATAAGAACAAGTGCCAGCAGTATTTGAGAGATATTATCGGCTACTCGGCGGCGAATCGTGAGTATAATAACGATACTACTAACGCCGGCTGCGGCTTATGCCAGGTCAAAGTCCCCTGCGAATTCGAAAATCCGGCAAAGAAAATAAAATAGCTAAGCTTCACCCTGATGCCGAACCTGATAATCGATAAATCTCTTCATCGCCGTCGCCGCCCGGGTGATTGAAGGATACACCGGAAACCCGGCTTCGGTGAGTCTGCTATGAGCTTTCGCACCGAGCTGCTTGGCTAACTCAGTCGCCTGACAATGGAATACAATCACCACCGGTTTTGTGGTGACACCCCGCACTTCGAGAATGGTCTCGACAGCAGGGTTAACAAAATCCCGCCTATCGACAAGAGACCATCCGTCGAACGGTATATGTATCATTACAAGGTTTATTTCGTCGCTCGCTGCGATTATCTGCACAGTCGTCGTTATTGCCTTAAAAGGAATATCGACCGGATTTCTAAAAATTCTTCCGGCTACGGTGTGGAAGCTTTCAACTAATTTCTGTCTGACTTCTAACGGGAACGCCGGGACCGCAAGTCCGGCATTCACACAATCATCGGTCGCCTGAACGCTGGGTCCGCCTCCCATACCGATAATTGCAGTATTTCTTCCCGTTGGAGGATTAACCAATAAGAAAAGCTGAGCAACATCCACGATTTCCTCGACACTGTGAACCTCGATCGCTCCTGCTTGCCTAAGCAGAGTACTCCAGATTCTGGTCGAACCGGCAATCGAACCGGTGTGCGAACTGGCTGCCCTCGTTCCGCTTTCGGTAATCCCGGCTTTGAAGATTATTACCGGCTTTAGTATCGCTACCCTTCTTAACGTTCTGGCAAAACGCTGACCGTCTTTGACTCCCTCAATATACGCAGCAATTATCTTAGTATCCGGGTCATCACCTAAATACTCAAGAAAATCGCTTTCATTGAGGTCGGCGGCATTACCATAGCTGATTGCCTTGCTGAAATACACCCCCCGGTTCGCCGCTTCATCGATGCAATATATGCTGTTGGTCCCGCTCTGAGCCATAAAACCAAGTGGTCCAGTTTGTCCAGGAAAGGCAGGTTGACCGGGAAACTCCCTTGAGAATGATAGGCCTGTCTTAGGGCAGTAAATACCCATACAATTAGGCCCGATGATGCGGATACCATTTTTACGGGTTAACTCAACCAATTCAGTTTCAAGGCGTTCCCCGACCTGGTCTTCTATCTCACTAAAGCCGGCAGTGAAAAAGTGAATTGCCTTTACCCCCTTAGCGGCACAATCGGCCACTAGCTGAGTGGCATATTCCGCCGGTATCGCTGAGATGACATAGTCCACATTATCCGGAATATCCCGCACGCTGGGATATACTTTGAATCCGCGTGTTTCTCCACCACTGGGATTAACCGGATAAAGCTTACCCTTAAAGCCACTTTCCACCAGACTTAAAAAATACGAACGACCGCTATTGAATTTGGTATCATCTAACGAAACGCCGACCACAGCTACCGATTGCGGATTAAAAAGATAATCTAGTTTGGGAACACTCATTTGCCATCCTTTCGAGCTTTTATACTGTTAATATATTTAATAGGAAACGGAGCTGATACGCAAATCATTAATTGCCCCATAACGTATTTATCCGCTACAATAGAATAAGAAGTCAGTAAACTAAACCGGAGGCACCTTTCCAATATGAGAATAACTAAACTGCTCGGTATCAAATACCCCATCATTCAATCAGGTATGAATTATGCTGCTTATCCTATCCTGGTCGCTGCGGTCTCCAACGCCGGTGGTCTCGGCATATTGGGCGCCGGAGCGATGAGCAAAGATGAACTGAGACAGAATATCAGGACGATTAGAACGTTGACCGATAAGCCATTCGGGGTAAATTTTCTGGCAACCAGTCCGGCACTGGACGAACTAATCCAGGTACTAATTGAAGAAAAGGTCCCGGTAGCCTGCTACGGCAGAGGCGACCCTCAAAAGATAATTGAGCGGACAAAAGCTCACGGAATCATCAACTTACCCACTGTAGGAGCAGTTAAACATGCAATGAAAGTTGAAAGCTACGGAGCTGATGCCGTAATCGTCCAGGGAATGGAAGGCGGAGGGCATACCGGATATATCAGCACGTTGGTTCTTATCCCTCAGGTAGTAGCCTCGGTGAAGGTGCCGGTGATTGCTGCCGGCGGCTTTTGTGATGGAAAAGGGCTGGTCGCTGCATTAGCCCTTGGAGCCGAGGGAATTGCTATGGGCACCCGCTTTGCTCTTACTAAAGAAAGCACGGTACCGGATAAAATTAAACAGGCTTACCTGAGTGCGGAAGGGGACGATGCTGTTATTACCGCCCAAGTAACCGGAACGAGGTGCCGCGGACTTAACAATAAGCTCGTAAAAACAGTCGAAGGTCAAAAGCAAGGGCTTTCCCTGAAAGAAAACATATCTACACTCCTGGACATTACCCGGGAATTTAATGTCCCACTCTGGAAGGTCGTATTTAGCGGCCTGAAGATGAAGCGGGCTTACGAAATGCACGCTTCACAAATGACCAACGTGTTGGCGGGTAGAGAGCGAATTAAAAAAGCCTTAGTGGATGGAGATACGGAATGGGGTTTTATGCCTTGCGGTCAGGTATGCAGTAGAATCCGGGACATCCCTACCTGCCAGGAAATCATCGAGCGCGTAATGAGTGAAGCTACTGAAATTGTGCCCGCATTGGCCAGTCGCCTTCAAACATAATTAGTAATTTACTTCACACGTTCCTTGTTCCTAATTTTCCATAGTTGGTGCAGGATTACTACGCATCTTTAAATCCTCATAGTAATAGTACTTTTTCAATTTCGATAATATACGGAATAAGCATAAATACGGATGTTAAATAAGTATAAAAGCGGATGTCGGCTAAAAATCATTCTTGTATTATTAAACAAGGTGTAATATATTTTACTTAGAGAGCGCTATGAGGGAGCTAAGCATTCTAAGTAAAAAATTTGGAAAGGAGGACCTAATCCAACGACTCATCGCAGCTCTCAACTATTCAATTCAAAAGGAGGAAAAGATACCTTGGAAAGACTAGAGTTGCTGCGAAAGTGCGATGTATTTCGCGAATTGAACGATGCCCAACTTCAAACTATATGGAAGATAGCCACGACCAAAACACTGAGCCCAGGGGCAACTCTCTGCAAGCAGGATGACATAGGAGAGAATTTCTATGTAGTTGCAGATGGTCTGGTGGCGATTATTCTGGAACTCGGGCCGCTTTCTCAGCGTCAAGTGCAAGTCGCGTCTAATTGCGATGCCGTTAATTGGTCAGCTTTGATTGAGCCTTATAAATGTACGGCAACAGCAAAAGCTCTGGAAAAAACAAAGGTTCTGGCGCTTAACAGTCAGGACCTTAATGAAATATTTACCAAGTTCCCTGAAATCGAATCAAAAATATTTAAAGGAGTAGCACGCTTGGTGGCAACTAGGCTACGTAACGCCTACGCTCAATTAGTAGGCGTTGTCTCGCCTGATGAAACTCAAGGTGAAATCTAGGAAGGATACTAATGGACGAAATTAAAACAATCACTTCTATGCTGGAGGAAAACAGAGTATTTAATCCTTCGGCAGAAACCAGTTCTAAAGCATACATTAAAAACTTTGACGAATATAAGAAGATTTATAAGAAATCCATCGAAGACCCCGAGGCATTCTGGGCTAAGATGGCAGAACAGTTAGACTGGTACAAAAAATGGGATAAAGTGTTCGTCGAGGACTTCAAGGAAGCTAAGCATGAATGGTTCGTCGGCGGTAAGCTCAACGTCTCCTACAATTGCATTGACAGGCATCTTAAGTCCTGGAGAAGAAATAAAGCCGCCATCATCTGGGAAGGAGACATCGGCGATACTAAAAGCGTCACCTACCAGGAACTTTACCACTTGGTCTGTAAATTCGCCAATGTCTTAAAGAAACACGGTGTTCAAAAAGGCGACCGTGTAGCTATATACCTCCCGATGATTCCTGAATTACCAGTGGCTATGCTCGCCTGCGCCCGAATAGGCGCCGTTCACAGTGTTGTTTTCGGCGGGTTCAGTGCCGAGGCTCTACGGGACAGGATATTGGACTGCGGAGCGAAAGTCCTCGTCTGCGCCGATGGCTACTATCGCGGTGGTAACGTCATCAGGAGCAAGGAAAATGCTAACCTCGCCCTCGAGGCGTGTCCTGAGGTAAAGGACGTATTTGTCGTCAAGAGAGCCAATATCGGCTTAAATATGAAAGCCGGGCGAGACTATTGGTGGAACGATGAAATGTCAGCGCAGGATATCAAACCTACCTGCGAACCGGAAGTGATGGATTCCGAAGACCCCCTCTTTATTTTGTACACCAGCGGCAGCACCGGAAAACCTAAGGGAGTCCTCCATACCCAGGCCGGCTACCTGCTCTACACTTATCAAACATTTAAGTGGATATTCGATGTAAAAGAAGAAGATACCTACTGGTGCACCGCCGATATCGGCTGGATTACGGGTCATAGTTATATTGTCTACGGTCCGTTAGCCTTCGGCGCCGCTAGTGTAATGTTCGAGGGTATTCCTACTTACCCCCACCCGGATAGATTCTGGGAGATTGTCGAGAAATACCGGGTAAATATTTTCTACACGGCTCCTACCGCCCTTCGTTCTCTAATGAGAGAAGGCGATGACTGGGTTAATAAGCACGATATGAGCAGTCTGCGCGTCCTGGGGTCGGTGGGAGAACCTATCAACCCGGAAGCGTGGATGTGGTATTACAACGTAATCGGGAAGGGCAAGTGCCCGATTGTAGATACATGGTGGCAGACCGAGACCGGTGGCATTTTAATCACGCCCTTACCCGGAGCTACCCCGCTCAAACCGGGCTCAGCCACGTTTCCTTTCCCTGGAATCCAGCCAGCCGTACTCAGGGAGGATGGCACTCCTGCCGATGTAAATGAAGGCGGTAATCTGGTAATTAAGAAGCCCTGGCCTGGACTGATGCGAAGAGTCTATGGCGACCCGGGAAGGTTCAAGAGGACTTACTTTATCCGATTCCCCGGTATGTATTCTACGGGGGATGGTGCACGGGTCGATGACGATGGTTGCTTCTGGCTAATGGGTCGTATGGATGACGTGGTTAAAATATCCGGTCACCGAATCGGAACAGCTGAAGTTGAAAGTGCCCTGGTATCTCATCCAGCAGTCGCCGAGGCTGCAGTAGTGGGCGTCCCTCACGAGATTAAAGGACAGGCAATATATGCCTTTGTAGCCCTGAAAGTCGGCGTTGAGAAAACCGATGCTCTCAAGAAAGAATTGGTAGCTCACGTCCGTAAGGTGATCGGCCCCATCGCTACACCTGAGAAGCTACAATTCGCCGATGGCTTACCCAAGACCAGGAGCGGTAAAATTATGAGACGCGTTTTAACCAAGATTGCTTCTGGCGACAATAAAGACCTGGGTGATACCAGCACTCTTGCTGACCCATCGGTAGTTGAAGCATTAATAAAGGGCGTGCAGTAACCAATACGTATGCGTCCAGTATGAATTTAAGGGGAGCGAAAGCTCCCCTTATACATTTTCTTCATCCTTTGCATACAACTGCTTTCTGCCTTCGACTTTTTCTGGTATCATTATCCAAGAGTCTTAAGGTTGCCGAGATAAGGAGAAACTATGGAAGTAGAACGAATTCTTTCCGAATTAATTAAAATTCCTTCGGTTAATCCGCCAGGCGGGGAGACCGAGGTAGCTGAGTTTCTCAAGAAGCTATTCGACCCGGTCGGGATAAAAAACGAAATCATCGAATCGGCACCGGGGCGGGGAAGCTTCATCGCCACGCTGGGCACCGGTAAGAAAAGCCTGCTTTTTCTTTCCCACACCGATGTCGTTCCTGTAGGAGAAGGTTGGGATTTCGACCCCTTCAGTGGGGAAATCAAAAACGGACTGGTGTTGGGACGAGGGGCTCAGGATTGTAAAGACCTTGTCGCGGCTGAAGCCTGGGCAATGCTTGAACTTAGTAAGGTTAAACTCGATGGCAAACTAATCTTTGCCGCCACCGCCGACGAGGAAGCGATGGGTGACTACGGCGTAGGATTTATTGTGAAGAACCACCCCGACAAACTACAGGCTGACTTCGCCATTAACGAAGGGGCAGGAGAGCCGATAAGAGCCGGGAAACGTCTTATCTATTTTATACAGGCGGGAGAAAAAGGACCGGCCTGGACCCGGTTGAGATTCTCGGGAGTTTCTTGCCATGGCGCTATTCCGACACTGGGTGATAACGCAGTAACCAAGGCATCAAAAGCAATTGCCCGTCTGGCTGAATACAAACCCGAGGTTAAAATTATTCCTGAAATGAAGGCTCTAATCAATAATCTGGGACAACAGCATGGACGGAAAGAAATCACCGAAAAAAATATAGATACTTTTCTTAGTACTTATCCTGACCGCACTTTTGCCGAGCGTCTGCGGGCTCTAACCCGGATGACCATTTCCCCTAATATGATTCTGGGCGGCAATAAAACAAACATAGTCCCGGACAGCTGCAAAGTGGAGGTAGACATTCGTGTCCTGCCCGGTCAGGACAAAGAATATGTTATTAACCAGCTCCGCTCGATAATCGGAGAAGACGTGCAAATAGAACTCCCCGTCTTTGACAAGGCTTCCTTCTCCTCGACTGACACACCTTATCTCCGGTTGATTCAGCAAACAATGAAGGATGTCCTGGGCGACGTGGATTGCTTGCCTACAATCTCCGCAGGCGCTACCGACTCTCGTTTCCTCCGCGCCCAAGGTATCCCCAGCTATGGTCCGGCAGTAGATGCTCCTGACTTCGACCCGGCTATGCTCGCGACCTATCATGCTAAGAACGAGCGTGTCGACATTAAAAGTCTGAAAATGAAAGCTGATTTTCTGACAAGACTGGCATCAAAATATTTGGGGGCACATTGAAGGGCTTTTCTTTAAAAATATGCCTCAATGTTAACTAGGTTTCGAACGACAGCCCGAACGCCCGGTAATCCTTTGAAGCGATTAGGGAAGTCTCGTGGAACGCGAGCAATGAAATCGCAGCCTATCCCGCGTGCCGCTTCATATTCACTCAACCCGTCACCGATTGAGACGACCACCTTCGGGTCATAGCCATTTTCGGCAATAATACGCCGGGCGTGCTCATCCTTCCCCGGAGGATTACCGAAGACACCCTTAAAATAAACCCCTAAATTCCGCGCCTTTATAATTGCCTCGATTTCTCCCTGGGGAGTGGCACTGACCACATATAAATCATAGATATTATGATAGCGTTCCAGGAATTCTTTGGCTCCGGGCACAAAAGGACTGGCAATCACCCGGTCGAGGACAAGGCTAGTGAAATCACTGCAAAGCTTTTGGAATTGCTTTTCGCTCAAAGGCTTCTTCAAAATATTCTTGTAAATGTATTTGAACTTATCAGCCCTGGGTACCCCAACGTTATCGAGATGGTGACGAAGAATCTGTTCCAGATGTTGCGGGTAGTCAGCGAAAAGTTTGGCGAAAGCGTCCGTTTTTACGTTTTCCGATTCCAGGATTACGTTATCGAAATCCAGAATGATGACTTTGCGTTTAGTCACTTCCCAGTTTAAGCTCCAATCGGTTCATTCTACACTGATAGCTCGTTACTCTTCAAATCTACTGTTGAGCTTTAACGCTTTCAATCTCGCACATCTCTTGTTCTTCCACGGCGAAAAACTTCCTTCTGAAATACAGCGCTACATTTACCAGACTTATAAGCACCGGCACTTCAACCAGTGGACCGATGACAGCGGCAAATGCCTGTCCTGAGCCGATGCCAAATACTGCTACAGCAACAGCAATTGCTAACTCAAAATTGTTGCTTGCCGCGGTGAAAGCGATGGTCGCCGTTTTAGCATAATTAGCCCCGATTTTCTTGCCCATATAGAAAGATATCAGAAACATAACGACGAAGTAGATGAGCAAAGGAACAGCGATTCGCAGGACATCGAGCGGTAACTGAACGATAAACTCACCTTTGAGCGAGAACATAACCACGATGGTAAACAGCAGAGCCGCCAGAGTAATCGGGCTAATTTTCGGAATGAATTTGCCCTCGTACCATTCACGCCCTTTAGTTTTAAGAAAAATGAACCGGGTGAGCATTCCGCCGAAGAAAGGAATACCCAAGTAAATAAGGACGCTTTTGGCAATCTCGCCGATAGTGACATGAACAACCGCACCGCGCAGACCGAACCAGCCAGGTAAAACAGTGATAAAAATATAGGCATAAACCGAGTAGAAAACTATTTGAAAAATAGAGTTGAAGGCGACTAGACCGGCAGCGTATTCGTTATCACCTTTGCATAGCTCGTTCCAGACGATGACCATAGCGATGCAGCGGGCAAGTCCAATCATTATCAAGCCCATCATATATTCAGGGTATGGCCAGAGAAAACCAAGGAAGAGGATAGCCAGGAAGAACATCAGGATTGGCCCGATAATCCAGTTCTGAACCAGCGAAACTCCAAGAATTCGCCAGTCACAGAACACCTTGCCCAGTTCCTCATACCTGACCTTCGCCAGCGGCGGGTACATCATCAGGATAAGACCGATAGCGATAGGGATAGATGTAGTCCCTATAGAAAGCCGTGTTATGGTATCGCCAACCTGGGGAATGAAATATCCCAGTCCAACCCCGAGTCCCATAGCCAGGAATATCCATAAAGTCAGAAACCTATCGAGAAACGAAAGCCTGCCAGTCCTAGGTTCGGGTCTTTTGCTCATGCTCAATTCACTCCTCTCTTAAGTTATAAAACATGAACTCACTGATTATGCTGGATAAATCCTTCCATCGGGTTAGCGGCGTCAAGGTGGGACTTGAGCCTGCCCTGTTGAGCGTGGGATATTCGGTCGTAGACGGTTTTCTTCAGGAATTTGAAGGCCTCTTCTTTGTCGCCATCCGTGATTATTACTTCTAGCGCCATCAAGTCATTCTCATCGAATGAAACGGCGGTCTTTCTCATTTCTAGCATTGTTCCTCCTAAGCTGGAGCTATCGCATTAATCAGGTTCAGTACCCGTTTCTTAATCTCATCCCTTATCTTCCTGACTTGCTCGAGCGATTTTCCTTTCGGGTCTTCCAGTGCCCAATCTTCAGTCTCGGTGAAGCCTGCCGGGCAGAGAGCTTTCGCATCAGCGCCGCAACCCATTGTAATCATTTTATCGACTTTCTCTATCATCTCCATTGTGAGCTTCTTAGACTTGGCGCCGTTAATATCTATGCCGACCTCGCGCATCGCTTCGACTACTACCGGATTGAGTTTTTCGGCGGGCTGAGTTCCCGCTGAAATTCCCATAGCTCTCCCCTTAGCCAGTTTGTTGAAAAACGCTTCAGCCATTTGACTACGACCGGCGTTACGCACGCAAACAAAAAGAACCGTCTTCATATCACGCCTCCTTAGTACTTCCGTCACTGACTTCAAAATTCCTATTTTTAAAATACCGTTCCATCAGGAAACCGATGCCGATAAATAGCGGTAAGGATACTAAAGTCCGCACCAGTGAGAACTGTAAACCCAAATAACCAATCTCCAAGCCTAACATAGGAATCTTCAAGGAAGAAAAGGCACCCAGATAAACAAATATATTCCGGATGCTAGCTCCCTTTTTATAAAGCATATAGGCGACGGGAAAAGCTCCGTATAGTGGTCCTGCTTGAAGCATAGCGAGAAGTATTACCAGGACGATACCTTTAATTCCCGACTCCTGCCCGATATGCCTCTGGATTTTTTCTTTGGGGACCCAGACATCGAATAATCCCACGATGATGAACAGGAACGGCACGAAAGTAACCATCTCGATTAAAGACCGACTGAAATTGCTAAAGACCGCTTTTCCGGGATTGAAGCCCAGGGCAAAAGACAGCAGAGTCAAAACAGCATAAGCTACTAGCCAGACGTAAGCCTTATTTCTTTTAAAAAAACTCTTCATAGGATTATACCCATCATCAAGCCGATAATTATTGCCGCTACAAAATTTAAAACGTTGCGGGTAATGGCGACTGTCTTACCGAAATATCTGATTTCCAGCGGGAGCGTTACTATGCCCACCATCATCAGGGTAGTCATAAACGTAGCTACCACAGCGTATGAAGCCCCCTGCTGGACGAGACCAGCGGCAATGGGATATGAAATAAATCCGGGAATTAGCGCGATAGAACCTACCACCGCGGCAATTGCAAAGCCCACTACTCCGGAGCCGGGACCCAGATATTGACTGATTACTTTTGGCGGCACAAGGTAGATTAGCAAGGCAACCAGGATTAAAATATTCAAAAAGGGGATAAGTATGTTCTTGAACATTTTCCATCCCCTTTTGAACCCGGCGATGGTCTTTTGCCGGTCGAGAAAAAAAGATATTATGGCAAGAATGAGAGAAACCGAAATAAAAATAATGGCGTCATTATTCATATTGACACTTTCGTTATGTTCTAAGGGGTTTCGCTAAAGAAGCTAACGCTCGCCGGGCAACAAGTTCAACTTCATCAGGCGTGATTTTAAACTGATGGACTTTCTCAATACCTGCCTCCGTGACACAAACCCAATCGGTGACATTCAAACCAGCGTGCTCGGTTGTGTTTTTAGCACACGCCGTCTTGCAGCCATCCAGAGCTACTATTCTCTTGGCGCCTTTAGCTGATTCCACCATACCATCGTGATGAGCACCGATGCCAGCTAGGCAATACATCTTGCCTCTTCCTTCCTGGGTAAGCTTTACTGCTACCTGATTCGTAATCTGTCCGCAGTTGGAAGCCCCGGAACAGCTCAGCAAAACGATTTCTTCGGGACGACATTCACATTCAAATCCGGCAGTTTCTCGATTACTCTCAATCATCAATATCCTCCTATTTTTTTATTTGGCTAAGTGCTTTTGTAATAAAACCAGTCAACTCTGCTTTCGAAGGCACCCGCCCGGAACAGACCAGCTTTTCATCGATAACCAGTCCCGGGGTAGTCAGAATGGGATATTCCATTATTTTCTTGATGTCTTTAATATCCTCTATATTGGCATCGATGCCTAGTTCACTCACTACTTCCCGCAAGTTTTTTTCTAACTCCCGGCACCGGGCGCAACCGGGACCTAAGACTTTAATATTCATCTGTTCCTCCTTACGCAATCAATCCAAAGATATAGCCGGTAATAGTCGCCATAACAACAACCAGCCCCACATAAGTCAGCATCTTTTTGGTCCCCATAATATTGCGGATAACCAGCATGCTGGGCAACGATAAAGCGGGACCAGCTAAAAGTAACGCCAGGGCGGGACCCTTACCCATACCTAAATCCATAAAGGCTTTTATTACGGGTACCTCCGTAAGCGTGGCGAAATACATAAGCGCACCAAAAAATGAGGCAATAAAGTTGGCGAAGAGACTATTCCCGCCCACATAGGCAGTAACTATGGATTCAGGAATAACGACCTTCAGGATACCGGCAATGAATACACCAACGAGCAGCCAGGGTATGATGAGACGGGTAAAATGCAACGTCTCCTGAAGCCAGTGCTTTATTTCATCCCGGGAAAACCAGCGCCATAATATTAAGGCCACAGCCGCCAGAAATATGCCCATAACAATCCAGTTCTTGGAGGCGGCAAAGACTAACACACCCACCAAGGCACCGACAAAAATAGCCTGCTGCCAGATACTCTTGCCTGCCGGGTCGGGGCAAAGGGCTGCAAAAACCTGGGCATCTGCCTGCTTTTTTTCCTTGCGATAGATAAACGCCATAAGAATCCCGACGACTACTGAGAACATTATGGCACTGATAGCTCTGGCAAACCCGATATCATAACCGAGCAGTTTAGCTGAGTAGACAATTGCCAGAACGTTAATTGCCGGTCCCGAGAAAAGAAAGGCAATCGCCGGACCTAGCCCCGCTCCCCTCTTATAAATACCAGCGAATAGAGGTAATACAGTACAAGAACACACCGCAAGTATAGAGCCCGAGACGGAAGCCACTCCGTATGACGTTACTTTGTTTGCCTGCGGACCGAAATACTTGAGAATCGCCGCCTGGGAGACGAAGGCGGCGATAGCTCCGGCAATAAATAGAGCCGGCACGAGGCAAGTTAAAACGTGCGCCGATAAATACTCAATTAACCCGTTGATTCCACCCCAGAATAGTTCGCTAGCTATTTCCATGTTTATTATTCCTGAACGCCGACAAGACGAAGCCTTTTTAGATTATGCTTCCTTTGCCTTGAGCATTATCCTTGGGGCGCAACCGGGACACACCCGCTCGGACTTCTTCAGTCGCTCTACATCTCGTAAGGCAATCTTGTTGCCTTTTATCGCCTTTCCAACCGCTTCAATCAATTGAGATTGATATTCTTTCATACCTTTCTTATCTATCGAATAGACAGACCACAGTCCTTCTTTCCTCAGGGTAAGGAAACCGGCATCATAAAGCGCGTTTAAGTTACGCGAAGCCCTGGATTGTGAAATACCCAACGCCTGCATTACTTCGCAAACGCAGCATTCTCGCTCAAGGAGAACATTCAAAATCCTGAGTCTTGTCTCATCGGATAGGGACTTAAAAACCTTGACTACATCTCTCATATTTTATACTCCTATATGCACATATACGATTGTAGTTTATCATAAGGGAATGCAACTGTCAACTGTTTGACTTTCTAATTCAATAGAAACTATACTAGCAAGGTTATATTAATATATTAATGAATATAACTTTTTCTGACGTTTAAATTGCCAAAGCCAACGTCTCAAAGGTGATTCCGTCAGTGTTTTAAGAAAGAGAATTATTTGGTCAAGAAAAGCAGATTTCCCGGTATATTCTTTGGGTGGTGGATAGTCCTGGCTAGCGGTATCCTGACCCTCTGGGGAAACGGTTTCGGCAACTTCGGCTTCGCACCACTATTTAAACCAATCGCTTCTGAACTTGGTTTTTCCCGTGCCGCCACATCGGTTGCCCCAAGCGTCGCTCAAGTCGAACGAGGATTTCTATCCCCGATTTCCGGTTGGATTAGCGATAGGTTCGGTCCCAGGGGAATGGTCCTCGTTGGCATCGTTATTATCGGTCTTAGCCTGATGCTGATGAAATTCGTCAACTCGCTCTGGACTTTCTACCTGGTGTGGGGAGTTCTGCTGGGAGCCGGTGCTAATATCGGATTAACGGTCCCCTTGGATAAAACGGTAACAAACTGGTTCGTCAGAAAAAGAGGGCGCGCTTTGAGCATTAAATTTATCTTCAACGCAAGCGGTTCGATACTGATGGTACCATTAATCGCCTGGCTCATTTCGGAACAAGGCTGGCGAAACACCTGCTTTATCGGCGGCGTGGTCATGTTAGTTATGGGCTTGCCTATAGCCTGGTTTTTCATAAAACAAAATCGACCTGAATATTACGGTCTGCTCCCTGATGGAGTTGCTATTGAGAAGACTGAAAAAATAACTCAAACGATAGATAGAGGTATCAAATATGCGGCTGATGCTCAAGAGGTAGAATTCACTCTCCGACAAGCGATAAAGACCCCAGCTTTTTGGCTGGTAACAGTGGCCGTTGCCGGTTTTAACATGGTCGGTTCAGTATTTGTGATTCATGGCGTGCCTTTCCTATCCGATATGGGAATCGACCCGGTTAAAGCCGCCATAATGGTAGGTTTAATGAGCGCAGGTGTTATACCGGGAGCGTTTATCAGTATGTTTACGGCAGACCGCATCAAGAAAGAACTGATGAGATTCCTGGTTGTGGGGGCATATACCATCCATATTATCGCCCTTGTTGTTTTTTTGTTAAACCCAATCTTATCAATAGCATATCCGCTCTTTTTCATTCACCACTTTGTTGCCGGAATCCACGGCAGTTTAACAACAATAATAATGGCGCGTTATTTCGGTAGGAAAGCGTTTGGCTCTATCCGTGGAATTTCTATTATGTGCCTGTTACCAGCATTGGTCGCCTCACCTATTTACGCCGGATGGGTATTCGATACCACCGGCAGCTACATAACCGTCTTTCTCTTATGCGGAGTTGCTGTTACCGTTTCGATGTTTGCTATGTTGTTGGCGGTTCCATCCAAACCCCCAGCACATATCAGCGATATCCATAAAATCTTCTAAAATAATCCAACAACAGCCAGCCTCTTACCTCTCAAGCGTGATATAATAATATTTAAATCTAGTCACTTACAGCGAGACATGAGATGCTAAGTTTGTGGGAATGGTTTGTTAGTAACGGATTATGGATAATCTTGGCCATAGTGACCGGTGTTTTTCTCTTTGTTCTTTTTAGACAGTGGGTCCATTGGGCAATAGGCAAAATCTTCCCTAAGCAGTGGCAGGAGCAGTTTAAAGGTACCAAACAAGTAACTGCATGGATTTTGAATTCTATTGGCGGCGTTATTTTAATCCTGGCTGTAGCCGGATTTATCGCCTCGCGTTACGGGGTGGTGGTTACCCCAGTTCTAATGGCAGTAGGTGACTGGCTGGTGATACACGGTGTTCGTATCCTATTTATCATTACTCTCTCCTATTTGGCTTATAAGGGAATAAAAGTATTAACGCCTACGTTAATCGAGAGAACAATGACCGTAAGCGGTAAGGGACGCCGCGCCCAGGAAGAGTGCACCAAGAGAGCACATACCTTAAGCAGTTTTCTTACCACAGCCATAGGAGGAATCATTTTCATAATGGCTGTTTTTATGATTCTTTCCGAGGTCGGCATAGATATCACCCCTCTCCTGGCTGGAGCCGGCGTTGTCGGTATTGCCATCGGTTTTGGCGCCCAGAGTCTGATTAAAGATTTTCTCAACGGAATGTTTATCGTACTCGAAGACCAGTATGGTAAGGGTGACGTCGTCCAGATTGCAGGTATTTCCGGGCTGGTCGAGGATATTAGTTTAAGAAGGACTGTTCTGCGCGACCTCGATGGCATTGTTCACACCATTCCTAACGGCGAAATAAAAACGGCAAGCAACTACACTAAAGAATGGTCGAGAGTCAACCTAAACATCCCGGTAGGTTACGGAGAAAATATCGACCACGTAATGGAAGTCCTTAACAAAGTGGGCAAAGAACTCGCTGAGGATAAAGTCTTCGGACCGATGATTACCGGAACCCCTCGGGCGCTTAGGATCGATAATTTTGCCGAATCAGGAATCGAGATAAAGATTTTAGGCGAGACCAAACCACTAAAGCAATGGGATGTCATGGGCGAACTGAGAAAACGAGTGAAGAAAGCCTTTGATAAGGAAGGAATCGAGATACCTTGGCCACACACTAAAGTCTACTTTGGCAATAGCCCGCAAATTGGTAGCCGGGTTTGCCCGGCTTGCTCCAATCCGAACCCTGCGGACAATGAGTTTTGCTCGCAATGTGGAGTTAAGCTGAAACCTAATAAATCCTGACTTGCCTTGTATCCCGATAGAGACTATAATAAAGTCCATCTCAAGAAAGGAGACCTAAAATAATGCCATCGGTAGCTTTTTTTCATGGCAAGTTTGTTCCTCTATCGGAAGCTAAAATAAGCGTTATGACCAATGCTATGCACTATGGTACCTCTATCTTCGAAGGTATAAGAGGTAACTGGAATAGCCGGCAAAAACAGATTTATATTTTCCGCATTAAAGAGCATTATCAGCGGCTGCTTAACGGTTGCCGCCTTCTAAAAATAGACCTTCCTTACGACATTGATGATTTGTGCAAGATCACAGTGGAACTGATTAACAAGTGCGGCTTTAAGGAAGATATCTACGTACGTCCGATAGCTTACAAAAGCACGGAGGCACTCGGTGTCCGCCTCCATAATCTGGAGAGTGATATCTCGATTTTTGCTATTCCCTGGGGACCTTATCTGGACGTAGATAAAGCCAGATGTATGGTTTCGTCCTGGCGGCGCCCCGATGATAACGTCATCCCGCCCCAGATAAAGGTGGCCGGCATTTATGTGAATAATGCCTTTGCCAAGACCGAAGCTTTCGAAAACGGCTTCGATGAGGCGATTATGCTTTCTGGAGACGGGCACGTATCCGAAGGAAGTGGTGAAAATATCTTTCTCGTGGTAGATGGTAAGCTAGTTACACCTCCGGTTTACAGCAGTATCCTGATTGGTATTACTCGCAATACAGTTATAGAATTAGCTAGGAAAGAGCTTGGGATAGAGACAGTCGAGAGATTAATCGACCGAAGCGAGCTTTACACGGCACAAGAATGTTTCCTTACCGGCACAGCAGCACATGTAACCCCGATAGGAGAGATAGACCATCGCCCGGTAGGCAACGGTGAAATCGGCGAGATAACGGGCAAACTGCAAAAAATCTATGCCGATGTCATTAAGGGCAATAACCCTAAGTATCTTAAATGGTGCACACCGGTCTATAAAAAGAGAGGGAACTAGGCTCCCTCTCTTAATTTTTCCCAACCCGACGAACTATTTAACCGAACTTGTTCTTAAAGACCTCAACAAGCAAGTAACCTGACAACTTTCTTCCAGAGAAGTCGTGTAGTTGTGAGCTTCTTCTAATAATTGGCCGATAGCAAAACTGCCGTGTCCGTGGACCATTACTGCACGACGCTCAGCTAATGCCTGAGCAATCGTTTGAGCCATTCCTCCCGGCTTAACCTCTTCTTCCCAGCCAAGGACAGGTATCTCCCCTAAAACAGCTTGACCTTCCGTACAGTTGGGCAGGATTTTATTATCTGTCAATGAAAGGGCGATGGCGTGAGGCGGATGGGCGTGAACAATGGCTAACGCCCGTGTCTGCTGATAAATAGCCCGGTGGACGGGTAACTCAACCGAAGCTAAGGGCGTACAACGATCGTTCTTACATAGTCCCGTCTCAATGAGGTCGCCTTCTTCAAGGCAGCCGAGCTGGCAGCCACGGCGTGTAATTATCAAGCGGTCTCCCATTCTGATACTCAGATTACCGCCGGAAGAAGAGACAAGCCCCCTGAGAAAGAGGTGGCGGCCTACCGTTTGAAACTGGGATAGAATCATATTTTCTCTTTTACAATTAGACTGTCTCTAATTTACCCCAGTGCCAGCAAAAAAGCAAATCGCTATGTCAACTTTCTGATAACAGCAACAACTTTACCCTGTATTTCAACATTACCCGGCTTGGTAAAAATGGGCTTCATATTTTTATTAGCTGGCTGAAGACGAATGCGACCCGACTCCCGATAGACCTTTTTCAGGGTAGCTTCTTTTTCTGCTTTCAGCCAGACTGCGGCCGTCTCTCCATTTTCCACGGTATTAACGTACTGCATCAATACCGTATCGCCATCGCCGATAAGGTTATCTATCATCGATGAACCTTTTACTTTTAGAGCATAAATCTCCTGCTTACCTCCCGTCAAGTCCGGTGTTACCTCAATAGTCTCTGAAGAAGCCATTGTATCCCACGTATCAGGGGAAGGCACTGGAATGGGCTTACCGGCGGCTATTTGACCGATGACCGGAACCTGAAGTCTTCCAAGAGACCGTGATTTTAGCTCGATGCCGCGGGAAACTCCAGAATGGCGGCGGATGTAACCTTCTCTCTCCAGGATATTAAGGTTATAAGCCGCTACCGAAGTCGAGCTGATTTTACAAGCTCTAACTATATCACGAATAGTTGGCGGAAATCCGTTATCCGACCAGAACTTGCTCATAAAATCCAGGATTTTTTGCTGTTTTATTGATAATGTTTTCATTTTCACCTCAAAGAACATCCGTTCTGAGAAAACTTTATAACAAAGCTGAGTTCTTGTCAAGGGGGTGTAAGCGTCCATAACATATTGGACTGGTCAAGGGGACAGAAATTATCAAGATAGTACCGCATCGGGGGGATTTTGCCAATACCCCGATGTGGTTTCTGGGTATTGTACCAGATGAGATAATCCATGAGCTTTCGGTTAA
>JAZDIU010000088.1:0-2639 GCA_043804635.1 Chloroflexota bacterium
CATCTCAGGAGTAAGCGAGCTTACCGTAATTACCGGAATCTTGACCAGCTTTTTAATCTGGGCGGCGTAATCTACCAGATGACCGCGCGGGCTCAGGTAAGTCCCCGAAGTCCCGAGGGTGCGAATATCTTGATTTGCTTCTGAAGTGCCAATGCTGATATGTAACGCGTTGACGCCGGCTTTTTCAAGTATCTGAGCCAGCTTTCTGGAGTCGGCAACGGTAAGTCCGCCCTCCACGGTATCTTCGCCATTTAAACGAATAATAATCGGGTAATCGGGACCGACGAGTGCCCTCGTCCTCTGAATGACCTCGAGAGCGAATGTAGCCCTGCCTTTGAGGTCGCCGCCATATTTATCGGTCCGGCGATTGGTATTAGGCGAGAAGAACTGGCTTATCAGGTATCCGTGGGCGCCGTGCAGTTCGATGGCATCGAAGCCGGCTTCTTTGGCTCTCCGGGCAGACTGGGCAAACGCTTCAATCATCTCGGCGATTTCCTGGAGCGTTATCTCCCGAGGCATACTTTCCGCATTAGGATATGTAACCGCCGATGGAGCGATGGTCGGCTTTTTGGTAATTATCGCTTGTGCCTGTCGGCCGCCGTGAACGAGCTGGATGGCAATTTTACTCCCCCACAGCTTTACGGCATCGACAAGATTAGCAAGACCGAGAATGCAATGGTCGTCATCGATGGCGATTCCCTGCCGCCAGCACCGCCCGGTGTTGTGAACATAGCTGGCTTCAATGATAAGCAGTCCTGCGCCCCCCTTCGCCCGCGCTGCATAATGGTCGATAAGCTGTCTCGTCACAAAGCCATCGGGCGTGGCATAGTTTTTTATCATCGGCGGCATAATAATGCGGTTTCTGAGTTTCATACAGCCGATTTGCCCCGGACTCATTAGATGCGAAAAGGATTGTGTCATTCTTCCTCCCAGTTAAGTTGTGATGATTAGATGACTATCATTGCGAGGTGTCCTTATACCTAACTTCCTCTCCCTTGAGGGGAGAGGCTAGGTGAGGGTGAAATTAACCCCTCACTCGCACTCTCTCCCCCAAGGGGAGAGAGATTTTAGAGATTGCTTCGCCTCCCGATTCAGCTTTAACTTCATCGGGATGGTCTCGCAATGACAAGTCTATTAAGCCGTCGGTGCCGGTATCAACAGGTATGCCTCGGTAAGAACACCATACGGTGCAATCCGGGCTAACAGGTCTTTCCCCTCCGCGCTGCCGAAGAGCCATTTATTCCATTCTTCCCATTTTGCCAGACTCTCCCACTCGAACAGGCGGATAATTACGTTAGTCGGACCGCCGACCTTATAAACGTATGAGCCGATATGCTTGCCGCCGTGAGCTATCCAGTGGGGTAAAGATTCTTTTGCCCACCATATATTGAATTTACGCGTATTTTCCGTAGTGATTTTAATCATGTGTAATACTTTCTCTGACTCTGCCATTTTCCCTCCTTCTATTTAAGACCTTTCCGTTGGCTTTTTAGCTTAACACAGAGTTCCGCGGAAGGCAATAACTTGAAGACCGACGATTGGAGTTATAAACAGAATAATGGGTTTAAATCCGGCTTATTCTAAACAATGGATTCGAACTAAGCAGTCCAAAACTATGCTTTTTGGTTGTTAGTTTGCAGGTGAACCATTTCTGCATACTCTAATTCTTTCCGCAATTCGATATTAATTTCCTTCGGAGAATTCTTAATTAATGGTAGAGTTAGAACGAGACGATATTCACAATCATTGGAGAATTTGGGATCTTTGTGCCCATAGGACATCTTTGATCTTTCCTCACTAGCTGGCGGTGGTAACTTGCTCATTTGTTGACCTTTGTCATATTTTACCTGAACACATTCTAGCCACATTGTATAAGGCATGTTTGAGTATTGCTTCAGATAGGAAGCGATTTCGTATACAAGCTTATCTGGTTGACGGATGCGAATCACATAACCATAGTGGTTAGCCAAATATTTCATATTAACCTCTGGCCCCGAAAAACAAAGTGTGTAGCGAGGATTAATAGAAGACGTCCCGAAATAGACGGGACCAAATTCATTTGTCCGGGACAAGATCTTTCCAGATTTTTTATCTAGCTGAAGCACTGGACGATTCGTAAATATTACGGCTTTTCCTTCACCCTCATTCTTGTCTTTACGATTCTGGTCTTCAATGCTGTGATAAAAATTCAGGTCATGCATTATGAAACTACCCCTCTCAAGAAAAAGACGAGCATACTTCTCTTTTGTAAATCCCCTGTATAAGGGAAAGGGGAACGACCCGGAAATATGCAATATCACTTCTTCTGACATCTCACTGCCAATCTTATCATTCAGTTATGGAATCTCCAAAATTTAGGCTGAAGTCCTGGCATATCTTACAAACTTGAGCACTACAGGAAATAGAAAGACTACCCTTTTTCTCGTTTTTGTTACTTCCCTGAAAGCTAACTGCCGACAGATAGTTGGTTACTTTTCGCGGCAGAATTTGATTATCTCAGCGAAGTTGTTGATTCTGGTCAAGTTATTGGTTTCGAGGATGCCGTCGTAAGTGAGGCTAATCCAGGGCTTATGATGGTCCTGGCTGAGTTTTTCCGCCATCGCCGCCACGATTCCGCCAGGCATACACCCGTGCGGCAT
>JAZDIU010000089.1:0-78588 GCA_043804635.1 Chloroflexota bacterium
CCGGGAGATCATTGAAGACTGGCGGAAGGACTATAACGAGGTCAGACCTCATAGCTCATTGCGGGGAAGCACCCCGAAGGAGTATGCTGAAACAGCGATTGGACTCTAGACAGTGGCGCTACTAGACCTGGGGGAAGGTCAGCAGGAGCATCAAATCGCAGAATTTCCCGTAAAACTCATAATCAATTTACATCAATAGCCAAAAGATTTATTTATGCAACAATATTGTTCCTTGTGTTTACAATCCTTATGTTTTGGATTGAGTCCACAGGGGGAATAGATGTAAATATTACTGATTACAGTAAAGCGGGATTCATACGCGGTATATTCTTTTATGGAGGAGCAATAAGTTTCTATATTGGGATATTTCTTTTCTCCATGTCTCTGATTGACTTAGCGTTTACATTGAGAGATATTAGGCAACCAAGAAAAGGTAGATAGGAGCATTCCTTGTCACCAGTAAATTGGTGTAACTACACGATTGAATACGAAGAGGCGGTAAATTTGCTCCTTGACAATATGATTAAGACTGGGAGACAGAATCTAGTTTTTCCCACTATCTTCCTTTATCGTCAATACATAGAATTAATGCTAAAGGAAATCATATTGAATAATTGGGCGTTCTTGGAAATATCAAAACCTTTTCCAAAAGGTCATGATATATATAAGTTGTGGGAGATATGTAGGAAAGCAATGCAAGAAACGAATAAGTTAGTTGACCCGCAATTTGCTGAGAGTCAGGATTATGTTAAAGAGATAATTCAGGCTTATAATGCTTTAGAAACTGACCTGAAAAAATTTGCAGAAATTGATCCAGATTCCCAATGTTTCCGTTATCCAATTGACGCACAAGGTAACCCAATAGTAGTTGACCAAAAATTACTAACCAAACTTTTACGTAAACTTCCATATTTGGTAAAAAGAATAAGTTTCAATTTGAATGGAATCAGTTCAGGCATATACACTATTCTTCAGGATAAGTATGAAGGTCTTGCTCAGCAGAGGAATCTGTAACTCCTAACCCTAGATCTTCTAACTCACCCCTTCCTCAAACGCAAACACCGCCGCGCCGAAGACACCGGCATCTTCGCCGAGCTGGGCTGGAACGATACGGACGGCCTGGGCGGATAGACGAAAGGCTCTTTCCTTGACCATTTTTCGGGCGGGTGCGAGCAAGAGGTCGCCCATATTAGCCACCCCACCCCCGATGATAATCATCTCCGGATTGAAGATATTGACCAGATTTACCAGACCGACGCCGAGGTAGTCGGCGGCCCTGGCGATAACCATCGAAGCTAAAGAATCGCCAGCCTTAGCTGCTTGAGCTACTTTTTCGGCGGTTATGTTTTCTAATTTATCTTTAACTATCTCAACCAGAGAGGAACGGCCGCCTTCGCGGATAAGCCTGACGGCATCTCTGGCGATAGCTGTACCTGAAGCCAGCATTTCCAAACAGCCGATATTGCCACAGTTGCACCTGGGACCATTGACATCCATAGTCATATGGCCGATTTCACCAGCCCCGCCGGAAGCACCGGCGTATAGCTTGCCATCGATAATAATCCCGCCGCCGATACCTGTCCCAATGGTCATTAAAACCAGATTATTAACTCCCTTGCCGGCGCCGAAACGGTGTTCACCTAAAGCGGCGGCGTTGGCATCGTTGATTAGGAAGGTCTTTACCCCGTATTTCTCTTTGATAATATTCGCCAGCGGGACGTCTCGCCAGCCGGGGAGGTTGGGCGATTGGGTTACCAGACCTTTCTCTGAATCGATGGCGCCAGCGGCAGCGATGGATATACTGTGCAGCCGGGTGGGGCTTATATTTCTTGCTTTTAGCAGTCCGTCGATTGCCGATGAGAGCTGTTTGATTACTGTTTCCCGACCTCTGCCGGCCAGGCTGGGAGTGTATTCCCTAGCCAGCATTTCACCCTGACGGGAGATCAAGGCGGCAACAATTTTAGTGCCACCCAGGTCTATGGCTAAAACGGGCTGTTCCATAGTAATTTATTCGCTTTCTATTTTGATTCGTCTTCCCCACCCGGATTGCTTCGCCTCCTTCACTTTGTGAAGGAGGGTCTCGCAAAGACAGAGGGGAGCACCCTCACCTTAATCCTCTCCTTCAGGAAGAATCCCTCAGGATGAATCCCCTCAAGGGAGAGGGATTTGTATCCAAGAGGGAGAGATTTTTGTTACTCCGCTCTCTTACTACATAGTTCGGCGACGAGGATGTTAAGAGCCAGTTCGTCATCATACCTGCCGGTCTTGATGGCGATATCGGTGTCTAAAAGACGATGGTAAACCTCTCTGAGTCGAGGCAGAGTATATTTAGCCGCCTGGTCAAGGGTCTTGCGTACGGCAAACCAATGAGTTAATCCTAGTTTGCCCTGAATTTCGATATCTGATTTTCCCTGTTTTTTAAGAGCTTTAGCTCTTACGATAAACTCAGCTTGACGCGTTATCATACTGAGCACATAGGTAGGGGCCGCTCCTTTATGTAGTAACTCTTCTAGTACCTGTTGGGCAGTGTTAACTTTGAATTCAATGATTGCATCAACCAAATCAAAAATGTCATTATGCTGAACATTACTGACAACTTTCTTGACGTCATCTTCTTCGATGCGGCGTCCCGATGTGAAAGTGATGAGCTTGTTGATTTCGCCGGACATAGCCCACAGGTCGCTGCCGACCCGTCTAATTAATAGGTCTACTGCCTGACTGGATATGTTGACGCCTTCCTTGACGATACGCTCTTGGACCCGCTGGCGCAGTTGAGTGCCTTTCAATAAAGGAAATAGTTTTACAGTCGCTTTAGGTGAAAGCTCGCGGAAAAGGGGATTACTACTGTGGTTTTTTATTTCGCCGTCGGTCAATACCACGATAGTGCTATCGGGGAGGTTGGTTAAGCAGTTGCCGAATGACTTAGATTCATCCGGCTGGGTGGTGGGTTGAGCAGTTTTCTTGCGGCCGGATTTTTCTCCGGGCTGAAAGCGCTCAAGCAGTCCCTCGATTATTACAAGGCGTTTACCACCGAGAAACGGTGCCGCCGAGCAGACGTTTCTTAGATTATCGAGCGTAACGCGGCTATCGAGAGTGGTAGTATTGACCGTTAAGGTCCCGGGGGCATCGAGGCTTTTTTTTATCTCATCGAGTGTTCGGGCAAGGGAAAAATCGTCCTGACCGGATAAGATGTATAACAATGTTCGCCCTTCCCGTAAGTTCAGGCTTCTTTATTCCCGTCCCTCATCATTTCTTTGATGCGCTTGGCGAGTTCCGGACTGCTGCGGAGACGGTCAATGAAGACCGGACAACCTTCGAGCAAGGAGTTCTGAAGAGAGGCAGCCATACTGGAGAGCAGGTTTTGAGAGCTGACATCGGCCGCAGAGGGGTTCATCCCCGGCGCCGATGCTTGCAGCTGACGCCGGATATCCTCGGCAGTAACTCTCATCGGTGTGACGCAAGATTTATACCAGGGGCACTCTTTACACTGGATTATTTTATAAGCTTCATCTAAAACGTCGCCCATTATTTCCTGCCTTTATGGAAGAATATCGATGATATAGGGTTCTATGGCTAATTTATTCGGGAAAGCACCTTCTACCCTTTCCTGGATTATACCATCTATATCAATAAAGAAGGTAGTCGGGATAGCGCCGATGCCATATTTTCTGGTTACTTCTTTCTGGACGTCAAGTAGTACAGGCATAGATAGGTTATTGTTCTTCATAAACTCGTTTACAGTAGCCGGGGTCTCGCCCACGTCAATTTCCAGTAGCACTAATCCCTTACTTGTCCAATCATTGTATATCTGCTGGAGGTAAGGCATTTCTTTTCTGCAGGGAGGACACCAGGTCGCCCAGAAGTTAAGTAATACCGGTTTACCACGTAAGCCACTGAGGGAAACGGTATTGCCATCGAGGCTTTGTAGTTGGAAATCGGGCGCCAGGTTTCCTTTCCGGATACCTTCAACAGGAGTTGTCTTTGGAGGAGTCGTATTTTCAGTAGGGACGATGGTTGGAATTGTGGTTTCAGAAGGCGTAGTTGTGGTTTCCTCGATGGGCGGCACAACTATAGTTTCTTCTGCCGGCTGACAGCCGGTCAATAATAAAGCTAAAAGTAATCCTGTTGGGACTATTATCCTTAATAATTTCATTCTCATATCCTTGGTGTTATTTTACCTTAAAATTATAACTGAAGCCAAATTAGATTATCGGTTAAAACCAGAATACCAACAATAATGAGTAGAATGGCACTAACGATATTGATAACCGCAGAGTATTTGCGGATGCGTTTCAGGAGGGGCATTATCGAGTTGAAGACTATACCTAATATCAAAAAAGGAACCCCCAGACCCAGTGAATAAATACCGAGTAGAAAAGCTCCGCGAAGAACCGTAGCTTCGTTGACAGCCAGAGCTAGAACACCACCCAGTATGGGACCAGCACAAGGCGTCCAGGCGAAGGTAAATATGCTCCCGGTTAAGAAGGAACGGAGATAACTAACCGTACCGACTGTGCCGGGCGCGAGTCTCTTTTCATAATTTAGCCAGGGAATTTTCTGGGATATCAGCATAAATAGTCCGAAGGCTATCAATAAGCCGCCGGATATCTGGCGAACTATCGTTAAGTGATTTAAAAGAGCTGAACCGACCAGCCCGGCACCAGCCCCCCACAGGCTAAAAACAAAAGAAAATCCGAGAACAAAAGCCAGAGAATGTAAAAATAAGGGAAGGCGAAACCTTTTGGTTTTATCCTCGAATATCTCGGGACCGTAGAGACTGGCAAAATAGACCGGCACCATAGGCAGCACACACGGCGAAAGGAAAGACAATAGTCCGGCGCCCAAGACGACCAAGACCGATATTTGCTGTGTCATAAATCACCAACGGTAATTATAGCCTGCCTAGATTCCCGCTTTCGCGGGAATGACAATATCAGGCCCAGGGTATTTTATCAATCGAGACCCAGCGTGCCTCGTGAAGCGGCACTATGATATCAGCCATCTCCTTGATTCTCTTAGCACTGGCATAAGCCAATGCGGGATCGGTATGAATCATTTGTGTTGCCACCGGACCAGTCCATGGCATTGATGACGGCGGATTATAAAGCTCGTCAGTAGCATCTAAGCCTTCTATGATTGCTAAACCCTTGGTCGTGTTAACGGCGACAGACTGGCCGCCGGCCGTATGCCCCGGCGTGAATAATATTTTTATGTCTTCTTCGACCTGGTAGTCTCCTTCAATAACTTCCCAGTTCAGAGAACCGAGGATTTCTTTGGGACAGGGTCTCGGTTCATAAGGGGGAGGGTTCCGTTGATATTCGAGTTCGGCTTTTTGCACCAGAAACTTCGCTTTTGTGAAGATAGGAGCATAGGAGCAGTGGTCGAAATGAAGGTGGGTTTGAATAACGAGCTCTATATTCTCAGGTTTAAGACCTAACTTGGCTAATCCTTCCGGTAACGTTTGCAGATGCCTGTCGCCAACGAAGCCGTGTTTTTTAGTTTCTTCAGGGGTGACTCCTGAATCTACTAGAATATGTCTCGTGGCTCCTTGGATGTAAAAAACGTTGACAGCCATAGGGATCATCGCCCGAGCGCCGCTCCGGAAGAGCCGGTTTTCTAAACTGGCAGCACTGAGTCCCAAGGGGATAGGTCTTATAGTGTAAGTTTTCACGGCTATTTTACCCTCCGCTTCTTTAATATCAGTATAGCATATTTAACTTAAAGCTTAGTTCATTTGAATTTGTTAAGGCAACTATCCTTTATCCAGAGTTGCGAAGCTAACTCAGCTTGCATTAGAGTAATGAAATCGGTTAAACTTGCACTTTTAGAGGAGGCAAGATGTCACCAGCTAGTAGACTTAAACCACTGCTTGAACCGCGTTCCATCGCATTTGTCGGGGCGTCGAACGACCCGAATAAATGGGGATGTATTGTCCTGGGTAACGTGTTGAGGGGGAAATTCGCGGGTAAAATCTACCCGGTCAACCCGCATCAAAAGGAAATCTTAGGCTTGCCGGCATACGCCACGATTGCCGATATTCCCGAAACGCCTGACCTGGCAGCTATCGTTGTCCCACCCAATGCTATCGTCGACGTCATCAAGGACTGTCTTGCGAAGGGCATCAAAGCAGGACTGATAATTACGGCCGGGCTTGGTGAGGTGGGAAAGGAGGGGAAACGGTTACAGGATGAAGCCGTTCGACTCGCCCGCCAGGGAGGTATGGTCCTCCAGGGGCCTAACTGCAATGGTGTTATGAATCCCCGTCATAAATTTTATTGCACTATGCCGGCTATTCAGCCTCAGCCGGGACCTCTGGCAATTGTCGCTCAGAGTGGGAACGTGGCTGGTTCGGTAGCGGGCGATATTATGGCTAAAGGGCTGGGCATCAGTTATTTCGTCAGCAGCGGTAATGAAGCCGACCTGCATCAGGAGGACTTTCTGGAATACCTCGGTGATGACGAATCGACCAAGGTTATCATGAGCTACGTAGAGGGTTTTCGCAATGGCCGGCGGTTCTTGGAAGTTGCTAAACGGGTGACAAAAAAGAAACCTATCGTTATGCTTAAAGCGGGAGATACACCAGCCGGAGCGATGGCGGCCAGGTCTCATACCGCGTCTCTGGCTGGCTCCGATATTATCTCTGAAGCAGCTTTCAAGCAGGCAGGAATTATCCGTGTAATTAGTCTGGAGGAAATGCTGGATTTCGCCAGCATTTTTATAAGACAGCCTTTACCAACGGGGAACAGGGTTGGGATTATTACCAGGGGGGGAGGCTGGGGAGTCCTGGCGTCTGACGCTTGTAACCGTTATGGCCTGGAGCTAGCTACATTAAGCGAGCAAACTCTGACCGAGTTGGATAAACACCTGCCTCCCTGGTGGCCCCGCAGCAACCCGGTAGATATGGTCGCCGGACTTAGTAAAGGTGATGTGACCGGGAAATTACTGGAAATCCTTTTATCCCGTACGGAGGTGGATGGAGTGTTGGCATTATCGCTTTCGGCAACAAAACCGGGGGCAATAAGTGCCTTCGATCCATTGAGCGGCCGGGGAAAGGATGCCGCCCGGTATGAGTTCGAAGGATTTTCTACCTTTCTAAAAGAAGCACTCAAGCTGGTGGAGCAACATAGGAAGCCGGTAGTTGCCGTTACCAGTTTTACCTTAGCCAGCGGCGAATCGGCATCCCAAATGGCAACTTTAACCCGTGAGACACAAACACTGGCGTATCCTTCACCTTTAAGAGCGGCGGCTGCATTCGGAGCTTTATACCGGTACGCCCGGTATCTTAGAGAGACGGCGGAGGAATAAAACGGAATAACCAATAACCAAGATACAAACACCAAACAAATTTCAACATTCAATAATCAAACAAGAATACATTGGTTATTTGAATTTGGTTATTGAGTTTTGTTTGGTTATTGTTTCTTGTGATTTGGTCATTTAGATTGGCTTCGAATTTACTTTTGGACGAGTCTCTTACCCAATTCGAAAGCGTCTGAAAGTGCCGTGGGGTGCTGTTTGATTTCGCCTTTCTTGTCAATTCCCCGAACCAGAAGCTGGTCGGCATACGTAACGCCGATAGATTTGAAGAAATAAGTTACTGTCAGGATAGAGCCATCGAAGAGCTTCTCACCTTGAGTCGCCCCGACGGCAATGAGGGCACCTTTGCGCCCGGAATCGGGTGGATTTTTGCCGAGGACGTATTTCCTTGCCCAGAGTGCCTGACCGCGGTCGATGAGAGCCTTGACCTGAGCGGACAGTCCATAGAAGAACATCGGTGAGGCGATGATTACCCTATCGGCGGAAAGGAGCTTGGGGTAAATATCATCCATATCATCTCTGATGATGCAGTTGCCGTCTTTGAGGCAAGCCAGGTATTCGCGGCAGGGAGAAATTTTAAGCTTATCGAGGACAATCTTCTCTATTTCTGCTCCCGCGCTTTTTGCTCCTTTCAAAGCTTCAGTGAGCAGTAGGTCGGTATTGCCTTTGATTCTCGGACTGCCCATTATTCCCAGGACTTTCAACTTGCCTCCGGGTCTTACAGTTTTGCCACTTTCCTGGCGATGATGCTCTTTATTTTATCATACGAAGGCGGTGGTCCGTTCCGTACCAGTTTATCATCCACGAACAAAGCATCTGAAATACCCCATTCCAGGAAAGTCTGTCTGTTAAAAGTGTCAATCTCTCGGAACACCACCTTATCCCCGAACTCAGCGGCGGCTCTCTTGGCTCTTTCGAAAGTCAGGTTTTGAGCCGGACACCATCCGTTCAGGAAGCCGGTAACAGTTACCTTATCCGGGATGGCTTCCGGTTTTTTCTTTGTTTTAATCCATTTGGGTGGTGCGACATCTTCGGCGAATGGTTTCCATAGCAGGACCTGAATTCCCATTCTATCCGCGGCTTTATAGCCGTGCTTCTTGAACCAAGAGGCTTTCATCCAGAAAGGCAACACCAGTCCCCAGGCGGCAAGACCCTTAGCACCTAAAGCTTTCACATCATCTTCAGCGGCCTGGAGCAACGCTCTGCCGAAGCCTCTTTTCTGGAAGTTGCCCCTCCCCTTTTTATGACCGTGGACCCAGACACAATCTACGAAGTATGAGTCCTTGCCTTCGACGAACGATTGCTCGACGGGGACGTATTGTATCATCCCGCCGACTTCACCCCTATCATCCAGAGCCAGCTTTACCCGCAAGCCCTTGTCTTTCATCTTGTTATACCAGACTTCCCGGTGGTTGCCCGCCTCTTTCATTTCTTCAGACCAGTCCTCAAGACAGACAAAGTATAGTTGTTTATGTTCATCGGTCAGGTTGGTTATTTTCATTTAAATTCCAGCCTCTCCTTTACAATCTCAAAAGGCAGCGAAGGTTCATCTTTGCGTTCAGCGATGATAGCTAAATCTTGTAAATCTTCAATAAGCTCCCTGTATTCTTTCAAAGACAAGATTACTCCGATTTTACGCCCCTTCTCTGTAACCACAAAACATCTCTTTTCCTGTTTCATTATAAGTTCTTAACTGACATTCATATCTTTTTGTTCATTATACCCTAAGTGGAGAAATACCTTTCTTAATTATGGATATTGTCTCCGAATCTATTGAATGTCAAATCAAGGACATCATCCTTTTCGGATGCGTTAAGTTCGATGCCATGCAAATGGAGCCATACATCTAAGAATAGATTTCTGTGGTACCATTCTTGTTCTTCTCCGGCGACGAGGTTATCTAGCTTATTTTCTAGTAAGTCTATCTGTTTCTCCAAAAAGTGGAGGGTAAGAGACTCACCAAGTCCTCCTTCAAATTGTTCAGCCTCCTGTGTTAGGTTGTCGAGTTGTCGGTATCGCTTATCTTCATAAATTTCAAGTATATGGTCATACCACTCTTTAAACTGCCACGCAATTGCGAAGTACCAAAGATTGGCATACTTTCGCCACAATCCGTAGATTCCTAGCTCTTCTAGTAACCGCCGATGTCGAACGGCAAAAGGCTTTCGAATTCCTACGTGTGTATAGGTCATTAGAACATCTCGACACCTCAGTTTTTCCCTCTCCCAAGACGGAGGTCTAGCGTTCGCCAAATTTTTCTTCAGAGACTCTTCATATTCTCCTATAGCCTTGTCAACGGCAGCATAGAAGTCCGAAATTACTCGCCTAATATCAGCTACTTTGAGAGGGGTGATTCTAAAATGGGGAGACCATTGCCAATCCTGTTCTGTCAAGACCTTTCTCAACTCTGATATATTCGGTTTTGTCATGCCTAAGTTACCTTTCTCGACTAGTAGTGGTAAAAAGTAGATCAGGATTCGTGCCCTTGATTATATCCCCGCCATCTTCCTTAGTCTACCCAGCGCGTCGTTCTTTTCTTGTAGCCCCAGTTTAGCTTTGCCGATGGCTCTGGAGAGAAGCTCGATTGACTGGTCGTAGGTCTTTTTGTCCACAGGATAAGGAATGCCGTCCTTGCCGCCGTGAGCAAAGCTGTAGCGGGCCGGGTCGCGGTAGCTGGGCGCCACGCCATAAACCAGCTCGGAAATGAGGCTCAGGGCACGGATAGTCTTGGGACCCACGCCGGGCAGTCCCAGCAGCTCCTCGAAGTCTTTGGGCTGGCGCTCATAGGTGCTAAGAATAATCTTGCTCAGGCTGTCCGGGTGAAGGTCGGCGGTGCCTAGATAGTGATGGGCGGGAAGCTCCAGGGTCTGTATTTTCTTGAGGTCGGCGAGAATAGACTCCGGTTTTTGCTCGGTGGCGATTTCGGCGATAGTATTCCGGGCGGGTTCGCTCTCACCGGCGACCAGATTGAGTGCTTGCCCTCTGGCTTCGGAAGCGATTGCGGAATGCGGCTCATTGACAAAATCGCTGACGGTCTCGCCCAGCCAGTGATAGCGCCGGGCGTAGCGGGTGGACTCGTTCATTCCCTGCTGAACAACCGCCCACGAACCACGACTGGTAAAAACAAAGCTATGATGATAAAGCTGGTAGCCATCCTGAATAGCGGCGCTGTCCACTTTAGCCGACATCCGGCTGGCGTAAACAAGCGGCGCCGGGTCGAGCGAGATTAGTTCGCCCCAGCTTTCCACCTCTGACGGTGTCTTACGTGAAGTCCCGCCTTTGCCGCCGGCAACGAACAGACCGAGGTCGCGTTCCAATCCTTTGATGCCTTCTTTGACCGCGCCGCAGAGGGTGGTAGTAACGCCGCTGGAATGCCAGTCGAAGCCGAGCACACAGCCGAAAGCTTGGAACCAGTAGGGATGAGATAGGCGTTTCAGCATTTCATCGGGACCGAACTGGCTGACGATGGCGATGGTGATTTCTCGGGCTAGTTTGACCATCCGCTGAAAAAGCCAGGGCGGTGCTTTACCGTAGTGGAGGGGTAGGTTTGCTATTCCGGTGCGTCTGGGAACGGCTGACATAGCCAATCCCTCGATTACATACCGCAGGTGCTACAGGAGCTGGAGCCACAGCTAGCGCAGGAACTGCCGCCGCCTACGGGAGTGGGCGAACCGCCTTCATTCATTGAGAAGCAGGCAAAAGTGGATAATTTCTTTTTGGCGGTCTTATGGCATTTAGGACAGGCAGCCGGTTTATCAACCTGGCTGAACGGGCGGAGAAGCTCAAATTTACAGTCACAATCGTGGCAGACATATTCGTAAATAGGCATACTCTTAACTCCTAAATTCAGTTTAGGCTTTTCGAGGCGGGAAGTCAAGCTTGTGCAGGCGTCTATTAATAGGTTTCGTTTGGTTAATGGAAACCTATCCCGCTTTTACGTTTCCCAGACTACCTTCCCGCCGATGATGGTCGTCAGGACTTTGATGTCTTTTAGCTGCTCCGGGGGGACTTTGGTCGAGTCGTCACTTAAGATAACGATATCAGCCAGTTTGCATGGAGTGATGGAGCCTTTGATTCTCTCCTCGAAAGTGGCATACGCTCCGTTGATGGTATACATCGCAAGTGCCTGGCTAGCTGAAATACTTTCTTCTGGTAGGAGCTTTTGCCCCGACTCCGTCTGTCTGGTGATAGCCGCATAAATACCGACGAGCGGGTTAGCCGGGACAATGGGTGAATCAGAGCTGCCGGCAACAACCAGTCCGGCATCGAAGAAAGATTTGAAGCGAGCTATCCATTGTAATTGGTTCGGTGGCAAGGTCGCTAAATATCTTTCACCACTATAGTAGAGAAAGGGAGGCTGGGTGGCTATTACTGTCTTCAGTCTCTTTAACCGCTCAAGCAAGTGCGGCGGACACACAGAACAATGCTCAATGCGGTGTCTTCGTCCGGATTGCGGGAATTGGCTCTGGGCATACTCTAAAGCAACGATTGCGGCTTCCACAGTACCCGGCTGGACGGCGTGGATGGCTAGCTGAAAGCCAGCCCGATGAGCTTTCAGCACCATCTGATTTAGCTCTGGCTGGGAAGGGTGTAATTTCCCGGTAGTTTCATTCGGAGCTATTTTTACCGAGCCCAGACGTAAATCGGCATTACCGGAACCGAAAGTCAAACCCGCTTCCTGGAACTGGCTCAAGGCTTCGATACCGGGCATAAAATATACTCGACACTTAAGCTGGTCTTTTTCTTTGAAACTGCGGAATTTCTGCCATTGCTTCAGGCTATTGACGATAGTTGCTTCGCCGAGCGAGGTAATTCCCTGAGAAAGATACTGCTCGTTAGCTAAAGCAATGCCTTTGTTTAGCTCTGCTTCCGATAGGGGAGGCATTACTTTTTCCCTGATGTAACCTAACATCTCAAAGAGGACACCGGTGGGTTCGCCATTAGCGTCTCGCTCAATGACGCCGCCCGGCGGCGCCGAGGTTTCACGAGTAATACCCGCCAGAGCCAGCGCCTTACTGTTCAGCACGCAGGTGTGGAGGGAGCGGTGGGAAAGAATTACGGGGTGGTTGGGAGCGACTTCATCGATATCCCGGAGGGTGGGATGACGCTTTTCAGCAAGATAGAAGTCCGTGTAGTCGGTACCGCTAATCCATTTACCGGGTGGGGTATTTTGAGCCTTGCGGCTGATGATTGCCCTAATTTCGTTTATGGACTTAACCAACGGTGGACTAAGGTCGATGCCAAGCAGTTTCCTGACGAAAGAGAAAACGTGGCAGTGGGCGTCGTTGAAGCCGGGGATGATTGTCTTACCGTGACAATCTATTACTTTAGTTTTAGAGCCTCTAACCGATGCCAGGCTTTCGTTATCAGCGACCAGTAGAATTTTACCGTCCTTAATGGCAATAAGTTCAGCGGTAGGTTGCGCCGGGTTGAGGGTAATGACATTAGCGTTTTTGAGAATGAGATCGGCGGCTTTCATTAGCTCACTAAAGCAGTTTGGCTGACAACAGGCTGATTAAGCTCTAATTCTTTTTACTTCCTCGACTAGCTTCGGTAAAACCTCACCGGTTTTACCCTGAATCAGGTAGTCGGAAATCTGTTCATAAGTGAGGGGCGTGGGTTCGGCATTGACTTCAACAATCATTGCTTCTGGGACTTTTTGCCTGGCCAGTCTGGGTAAGCTGGCGAAGGGATAAACCACGGCTGAAGTCCCGCAAATAAGCATAAGGTCGCATTTCCGGGCTTCTTCTAAGCTTAGGCGCGCCACATCTTCCGGGATCGGTTCGTTAAAAAACACCGTATCGATTTTCATTACCCCCTGGCAATTGGGGCAGAGGGGTGGCAGTTTGTTTTCCCGTAACAGCTTTTCAAGGTCGACTTCTTCCCGCCTGAGTCGCGAGCCGCAATTAATGCACCTTAGCTTGGCATTGCTGCCGTGATATTCAAGGAGATGCTGACTGCCGGCTTTTTCATGGAGGGCATCGATATTCTGGGTAATGACGCATTTCAAAACGCCCAGTTTTTCCAGTTCGACCATGGCATAATGGCCGCGGTTGGGCAGCATCTTTTCTATATTGCCTAATGGGCTAGCGTGGGCGTTGGTTAACCTTTCTTCCCACCACTTTTTGGGGTCTTGCAGGAGTTCCTGGTAAGCCTGATAAGCCCTTCTTTCGGCGGCGGGGTCTTTAGTCCAGACTCCGGAGGGTCCCCGAAAATCCGGGATCCCAGATTCAGTCGAAATGCCGGCGCCAGTGAGGGCGATGGCATATTTAGAGTTAATCAGGTCTCTGGCGGCTTTTTTAATTAGGTCGCCTTGTTCAGTCATAGTTGCCTCGCTTTAATAATACCAAGAAAATACTACCAATACTATAAATATTTTAACAAATCCATTCGGTTTATCGTCGGAGAAGGCTGAAATTCGTCTTTTTAACATAATTCTGCTATAATGATTATGTTCAGGTAATTCCCATATATTGAGGCGAAGGATGAAGGGTTGGAAAAATAGCGGTCTGATATATATCGCTATCCTGCTGGCCGGGATAGCCTTAGTTAGTTTTCTCTTTTCTCAATCACAACAACCTACCGAGGTGGACTTAGATAAAGTCATTTCTATGTCCCAAAACGGTGAGGTTAAAACGCTCTTGATAGAGAGCGATTCTCTATTGGTCACTACTGCCACCGGGGATAAACTTACTACCTATATCGGCAACCTTAATTATGTCGAGCTTAAGGAGCTCGGGCTAAATCTAGATAAAGTAGGAAAATACGCTTACAAAGCCTCAGGAATGGACTGGGGGAATCTGCTACTTACGTTTTTGCCACTGCTACTGTTCGGGGGATTGCTCCTTTATCTCTTTTCCCGCGCCCGCGGCGCCAATAACCAGGCGTTCAGCTTCGGTCGCAGTCGCGCCCGGCTTTTCTCAGCCTCTAAACCGTCAGTAACTTTTGAAGATGTTGCCGGCGTGGATGAGGCTAAGCAGGAACTATACGAAGTCGTTGAATTTCTTAAGTCGAGGGAGAGGTTCCAGAGCCTGGGTGCACGTATTCCGAAGGGAGTTTTACTGGTCGGGCCCCCGGGCACAGGAAAGACCCTATTAGCTAAAGCTGTGGCTGGTGAAGCCGGAGTCCCCTTCTTTTCTATTAGCGGTAGTGAATTCGTTGAAATGTTCGTCGGCGTGGGTGCTGCCCGGGTGCGCGACCTGTTCGACCAGGCTAAGCGAGCTGCTCCTTGTCTTGTCTTTGTTGATGAAATCGATGCCGTCGGCCGCCATCGTGGTGCTGGATTAGGCGGCAGTCACGATGAAAGAGAACAGACCCTCAACCAGATTTTAACTGAGATGGATGGCTTCGATACTAATACCAGCGTAATCGTCCTAGCGGCAACCAACCGTCCCGATATACTCGACCCGGCATTGCTGCGTCCCGGACGGTTCGACCGGCGGGTAATCCTTGACCGTCCGGATATTGTCGGCAGAGCTGCTATACTTAAAGTCCACATCAAAGGTAAGCCTCTCGCAGAATCGGTCAAACTGGAGATACTGGCTAAAGAGACTGCCGGTTTTAGCGGTGCCGACCTGGCTAACCTGGTCAATGAGGCAGCAATTCTGGCAGCCAGACGAAATAAAAAAGCTATCGATATGGAAGAGTTCGAAGAATCCATCGACCGCGTCATCGCCGGTCCAGAGAGAAAAAGCCGGCGCATAAGCAGCAAAGAAAAAGAAATTACCGCCTATCATGAGGCCGGACATGCTCTGGTAGCCAAGATGCTGCCCGATGCCGACCCCGTCCACAAAATATCCATCGTTGCCCGCGGAATGTCTCTCGGTCACACCAAACAGCTCCCTATTGAGGACAGGTATCTTATCGGTCGCTCTCAGATTAAAGCGATGTTAGCCACTTTACTTGGCGGTCACACTGCCGAGCAAATAATCTTCAATGAAGTCACAACGGGAGCTTCGGACGATATTAAGCGTGCCACCGAGCTTGCCCGAAAGATGGTTACCGACTTCGGAATGAGTGAGAAATTGGGACCAAGGACTTTTGGCGATAAGCAAGAGATGGTATTCCTCGGTAGAGAAATCTCCGAGCAAAAGGACTATGGCGACCGTATTGCCAATACTATCGATGAAGAGGTCAATAAACTTATCGAGGAAGCTCACGATACTGCCAAGAAGATACTGACTGACAATAAGCCTAAATTGGTAAAAATCGCTCAAAAATTAGTTGCTCAAGAGACTCTGGAGAGCGATGAACTGGATGCCCTGTTAAGTGATACACCCCCTTCACCACCCGAGGCTACTATCGAGGCTCCGGCAACACCACCACCTTCTCCGGCTGAACCAGCAACCGAGACCCAGCAGGCACCTTCCGCTAAGCGTAAGATGACCCCGCCAAAACAAGCTCCAGCCACATCCGGCTAAGGCTCGATGCCTATAGTAGAGATTACCGATAGCCTGTTTCACCTGAATCTTTGATTTCTAAGGGTTAAGCCTGATTGCAATGTGCAGATAGAATGGCTGGCTTAACAAAGCGGAATATAAGGAGCGGGGCGGGATAAATACCAAGGCGGTGGCGAGGTGGGAGAGATAACTAAGTAAATCCGAAATCCTAAGCACGAAATCCGAACAAAATTCAAAAGGTTATTCTAGATCCCGTATTGTAATATTAAACACTCACAGGGTAGACATTTTATTAATTTTAGTATTACTATATTTAACAGAGTATATACAGGAGAATTTTATGGATACATCTACGCTTTCTGAGAAGGGATGGGTGGTAATACCCCAGGAGCTGCGAGAGCGGTATGGTCTCAAGAAGGGTGATAGAGTCCACGTCATCGACTATGGCGGCGTCATCTCTATCGTACCGGCGTCTGAAGCTCCGATTAGAAACTCGATGGGCATGCTAAAAGGCAAGCCGTCTCTGGTCGGGGAACTTATAAAATCAAGGCGACAGGATGCAGAACGCGGAAAATAGTCAAGGCTATGTCCTTGACAGCTACGCTCTTCTTACCTTTTTTGAGGCTGAACCCGGGAGCGAACAGGTTCGTAATCTGCTGGAAGCAGCTAAAGAAGGTAACTGTCACCTCTACCTGTGTGTAGTTAATCTGGGCGAGGTTATTTACTTTATAGAGCGTGAAAGAGGACTTCCCAGAGCCCAAGAGACTCTAGCCCGGATTGATGAGTTACCCATCGAGGTCATAAATGTCGACCGAATTCTTGCCTTGGCGGCGGCTCATATTAAAATGGACTGCCCGATAGCTTATGCCGATTGTTTTGCTGCCGCCTTAGCACAGGTTAAGAACGCTCTGCTACTTACCGGCGACCCGGAGTTCCGGAAGATTAAGCCTGATTGCAATGTGCAGATAGAATGGCTGGCTTAACAAAGCGGAATACAAGGAGCGGGGCGGGATAAATACCAGGGCGATGGTGAGGTGGGAGAGGGGGTAGATTGTCAATTAATCCTTTACCCTAATTTGTGTGCTACGCTAGTTGGTCGGAATTTGAGACCTGAGTTTGCATAAAGAAGCTTGATATTGCTGTAGTTACTTAGATTCTAGGGAAAGGGTTGCAGAGTGCAAACACTTAATAAAATTATTGAATACGTTAATAGCCATTTCAGCATATTCGCGTTTGGGAAATACTGGCTCTTCAGGTGGCACGCTTCCTCGGTTTAGCATCCCAATCGTAGGGGATACATGCACTATTCGATGGCGAAAACCTATCATGCGTTGGACATCTTCAAGAAGTGCACTTGTTATACCTTTCACTTCTCCAAACTTAATGCCATATGCCTTATTATATGCCAATTTACAACGATCGTATTTTTGGAAGTCAATTCTTCCGCTATCAACTATTATCTGTAATGATGAAAAGGAGCTTTCTTGTACTTCGTTTTTTATCGTTTCTCCCTCACCACGTTCTCGTTCTTTAGCTGATAAAAAGCTGTTAAGCAAAGCGTCAATGTCTGGTAATATTCCCTCTTGTTCAAGCTCCAAGAATCTTCGCTTACAGTACGTCTCAAATCCGGTGACAAGCATTACGACAGTTACGTTCGTACAAATTACCTCGAAGATATAGCCTTGAGATGACGTACCCGATTGAAGAATCTTTACTGCCTCTATTGTGTTGTTCCAAGCCTCGATAGCTGTGGATTCTAGGATTGATTTCCCATGAACGAAGAAGGAATATTCACCAATTGTGACGCCCTCGTCTCCAATCTGATAAACCTTACCCTTAGAATCGACTCTAAAAGACTTCTTCGAAGGGATGCCTCTAGCGCTGAGAAGCCCGTCAGGTCCTCCATTGCGACCTCCTACATGTAAGTAAATGTCTTCATGTGACCAGGTTATACACAAATATATAGCTTTACTTCCTTTTAGTGGCTTGATATCTAAACTAGCAACTCTCGTGCCAGTGCCGGGCGAAGAATGATAAAAATGAAGATTAAGCTCAGCATCTCGTTCTAATCGGTATACTATTTGCCCAGTTGCTATCTCAAGAATTACTCCTTTACCTAATTTAGGGTCAAAAAGGCCTTCCAATTGGTATTCAAATTCTAACGTTCCTCTTGGTCTCTTAAGTAACTTTACGACTTCTTGCTGTTTCTCAGGTGAAATATTTGCTGGGAAGTGCATTCTAACCTCCTTGTATCGGAGTCTTTTACAGCTTTGATGATAATTGAGTTGAGCCTTTGCGGTCTATTAAAGGTTCTGCTCTGAGCTACTTCCTTGCTTACCAATCCCCACTCCCACCGCCTCCCTTAAACTGCTGACCGGGATAATTTCGATACCTTTGGGGATTGGGCTGATTACGGCGCCGGTTTTGGGGACGAGGCAGCGTTTGAAGCCAAGGCGGGCGGCTTCGTTAACGCGTCTGTCTAATTGGGGAACGGCTCTAAGTTCGCCGCTGAGTCCGATTTCACCCACGGCTATCAAATGAGGGTCAACACCCACGTCGCGGAAGCTGGAGGCAATTGCCAGGGCAATGCCTAAATCGGCGGCCGGCTCTTCAATTTTGAGCCCGCCGGTAACATTTACCATAACATCCTGATTGCCGAGCTTTAAGCCGAGGCGCCGGGTGAGCACGGCGGTAATCATCAGCAGGCGGTTGAAGTCGATGCCGTTAGCGGTGCGGCGGGGCAAGCCAAAGGCGGTGGGATTGGTCAGGGCTTGAATCTCGACGAGGAGGGGCCGACTGCCTTCAAGGACAGGTACCACCGCCGAGCCGACAGCTTCACCCCAGCGTTGAGAAAGAAAAGCTTGGGAGGGATTATCAACCTCGACCAAGCCCTGCTCTTTCATTTCAAAGACGCCGATTTCGTTGGTCGAGCCAAAGCGGTTTTTGACGCTACGTAAAACGCGGTAGGCACTGAAGGACTCGCCCTCGAGATAGAGCACGACGTCGACGATGTGTTCCAGGACCTTGGGACCGGCGATGGCGCCTTCTTTGGTAACGTGCCCGACGATGAAAACGGGCACACCGGTCGACTTCGCCCAGTGCATCAGCCGGGCGGTACATTCCCGAACCTGGTTGATGCTGCCGGCGCTTGCCTCGACTTCGGGCAGGAAAACTGCCTGAATGGAATCGACCACTACCAGACCGGGCGATAGCTCTTCAAGCTGACCAAGAATAGCATCGAGGTTGGTTTCAGCTAAAAGAAAAAGATTTTCGCCTTTTATGCTCAGTCGGTTCGCTCTAAGCCTGATTTGGTGCAGTGTCTCTTCGCCGGAGACATAGACCACTTTGCTGCCGGACTGGGCGACTATAGCTGAGACCTGTAGCAGGAGAGTGGACTTGCCGATACCGGGGTCGCCGCCGATGAGGGTCAGCGAGCCGGGAACAACTCCGCCACCCAGCACCCGGTTAAATTCTGCTAAAGGCAAGGAAAGGCGTTCGTTCGCCTGGAGGGTGATTTCGGACAGCTCCTGGGGTGGAGTGGTTGGGAGGGTTGATGTAAAAGAGGTGGTTACGGTGGTGACGGTTTTCTCGACGAGACTGTTCCATGCCTGACATTCGGGGCAGCGTCCCAGCCATTTAAGGTTTTCTTTACCGCACTGCTGGCAGACGAAGATGGTCTTTGGCGATTTTCCCACAAGCTGACTTTACTAGATTTTGGGGAGGAGTGCAAGGAGAACTTGATTTACGATTAATGATTTTTAACATAATTATTCGTAAATCTTATCTCATAAATCTTAAATCTGCTTTAGCGGTTCGTTCATGCTGCCCATTCTGTAGCCTTGAAGGTCGAGTGTCACATAGGTATATCCAAGCTCTTTGAATTTGTCCACGATTTTCTGCGATACGTCTTTATCGAGGAATATTTTCATATCATCCTTGGGGACTTCGATTCGGGCAATATCGCCGTGGACACGGACTCTCAATTGCTTCAGACCGAACTTAGCCAGAAATTCTTCGGCAAGTCCGACTTTTGAAAGGTTTTCCCTGGTGATGGCGGCTCCGTAAGGAAATCGCGTCGATAAACAGGGCTGGGGCGGTTTATCCCACGTCGGCAGGCCCATCCTTTTCGATAATGTTCTGATTTCCTCTTTGGTGAGTCCTGCCTCTTTTAAGGGGCTCCGCACCCCGAACTGCGAAGCGGCTTTCATCCCTGGTCGAAAGTCTTTCAAATCATCGTAGTTCGAACCGTCGACTATGTAGTTCAATTTATATTGTTTGGCTAGCTCGGTCAGTTTGGTAAACAGTTCCGTCTTGCAGTAGTAGCATCTCTCCGGAGGATTGGCGGCAAAGCTGGAGTTGTCTAGCTCATTGGTATGGATAACGATTTGTTTCACGCCTACTTTGACAGCTATTTTTTTGGCTTCTTCAAGCTCACCCGGTGGATATGTTTCTGAGCTTGCCGTGACCGCGACTACCTTGTCTCCTAACACACCCGAAGCGACCTTAAGTAAAAATGTACTGTCCACTCCGCCGGAATAGGCAACAAGTATACTGCCCATCTCCGACAGGATGTTTTTCAGGGATGCTAACTTTTCGGAAAGTCCGGGCTCAACAACTGACTTTTTCAATTAAGTGCTCCTGATTAATAAATATGTCCTTCCTGTTGAAGGATTTACCCCCAGATTGCGCCGCCCCGATTCTATCGGGGTCTCGCAATGACACTACGCGGGCTTATTCTTTTCCAAGGCGCCGTAGAAAGCTTTCCAGAAGGGGTCGACGATGGGGTGTTCAAGTTTTCTTTCACGGCCTTTTTCAATCAGGACCATACCTTTTTCAGGTCCCGTTAATTCGCCGACAATAGAGGATTTGATATTCTTTTTAGCCAGGGCTTGCACCACTGCCTGGGCTTTGTTGGGGCGGCAGGTAATGATTAACGTCCCCTCGCTTATGGAAGCATAAGGGTCGATGCCGAAATAAGAGCATATCTCGCTGATGCAGTCAGCCATCACGATCTTTTCTTTTTCTATTCTTACTCCTAGACCACCGGCCTGAGCCACTTCGTACAGTCCTCCCCAAACCCCGCATTCGGTGGCATCGTGCATCGCCGTCACTCCTTTTTCACGCACACCAAGGCTTACAGCGGTCATCGCATCTTCGACTACCGACATCTGATAAAAAACCTGCTCGGCTTTCTTGCTGAACTCCTTGCCGAATTTTTTCTCGATTAGCTTGGGAAACATCGTGGCGAAGATACCGGTCGCTTCGATTGCCGGTCCCTTGGTGATGATGATTTTGTCGCCGGCTTTGGCGAATTTCGGGTTTACGTATTCATTCAACTCCCCGATGCCGATTACCGTGGCTCCGCCCACCATCGGGTAATGACAATTTTCGTATCTGGCGGTATGTCCGGTGATAATGTTTATGCCCAGCTTCAGGCACTCTTTGTGCATCACGTCCCACATTGTCTCTAGCTGTTTCTTGGTCATTTCCATCGGGAGGTTCAAGTCTATTGTCAGGAAAGCCGGTTTCAAACCGCAAGTTACCGAATCGGAAGCCAGGATGTGGATGGCAAACCAGGCGGCTCGCTCCCAGCCATATTCAGGAACGATAAATACGGGGTCGGTAGTGAAGGAGACCGCTTTACCCCCGATTTCAGCGATACCCACGTCGACTCCATGCTGAGGTCCCACCAGCACTTTATCGCTCTTTGCTCCCAGGCGGGGAAATATCAATTCGCTAAATATCTGGGGAGAAATTTTGCCGATTTCGGGCATTTCAGCTGTTGCCATCACTTCCTCCTGATTCCTGAGTATGTCACTTAATAGGTGCCAAGGAAAGCGGCTTTACTTCTTCTGACTTTTCAGCAATGGTGACATCGCTCTGAGCCGGCCGACAATCTTGGGCAGAACTTCCAAGGTCCGGTCTATATCTTCCGGTACAGTCTGGATTCCCAGGCTGAACCTAAGCGAACTGTGAGCTTCTTCGTGGCATAAGCCCATTGCCAGCAGGACGTGAGAGGGTTCAAGGCTGGCTGAACTGCAAGCCGAGCCTGTGGAAGCACAAATTCCCTCAAGGTCGAGGTTAAGGATTATCGACTCGCCTTCTACATAGGCGATACTCACGTTTACGTTATTGGGTAATCTATTCGTGGGATGTCCGTTTAGCTGGGAATGGTCGATACGTTCCAGTATACCCTTGATAAGCTGTTGGCGCAGGCCGGTCAGGCGTTCGGCTTCCTGTTTGATTTCCTTCACGGCGAGCTCGGCGGCTTTGCCGAAACCGACAATGCCCGGGACGTTCTCTGTGCCTGCCCGCCGTCCCTTTTCCTGCTCGCCCCCGTGTATAAAGGGAGCGATTTTAGTCCCCTTCTTGATATAAATTGCGCCGCATCCCTTGGGACCATAAAGCTTGTGGGATGACATCGACAATAAGTCCACACCGAGCTCTTTGACGTTTACCGGGATGTGCCCGACCGTCTGGACGGCATCGGTATGGAAATAGACGCCGGCTTCCCGGGCAATCTCGCCTATCTCACTTATCGGTTCTATAGTGCCGACTTCATTATTGGCGTGCATTACCGAGATAATGACGGTTTTATTGGTAATTGCCTTCTTGACTTCGGCCGGGTCTACCATGCAGTTTCTATCCGCCGTCAGGTAGGTAACTGTAGAACCTCTTTTAGCTAAAAATTTACAGGTCTCTATCACCGCATGATGTTCTACGGGACTGGTGATGATATGATTTCCCTTACCTTCGTTAGCATAAACTACGCCTTTTATAGCATAGTTATCGGCTTCGGTACCTCCACCGGTAAAGAAAATTTCTTCTTCGCTGGCACCGATTAGATTAGCTATTTGTTTCCTGGCTTTCTCAACCGCCGCTTTGGCTTCCTGACCGTAAGAATAAATGCTGGAAGGATTACCGAAGCCCTCGGTAAAATATGGCAGCATTGCCTCTACTACTTCCGGACGGACCGGCGTCGTGGCAGCATAGTCGAGATATACCCGTTTCATCTAGCTAATTCCTTTCTAATCTGGCAGTTGTCTTTAACCAAATTATATATTATATAGTCTGGACCGGGGGCGCAACTTCCTGGAAAAGCCACGTCGAGAGGTAGCGTTCTCCGGTATCCGGTAAAATAACTACGATAAGTTTCCCCTCGTTCTCCTGCCTTTTAGCTACTTCTAATGCTGCCCAGGTAGCGGCTCCCGAGGATATACCGGCGAGGATACCTTCTTCTTTAGCTAATCTTCTTGCCATTGTACCGGCGTCTTCATTAGCCACTTTTATAATCTCATCGACTAGTTCTTTCTTCAAGACATCAGGGACAAAACCAGCACCGATTCCCTGAATCTTATGTGGGCCCGGCTTTCCTCCGGAAAGCACAGGAGAAGCGGCCGGCTCGACGGCTACAGCTTTGAACCCCGGTTTTCTATTTTTTAATGCTTCGGCGACACCGGTAATCGTACCGCCGGTGCCGACACCGGCGACCACTATGTCTACTTTGCCATCGGTATCCCGCCAGATTTCTTCGGCGGTGGTCAGGCGGTGAATCTCCGGGTTCGCCGGATTTTTGAACTGCTGTGGCATAAATGAATTGGGATTTTCTGCCACCAGTTGCTCGGCTTTCTTAATGGCTCCGGTCATTCCTTCGGCACCGGGAGTTAATACAAGCTGGGCACCGAGGACGGAGAGTAGCTGGCGGCGCTCCATAGACATAGTATCCGGCATTGTTAAAATTAGCTTATAGCCGCGTGCGGCGCAAACAAAGGCCAGAGCAATGCCGGTATTGCCGCTGGTCGGCTCGATAATCGTAGTTTTGTCTTTGATGAGTCCTTTCTCTTCGGCATCCGCAATCATCGCCACGCCAATCCGGTCCTTAACGCTGCTTAATGGGTTGAAGGACTCCAGTTTAGCTACTACCTGTGCTTTGGTTCCTTTTGTTACCCGGTTGAGTCTAACCAGCGGCGTATTGCCGATTAGCTCAGTAGAGTCCCCGGCAATGCCCCTGGTCAGCTTGGGTATTTCTAGCGATTTGTAACGAATTTTTTCTACCATTTTTAATTTCTCCTATATATAATACATCATTTCGGCTGGTTGAGATTTCTTTTCCTGTCGCTCGATGAGGTCACGTAGAGTCATCGACTCTAAGACCTTGTCTGTAGCTTCTTTCATTTCGCTCCAGAGCTCGCGGGTAACGCAATCTCTGGAGCGTGAACAGACGCCAGGATTATCAATACATTCCGTTGGAGATGTCGAACCTTCAAGGAGTCGGATTACAGTGCTGAGGTTTACTTCTTCGGGCCGCCGTGCAAGCCATACGCCGCCTTTTGGTCCTCGGGTGCTTCTTAATATTCCCGTCGTAATCAGTGGAGTGATAATTCTTTCTAGATAAAGTAAGGAAATCGCCTGTCTCTGGGCGACGTCCTTTAAGAGGACAGGTTTTTCATCGGCTTGAAGGGCAATATCAAGGAGTGCCCTGGTGCCATATCTTGCTCTCGTCGAAAGTTTCATTCCGCCTCATTTATTACTATTTCAGTAGACAAAGTATAGAATACCACGGGACAAAATATTTCGTCAAGAGCTGCGATGCTGAAGGCTGATAACTGAAAACTGATAACTCGTTTATAATAAGCTCTTCACCATGTAGTCGCCCTGGCTGGTATAGCTGAACTGGGTGCGGTAATATTCTCTGGCACCGACGCCGCTCAGAATTACCATTTGTTTGGCGTGGAATTCTTCCCGGGCGATTCTCTCAGCTTCGACTAATAGCGCTCTACCCAGCCCTTTATGCTGGGCGGCGGTCTCATTCTGCTCCTGTAAAGGGACTTCGGGACCGTATATATGCAGCTCTCTAATCAGGGCTGTTTTATTCTTTTGTTTGAGAGTGGCCGGGGGTTCTTCGACGCTGCTCAGGACATGTCTGTCTTGAATCCTCATTCTCAGCAGGCCGAATAGAGTTTCGTTTTTATCTTCGAACGATAGGAAAATTTCTCTGCCCGCCGACGCTTCGTAGTCCGTTCGGACTATTTTCGGTTCACCAACCGTCCAGCCGGTCCGCATCCGGTGTCCGTATTCACGGCAGCGGATACAGTTACATTCCACCTCGAGTTCTTTCATCCGCTCTCTAACTTCGTTACGCAGTGAGTCTTTGACACCAGCCACGATAAACTTCGCCGGAATATCCCGCAGAACCCGGGAAATTCTGACATATTTGGGAACGATAGACTTAATATTGGTTAACAGATCCATCATAGTTTCATTATCGTAAGGCTGATAACGTCCTGCCCGATACCACCTTTCCAATTCAGTGTCCTGCACAACCATCGTCGGGTAGAGCTTTAAACCATCGGGTCGGAAACGGCTATCGGAGAACAGGTTTTCCGATAGTTCCAGGTCTTTCATCGGCGTTAAGCCGGGTAATCCGGGCATCCAATGATAATGGACTTTGAAGCCATTCTCTTTGAGTAAGGCGGTAGCTTTAACCACATCTTCTACAGTATGTTTTCGATTCACCAGCCGGTAGATTTCGTCGTCCAGAGTCTGGATACCCAACTCCACGCGGGTCGTGCCGAAATCAAGCATCCTGGTGATGTGTTCCGGCTGGCAGAAGTCGGGCCTGGTCTCGATGCATAGTCCGACGCAGCGTTGGTCGGCCGTTTCATTAATTTGTTTTGCCTGCTCCAGGGAGGTCGATTCAATACTATTGAGTGCGTCATAGCAGTCTTGGATAAACCGGTATTGATATTCTTCCGGTTGAGCCAGAAATGTCCCCCCCATTATTATCAGCTCGATTTTATCTGTGGGGTGCCCCATCTCCTGCAAGGTTTTTAGTCTGAGTTCCACCTGTTTGCAGGCGTCGTAGCCGCATTTTATGGCGCGCAATACTGCCGGAGATTCGGGAGTATAGCTTTGCGGCGTATCTGAATAAGTGGGACAATAGATACATTGTCCGGGACACTTTGCCGGCTGGGTCATCACGGCGATGGGGGTGACACCGGATATTGTCCTGGTAACCTTTCTCATTGTATAAATAGTCTAGCAGATTTATGGCAGTAAACGATAATTTGAAGGACATCTTCAACCAAATAGCACCAGGCTGGTACGGCTTCAGACACCGGACCATCTTCCGCAAGGAATTGGAAGAGATGGCGCGACGGTGGCAGAAAGGAAGGCTGATTAATATCGGCTGCGCCCACGGGCCTGACTTTGTGCCTTTCAAAGAAACTTTCGACCTTTACGGTATCGATTTTTCCAGCGAAATGCTGAAGCTTGCCCAAAAATATTCTCAAAAATTTAGCTTCACCGCTAAGTTAATTCTGGGTGATATTACCCGGTTGCCTTTTGCCGATGAAGCCTTCGACTGGGCAACATCGGTGGCTACCTATCATCACATAAAAGGTGAGAGAGAAAGAGAGTTAGCTTTTAATGAACTTTGGCGGGTATTAAAGCCAGGCGGAGAAGCCTTTATCACCGTCTGGAATCGCTGGCAGCCGAGGTTCTGGTTCAATGGTAAGAAAGTCGCCGTTCCCTGGCGAACAAAGGATAAAGTCCTGAAGCGTTACTATTATCTTTTCTCTTATGGTGAATTGGAAAAGCTAGCCAGACGGGCTGGATTTAAAGTGCTCAAGTCTTTTCCTGAAAGCTCATATCGGCTGCCGGTTAAACTTTTTTCCAGGAATATATGTTTGCTGGTGAAGAAGGGTTAGCAGGGATTCTGATAGTTTCATTGTGGTACGAGATTGCTTCGCCTCCCGATTCGGCTTTAGCCTCATCGGGATGGTCTCGCAATGACAACATCTGTTAAAATAGAACTAGTGTGATTTCCTTAATAATTCTAGCTATCGTCTTTATCCTGATTGCGGTAAGACAATTAGGTAATATACGCCTCCAGATATGGCAAATAATGCTCCTGGGTGCTCTGGCGGTGTTGGTTGCCGGAGAAATCTCGCCATTAGATGCATTGAAAGCCATCAATCCCGACGTAATGTTTTTCCTGTTCGGTGTTTTCGTAGTCGGGCGGGCGCTGGAAGAAAGCGGCTACCTATCCCGTTTGTCTTACTTACTTTTCAGAAGAGCTCGGTCGGTCAATAGCCTGATATTTTTCATTCTACTGACGATGGGTATGTTATCGGCTTTCCTGATGAATGACACCCTGGCAATTATCGGCACGCCTCTGATGCTGTCACTTGCCAGTAAAAATAACCTGCCGCCTAAAATGCTGTTATTCTCCCTAGCGTTTGCCGTAACCACCGGCAGCGTGATGAGTCCTATCGGCAACCCGCAGAACCTGCTGATTGCTATCAATGGTAACGTGGTCAATCCGTTTGTCACCTTTTTCAAGTTTTTGTTGATACCGACTCTGATTAATCTGGTCGTAACCTACTTTATACTGAGGGTTTTCTTCCGTGGGCATTTCCACCTTGAGCCTTTGAACCACGAAGCCGAGTTGATAAAAGACAGTAAGCTGGCTACACTTTCAAAAGTATCTTTAATCTTTCTAGTGACTCTTATCGTAGTGAAGATAGCGATGGTATTTCTCGGTTTAGGCATCGATTTCAGGCTGACTTATATTGCCCTGGCATCGTCTCTTCCGATTATTCTGTTTAGCCCTAAAAGGTTCCGGGTAATCAAAGGCATCGATTGGTGCACGCTGGTCTTCTTTGCGGCGATGTTCGTGCTTATGGAGAGTGTCTGGCTGTCCGGTTTCTTCCAATCAATTACAAATAGTCTGCATCTGGATTTAACTTCGGTCCCGGTGCTCCTATCGATTAGTGCGCTGATTAGTCAATTTATCTCCAATGTGCCGCTGGTAGCCCTGTATTTGCCGGTATTGAGTCACTTGGGAGTATCTACAAAGCAGATGATGGCATTAGCCGCTGGTAGCACCATTGCCGGGAATCTTTCCATACTCGGTGCCGCCAGTAACGTGATAATAATACAGAATGCCGAAAAGACAGCCGGGGAAACTATCACCTTCTTCGAGTTTATTAAAATAGGCGTGCCATTGACGGCGGTGAATCTGTTGGTTTACTGGGTATATTTGTCTCTATTTTAAGAGCCTCTCCCACTGCTCTTTTACCTTGGCTTTAAGCTCATCCAGGGTGCCGTCATTATTGATGACAACATCGGCGTATTTTAATCGTTCTTTTTGAGATAACTGGGAGCGGATGCGTGCCAGGGTTTGTTCATCAGCCTGGCCGCGTTGCTTTTTAACCCGTTCGATTACCCTGGCTTCAGGCGCTACTGCGACCCAGACTTCGTCGGCTATGGATGTCCAGTTGGCTTCAATCAAAATGGCGGCTTCGACCACCGCCACTTTCACTCCCTGACGTCGGTATTCTTCAATCTGGGCTTTAATCATTTCGAACATCCGGGGGTGCATAATCCGGTTTAACCTTGATAAAGCTTTGGGGTCTTTGAATACTATTTCCGCCAGCTTCTTGCGGTCGATTTCCCCGCTCTGATTGAGAATCCTTTTGCCGAAAGCGGCCACCGTTTCACGCCAGCCTTCGGTATCAGGCTTATAGGCTTCGTGACCGACTTTATCCGCATCGATAATTACAGCGCCCAGTTCTTTGAGAAACTGGGCTACCGTGCTTTTACCGCTGCCGATACCGCCGGTTAGTCCGATTACCTTCATGTTAGAACCTCTGATTTACGATTTACGATTTGTGATTGATGAATTCGTAAATCTTATTTCTTAAATCTTAAATCTTCTCTTAGACTTCTCTAGCAAGGACCAATCCCCAGACCGATTTGGCTCCTGCGGCTTTCAAAGCTGAGGCACAGGCATCTAGGGTGGCACCGGAGGTAGAAACATCATCGATAAGTATTACTTGCTTACTTTTCAGTTTGTCATTACGACAAGTAAAAGCGTTAGCGATGTTACTTCGTCTCTCATCTACGGTTAATGTCTTGGCTTGGGGAGAAGTGTGCCGCTCACGAATGAGACAATTATCCGCTACCGGCAGGCCCGTGAGCTTACCAAGTTGTTTTACCAGCAAACCGGACTGATTATAGCCGCGCTCCTTGAGTCGGCGGGAGTGCAGTGGTACCGGCACTAGCACCTCTCCAGGGACGGGTTTAGTATTCAGGTAATCCTGCAAGAGCCGGGCTAAAACTGGGGCTAAAGTCCTGATGTTCTGATATTTAAGCTGATGAACGGCTTCGCTCATTATGCCCTCGAAACGGAATGGTGAGCGGATACCATCTATCGCCGTCTGCCCGCCGATGCAATCCGGGCATAGCACGCCGCTGGCTTGAGGCAAGCCGCAGAGGGGACAAATGGGGGGCATCAGGCGGGGCAACAAACGCAGACAGGACTGGCAAAGCAGACTGCCTTCTTTTCCACAACCAACGCATCGTTGCGGGAACAATAAATTAAGCGAAATTTCCCCCAACCTGGCTAGTTGTGGAAGCACACTCGCCATTTGTTTCTGAAACTTCGAGACTGACTATAGAAATTAGGAGCGGACGCGGTTGTTGTGCAGTGCTCCGCTCATAATGGGTTCGTCTAAATAAACGTCGCCATTCCTGATTTTCAGGTTGAAACCACAATCAGGATTGGTGCATACCCACGCTTTGTATTGAATGCTTGCTCCCTGGCTGCCGAAATCGGACAGAGGCACCAAGTCTCCGACCTTGCATTTCTGACATTTGGGGAATGTGTTTTGTTCCACCGGACTACCTCCCATCCATAAGTAAATTTGTCCCGATTATACATCAAGATTTGATTCTATGCAAGAGCTTTTAGGCTCTGATTTAGTATTTAGGATTTATGAGTTTAGTCAGGCTCATTCGGGTATAGATGGAGCCTTGCCGGGTAAGCTGGCTTTTCATCAGGCTGACCGCTTCGACTTTGAAACTGCCGCCCTCGAACTGGGTGTTGCTAATAAGCTCCCCCAGCTTCTGGCGCTCTTCGAACGAGGCTTCGTTGCGGACACGGCCCAGGGTCAGATGAGGCGAGAACGGTCTCGATTCGGGGGTAAAGCCGATTAATTCAAGATTGAAGTCGAGGTTTTGCTTGAGTTTACCTAACGGCTCCAGTTCATCCTGCATTCCTACCCAGACTACCTGCACGCGCCTCAAATTGGGGAAAGCACCCAGCTCCTTGACCTCTATCTGGAAAGGCGGTATCTCACGAGCGGACTCCTCCATCGCCTTGGTTACCTCGTCGATTTTGTCCGAAGCCACATTGCCCAGGAAGTTCAGCGTCAGGTGAATGTTGTTGGCATCGACCCACTTCACTCCTGAGTTTCTTGCTTTCAATTGAGCGATGAGTTTACCCAGTTTACTCTTAATGTCGTCGGGCAGCTCGATGGCGACGAAAGAGCGGATTTCTTCCATTCTAAGCTCCTATCCTAAGCAGCTTTTGAGCGTTGCCGTAGAGAATGAGCCGCTCCGTTTCCGGAGGCAGGTTTAGCGACTTAATCTCTCTGAGAAGTCGGCTGGGTTTAAGCAAGGGGAAGTCAGTGCCGAAGAGGATTTTATCGGCGCCGACCAACTGGATAGCTTGAGCATATATCTCGGGAGTGTAGAGGAACGGCGAAGCGGCGGAATCGAAATAGACGTTAGCCAGGGCTTTTTTGACTTCGGGCATCAGGGCATAAAAGGGCAGGCCGCCGCCCCAGTGAGCACAGACGATGGGCAAATCGGGGTAGGCGGTAATGAGGGGATAAAGCATGCCGGGGGTAATCATCCCCTTGCCCGGATAGATGTGGCCCACTGGCTCCGAGGTGTGGGTAAGAAGAATGAGATTGTGTTTAGAGATGGTCCCGATGAAGGGCTTCATTACCTTTTCGTCGTTGAAAGCCAGACCTTGAGCGTCGGGCCTGATTTCGCCCACGCCTTTTATGCCGCCTTTGACACAGCGCTCGATTTCAACCAGGGCGGCTTCGAGGGAGCGAGGCTGGACGGTGCAGAAGCCTATCAGACGCTTCGGGTAGCGGGCGATAGATTCCAGAATGTAGTCGTTGGTCTCGACGCACAGCTCGTGGCTGTTCCAGCCGATGTTGAGGACGACCGAGATATCGATGCCCTCTGCATCCATATTGGCGATGAGCTCCTCGGCGGTGGCGACTTTAGCCTTGGGCGAGGAGTAGAGGGTGGTAAAGGCGGGGTCTTTATCGATATAGCGGTCGCGGTTTTCCTTGAGTTTTGGAGAGAAGATATGGGTGTGAAAGTCAATAATCATCCGAGCCTCTCTCTTAGACTTTTCCCGAAGGTATCGGAAGTTCGACGGCAAAGGTGGCTCCTTTACCCAGTTCGCTTTCCGCCCAGATTTTACCGCCGTGCTCGGTGACTATGCCATGGCAGATGCTTAGCCCGAGCCCCGTGCCTTTGCCGACTTCTTTAGTAGTGAAAAAGGGATTAAAAACCAATTTCAGACTCTCTTTCAAAATTCCGGGACCATCATCGGTGAAAGTTGCCCGGAGAAAATTCCCTACCCGTTCTGTAGTGATGGTCAGGATACCTTTCTGGTGGACTTCGGCCATAAAGAATTCGGCATTGCCAATTATGTTGATGAAAACCTGCTGCAGCTGGGTGCTGTTTCCCAGAATTTTAGGTAGTTCCGCAGCCAGGCGGGTATCGACTTTAATGTTATTTAACTTTTGCTCGTAGGCGCGCAGTTCCAGAACTTGTTTTATACCGTCATTAATATCTACTAGCCGTTTTTCTTCTGGATGTTTTCGGGCGAAAGTGAGGAGGTTTCTGACGATGGCGGCCGCGCGTTTCGCCTCCCGGTTGACCACGTTTATATCGTCTTTAATATCGTCGGGCAACTCCCGCTGGAGAACAAGGTCGGAAAAGCCGATGACACCGGTGAGTGGGTTGTTAAGCTCGTGAGCCACCCCCGATACCAGCTGCCCGATGGAAGCCAGACGGTCTTGAGTCATAAGCTGGTCTTCCATTTTCTTACGTTGCGTGACGTCCCGGATATAAAGGACCTGGGCAGGTTTCCCTTTGTAGTTTGTGCGGGCGCCGGTGACCTCGACCATAACCTCGGTACCGTCTTTACGGACAATAGTTTCTTCGAAAGACTCGCTGATAACCTCTCCGCTCAGCCTTTTATAGTATCTATCTCTCGCGGCTGGCTGATCTTTGGGATGAACCAGGCGGCTGAAAGACATCTTGAGGAGTTCCTCTTGAGAATAGCCGGTGATTTTAGACCAGGCTTCACTGGCAAAGGCATGTACCGCTTCTTCACCATCCGTCTCCCACAACATGACGACTGCCTCTCCTACTTCAGAGCCCAACCTGATGAGAGCGCGATATCTTTCCTCCGATTCTCTCAGCTCCTCTAACGCCCGCTTCTGCTGAGTAATATCCTGAGCCACTACAATATACTGTGTTTCACCCGATTTCCCGGTCTGGCGCATGGAGGCTGCCGAAGCCCAGAATAAGCTCCCGTCTTTACGTTTGTTTCGCATCTCGAAACCGCTAATCTTATCGGTTTCTCGGATGAGTGCCATCCAGTGTTCTCTGTCTTTCGGGTCGTAGTAGCGGTCAGCGATGGAGGACTTCATGTATTCTTCTTTTGAATCGTAACCGTGCATTCTCCACATAGCTTCATTAGCTTCGATGAGTCGCCCCTCGGAGTCGACAATCACTATGCCGGTAGGAGCATTCTCCACCAGATTACGGAATCGTTCTTCTGATGCTTTTAATTTTATCTCCGCTTGTTTACGCTCGGTAATGTCTCGCCCGACTCCATAAATTCCGGTTGGTTTCCCCATATCATCCCGGACGGGACCGAGCACAGTTTCCAGTATTCTAACCGAGTGGTCCTTATGGTAGCACTCCAACTCAAGAACATATGGGCCCGTATTGGGTATTCCGGTTTCCATCTCTTTTTTCAGCTCGCTGTACAAAAGACTGGAAGCTTGCTTGAGCGATTCGGGAGTTAACTGTTCGTGCGGTAGTTGTTTAATACGTTCTTCAGGAGTAAATCCTAATACCTTTTCTATTGAAGGCGTCACATATATGGTCCTCATATTTAAGTCCGTCATAAAAGCGACGTCGGTCATATTATCTGACAAGAACCTATATTTGGCTTCGGATGCTCGTAGCTCTTTGTCCAGCCGCTTACGCTCGGTGATATCCTGATATGCTACTTGGACCCGCTTCTTGCCATCCCAGATTACTTCCTTGGCAGATAGTAACAATTGACGAATTTCTCCGTCCTTCCGTACAACATCCACTTCGTAGTAAAGCGGGAGGGGTTCTCCCAGTATCCTCTTTGCTCTCCTGGCCAAGAATCGCTCATAGCTTTCAGGAGTATAAAGCTTCACTAGCGGAACAGCTTTTAATTCCTCGATGCTTCCATAGCCGGTAATATCGAATAAGGCATTATTGGCATAAATCAGTTCCCCATCCAGGGTAGCGATGCGAATCCCCAGAGGAGAATCGTCCAAAGAGTTGCGGAAGTTCTGTTCGGCTGTTTTGAGCTTCTCTTCCACTGTCTTGAGCTCAGTAATGTCCTGCAGAGTACCGGACAGTTTGATGATACTGCCTCTGGGACCACGGAACGGCTCGATGTTACTAATAATATTCCGCATCGGTCCCCGGGCAGGATTGGTTCGGAATTCGAATGTACCGGGTTTTCCCGTCTTTATAACGTTCGCCTGATGTTTCTGCATCAGGCGCCTATCTTCGGGATGGACGAAACTCAGGAACGCTTCAAAACTAGGAGTCGGTGCGGATGGTTCGAATCCTGTTAAGTGGAACATCTCAGCCGACCAGGTGGCGGCTCCGGTCGAAAGGTCTCGTCCCCAGCTTCCCAGTTTAGCGACTCGCTGGGAAGTCACCAGCCTTGCGGTGGTCTGCCGCAGTTCTTCTTCCCGTTGCTTCCTCCGGGTGATATCCCTGATATACACCACGTTGGCCGGCTGGCCGAGGTAAATCGTGCGGGTGCTGGTAAGTTCTATGGGGACCTGAGTGCCATCCTTTCTGGTAACGGACATCTCGAAAAGTCCGGGTAATGCTTCACCCCTCATTTTGGCGCGGTGTCTTTCCCGGGAACTCTCACGGTCTTCAGAATTGACGAGGTCGAAAAACGACTTTCCGAGTAGTTCTTTTTGGGAATAGCCGGTGATGCGTAACCAGGCTTCGCTGGCAAAGATTTGGATACCTTCTCCTCGCTCGGTATCCTGCAAGATAACGATAGCTTCGCCAATCTCACTGCCTAGCTCAACGAGGGTGCGGTATCTTTCCTCCGACTCCTGGAGAGCTTTCTCTGTCTGCTTGCTCTCGGTGATGTCTTCTCCCGAACTGAGAGTTCCGGTGATTCTACTATCGTCCATCAGCAAGGTATTGTGCCAGGCGATAAGTCTCTCCTCCCCGTTTTTAGTCAATACCGGGTTTTCAAAGTAATCTACCGGCTTGACTTCGCCGGTCATCAACTTGTCAAAGACACCTCTAACCTGCTTTCTGTCTTTATCGGGAATAAAGGTGTCAAACCAGTTCTTGCCTATAATGGCTTTTTCAGTGTAACCCAGGACTTCAATAGCTTTTTGATTTGAAAGGTTGACTTTACCACTCTTATCGAGAGCTATCATTATAACGCCGGCAGTTTGCAGGTATTGGTTTGCTAAAGCTCTTTCGCGGAGCAGTGCTGCCTCGGCTTCCTTGCGAGCGCTGATGTCACGCCTTATTGCCACGACGGCGGGCTTACCATCATATTCAATCCGGACGGCGCTGGTCTCAACCGGTATCGTTTTACCGTCTTTACGTATGACTTTGGTCTCGTAAGTGCTCGGTACGTCCTCCCCGGTCATCCGCCTTTTGTGTCTATCGGCTACCATTTCTCTGTCCTCCGGGGCGATGAAATCAACGAATGGTTTGCCGATTATCTCCGCCGGCAGAAAGCCGACCATTCTGGCAGTCGCCGAATTAGCATATTTGATGAGTCCGCCCTGAATGAGGAGAATGCTGTCATCGCTTTGTTCTACAAGGGCAGAATATCTTCTCTGTGACTCGCGCAGCTCTTCTTCTACCTGATTGCGTTCGGTAGTGTCCCTGGCTACCCCTAATACTGCTACTACTTCGTTAGCAGAATTTTTTATCGGGCTAAGATGGGTATCAAGACATAAGTTTCTTCCATTTATAATAAAGCAGCTTTCCCGGCTTTGAGGGACTCCGGTTTTATAAACACCCCTCAAATTTTCCAAGAACTGTCTGGACACTTCTTTTGGAAATAAATTAGCAATACTTTTGCCGATAATCTCCTCAGGGTTTTTTCGTAAAAAGCGTGCTCCAGAGGTATTAACCGATAATACCCTGATGTCTTTATCGATTACGAAGATGCTATCGGTGGCGCTTTCTACCAGAGTTCTATACTTTTCTTCAGACTCGTGAATGGCTTGCTCTGTTTGCTTGCGTTCGGTAATATCACGGATGATTGCCATAACCGCCGGTTTGCCTTCGTGTTCAATCACGCTGGCATTGACTTCGATAGGTATCATCGTACCATTCTTACCGAACATCTCGGCTTCATAGTGGTTCGGCACGGCTTTTCCGGCTTGCCTTTTTCGATATATATCTGCCACAAAGGTTCGATAGTCCGGTGTTATGAAGTCTATAAACGGCTTGCCGATACCTTCATCCGGTGAAAAACCGGTCATCTCTTTCATTTTGACATTGGTAAAAACGAGATTGCCGCCCTGAATAATGACGATGCCATCGTTTCCGGATTCTACGAGGGTGGTATACTTGGCGGCGGTTGCTTCCAGCTCAGCAACCCTTTGCTTTAGTAAAGCCAGTTCATCGATGGGTTGCTCTTTTGCCTTTTTATCGCTTTTCATCTCCCCTCCCGAATAGGGCTATGTTCCCCAACTTAACCTTAAATAAAGAGCCGGCTGGTAAGAGCAAAGTATTTTTCTATACGCTAGATTATATCAGAGATTGGCGGTTTTTCAATATTGGTTGGGGTGACAAGTTCTACCTCTTGATTATTTCTGCTATAATTAAAGCTCAGGAGATATTATGAAGTTTGCTATCATTCTTGAACAAGACGAAGATGGTTTCATCTTGCCAGTTGCCCCGCTTTGCCCGGGTGTCACTCCCAGGGTAGAACTAGAGCAGAAGCCGTCGCTAATATCGAAGAGGCGATACGAGGTTACATAGCCGGTAAGCGTAAGCACAGCGAGCCGATACCAGAAACCAATGTATTTTCTGAGTCAAAGAAGTCTGAGGAAATCTTCTCGGCTAAGTTCGGTATCACGTAGGATTTTACTGATAAGCCCGCGTCCGATAGATTCACCTTTATGGATAGGTATTACAGTGGCTCTACCATCAAGGTGTTTTAAATGAACGTGACTGCCTCTTTGTCTATCTATCTCAAAACCAGCTTTGCTTAGAGCCTTGATAATCTTTTCACCGGACAAAGAGGGTAATCGAGTCATACCGCAATTCTCTGAACCCCCACGAAGCTGAGTTCGCCTTCTGTTGATTCACCTTCTACTTCGAGACAAAGTAAAACAGCTTCCTTAATGCGCTTCATCAATTCATCCAGAGATTTGGCTTGCGTATGACATCCTTTGAGTGCAGGAACCGTCCCGACAAAATACCCATCCTCATCTCTTTCAATAACAACGGTAAATTCTCTTTTCACACTCAACCTCTTAGAACTAGAACAGATGTTATATAGAACAAATGTTAAATATTGCTAATACTAGTTTATACTAAAGATGATTCTTTTTCAATGAGCTCTTAAATCACTTGAGAGCATTTCTCAATCCCTTTACAAACTCTTTTACCCGCGGTATAAAGTCAGGAGTCTCCATAAGCTGGATGAGGCGGCTGCCCACGATAACGCCGTCGGCGATGCGGGCGACACGTTTTGCCTGCTCGGGTGTGGATATGCCGAAACCGATACAGATGGGCTGGGTGGCAACTTTTCTGACTCTAGCGGCGAATTGCTCGAGGTCGGCAGGTAGCTGATTTCTCGCTCCAGTAACTCCAGCGACTGAGACGAGATAAATGAAACCGGTAGAATGCTTAGCTACCAGCTTTATGCGTTCTTCAGTGCTGGTCGGCGCCAGCAGGTAAATAAGGTCAAGCCCTTGTTTGTGGGCGGCTGTTTCCAGTTCCGAGCCTTCCTCCGGGGGCAGGTCGGGAATAATCATACCGTCAATACCATTCTTAGCACAGGCGTCAGAGAATTTTTCCAGTCCGTAGTTGAGAATTGGGTTGTAGTAACCCATAAAGACGAGCGGAATATTAATCCTCTGCCTCAGTTTTCGGGCGATATCGAGGCAGATTTCGGGGGTAACGCCGTTTTGCAGAGCGCTAAAGCTTGCTTTTTGTATGGTGACGCCATCAGCGAGGGGGTCGGAGAAAGGTATGCCCAGCTCGACGATATCAGCGCCAGATTCAGCCAGAAGGGGGACTACCTGTAAGGTGGCATCAAGACTAGGATAACCAACGGTAACGTAGGTGAGGAGTGCTTTGCGGCCGGGCTTAAAAACAGAAGCAATGCGGCTTCGCCTCCTTCCCGTTCGCCCTGAGCTTGTCGAAGGGCTCATAGTTTCACCCCCAGTGCTTCGGCGACGATGCCCATATCTTTATCACCCCGTCCGGAGAGATTGACCACAATGATTTTTTCTTTATTGAGTGTGCCGGCGATTTTAGCGGTGTAAAAGATGGCGTGGGAGGATTCGAGGGCGGGAGGAATTCCTTCCGTCTGGCAGAGCAGTTTGAAGCCTTCGAGGGCTTCTGTGTCGGTGACGCCGACATAAGTGGCGCGGCCGGTGTCTTTGAGATAGCTGTGCTCAGGACCAACGCCTGGGTAATCGAGTCCGGCGGAAATGCTGTGGGTCTCCTGAATCTGTCCGGCGCTATCCTGGAGAATATAGGACTTAGCTCCATGTAGCACGCCGATTTTACCGGCTAACAGCGTGGCAGCGTGCTCACCGGTTGCCAGTCCCTTGCCAGCGGCTTCGACTCCGATAAGTTTAACTTCTTTATCGTCCAGGAAGGGATGGAAAATACCGATGGAATTACTGCCGCCGCCGACGCAGGCAATAATATAGTCGGGGAGGCGGCCAGTTTTTTTCATTATCTGGTCTCTCGTCTCTTTGCCGATGACCGACTGGAAATCACGCACCATCGTGGGGTAGGGGTGGGGACCGACCACCGAACCGAGCAGATAGTGAGTGTTGCTGACATTAGTGACCCAGTCCCGGATAGCTTCATTGATGGCGTCCTTGAGCGTCCGGCTGCCGCTGGAGACTGGCCTGACCTCAGCGCCCATTAGCTTCATCCGGAAGACGTTGAGCGACTGTCGCCGGATATCTTCTTCACCCATATAAATAATGCAGTCCAGTCCGAGCTTGGCACAAACAGCGGCGGTAGCCACGCCGTGCTGTCCGGCACCCGTCTCGGCAATGATGCGCTTCTTATCCATTCTTTTAGCGAGCAGACCCTGGCCGAGAGCATTGTTTATTTTGTGGGCGCCAGTGTGGGCTAAATCCTCACGCTTGAGGAAAATCTGGGCGCCTCCGCAGTGAGCGGTCAGCTTTTGCGCAAGATAAAGCGGGGTTGGCCTGCCGGCATAATCGCAAAACAGGCAGTCAAGCTCAGACCAGAAAGAGGCATCACCAATAGCTTCGTTATAAGCTTTTTCCAGTTCATCGAGGGCTGGGATTAACGTCTCCGGGACGAACCGCCCGCCGTATTTACCAAAGTAACCTTTCTTGTTAGACAAAACTAACTCCTTTCTGCTTCCTTTACTGCCTGGATGAAAGCTCTGATTTTCGACGGGTCTTTTCGTCCATCGGTCTCAACGCCTGAGGAGACATCAACTCCCCAGGGATGGACTTCGGTTATCATCTGACCCACATTGGTGGGGGTGAGCCCGCCAGCTACTATGACAGCGAACCTCTTCATTATTGCTTTAGCCAGTTGCCAGTCGAAGGTCTGGCCGGTGCCGCCGTAGACTTCCTTGACTGGCGAATCAAGCGTGACGATAAATTCTTTACTGCGCAGGAGCCGTTCGCCGCTTTGTATCTCAGCAATGATTTTATCCGCTGTTTTGTCAGGTGAAACGTGGATGACTTTAATAATCGGTTTTCTGATTTCACGGCAGTATTCCCAGGTCTCATCGCCGCTAAGCTGGACCCAGTCCAGGCGGCAGTCATTAGCGATTTGATTGACTTCGTCAGCCGGGGAGTTGGCAAAGACGCCTACCAGCGAGGGACGGGTCTGCAATGCTAAGATAGCTTCTCTTATTTTGCGAGCTTGCTGTTGAGTAACCTGACGCCGGCTCTTGGCAAAGACCATCCCGATGAAATCAGCCCCGGCGTGGCTGGCTACCAGGGCATGCTCAATTTCAGAAATTCCACAGAGTTTGACTCGAATCACATTAGTTCCTTTATTTTAGCTCCAATATCGGGTGCCGTCAGCAATGATTCGCCGATGAGCACCGCATTGATGCCCCACTGCTTCAGTTTGGTTATCTCTTTGTGGTCTTTGATACCGCTTTCGCTGACTACGATTCTATCCTTCACAGAGTGAAGGATAAGGGGGCAGAGTCGCTGGGTGGTGGTTATATCTACATTAAAAGTCTTTAAGTCTCGATTGTTGATGCCGATGATTCTGGCCTCACTTTTCAGGGCTATGGCTAACTCAGCTTCATTATGCACTTCCACAAGGCAACTCATCCCCAGCTCGTAGCTCAGCTTGAGTAGCTTTCTTAATTTCTCCGGCGTCAGGATAGCCACAATCAGCAAGAGGCTGTCAGCGCCGTAAGCCCTCGCTTCATAGACCTGATACGGGTCGAAGATAAAGTCTTTTCTGAGCAACGGGATTCTGTTGCCCAGCGCCTTTCTGATGTCCTTCAGGTGGTCAAGGCTACCCTGAAAGTATTTAGGCTCGGTCAGGACGGATATGGCGGAAGCGCCATTGGCGGCGTAGGTGCGGGCGATTTCCACCGGATTGAAATCAGGACAAATAATACCTTTTGAAGGCGAGGCTCTTTTAACTTCGGCGATGAGTTTGATGCCAGTGCCGCGCAGTGCCGAAGCGAAGTCGAGCGGGCGCGGCTGTTTCAGTGCCATCTCTTTAAGCTTTGCTAGCGGCAAAGCCTTTTTTCTGCCTTCGAGAGTCAATTTGGTATCAGCAACTATCGGTTCTAACATTGTGGTCATTGGTTTTATTTACCCCTTCTTAGGAAAACTCTGGGTGAGTTTGATTAGCTGTTCCAATTTAGCCAGGGCTTTACTGCTATCTATCGACTCCTCGGCTAATTTTATACCTTGTTTAAGTGATTGAGCCTTATCCCCGGCGACTAGAGCCGCGGCAGCATTCAATAATACCACGTCCCGCTGGGGACCCCAGATGCCGGATAGAACGTTGCGCTGCACAGTAGCACAATCACTGACGGTGCCGCCTTTCAAGCTGTCCGGGCTGGCTCGCGATATGCCGAAGTCCTCCGGGCTGATGAAATAGTTTTTGATATTGCCGTCTTTTAGCTCAGAGACCTGGGTCCGGGCGGTGACGGTGATTTCGTCCAGTCCATCCTCGCCGTGAACAACCAGCGCGTGTTGACTACCCAGACTTTTGAGCACCTGTGCCAGCTTTTCCACCAGCGAGCCGTCAGGAACGCCAAGCACCTGGAATTTAGCCCCAGCCGGATTCGTCAGGGGACCCAGAATATTGAACACGGTGCGGATGCCAATCTCGCGGCGGGGAGCGCCCGCATATTTCATCGCCGGGTGAAAAGCCTGGGCGAACATAAATCCAATGCCCACCTCTTCGAGGCACTTCTCAACCTCTGTAGCGGTCAGGTCTATCTTGACGCCCAGTCCTTCGAGGACATCGGCACTGCCGCATTTACTGCTCGCCGCCCGGTTGCCATGCTTGGCTACCTTGAGTCCGGCACCAGCCACTATGAAAGCGGCCGCCGTGGAAATATTGAAAGTACCTGAGCTATCGCCGCCGGTGCCGCAGGTATCTACCACGTTACCGTTAGCTTTCACCTGAATAGCCTTAGCCCGCATAACTTTAGCCAGGCCGGCGATTTCCTCAACCGTCTCCCCCTTGAGCCTGAGGGCGGTAACAAAAGCGCCGAACTGTGCGGGAGTTACCTGTCCCTCCATTATTTCTCCCATCACTTGGGAGGCTTCCTCCATTGTCAGCGACTTTCCGGATACTAAGGCTTGAATAGCTTCTTTAATCATGGTTCCTCCCCACAGCTAGGAAATTTTTTAATATATCCTTCCCCACCTCGGTCATAAAAGATTCGGGGTGGAACTGGATGCCTTCAACCGGGAACTGCTTATGCCTGATGCCCATAATTTCGTCATCAGCCGTCCAGGCAGTTACTTCCAGGCAGTCGGGCAGTCCTTCCCGCTTGACCACCAGTGAGTGGTAGCGGATGGCGGAGAAGGGGCTGGGTAGTCCCGCCAGCAATCCCTGGCTGTTATGGTAGATTTGAGAGGACTTGCCGTGCATTATCTGCTTCGCCCGCCCGACGATGCCGCCGTAGCTATAGCCGATGCACTGGTGTCCCAGGCAGACACCGAGAACAGGCAGTTTGGGACCGAAGTGCTTGATGACCTCGTTGGAGATACCCGCATTCTTCGGGTTTGACGGTCCGGGTGAGACCACGATTCGCTCCGGTTTCATCCGCTCGATTTCATCAACGGTGGCCTTATCATTGCGTACCACCACGACCTCCTGTCCCAGTTCGCTTAGATACTGGAAGAGGTTGTAGGTGAAGCTATCGTAATTATCTATTAGCAGCAACATGTCTTCCCTCCTTACTCCCCGAGCTTTCCGCCTGGCTGATGGCTCTCAACAGTGCCCGGGCTTTATTCATAGTTTCCTCATATTCTTGCTCCGGGACGCTGTCATAAACAATGCCGCCACCCGCCTGCACATAGGCCGTCCCATTCTTCACGGACATCGTCCTGATAGCGATTGCCATATCCATATTGCCGGAGAAAGAAAAATAGCCGACCGCCCCGGCATAGGGTCCCCGCTTCTCCGGTTCGACCTCGGTGATGATTTCCATCGCTCTGATTTTGGGTGCCCCCGATACCGTGCCGGCCGGGAAGCAGGCACGCAGGGCATCGAAGGCGGTCATATCGTGTTTCAGCCTGCCCTGGACGTTGGTTACCAGGTGCATAACGTGCGAGTAGCGCTCAACGTCCATCAGTTCGCTGACCTCGACCGTGCCCGGCTCGCTCACCCGGCCGATGTCGTTGCGCCCCAGGTCGACCAGCATAATGTGCTCGGCGCGCTCTTTTTCGTCACTGCGAAGCTCCTGTTCAAGCTGAGCATCTTCCTCCGGGGTCTTGCCGCGGCGACGGGTGCCAGCCAGGGGTCGGGTAGTAACGATACCATCCTCCACCCTGACCAGAATCTCAGGAGAAGCGCCGATAATATGGAAGTCGCCGAAATCGAGAAAGAACATATAGGGCGAGGGATTGATGGTGCGCAGCGCCCGGTAGATTTCGAAGGGAGCCGCTTTGGTGGGGCAGGAAAGGCGCTGGGAGGGGACGACCTGTATGGCTTCGCCCGCAGTAATGTATTCTTTAATTTTGCGGACGCTCGCCTCGAAGCCTTCCCGCCTGAAATTCGACGTGAATTTAGCTTCGCCAGCCGCAGTCGGGCTATTACCATTGATATGATGGCCTGTCCTGACTTGTCCCGAGTCGTATCGAGGGAGCGAAGTCGAAGGGCTCGGCGTGATTGGCTGGTTCAATCTATCGATAAGGTTGTCGATCCGCCGCGTGGCTTCTGTGTAAGCTTTCTCTATGTTGCCATCTGTGTGAACGTGGCTCAAGACTTTGATTTTGTGAGTAACGTGGTCGAAGATGAGCACCGTATCCACGAGCATAAAGACGGACTCAGGCAAGCCCAGGGGGTCGGGTTCCGGAGAAGGTAATTTCTCAAAACGGGTCACCGTTTCATAGGCGAGGTAGCCCACGGCACCCCCGCAGAACTTGGGTAGTCCGCTCACCGGCACTATCTTGTATTTATTAAACTCTCTGGAAACGAGGGAAAGGGGGTCGGTCTTGTCCTTCCCTTTAACGGTCAGCACTTTATATGGGTCGGTGCCGATGAAGCTATAGCGGGCTAATCGCTCACCGCCTTCGACGCTTTCCAGAAGAAAGGAATGGCCGCCGCGGTTGATTTTGAGGAAGGCAGACACCGGCGTCTCGAGGTCGGCAACGATTTCCCGGTAGACCGGCACCAGGTTGCCCTGCTGAGCCAGTTTCTTGACCTCGGCTAGAGTTGGATAATACATATAGCACCTCCGAAACAAAAACCCCCTCGTCCTATAGGGGCGAGGGGGTTTCCTTCGCGGTGCCACCCTAATTGTCCTTCACAAAGTGAAGGACATCTCTTTCAAGTACGATCCTTCACTTGTGAAGGACGATACCCTGGACTTTGATTACGGTGTCCTTCCGTCAAAACCTACTCACATCCTTCACCTTGTGAAGGACCTTTTCGGTTTGAGGCTCCCGAGTCCATTCGACCTTAGCGTTAGCACCGGGCTCACACCTTTCCCCGGCTCTCTGAGCCTTGCTTGGGGTCTACTAGTCTCGTTCTCAGCCTTTGACTTTATTCTATTGTGTTTAAGTATAAATATGAGATGGGGAGTTTGTCAAGTGCGTTGGTGAATTGAAATATATTGTCAGTATTTCTTCGCAATGACATCGGCTAAGCGGTTAACGGCGTCAGCCAAACGATTGATAGATTCTGTCTCTTTATTAACAGTTCCATAAACTTTTTGTGTCCCGCCGCCAGCTTTCCTAAAAAGATAAAGGAGCAAAGCACCGAAAAAAATGAGAGGCAAGAAGCCAATTACTAAATTTCCCCAATCCATCTTATTTACCTCCTTTGTAAACTGGTGCGGTGTTTAGCGGCTATAAATATAGTTTAGAGAAACGATAAAGTCAATGCGGGCCAGTTTCCCCTTCCCTTGTAAGGGATTCATCCTGAAGGAAGGGGATAAAGGGGATAGGTTGTCACCTTACAAAAGCTATTGACAATTAGATTGTTACGTTGTTTTATTATCCCTGCGCCCCTTTGCTTAATATGAAAAAGCAAAATGCCCTCTTAATAGCTCTCCTCGTTTTCGCTGTAGTTCTCGCTGGCTGCAGTTCTCCAGGAGTAAATACCACAATCCCGGAAGAAGCAACAGCAAAGAGCACAGTCGCCACCACCCAGGACAGCCTTCCAATCATTGATGCTGACAGCGACGGAATTAAAGACTCGATTGAAAATCAGCTAATAGAATCTTTTGTTCCAATCGTTAAATTCCATCCGCAAGAGCAGTATTTACCCGCAAATGTTCCCTGGTATTTATCCAGAGCCCGAATGCGTTATAACGTTAATCGTGGATTTGATGACAAAATCATTGAAAAAGGAACTTTAAACCTTACTAATTTAATAACGCAAACTTGCCAGGGACAGCCATCGGGATTATGTGAAACGACGACGGAGTTCTTCTTAGAAGCCACCGATAAAAACGGTGGTGATGCTCTCGATGATTACAGGAAGGAAACAAGAAAGGGAACAGACTCATCAAATTGGGTCTGTTACGCTCATGTGCGACCATCTCCATCCACGCCGGAAATGTGCGACATCCAGTATATTTTCCTCTACGCTTATAACGGGAGTATAATATCAGAACCCGTTCAGAGTGCTCACGAAGCCGATTTTGAGCACATAACTGTCAGGGTTGAGAAAGACCTTAAAACTGTTTACGGGATATATTATGCCGCCCATGATGGTGAAGGTAAGTGGTACAAAATCGCTTCTGCAGGGCAAGGGGGTTACACATTAAATGGCGGGCGACCTGTAGTCTATTCGGCGGTAGATTCTCATGCCAGTTATCCAAATGCCGGTAAATGGCTTCGCAAGTTAATGCCAGATGACGTAACTGAGGACGGTGGTCCGGTATGGGATTGCCAGAAAAATGTAATCAATTTAGGTGAAAAGTCTCACCCTTGTCTAAATATGCAGTGGATACAATATTCGGGGCGGTGGGGAGAAATCGGTGAAGCAAGTTGGACTTGTGGCCCCTACGGTCCAGCTTATCAAAATTGGTGGAACGCCGACCCCGAATAAATGATAACTGATAGTTCCCCCATTCTCTTTATTGGAAGAGTTTGAGAGAGGGGGCGAAGCCCCCTCTCTCTTTTTTTCATTCCCCTTCCCTTATTGAAGGGAAGGGGATAAAGAGGATAGGTTGCCCTCCATTAAAAAGCGACAAAACTTGCTTGACAAGCTTAGAACATATGTGCTACCATTTATCCTGACCTGTTCTGAGCGTAGTCGAAGAAACGTAGTTGAAGGATCTAACCTATGATGCAAGAAAATATAAGAAGCCCCGGCGGTCAACCTGGTAACCAGAACGCCCGCACCCATGGCTTTTACTCAAAAAGGCTTACTCAAGAACAACTTGAATCATTCCAATCAGCTAAAGACTTGAAAAGTCTAGATGATGAAATCGCCATCCTGCGCCTGAAAATCGATTCTATTCTGGCTAATGACCCTCAAAATTACCGGGTGTTGATGCAAGCCCTGTCCTTACTAGCACGACTCCTTCAGGCAAGAATACTGATTGATAAAAATAACCCGCGTAAGGAATCAAAAGCCATTGAAGTCCTGAGGGAAATGTATGCATCGGTAATTGGTCCGCCCGAAAATGTCAGCAGGCACGGTCAACTCTATCGACTTTTAAAAAATGACCCTTCCTCAGATTCTCCTCCCGAAAATGAGGAAAGTCGTTTCTGAAAAGGGGGGGACAAAAACGAAACGAAACGAATAAAAATCTCTCCCTTTCATAAAGGGAGAGTGAGAGGGATTTTAGGGAGAACCGAATCCTCTCTACGCCTGTTTCTGCCAGCCCAGCGGCGGGAAGAAAGTGCCGTCGAGGCTCTCTTTGACGATTTTACCGCCGGGGCAAAGAGCGAAACACTCCCGGCAGCCGGGGCAGACTTTAGAAGCGACCTCCGGTATAAAAGCCACTTCGCGCTCAGTACCTCTACCCACAAATCCGATAGCGTTGGCTTTCTTGACCTCGGCACAGTAGCGGACGCACAAGCCGCACATAATGCAGCCGGTGTTTTCACCGGGGAAGCGTGACTTTTCAATGCCGTATTTTTTAGCCAGGGTCTGGATAGGTCCGGTCGGACAGCCGGGTAAAAGCAGTTCGATAATCATTTTACGAATTTTGGTCAGCCGTTCCGATTCCGTGGTTACCACCAGCCCCTCTTCCACAGGGTATACACAGGAAGCCACCAGCCTCGTCCGTTTATTCTTACCGATTTCGACCGTGCAGAGTCGGCAGCCGCCATAAGGCGCCATTCTTTCGTCGTAACAGAGGGTCGGGATATCGATGCCGGCTTTGCGGGCGGCTTGAAGGACAGTGGTGCCCTCATCTACCTCAACGGTTTTACCATCTATTTCCAGCTTTATCTTTGCCATATTATCCTCACTTTTTCCGTGCTACCTTGGTGCCGGGAGCGGTTACCGGCACACGCTCGCCCGAAAGTTTTGTCACCGCCCCAAAGCGGACCGGGCAAACATCGAGGCAGGTGCCGCACTTGGTGCACTTCGACTGGTCGATGATATGAACGGTATCCTTGCCGCCGATAATGGCTTCCGCCGGACAATTCCGCAAGCAGAGGAGACACGCCTGGCATTTCTCAGGGAGAATGTAATAGTTAATAAGCGCTTTGCACACGCCGGCGGGACAACGCTTCTCACGGATGTGTGCTTCATATTCATCCCTGAAATACTTGATGGTGCTCAATACCGGATTGGCGGCAGTCGTGCCCAGGGCGCAGAGGGAAGCATCCCGCATTACCTCGGCGATTTCCTGAAGAAACTCGATATCGCCTTCCTTGCCCTCGCCGTTGGTGATGTTATTCAAGATGTTGAGCATCTGTCTTAGTCCCTCGCGGCAGGGGGAGCATTTGCCGCAGGATTCCTCGGATAGGAAATTGACAAAGTACCGGGCGATATCCACCATACAGTTATCTTCATCCATCACAATCATTCCGCCCGAGCCCATCATCGAGCCGGCTTTGGCTAGCTCGTCGAAGTCCACCGGCATATCCAACTGGCTTTCTGGAAGACAGCCGCCGGATGGTCCGCCGGTCTGAACGGCTTTGAACTCTTTGCCTTTGGGGATACCACCGCCGATATCGAAGATAATCTTTCTGAGGGTTGTCCCCAGCGGCACTTCAACGAGACCGGTATTGTTTACTTTGCCGACTAATGAGAATATCTTGGTCCCGTAATTACCCTTAGAGCCGATGCCCTTGAACCAGTCCAGGCCTTTATTTATGATTAAGGGCACGTTCGCCCACGTCTCAACGTTGTTCAAGTCGCTGGGTTTCTCCCAGACACCGCTGACGGCAGTGCGGACATATTTGGGCCTGGGCTCGCCGACCCTCCCTTCAATTGCCGTCATCAAAGCGCTGGACTCTCCTGAGACAAAAGCACCGGCACCCCGGTGTATAGCGACATCGAAGTTGAAACCCGACCCCAGAATATTCTCGCCGAGAAGTCCGTATTCTCGTGCTTGCTCAAGAGCTACGATAACGTTCTGCACGGCGAGAGGATATTCCTGTCGGACGTAGATAAAACCCTGATTAGCACCGATAACATAAGCCCCGATGATTAATCCTTCAAGCACGCTGTGGGGGTTGCCTTCAAGTAGACTGCGGTTCATATAAGCACCGGGGTCGCCCTCGTCAGCATTGACAATTACGTATTTGGGTTCGCCGGAAGCGTTGCGGGTGGTCTCCCACTTGATGCCGGTGGGGAAACCGCCGCCGCCTCTGCCCCGTAGGTTAGAGTCTTTTATCATTTGCAAGACTTTATCACTACCAAGCTCGAACAGGGCTTTAGCGAGAGCCGAATAACCGCCGAGGGCGATGTAGTCATCGATATTCTTGGGGTCGATAAGCCGGTTGCTGCCAAGCAGAAGGCGGTTCTGGCTCTTATAGAATGGTATATCAGCTTCGAGAGCAATACTTTTACCTTTTGCATCCTTGTAGTGTAAACGTCCGACAGCCTTGTTTTCACCCAGGGTCTGAGAAATAATATCGGCGGCATCCGCACTCTTTACGCCCAGATAGCACACTTCCTGGGGGAAAATGACTACAATGGGACCTCGCTCGCAAAAACCGTGGCACCCGGTACGCCGGACGGTAATTTTCTTCTTAAGTCCCTGTTTTTCAATTTCATTGACAAAAGTATCAGCCACGTCTTCGGCACGGTAAGCCTGGCACCCCGTTCCCGAACAAACTGTAATGCAGGGAAGGTTGGGGTCGCGCTGAGAGACCAGTTTTTTTCTGAATTTCTCCAGCTCTGCTGGTGAATTTAATTTTGGCATAATTATCTCCTCATCTTGAGCTTAAGATCTCACTCCGAACATAGGGCGGGTATTTTTGTTGCCCGCGTCACCTCTTTAAGGTCACAAATTGTGACCTTAAAAATCAGCATTTTCTTTTTCCTTTATTTACGCATAACCGGCGGTAATCTTTTTCAGCTGTTCCACTGAAGGATTACTGTAGTAATCCTTATCGATGGCGACCACCGGTCCTAAAGCACAGCAGCCTAAGCAGTTTACCGTGGCTAAACTGAACTTTTGCTCCTGGTCGGTCTCTCCAGGTTTAATCTTGAGAACCTCCATAACCTTATCGAGGACTTTTGGGCCGCCCCGGACCTGGCAAGCAGTGCCGAGGCACACCTGAATCAAATGACGGCCCTTGGGGACAAGGCTGAATGCTTTATAGAATGTAGCGATGTGATAAATTTGAGGCCAGGGAATTCCCAATCTTTCGGCGACCCAAATAAGAGCCGGCCTAGGCAGCCAGTGATATTTGGCTTGAATATCCAGTAGTATCTGGATTAGAGCATTTCTATCATGGTGGTGCTTTTCCAGTATTTTTTCGACGTCAGTCAGTTCCTGAACTAATTGCTCGATAGCCTCTTCCTTTTTCTTGATTTGTTTTAAGGCTTCGGCGTGGTGCATCGCTTCCGTTTGCAAATTTCTAAGCTCAAGGCTTAGCGGGCGCTGGTCAAGTCCATGCTTGTAATAATCGGTCAGTAGCTCCAGACCTCTGACCAGAAGTTCGCTTTTACTCAGGTTAGCGTCCTGGCGCAATCGGGAAAGAATGCGGTTTTGCTCTTCACTGAGTCTGACTCCGGCATACTTGGGTTTGCTCTTGGTTTTCTTCATATGGACCCCTTTGCCTTTTTGATGTTCTACCGTTTAACAACAATTATAGATTACTCTTTGAACGTAATTATTGTCAATTCGGCAATCTTGAGCCAATAGTAGAGAAAACCTGTTCCCTACGGACTTCGTAATTTAATCCAAAAATGCTTGACAAACTTTTGTTATTAATGATAGGCTTTACTAGCAATCAATGAGTTTGAGTGCTAATCTAATTAGGTCGAGGTCAATGAAAGAGGGTTTCATCGGCAAACGCTGCCCCAAGTGTGGCGGCAACATCTATCTGGATAGAGACGAGTACGGATGGTACCAGAAGTGTCTCCAGTGTGGCTTCAATTGCGAACTGGAGAGTATCGTCGATGCCAGAGTGAGGGTAGTAAGGAGTAAGCTGGAAAAGCTCCCGGTAGAGGAAGAAACTGAATCTCCCGGGGCTTCTCTGGATTAATAACTTATGAAAACACTAGTGAAGAAAGTCTATTGCCCCTTTTGTCAAAAGCTGGTTGCCGGACGTGAGGAAAAAGCGAACGGCAACAGCCGTGTCCTGTGTTCCCGGTGCGGGAAGCCGGTATGGGTGCATGAGGGCATTAGCTGGCGGTATGTAGGGCGTGCTCCGTAACTTTTACTTGTCCGATATCGACTAAGTATTTCACTGGTTTGCCAAATCACTTGATAGCTAAATAGAATGAGGGACTTACTGACATTGTGTCAGTGGAGGTAATTGTTGTCTTTGTCACGTCTGGACTTTGACACAATTGGGGAAGAATAGGTAAAATATAAGTAGAGAATTTAATCCTCGCTTCAAGCATTTCGGATTTTACAGAAAATATGCCAAACGCAGCCACAGGTTTGTTTTCCATTCCATAGGTTAGGAGGTCTTTAACTAATGCCCGTTTATGAATACGAGTGTGAAAGTTGTTCCTGTCAATTCGAACTAAAGCAAAGCTTCACCGATGAATCGGTAGCTATATGCCCAAAGTGTAAGAAGCGTGCCCGCCGTATATTTGTACCCGTGCCGGTTATTTTTAAAGGTACTGGTTTTTATGTAACGGACAATAAGAGTGAAAATAGCACGCTCGGCAAAAAACTGAACAGTGAGAAACCCGCCCCCACAGCAAGTAAGGAAACGACGCCGAAGAAAGATTCTAAAAAGGCTGAGTAGATATGCCTGAAGAGCTGGGAAAAATCGAAAGGCTTCCGGTCGATACGTTTAAAAAGGGAAGAAGATTGTACTTCGTTCCCCTGATTTACAGCAGTCCACGCGCCTCGTCTGAGTTCATCGTAATATATAGCCGGTACTGGAACCAGGTTGAAAGCCAGGTTAGCGAGCTGGAACTAAAGCTTGGGAAAGTTAGCCGGGTGTACCACGAGTTGATCCCATTTGGCGGTGAGGATGGGGCTAAAGCGATAGAGGAGCTTAGCGAAAGAAGCTATAAGATTATCAAGGACAGGATAGCGAAAGGCGCCAGTCTTGAAGCAACCGAAGAGGCTGAAATATTATCGGAATTTATGGACTGGAGTAAATGCTTAATGGTAGGTTTGCAAAACCAGAAGGTGTTTACCAAACTTTACGAATTCTATACTGTCGCCAGTAATAAGAGAAACGAATATATCGCTAAACACCTGGCAGATAGTCTTGGAGCCGAAGAAATTGGGCTTCTATTTATGAGGGAAGGACATCAAATTCAATTTCCTGCTGACATAGAGATTTTTTACGTTGCTCCGCCGGCTTTGGATGAGATTAAGCGCTGGCTGAGAGACCAGGAATCTAAAGCGCCGACAGAGGGTTCGAAAGCCGAGGAGGGCAGATGAGCCGATTTATAGATAAGCTAAACCGGATGGCAAAAGGAATACCTCAGACGCTTGGCTTCAAAAGAGCGGCTGCGGACTCAACCAAGCCTAAAGTTCAGATCATCGTAGTTCCCTCAAAAGATGCTACCAACTTGGTCGTCGATGGTGCTGATGCCTTACTGCTGCGTATCTCGAGCTCTAGTTCAATCAAGAAATTGCTGGATAAGGTATCTGGAGAGAATGTTATATGGGGCGGCTGGCTGGAGGGTGGTACTCAGATAAACACCGAAGAGCTGGTAAAGGCGGGATGCGATTTTCTGGTATTTTCTGCCGATACTCCGGTGACGGCAATCCAAAACGAAGAAATCGGTAAGATATTAGAAGTGGAAGCCTCGCTGAGCGAGGGGATGCTGAGGGCAGTCAGTGGGTTACCGGTCGATGCCGTTCTTATCGACACGGAAGCTAAGGAAGGGCATCCGTTTACCTGGCAGAATCTTATAACTCTACAGCGACATTCGGATTTCGTAGGCAAGCCTCTATTGACGCCGGTAGCTCAAGATGTGACCGGCGATGAACTTAAAGCTTTATGGAAAGCCGGCATCGATGGTATTATTGTGGAAACAGACCGCGAATCCGGCAGAATCAAAGAACTACGTCAGTTAATCGACAGTCTTGACTTTCCCTGGCCGCGCCGCCGGCAAAAGACAGAAGCAATATTACCACGGACTGCCGGACTGACAGCCCCACCGGCTCACGATGAAGAAGAGGAAGAAGAGTAACCTTCTTTTATTGCTGTGCCATCTGCCAGGATTTGCCTTCGGTCGTTATTGCCGGAGCAATCACCATCTCAACCTGATGCATATCTCTGATGGTGGCTGCACCGCAAAAACCCATCGCCGTCCGCAAAGCCCCGACTAGGTTCTGACTGCCATCGGTAACCGAGCTGGGACCAAATAGAATTTGCTTGAGTGAAGCGGTAGTGCCGACTTTTATCCGCGTCCCCCGAGGGAGTGCCGGGTTTGGCTGGGACATGCCCCAATGATAGCCGAGTCCGGGGGCTTCTTTAGTCTGAGCCATAATAGAGCCGAGCATCACGGCGTCAGCACCGGCAACAATTGCTTTACATATATCGCCGCTCTTACGAAAGCCGCCATCGGTAATTATAGGAACGTAGCGCCCAGACTCTCTTAAATAGGCCTCTCTGGCTGCAGCACAGTCTATAGTAGCGGTTATCTGGGGAACACCGACTCCAAGGACCTCCCGGCTGGTACAAGCCGCGCCGGGTCCGACACCCACCAAGACCCCAGAGATCCCCGTCCTCATTAAATCCAGACACGCGCTATAGCTCACGCAGTTACCAACGACGATTGGTTTTGGAATGGATTTACTGAGTTCGGAGAAGTCCAGTCCTCGATAGCTCTTGGATACGTGACGGGTAGTGGTTACCGTAGCCTGGATGACGATAATATCGGCTCCAGCTTCGGCAGCCAGCGGAGCCAGCCGTTTGGCATTAGCCGGTGAAACCGAGACGGCACAAATTGCCCTCTTATTCTTAATAGCTTTGACCCGTTCGCCGACGAGATTATCTTTAATCGGCTCGGTGTAAACTTTCTGCAATAGAGTTGTTATTTCAGTCTTTGATGCCTGGGTAATTTTGGATAATAGCTCACCAGGTTTTTCATAGCGGGTTTGCACGCCGTCCAGATTGAGAACGGCAAGTCCGCCCAGTGTGTTCATAATGACGGCGAATTTAACATCGGTCACAGCATCCATTGCTGCCGCCAGGATTGGGATAGCGAAGGTATTATCTTCTATCTTAAACTCAATGTTGGTCTGGTCGGGATTGATGGTAACGTCTCCCGGAACGATAGCAACTTCATCGAAGCCATAAGAGCGCCTGAGCTGTTTGAATTCTGGGGTTGATTTTTTGTTTGCCATAGTAAACTAGCACTATAACAAAAGTGGGAACTTAAAGTCAAGAAAAATATTGGGCTCCAAAAAGCGGGTCAGCTTTAGCCCATCATCTTGCTTGGCAGCCAGGTAACTATGATGGGAAATTGAACCATCAACACCATTAGGATAGCCGTCGCCACGTAGAAGGGGAGAGCACCTTTGATAACTTCGATAGTGGGACAGCCGTCAAGCATCTGGGTGATATAAAGAATAGGTGCGAATGGTGGTGTTAATACTGCTAATTGAAATAGCACCACACTTAGTGTTCCAAACCAGACACCGACCATTGGCGGCGCGCCCGCTACATGGCTCAGCACCGGGTAAAAGAGAGGGATAAATAGTATTGCCATAGCATAGGTATCCAGAACCATACCGGCAATGATAAAGATGAAGATGATAATATAGGCTAGCGGAACAAAAGTGAGACCGGCAGCCTCTACCATTTCAATTATCGCCATGTGAAGCCGGGACTGTGCTATGGTGCCGGTGAAGAGAAAGGCACCCACAAGAATGATGAGAATCATTCCGGACGTCCTCGAGGAGCCAATTATGGCTTCTCTGAAACCATTCCAGGATAGACGGCGGTACGCCAGACAGACAATCAATACGGTGACCGCACCAATCCCGGCGGCTTCAGTGGGACTGAACCATCCCAGGTAAATACCACCAACCAGAACGAGGAAGATTATGATAATAGGGATAAGCAAAAAGGTGCTTCTAAATCTTTCTCCCCAGGTGAAATGTACATCTTGAGGCAGCATAGGCGCTATATTCGGTCTGATGCTGACCCAGACATAGATGACCGCGGAAAAGAGTATGGTCAGAATAATGCCGGGGATGATACCGGCGATAAGAATTCTGCCGACGGACTCTTCGGTCAGGATGGCGTAAACGACGGCGATCGTGCTGGGCGGGATTAAATTAGAGAGCATTGAGCCCGAGGCTATGGAGCCTGTTCTTAAGGCGGCGCTGTAACCGTAGCGCTTCATTTCGGGTAAGCCGACACCGCCGATAGTAACAACGGCGGCAAGTGCGGAACCGGTTACCGCGCCGAAGAAAGCGTTAGCGAATATGGAAACTATTGCCAGACTGCCTTTCATCCTGGAGAACCATCTCATACAAGCGTCATAGGCGTCCTTTCCCAAACCGGCATGCTCAACCCAGACTCCCATCAAAATAAAGAGCGGAATCATTGACATATCGTAGTGATAGCTGCGGGACCAAACAATGCCGCCGAGCTGAATTATGGCGCGGGTGTCTCCGTAGTAAAGTACGGAAAAAACCCAGCCCAGCGTACCGAGGACGAGAAAAATGTGCATCCCGACCATGCACAGGGAGCACAAAAGCACGATCTCGATGACGCCCCATACCCAGTTTGCCTCTATCATACTCTAAGTTTGCCTCACTACTATTGTTTCTGAAGATAGGACTCACGGGCAAACTTCTTGCCCATGGCTTTACTGACCAGCCCGATAACAGACCTCAGAAAGACAAGACAAGCGTGAGCCGCCACCACATAAAGAACGACCATAAAAGGATATAGCTTTATATGATTAAGCGGCGTTTCTGCCCCTATAACGTTATGCAAACGTGCCTGGATAAATACCCCCCAAACAATAAGAGCGAAATAAACGGCAGCTAACAATGCCCAGAGCGCATCCAAAGCTGCTCTGGGTCTCTCCTTCATTATGTCTCTGACTATGCCCACACGTACATGCCCAGCAGTATACCAAACGTAGCTAACAGTGCAGATAGTCAGAACAACCATTGCCAGTTGGGTGATTTCATAGCCGCCGGCAAATCCAGCCCCCATCTTCAATCCCAAAGCCACGAGCAGCTTACGGAAAGTCACCACAGTAAAATTGACCACCATCATAACAAGTAAGGCAATTCCGCCGACTATTAATAGCCATCGCGAAGCCTTATAGAGGAATATCTCGGAATACCATTTGCCTAGCTTGCTTAGCATTTATGCTCCAATATAATTTGCAGGCATCGTTTCAAGGTCATTAACCTTTGGCATTCAATGGGTAGTATAAAAGGCGGAGGTTGAGAAGTTCAACCTCCGCCTTTTGATTATTTAGACCAGGCCTGGAATTTATCACCCTCGAGCTTGTGTCCCCCGATGGGTCCCACCTGGTTCGGATAAGTTTTGTATCCTTTACCCCAGTTGCTGTCCGGCTGACCCCAGGACTTTTGCCATTTCGCCACATCCTTGCCGCTGAAAGGATGTTCCGCCTCTAACTGAGCCGGCTCCTCATATATAGCAAGAGCATTTTTAAAGACCTTAATCAGCTCCGCCGCTTCGGCACCCCGCTTATACTTGGACTCCATTTCTGCTACCCAGGTATCAGCCATCTTGTTCTTTATTTGTTGGAACTTGGCTTTCTCTTCGGCGGACCAGACAATACTGTAATCTACTCCTCGGGCTTGACCTATCGCCTTATAAACTGGGTCCTGAAGTTGATCCTGTGTGGTGTTATATAGAGAACCCCAGTAAAACAGGGCTTCCTCCATTGGGCCCAGGATGTCTTTAGGAATGCTGTTATACTTGGCGCGGTTCATCAGGAAGTTCATCGAGTTGCTGGCTGCCATCATAGTGCCGCCGGAATCGATAAAATAGCCCGGTTTGAAGGCGTCCTGGTAGCCAAAAAGCCAGGGACCTACTTTGGTCCACGACCAGCCGTCAGCTACCCCCTTTGCCAGGGCATCATAACCCTGAACAAGAGAGATGGGGACCACTATCCCGCCCAACTCTGTAATCAGCCTGGTTTCCCACACCTTGGTGGACATAAAGGTCTCTCCTTTTATGTCAGCAAGGCTTCGAAGAGGCTTCCTGGCGGTAGCGAAATCGTAGAGTTCAAGAGCGAGAGGAGCCAGGTCGATGAGGCCCATTGCCTCCATATCTTTATCGAAGGGTTTCCACAAATAGAACCAGTGAATCATAAGTTGTTCTTGGCCGCTCAAAGGACTCTTGAATTCCCCCAGGGAGGGTAAACTTCCCCCGTCCATCAACGGAAAAATTCCGGGGGTAATCCGGGATGAGTAACCCGCGTCAGCCAGACCCTGGCTAATAGAGACTTCAGCCACGGATAGCGGGAACAATGATTCAGAGGGATAGGTCTCAAACTTAATTCGGCCGTTCGTTACTGCCTCAACAGCCTTTATCCATCTTATGTACAGGCATAACTCTTTATCCGTATCATAGTAGTTACCGGTGCGGTGGGCACGCTGGTCGGCATACTTAATTACAATTGGTTTGAATGCCGTCGTTGGTGTAGTTGGAGTAGTGGGAGTGGTAGGTGTTGTGGGTGTAGTTGGTGTAGTTGGTGTGGATGGCGTGCATCCGATTATACCGGGGAGGAAGGAAACTAGAACGAGCAATGCCACGATTATACTGAGTTTCTTCATTCAAACACCTCCTCAAGCGCTAATCAGGTAAAAGTATTATATCACCATTGTCAAGCCTGAAATAGGGGGTTTATGGCTTTATGACTTTAATATCCTCCATATATTTCTTCATCTTTGATTTAATCTCCGACTTCTTTTCGATAATAAGTGTGTTATGTTTTCGTATTCCCTCATCATCATGCCGTTTTCTGCCGGCGGGGCCTGCATACGGACTTGGCCGGTTCACCGGGTCGCAAACAAAAGTGGGGACTCCGTTTTTAATTTCCATCGTGCCCTTCATATAGCACATCGGGCACTCTACGGTCTTCCCACGCAGCCTCACCAGGTCCGAGTGGCAGACGGGACAAGCTTCAAAGAACGGGGTGATTTGTGACATAAGGTAATAATCGCTGCGAGTAAAATCATCTAATTTTTTAAAGGCATCGCCCATAAATTTCATGTCGGAGGTAGGCAGCTTTGCTGCCTTAGCGACGCTTTGGCCTAACTTTCTAGCTCTCGCAACCGCTTCTTCGTTCAGGACAATCTGGTCGGGCCGGGATGTCCAGATTACCATCATCTGTTCGACAAGTTTACCAACCCCGCCGCCCGGACAACGATTTAAGAAAGGAAGCATCACCCCGACCATATCGCTGCCTCCAACGGCAATGACACCTTTGGCTAATTGTTTTTCCGCGATTTTCTTCCGATGTCTCACCGGGAGCCCCAAAAACCGGTCTTGTATCATCAGTAAATAAGCAGGCGGCCTGGAAGAATAGCAGGGTGCTCCTACAATAATTCCGTCATTTTCCATGATTTTTTCTATCAGAAAAGGAACGTCATCGTTTTTAATAATGCAGCCACCCTCACCGCCCTCGAACCGGTCGTAGACGCACTTTTCGCAGCCGATGCAGGGTTTGATATTGAGGTCGAACAATCTGATAATTTCAGTATCCGCCCCGGCTTCCCGTGCTCCCATTAACGCTTCTCTGACCAATACCTCTGAGTTGCCCATTTTTCTGCCGCAAGTTAATCCCAATATTTTCATATTCTAAGCTCCTCAAATCCTTTTTCAGGAACCTAAACTTAGACATACTTTAGCATAATAAAGGATATTGTCAAATGCTATCTCTCTCTGGAATCCTTTCTGTTTTTGAGTATCCTTTTTTCTTTATGAGGATATGTGCGCTATAATCTAACCGAAAGTACCAGTAATGGATGATTCATTATGGTGATGCCTGCTCTCGAGAAAATGCAGTGCAAGGTCTGCGGTTCACACCTTACTGTAAGGTATGGCAAAATCAAGGGCGTTCAGAGGTGGAAGTGCAAACTATGCGGCAGAAACTTCCTGGACAACAAAGCCCGCTACCACATGAAAACGCCGGCTGACCAGGTCGCCGCCGCCATTCGCATGCATTACGACGGACTCAGTTTGAACTTCATTCGTAAGCAAATTGAACAAGAACTCAATTATTGCCCTTCTATTTCCACAGTCTATAAATGGATAGGCAAATATAGTCGTACTGCATGTGCCAGGAACCAGAACTGCCATCCGAAGGTTGGTGATATATGGATTGCGGATGAGACCAGCTTAGTAATTGACGGGAAACCGGTCTGGATTTGGGATATCATAGATAAAGGGACATCCTTCCTACTGGCCTCACATGTTTCCAAGAACCGGGGTGTCCGCGATATCCGAGCTCTGATTGAAAAGGCGTTAGAAAAGGCGGCAAAAACTCCAAAGGGGATTGTTGCCGATAGGCTTGCACCATTATTAATTGAAGCGACAAGCTACCCGTTCAAAGTTGAAAAGTCAGGCAGGGAGATGGCGTACTTTCACTCTATTCTCCAGTGGCGTACCGACCTGATGCGATACCTGAAGCAGTTCGATAAAGTGGTTGAATTTGTTGACGGGTGGCCTATTTACTATAACTACTTTCGGCCGCAGGAATCTCTGAAGGGCAAGACACCCTCTGAAGTCGCGAACATCAGGTTTGTTACCTACCAGGAGGGCGGTGAGCTTATTGAAGCTTAGAGCGATTTTCTGAAAAGGAAATTGAAACGCTGAAAACTGCAGTTTTAGTGTCAGCCTCCAAGCATCTTGGATGGCAGCCAGGTAACCAGCCACGGGAAGTGAATCATCAATACGATTAAGACAGCCGTCGATGTGTAGAAGGGAAGCGCTCCAATTATGACGTCTCTGGTCGGACAGCCGTCAATCATCTGGGCAAGATAAAGGAGGTTAGCCATCGGCGGTGTTACCTGAGCGAACATAACCAGCAGTACGAGCAGAGTTCCAAACCAGACGCTTGCCATTGGCGGAGCACCGGGTGAGGTAGTAACTACCGAGTAGAGGACAGGTACTGTGAATATCAGAAAGACAAAGCCGTCAAGAGGTATCCCGACTATGACTAAGACCAGGACAATAATATACATAAGTGGAATGTAGCCGAGATTGGCGTGGGCTATCAAGCCGCCTATTGCCTTACTAATTTCAGTCAGTGCTAGAGTATGACTGAAAATAAAGGCTCCCACCAGTAACATAAGTACCATTCCTGAAGTTCTTACGGTGCTGAGCAGAGCATCATTGAAAGTAACCCAGGTCAGCCGCCTGTATGCCAGGCAAACAATCATCACCGTGAAGGCACCAATGCCAGCGGCTTCAGTAGGACCGAACCATCCTAGATAGATACCGCCAATTAATACTAAGAAGATAATGGCGATGGGGATGAGAGTCGCAGAACTCTTGATTTTTTCTTTAAAAGTAAAGTGCACGTCGGGTGGCAGCATTGGAGCATCAGCCGGTCGTAATGTGACCCAGACGTAAACGACCAGCATAAAAAGAAGGGTTAATATGATGCCAGGGATAACGCCGGCGATAAATAGTTTACCTACCGATTCGTCAGTGAGTAGCGCGTAATAGATGGCTATCGTACTCGGGGGAATTAAATTCGAAAGCATCGCGCCGGAGGCTATTGAGCCGGTTCTCAGGGCAGCGCTATATCCGTAGCGCTTCATTTCTGGTAGTGAAATACCGCCGATGGTAGCGGCAGATGCAAGAGCGGAACCGGTAACCGTCCCGAAGATAGCCTGGGCAACGATGGCAACATCGGCGAGACTACCCTTCACCCTGGCAAGCCATTTCATACAAGAATCGTAGGCGTCTCTCCCCAGTCCGGCTTTTTCGACCCAGGCTCCCATTAAGAGAAAGAGCGGAACCATTGACATCGCATATTCGGCGGTCCGGGTAAAGGCGGACCCGCCGATAAATTTTATAGCGCGTATATCTCCGTAATAGAGAATGGCGAAGCTGACGCCAATAGCGCCCAGTACAATAAAGATGTGCATCCCCGTCATAGCCAGGGCACACAAAAGCGTCATCTCGATGACGCCCCAAACCCAATTAGGCTCTACCATTTAAAAATTATCCTCTTGATTCAGTCTTAAGATAAGGCTCGGCGGCAAATTTCTTGCCCATAGCTTTACTGACCAGTCCAACGAGTGAACGAGAAAGAACCAGAAAAACATGAGCCATTACGATAACAAAGATAATGGCGAATGGTGTTAATGGTAGCCGCATTATTTGCGTTGTGCCGCCGCGTGTAATAAAGGAGATAGTCTGAAGCAATAATCCCCAGACAAGAATAGCAATGTAAGCCGCACCTACGAAAGTAACAACCGCATCTAAAATATCCCTGTTTCGCGGCTTCATACCGTCTCTGAACAGCCCGATGCGTATATGACCGGCAGAATACCAGGTGTAGGCACAGGCACAAGCAGTCAACACGACCATTGACATTTGCGTAATTTCATAGGCACCGATGATACCTCCACCCAATGTCCACCCAAGGACAACCAGTACTTTGCGGATGGTTACCATCATAACGTTTATTACCATCATAACGATTAATGTGATGCGGGCTATCACGGTCAACCCTAAAGCCCCTTTATAAAGGAAGAACTCGGAGTACCACTTGCCTATCTTGCTTAACAATTTATTCTCCTGCGTAAGGAGAGGCAATAGCATCTAACCATTGCCTCTCCTCCGAGCAACTAAACAGTGTTAGATATGAGTTTTAAGGTTTGAATGTATTACCATCTAATGTATGTAGTCCGGTCTGGTTTGAGTAAGCCTTATAACCAATACCCCAGGTGCTGGTTGGTTTTCCCCAGACCGCATCCCAATCCGCTGCCCATTTCACTCTGGCAGTGTCGTCGGGAGCTAATTGAGACTCTATAGGTACCGGGGCTGGTGCGACATACTTAGCGTGAGCATCGGCATAAAGTTTAATAATTGCTGCCGCGTCGGCTCCGCGCTTATAAAGCTTCTCCATTTCAGCAATCCACTCATCATTCTGCTTGGACTGTAGGACATCGAATTTTGCCTTTTCTTCATCAGACCATCTGATTATTTGTATGCCTCGCTTAGCACATTCTTTCTCGTAAACCGGAACAGTGGCATCGATAAACTGGGCAAAATATACCGAAGCCCAACGCCAGGTTAGAAAATCAAACATCTCCTGAAGGTCCTTGGGCAATCTATCATGTTTCTCACGATTCATAACTGCATTTTCAGTTGCGGCAGACCTCACTACTCCACCCATATCCATAAAATAGCCGGGCTTAAAGGTTTCGGGCCAATTAAAGAGGAAGACGCCATTGTAAGCCCAGGAGCCGCCGTCAGCCATACCTTTTTGTAATGCTTCGTAGCCATCGACGTTGGAGATAGGAACTACTATTGCTCCCGCCGCCGAAAGCAATCTGATGGTATTGGTATCGGTTGACATTAATGTCAATCCCTTCAGATCAGCCATAGTTCGGGCCGGTTTCTTAGCGGTAACGATAAGCTGAGGAGTACTGGCAAAGGGGCCAACGTTGATAAGATTCATAGCAGCATAATCTTTATCCAGAGTTTCCCACAGTGGGAACCAGCCAATCATAATGGATTCTATGGCAGTCGTTTCACCGGGTAATGGAGGCAGTTTGAATACGTCCATCAGAGGCAGGATTCCTTTCTGAAGCCGGGTGCCGTAACCTAAGTCAGCAATGCCCGCTGACACCTGGCTTTCGGCGATGGGGAAATTTAGTAGTGAGCCGTTAGGATACCCGATAACTTGCAAACGGCCGTTGGTGGCGGCGTCAACCGCTTTTATCCATAGGCCCATTTCCGGGTTTGTGCCGAAATAGCCGGGTTTATGAGCGCGATAGTCACCATATTTAAGCTTTATGGGCTGGAAGGTCGTTGTTGGTGTAGTTGGCGTAGTCGGAGTTGTGGGAATAGTTGGTGTAGTTGGCGTGGTTGGATTTGTCGGGCCGCAACCAATCAGACCCGGGAGGAATGAAAAGAGAACCAATACAGTGATAATTAGACCCAGTTTCTTCATCAATAACCCCCTTTGATTTTGTCGAATGACATATTATACTCTCTTCTTTTTTCAAATGCTAATTTTCCCCTAAGTGACTCAAAAACAATTACTTACGGACTATCATCATCGGCAACGGAATTCTTGTCCGGATTGCTCCCTCGACGGGACACTCTTGAACGCAGGCACTGCAATGCCAGCATTCATCAGGATAAGTGATAACCGGAATCTGGCGTTCCTTCGAGCCAAAGAATACGTCTTCCGAGCAGACGTCAACACACTTGCCGCAACTGATACATTTGGCCTTATTTATTACGGGTGGCATAATTCCCTCCTATATTGCCCGGTGTTATTTCCACTCTGTGACTGGCTGCCCATTGATTCTCTTAACAATTAGTTCCTTATCCAGTAGCGGGTTGGCATATGGATAATCGGTGCGGATGTGCAAGCCCCTGGTCTCTTGTCTGGTATTGGCGGCAATTAATACCAGTTCACCTAAATCAAATAGATTCAGCACCTCCAGGCTGCGGGCTAGCTCGTGCGGGTTTCCAGCTATCATCGTGTCATACGCCTTTTTCTTTAACCTTCGTAAATGAGTAAGGCCTGCTTCCAGCATAGTCTCCGACCGAACCGAGCCAGCATAGTCATTCATCACCTGATTGAGAGCATTTTTTGCCTCTTTCCAGTCAGGACCGTCCTCTCGTTTTCGGATTTTATCAACCAGGCTCACGGCGGCTTTGATTTTATCGTTTACCTTGCTCGCCTTTTGAGTCCGGGCTATTTTAGCATACCGGGCAGCATTCTCTCCGGCAATCCAGCCAAAGGCCGCTGCCCCAGAAATACCTTCACCACTGGGCGATTCATCACCGGCAGCGTATAACCCTTTTATCGATGCTTCGGCATTCACGTTGGTGACGATACTCCCCCTGGGTCTCAAACCGTAGGTCATAAATTCAATCGGAGTTTTTCTGAGGTCGATGCCTTCATCTTTCAAATGATTCAATAAAGCATGCATTCCTTCCTGTTTCATCCAGCGCATCATGTATTCTAAGTCCGCGTCCGAGAGACCTCTTAAATCCATATAAAGAGGTCCCCTACCCGTACTGGCATAGTCTGAGAAGATTTCTTTTCTTGTCTCTATTATCATATCGCTGAGCATTCTGTCAGGCTTGGTAACGAATGGCCCTACTGGCTTGCCGTATGGGTCTCTGACAACTCCTGTCCAGGTTGCCTGACCGGACCTGACGAAGTATTTGGGACCGGCGTGTCTCCCCATCATTTCCATATTGCATAGCTCACTGCCCACCCGGTATGCCATAGCTCGTCCATCACCGGAGTCGCAGCTACTTCCGCGAGACCCATTACCCATCCAGCCAGGTGTTTCAGATGGATATAATCTTCCCGATGCCCCCGTCCCCAGTATCACACTTCTGGCACTGAACTCTATTAACCTATCCTCTCTGGTATGAACGCCGATAGCTCCGTTTATGCTGTCATCGCCGAGCAGTTCAAAGACCATCACCCGGTTTATTATCTTCACGCCTCTTTTAGTGGCTTCTTTGGTTAAAACAGGTTTCTGCATTTGCCCGCTATATTTCAAATGGGACCTGGTTTTTTGGCCTGGAAAGAAATGCCCGGAAAATTCATACCTGCCTTCGTATTTCATCGGAATGCCCCAGCGATTCCAGAGTTTCACAATATCGGGTGTCTTTTTGAACCAGGCGATTACCTTTTCCGGTTGTCTTATTCTTCCGCCCCACTGCCCGAGCGCCCAGTCCCGCATTACAGGCATAACGTCCGGTCCGTGGACTTCCGGAATGTAGCAGGAAAAATGGTCGTTGCCGACACCGCCGGCACCGCTGTGTACCGTGTTGGCTTTCTCGGCAACTACCACCTTTGCTCCTGACTCTACAGCGCTTATCGCTGCCATTAAGCCAGCTATACCGCCGCCTATACAGAGGACATCAGCCTCTACTTTTTCGGTTTTCATAAATTGCCATCCTTATCGACGTGGCACTTAAAGCAAGGCATTGATTTGGAATTACTTATGCTTCTACCGCACCTGTCAATTATTATAGCGATAGACGAAGTAACGGAATCTGGATTATAATAGTCTAAATCGAGGAAGTCAAATTAGTAATGCCAGTTCTTTATGTTGTAGCTACCCCTATTGGCAATCTAGAAGATATTTCCTTACGTGCTCTCAGGATTTTACGTGAGGTTAAACTCATTGCGGCAGAGGATACCCGCACCACTAAGAAGCTTCTAAATACGTATAATATCAAGACACCTATGACCAGCTACTTTGAACATAACAAATTGACCAAGATGGACTATATTATAGATTGTCTCGAAAAGGGTGATGTGGCTCTGGTGTCCGAGGCGGGCACGCCGGGAATTTCGGACCCGGGACATGAGCTTATCGTAGCGGCTATAGAGCGGGGCATACCAGTGGTAGCTATTCCGGGACCATCGGCGATTATTTCAGCCCTTACCGTATCGGCTCTGCCCGTCGATAGATTTCTTTATCTGGGCTTCCTGCCCCGAGGTGTTAATAGTCGACGGCGAGTTCTGGAGGGCATCAGTCACGAATCCGGTGCTATCGTTATTCTGGAATCTCCACACCGTTTGATAGCTGCCTTGAAGGATATGCTTTTTGTTCTGGGCAACAGGAGAATAGTAGTCTGCCGCGAACTGACTAAGCTTTACGAAGAAGTTTTTCGCGGCAGCGTTAGCCAGAGTATAGAGCACTTTACTGAACCCAGGGGTGAGTTTACCCTGGTCATCGAAGGTAAGCGAGAAATAGAGAAGCCTGAGCTAACCGGTGACATCGAACAAAAACTGCGAAAAATGAGATTATCTGGTATATTAGCCAAAGAAGCGGTCGGTAGAATGGCTAAAGAAACCGGGTTATCGAAGAAAGAGCTTTACCGAGCCTGGCTTAAACTATAATAAGGAGATGAAAAGATGAGACGTGGATGTATTGCTATGCAAGAGGTCGTTTGTGACAGTTGTCATCGCACCATACAACCGGCTGAGCGCTATTTAGCCGTCGATGAAGAAAAAAAGGCTGAGGTCGAAAAGGGGAAAACGAAGCATTATTGTATCGATTGTGCTCTGAAGAAGGATTACGCTCATTATAAAGAGGAAAAAGGCGAGAAAATACTGACTTTCTTTCCTAAAAGCTACTAGTCGAGGACTCAAGTATGACTGAGAAAATTCTTATCGGCGTAGCCTGGCCTTATGCTAACGGTCCGCTTCATCTGGGACATATCGCCGGGGCATACCTGCCGGCGGACATTTTTGCCCGCTATCATCGGGCTAAGGGAAACGATGTGCTTATGGTGTCCGGTTCCGACCAGCACGGGACGCCGATAACCATTACCGCTGAACAGGAAGGGAAAAAACCGGCCGAAGTGGCTGACCACTATCACAAAGATTTTCTCGAATCGTGGAGGAAACTCGGAATTTCCTTCAACTTGTATACTTCGACCGGGACCCAAAATCATCAGGAAGTTACTCACGATATTTTCTTGACTCTGCTTAAAAAAGGTTACATCTATAAATCGACGATGTCCCAGCCGTATTGTCCCTCTTGCAAGAGGTTTTTGCCCGACCGTTATGTCGAGGGTACCTGTCCGTTTTGCGGTAATCCCCGGGCTAGGGGCGACCAGTGCGAACAGTGCGGTAAGCCTTTGAATGCTTCCGAGCTTATTAATCCCCGATGCGGCCAGTGCGGCACTCCTCCCCAATTTAAAGAATCAGAGCATTTTTTCCTCAAGCTGACCGCCTTTCAGGACCAATTACTCGATTGGGTGAAAAAACAGACTCACTGGAGGCAAAACGTCATCGGTTTTACTTCACATTACCTTGAAGAAGGGCTGAAGGATAGAGCTATCACCCGGGACATTGATTGGGGTGTGCCAGTGCCGGTTAAAGGTTTCGAAGCAAAGCGTATTTATGTTTGGTTCGAGGCGGTTATCGGTTATCTTTCCGCCAGTAAGGAATGGGCTAAATCCAGCGGAGATAGCGAAAAATGGCGTGCTTTCTGGCAAGGCGGAGAGTCTAAAAGCTACTATTTCATCGGCAAGGATAATATAGTATTTCATACCATCATCTGGCCGGCGATGCTAATGGGTTATGGCGGTCTTAATCTACCCAGCGACGTGCCGGCTAACGAGTTTCTAACGATTGAAGGTAAAAAGCTTTCCACCAGTCGCCATTGGGCGGTATGGGTGCCCGATTACCTTGCCCGGTACGACCCGGACTCATTGCGCTATTTCCTTTCAATAAATATGCCGGAAACGTCCGACACCGATTTTTCCTGGCGGGAACTTTTCCGCCGGAATAATGATGAACTGGTGGCTACATATGGCAATTTAGTCCACCGGGTGCTTACCTTTGTCTATCGGAACTTCAACGGCAGTGTCCCTGAACCAGGAAAGCTGGACGAGTCAAGCGAAGCGCTTCTCGAGCGGGCTAGAGATACCCTGTGTAAAGTCGATGAGCTGCTTAGTGGTTGTCATTTCCGTGAGGCGGTAAGACAAGCAATGGCGCTGGCTCAGGAAACCAATCGCTATCTGGATGAAAAGTCTCCCTGGAAGGTAATTAAGGAAAACCGGCAGGCTTCGGCAATGGCGCTTTATACCGCAATCATTGTGATTTCCTGCCTCAAAACTATTTTCTATCCATTCCTGCCTTTCAGTGCTCAAAAGCTGCACGAATATCTTGGTTTTACCGGCAAAGTTGAGGACTATGGCTGGCAATTGACTGTACCATCGCCCGGGCAAAAGTTGACCCCCCCACAGCCTTTATTTATCAAATTGGATGAGAAGCTGGCTGAAGAAGAAACCGCCAGGTTGGGGAGGGATTCTTGGAGTTAAACGCAATTTACGCCCCGGTTCATCAAGACCTGGACAAGGTAGACGAAAAGTTAAAAACACTGTGCCAGACCGACTTTCCCGAGGTGTCCAAGCTGCTGGATTATAGTTTGAAAAGCGAGGGTAAGAGAATTCGCCCGGCGCTCACTTTACTGGCCGGCAAGTTTTACGATTACAATCTCGATTATCTTTTGCCGATGGCCGCTGCCGCGGAAATGATGCATATTGCCACATTAGTTCACGACGATGCCATCGATAACGCCTCGACGCGCCGGGGTAGAGTAACCGTCAACAAACTGTGGGGTGAGGATAAGGCAGTGCTGCTCGGCGATTACCTGTTTGCCGAGGCGGGCGGTCTTGTTGCCAGTACCGGTAATCTACTGGTAATCAAGCTTTTTGCCTCCACTCTTAAAACAATTTCCGCCGGAGAGCTGAACCAGGGTTTTTCTGCTTTCCATTTAGAGCAGGAGCGCCGACAATATATTCGCCGGGTAGCGATGAAGACGGCTTCTCTCTTTACAATGGCAACCGAATCGGGAGCGGCTCTGAGCAAGGCTCCGGAAAAATCTATTCAAATTTTAATTGAATACGGTTATAACCTGGGTATTGCCTTTCAAATCGTGGACGATATCCTTGATTTTATCGGTACCGAGCAGGAACTCGGCAAGCCTGTGGGTTCCGACTTGACTCAGGGAACGCTTACTTTGCCGATGATGCTTTTCATCGAGCATTACCCTGAAGACAATCCCATAAAAAAGGTCTTCAATGGCGAAGACAGGCAGGGAAATGTCAAACGGGCAATAGAAAAGATTCGCGGAGACTCATCCATTATTCAGGAGTGTTACCAGCTTGCCTCGGAATATTGTGCCGCCGCCTGCCGTAACCTCAACCAATTGCCTGATAATGCAGCTCGGCAATCGCTAACCGGCCTTGCGGATTATATTATCCGAAGACGCAAATAGTTTTCACCCTTCGGTTCGAGTGCTGCCATCTGTATAGGTTTCTGTTTTGGGAGGGCATTATTTGCTTGATACGGTCGATAGTGCATTGACAGGCAGACAGCCTTCTTGACGATGGACTTAGGCATTGCAATCACCAGATTAATATCCTACGTTAAGCTTACCGGTCCTATGGCATATTACCAGGTTCTCCAGTTGCCATTTTTGCCGGCTTCTCTGTTGTAGTTATCGTAGAAATAGCCAAATTCGTCGGCTACTACCGCCGAAAAATAGTTAAGTGAAGCCTCCAATACGGGGATTTCGAAACCTGTCCTGACCTGTTCTGAGCATAGTCGAAGAAGCTTGTCGAAGGATTATGATTTCGGATTTACTTAGTCGCCCTCTCCCACTTCGCCACCGCTTTGGTATTTATCCCGCCCCGCTCCTTGTATTCCGCCTCCACCACCATAGAGACCGGCTTGATCAGTTCCACCAAATCTTGAAGTATGCGGTTTACCGCGTGCTCCTGCAATGTACCCACATTGCGGTAAGACGTTAGATAGTATTTCAGAGACTTAAGCTCCACTAGCGACTGGTCAGGGATGTAGCTTATCTTAAGCCGGGCAAAATCGGGCAAGCCCGTCCAGGGACAGACCGCCGTAAACTCATCCGTCTCATAGACTACCTCAGTCTTTGAGTCCGGATATGAAGAAGGCTTGCCCTGACTTGTTCTGAGCATAGTCGAAGAAGCGTAGTCGAAGGGAATCGCTTCCAGCACCGCCACATCTATCGCATCTTCCTTCTGAATATCGAACCGCCGTGAAACGTATTTATCCACAAAGACATTTTAACATCCTTCCTCGAAGGATTAAAGAGAAGGGTTATATTTGCCTGCCGGGATTAAATAATTTACCCGCTTTTAGCTCTCACTTTAACACCACCCCAATCCTCGATGACTTTAGCAATTGCGGTGTGGCATTCATCGGCCGCCCCTTGTCCCATTGCGTGGTTATATACCTGCTGGACCATTGTACCTACATACATCGGAACGTGTAATTCGCGCCCGAGGCGGTTGGCTATTTCGAGGTCTTTGTTCATCAGACTGATACTGAAACCGGAATTAAACTTGTCATTCAGGACGAAATTAGGAAATTTGAACTGGCTCGACCAGCTTCGACCGGTACTGGAGTTTAGAACCTCTATCACCTTTTCCGGCGAGAGCCCTAGCTTGGTAGCGATTACCATCGCCTCCGAAGTAACAACCATACTACAGGCAGAGCAGAGATTATTGAGAGCTTTCACCGTATGGCCGGCTGAAACGGGACCCACATGATAAATATTTTTCCCCAACACCTCGAAAATTGGGCGGCATTCATTGAAGTCGCTTTCTTTGCCGCCGACCATTATAGAAAGGCTGGCTTCACGTGCTCCCTTAACACCGCCGCTCACCGGGGCGTCTAACATTCTGATTCCACTGGCCGCCAATTTTTCGCTAATCATCTTGGTACTGCCGGGATAAGAAGTGCCCATATCAATCAGGATGTTGCCCGGGCTGATTCCCTCGAGAACACCCGCCGGTCCCAGCACAGTCTCCTCTACCTGAGGTGAGGCAGGAAGCATGGTTATCACTACCGAACTCTGCTGAGCGACATCACTAGGGTTTAGACCTTTGGTCGCCCCTGTCTTTACTAGAGGCTCCATTGCGGCTTCCTTAAGGTCGTAGACCACCAATCGATAGTTCGCCTTAATCAGATTTTGAGCCATCGGAGACCCCATATTTCCCAGACCGATAAAACCGATTACAGGTTTCATACTAACCTCCTTATCACTTCAACAGTAACCAAAGTTACCTTCGATTATTACAGATACTTATCGGCTTAGCAACCCGTATCTATTTCCGACCAAAACCGTTCACCTTGAGCCAGTTTACCGTGAGCTTACCGAAGGGAATGGGAAGGGGATAGGTCACCACTTATTAACAACTTGTCCCGAGCTGTGTCGAGGGAGCGCCAAAACTTCCTTGACAAACTCAGAACTTGTGTTCTATTATTAATAATGACCTGCTGAGGATTTATCCCGAGCGAAGTCGAGGGAAACACAGTAGACTGCTGAGCACCTTAAAATAGAGCAAATCGACCTGCTAAATCGTAAAACGACACGCCTGATAAAAGGCGCTTTAGCCGTGTCGTTTCTCTGAAAATAAAGTTACTTAAATTTAGCCGGAAACAACTACGCTCAATTCAACCCCGTTTTATGCTGCTTCGCTTCAATTTTCGGGTTATTAAATCAAGATGTTTTAGCTTCATTCCGCCTTTGTTTTTTATTTGTTTGGTCATTGATTATTGAGTATCGTAATTTGTTTGGTGCTTGTATCTTGGTTATTGGTTATTCACCTGATAGCTGTCAGCTAAGTTGCTAAACAACCTGAATAAAGGTAAACTCAGTCTATTATGCCAGAGACTAATCAACCAAGAGTGGGAGCAGTTATCGCCGCCGCCGGTGCCAGCCAGCGGATGGCAGGCATTGATAAAGTCTTTGCCCCATTGGGTGGCAAACCCGTCCTCGCCCGGGTCGTAGACGTCTTCCATAACTGCCGCTCTATCGACCAGATTGTCCTTGTCTTAAACCAGCCAAACGTTGCCAAAGCTCAGCAATTAATAGCAGAGTCCGTCCTTGCCCTGAGCTTGCCGAAGGGTAAAGTAACCGTCTGTGCCGGTGGTGAACGGCGCCAGGATTCGGTGCTCGCCGGACTTAACCATCTGGATAAGTGCGACTGGGTGGTAGTCCACGATGGCGCCCGCCCTCTCGTCACCGAAGACTTAATCCTGAAAGGACTGGAATCCGCCCGGGAAACCGGCACTGCCGTCGCTGCCGTCCCGGTCACCGATACTATCAAATTCGCCGGAGACGACCTCATCGTTCAGGGCACACCCCCCCGCCGCAACCTCTGGGCGGTGCAGACACCCCAAGTCTTCCGCTTCGACATTATCACCGAAGCCTACCGCCAGATGAAGTACGAAGTCACCGATGATGCCACCCTGGTTGAGCGGACGGGTTACAAAATTAAACTCTACACTGGCTCGTATGATAATATAAAGATAACTACCCCCGACGACCTCGCTTTAGCCGAAATTTTATGGCGTAAACGTGAAAAACAAGCAGCGTAGTGGCATTGGTTACGATGTCCATCCTCTGGTTCCCGGTCGCCGTTTGGTGCTGGGTGGCGTGGACATTCCCTTCGATAAAGGACTCAAAGGCTGGAGCGATGCCGATGCCCTGACCCACGCCATCATCGATGCCCTGCTCGGCGCCGCCTGCCTGGGCGATATCGGTGTCCACTTCCCGCCCGGTGACAAGCAATATAAAGACATTTCCAGCCTGGTTCTGTTAAAAAAGACCGGAGACAAACTGAAAGAGAAAGGTTGGCTAATCGGCAATATTGATGCTATTATTGTAGCTGAGCAGCCCAAGCTTCAAAAATACTATGAGCGGATGAAGCAGGGGCTAAGCCAAGCATTGAATATCGCCCCCGACCAAGTTAATATCAAAGCCGCCACCTCTGAGGGGCTGGGCTTTATCGGGCGGGGTGAGGGAATCGCCGCCTGGGTAGTAGCTACAATAGAAGAGGTCTCGTAGATTTGAAAGAAACTGTGTTCAAACAGATAAGCGATATTTCCTTTCTTGTAGGACTGAACTGCATCTGTCCCTCGCCCCATCTTCGGGGCAGACAGCAAGCTCAGTCCATAAAAGGAGGTTAATCAATGTCGCTTATCCGCAGTATTAGAAATGATATTAGAGCCGTTTACAAGCACGACCCGGCGGCTAGAAATATCCTGGAAATATTGCTGGCTTATCCCGGCTTCCACGCTCGTCAATATCACCGTATCGCCCATACCCTTTATAAATGGCACATTCCGTTCTTCCCCCGCCTGATATCTCATTTCAGCCGTTTTTGTACCGGCATCGAAATCCACCCCGGGGCTAAAATCGGGGAAGGACTTTTTATCGACCACGGTATGGGAGTGGTCATCGGTGAGACCGCCGAGATTGGCGATAACGTTGTCCTGTACCAGGGAGTAACCCTGGGCGGCACCAGTATGCAGCGCGTCAAGCGCCATCCCACCCTGGGCAATAATGTCGCCGTCGGCTGCGGAGCGGCACTCATCGGGGATATTACTATCGGTGAAAACAGTAAAATCGGCACTGGCTCGGTAGTGATTACCTCGGTTCCACCCAACGCCACGGTGGTCGGCGTTCCTGGAAGAGTCGTCGCCATAAGAAATCCGGACACCGATACTACCGAGCATTTACCCGACCCGGTATGGGAGAAACTGGACTTACTGGAAAAAAGGATAACCGAACTGGAAAAAAGCTCGGTGAAAGACAGGAAATAATGAAGATATACAGCACTCTTTCCCGCCAGAAAGAAGAATTCTCGCCCGCAGGTCCCGAAGTGAAGATGTACGTCTGCGGCGTCACACCTTATAGCGATGCCCACATCGGCCACGCTATGAGCTATATCATCTTCGATGTCATCCGCCGCTACCTTGAGTTCCGCGGCTACAAAGTGAAATACGTCCAGAACCTGACCGATATCGACGATAAGATTATAAACCGCGCCGAAAGATTGGGCGTTTCAACCCAGGAGTTAGCTCAGAAATATATCGATAGCTTCTTCGAGGATATGGGTGCTCTTAATATCCAGCGGGCTGATGTCTATCCCAGGGCGACCGGCGAAATTTCCGAAATGTTGAAGATAATCAGTAAATTGGTTGACAAAGGATATGCCTACCCGGCAAAAGGCAGTGTCTATTTCCGCGTGAGAAGCGTCCCCGATTACGGCAAGCTGTCTCACCGTAGTCTGGATTCGATGGAAGCGGGCATACGTATCGAACCTAGTGAAGAAAAAGAACACCCAATGGACTTCGTCCTATGGAAAGCGTCTAAACCGGGCGAGCCCTCCTGGGAAAGTCCCTGGGGTCCCGGCCGACCAGGCTGGCACATCGAGTGTAGTGCGATGTCCCTGAAATACCTCGGCAAAACTATCGATATTCACGGCGGCGGGCAGGACTTAATCTTCCCTCACCACGAAAATGAGACGGCACAGTCCGAAAGTTTCACTGGAATCAAGCCTTTCGTCAAACACTGGCTCCACAACGGGTTGCTTCAGCTTGGCGAAGAAAAGATGAGCAAATCCCTGGGCAACCTGGTCACGATAAAGGAAGCTCTGGCTAAATACAGCGCCGATGCTCTCCGCGTCTTCGTCCTTAGCTCTCATTACCGCAGCCCTCTAACCTATTCTGAAGAAGCTATTCAAGCCGCTGAAAACGGCGCCGAGAGACTACGGCAGGCAGCCCAGCCAAAAGAAAGAGCCGTGCCTGGAAAGAAGCCACTCAATATTGAATCTTACCGTCAAAGATTTACCGAAGCTATGGATGACGATTTTAACGCTCCTCAGGCGCTATCTGTAATTTTTGACTTAGCCAGGGAGATTAACCGTCTAGCTGATGAGAACCATAACGTTGCCGAAAGTCAGCAAATGTTAACCGAGTTAAGCGGAATACTGGGTTTGACTCTAAAACCACCACAGCAACTACCATCGGACGTAGCTCCTTTCATTGAGCTTTTAATTGCCACCCGCAAGCGGCTCCGGGAAGCTAAGCAATTCCAGCTCGCCGACGAAGTCCGCACTAAACTTGCTGAACTAGGTGTTACCCTGGAAGATTCTCCCCAAGGCACCCAATGGAAATATAAACGGCGTTGATACTCATTCTATCCCATTCAAGTTGAACTCTCTAGACTTTCCGCAAGCTTGGCGGGAATTCCACAATACCCACAATTGTCCCAATCTCGCCAGATAGATGACCCTTTCTATCCAGTGAAATATGACCTTTCAGGTATTGCCCTATTGATACAGCTTGTATAAATTGATAGGGCAAGTTTGTAAGGTGCTTGCGCAAAAGGCTAAGTAATAAAAACTGAGTGTGGTGACCAGTTCTGTTGCCTTTTTGTTTACAAGCACCTTAGTAGCAAGTAACTAGGAGGCTGAACCGGGAAGAATCGTTACTTCCACCTGGAACTACTACACTACTCAGGTGCCCAGCCACGAGGAGGTGTTGATATGGCTGAAAACTAGTCCGACAATATTATATTCTAGCGTAATTGCGCTGGGAACTTTTAGACATTATGTAATACTCATAGCCCTCAACTTAATGTCAGAAGGGATTATAAAAATAAAGCAGCTTAAAGTATTGACAAAATTTGAGACGAGTGTTAGTCTATGTCAAGGAAACATCTAGATTATTTTAAAATTCAATATAGCAACTCGAATATCGAGCCAACTTTTTTAAGTATAAAAGTAGCTCTAGTCCTACTTAAGAGAGTTAATCCTTGGGGGGGGCGGAGCAATGAAAGTTCTGGTAATTGAGGACGACAAGAAAGTCGTCAGTGATATAATTTTATGTCTGCGGTTAAGATACCCAGACGCGGTCGTGGTTTCGGCTGCGGAGGGTGGTGTTGGGGTGGATAGGATAGAGGCCGAAGCACCGGACTTGGTCATGGTAGATTCCTCTCTACCTGACGCAGATATCTTAAGCTTAATCACTAGAATCCGCGAATTCTCTAATGTTCCCTTGTTCGTTCTTTCTGAGTCAGAAACTGACATGGACAGAGCCAGGGGTTGGGAGGCTGGAGCAGATGAATATATTATCAAACCATTCAGTCCTATTGAGCTTCTGGCTACGGTGCAGGCGTTACTTCGGCGAACCAGAGGAATTGGGTTCAAACCGGAGCGCCTGATTTTCCTCAATGGTGAATTAACCATCAATTTCAGCTCACACGAGGTCGTCCGTTCCGGTACACCAGTTAAACTTACTCCCACCGAATATAAACTTCTTTCAGAACTGATAAGAAATGAAGGCAAGGTAATCACCCATAATGCTTTACTAGAAAAGGTCTGGGGTTCCGAATATACTGGTGACTACGGTTTTGTTAAAAAGTACATCTATCGCCTTCGCTTCAAACTTGAGAGTGATGCGAGAAAACCACGAATGCTTCTTGCCGAGCGAGGCATAGGTTATAAATTCGTCAAACCGATCTAGTCAACCTACAAAAATCCCTATTCTAACCAGCCTCATTTTAATGTAAAAGGGCGCCTCCTAGACTAACAAGAAAAGTATTTGCTCTCCAGCCTCACTCTCAACCGAAATCAAGCAACTTCTCTGCCAGAGTAGTGTCCTAATTTTTCGTCAATTTGGCACCAATTTTCAACCAAATTTCCACCGATTTTTACCGTGCCAGGCACTTTGGGCGCCAGAATTTGCACCTTCATGTGATACGCTAAAAGTGCAATGGACAGAATTAACACTACCGCAAAGCGAGTTAATATCCTCCTGATTGAAGAAGATTATAAGCTGGCACTAAAGATAGAGGCCGCTTTAGAAGAAGCCGGATACCAGGTTGTCAAAGCTAACAGTGCACTTGATGGGTTGAAGAGGCTATATGAATCATATCCTGACCTGGTTATCTTGGCTAGAGAACTTCCAATGCTGCACGGAGAAGAGCCCTGCCTTCGTATCCGGCAGGCTTCTTATTTACCTATAATTGTCCTAGGTAGCCAAAATGAAGCAGCCGGCATACTCGAACTCGGAGCTGATGCTTTCATGGTAAAACCCCCGGACCCCAATGAGCTAGTAGCTAGAGTGCACTCCTTGCTACGCCGTAAATTAGAAGACGACCCCCCGGGAGGCAATCCCATAATTGGCAAAAACCGCTCGACTAAAAAAGTAAGGAGCTCAAGTAAACTCACTACTACCGAGTTCCGTGTTGCTTCCTGCTTAATGCGCAACAAGGGAAGGTTACTCGGTTATTATCAGCTTATCGCTGAGGTCTGGGGTGGAAAGATGGTGAGTACCGACACTCTTCATTTCTTTATTCGCAAGCTACAACAAAAGTTAACCGGTGCCAGAATATTTTCGTTAAGGGGAGTTGGCTACTATTTATCCGATGTTACCAAATGATAGGTGCTCAACAGCAAGGAGGTGTTGATATGGCTGAAACTAGTCAGACAACAAATTACTTAGGGAATTAATATCCCTGCTTCGAATTTGGCCTTTACAAAACATTAAATTGATTTAGGAGGTATGAAATGAAATTAGTTGTAGTCGGCTTCGGACAGTGCGGCGGGAAAATCGCTGACGAATTCAGCAGACTCAACGCCCGGGCACGACTTCACCGGAGAATCCATGTATTAGATGACATTTTTGCCGTAAATACCGATACCTGTGATTTGAGCACTTTAACCAATATATCGAGTGATTACCAGCACAGAATTCTAATGGGAAATCGGCGGACTGCCGGCCATGGAGTGGGCAAATTGAACGAGGTCGGCGCTGAAATAGCTAAGAAAGACGCCGATAAGGTGATTGAAGCCGTAAGGTCGGCAAGAGGCTTTTACGAGACGGACGCTTTCCTGCTCGTTGCCAGCGCCGCTGGTGGTACCGGTTCAGGCTCGATGCCGATTATTGCCCAGACAATCAAAGAACGCTTCTGGGGCAAACCGATTTACGCCCTGGTTATTCTGCCATTCGACCATGAAGTGAAGTCTTGCGCAAAGGCGTTTTCGAATACAGCCACCTGTCTGAAGGCTATCTATTCGGTTGCGGACGCCGTCTTTTTGGTCGATAACCAGCGATACATCGAAAAAGACTCTTCACTCTTGAACAATATGAGTGCCATAAACAAGTTAATAGTGGACCCCTTCTACGACCTACTCTGTGCCGGTGAAGAGAAGAAAGCCAAACGTATCGGTTCCAAAGTACTCGATGCCGGAGACATCTTTGCTACCGCCCGGGGATGGACCTCACTCGGTTATGGTATATCACAGTTGCCTACCTTCAAACTCCGATGGTGGAAGCAGCGCAATTTCAGAAATAAGGGCACCGAAGTCCATAAAGGCATAGGAGCTATGGACCAGGCTATAAGCAACCTGTCATTTCGCTGTGACCCCAAGGATGCATCAACTGTGCTTTATCTCGTATCAGCACCGACTCAAGAGATGAATATGGACCTTGTCAAAGAACTCGTGGACTACCTGGCCGAGTTAGCCCCTCAGGCTACTATCAGGTACGGTGATTATCCTCGCGGAGAAAGCACGCTCAAAATCACCCTCATTCTTTCCCAGCTTGGCCGCGTGGATGTCGTCAAGAATTATTATGACAAGATGCCTGACTTAATCCTGGAAAGAGAGAGACGGGACCTGGAAAATGAAGGCAATCTCAGGGAACTAGCGAATGCCTCGATAGCCGTGCCATCACTGTTCGGAGGGAATGGAGAAAACAAGCAATAAGTAAAGCCCATAGAGCGAGGTTCGCTACAGGGAATAGGTAGTCGGTCTCTTTACTTAATAAAGTTTAACTTAGAAGTAGAGAGACCGCCTGCCACATATCAATCTTAAACTTTTAAAATCTGAAAGAGGCTTTTATGAAATTAGCTGTTATCGGACTTGGACAATGCGGTGGTAACATTGCTAACGAATTCGCTCGTTTGAACCTGCGCGCGCACGTTGTCCGCGGAGTCGATATAGTTACCAGCGCTCTGGCGGTTAATACCGACGCTGCCGAACTAAGCAACTTAACACATATCAATCCTGACTTCCAACACCGGATCCTCATCGGTAGTCGAGAGACCGGCGGTCATGGTGTCGGCAAAATCAACGAGTTGGGAGCAGAGGTAGCCAGGCAGAATACTGATAGGGTTATTATGGCTCTGAAAAACTCCCCGCAATTTCTGGAAACAGATGCCTTTTTACTCACTGCCGGCGCTGCCGGCGGTACCGGCTCCGGCTCGATAGCCGTAATGACGCAATACATTAAAGAGCTCTATGCAAATAAACCAATCTACAATCTTATCGTCCTCCCCTTTAAACAAGAAGAAACCGCTGAGGAGAGAGGGATATATAATGTAGCCACCTGCCTTAAATCGAGCTACTTAGTAGCCGATGCCATATTTCTTGTCGATAACCAGAGGTTTATCAGTAAAGGTATCCCAACCAGGAACGATATGTCCAGAATTAATGCAATGATTGTCGAACCGTTTTACAATTTGCTCTGTGCCGGCGAAGAAAAAAAATTCAAATACATCGGTTCAAAATTACTCGATGCCGGTGACATTATACAAACTCTGGAAGGATGGACCACCATCGGCTATGGGCAGTCCAAAACCCCGCTAGTCAAATCTTTTGCTAGAGACCCCAACGATTTCAGAAATAAGATAGTTGAAACCCAGAAGGGACTCCAGGTTATGCTTGACGCGTTAAGCTCTTTATCGCTCAAGTGTGAGCCAGTAGAATCGAAACGAGCTTTATACCTGGTCTCAGCACCTGATAAGGAGATTAATATGGAGCTGGTCAATAATCTCGGTACGCATTTGAGAAAGATAGCCCCTGCCGCTGAAGTCAGGAGCGGCGATTACCCAAGAGAGAAAGGGCTGCTGAATATTACGGTAGTTATGTCGCAAATCAGTCATATAGAGAAAATAATGGGCTATTTTGCTAAAGCAATTAATCTTGTTTCCGCACTTACAAGACAACGGCAAATGACATCAGATGGTAACCTGGATTTCAATCTCATTCCATCGCTACTATAATTTCAGCCAAAGTAAAGGAGCAAAATGAACGAAAATAACGAGTCCGGTCAGAAAAGATTGAATCCAGAATGGAAAAGAAGACCCGGCGATACCCGAGATGCGGCCCAACTCTTGGTTGATACGCACATCGCCGCTAAAGAAGCCAGAGAAACCGCCCGCATCACCACCAAGACCGCCGAAGAAGCCAGCGCCAGGGCTACTGAAGCTACTGTGGCAGCGATAAACGCCTCCTTGCAAACCGCTTCTGAAATATTAGCCGCCAACGAAGAAGCCGTTAAAACAGCAAGAAAAGCCGAAGAGGCGAGTACTAGAGCTATACAGGCTACTCAAGATGCGATTAGAACGTCGAAAGAGTCAACCCAGGAAGCCGTCCGGAGAGCCGAGGAAGCGATTAATCGGGCTACCCAGACCGTCCAGGATGCGACTAAATCGTCCAGAGAAGCCGCCGCGGAGGCGATGAGAAAGGTCGAGGAGTTGAGTTACAGATCAACGCAGGCCGCTCAAGAAGCAATCAGGAAAGCCGAGGAAGCGATTAGCCGAGCTGCGCAGACTGCCCAGGAAGCGACTCGGGCGTCTAAAGAGGCCGCCGCAGAAGCAATGAGAAAATCTGAAGAAGCCAGCGCTAGAGCTATACAAACCGCTCAGGAAGCAGAGAGAAGGGCTGAAGAAGCCGCAACGGAAGCCACGGAAACGGCAATTAATGCTAAA
>JAZDIU010000090.1:0-4923 GCA_043804635.1 Chloroflexota bacterium
TTGATGACTTCGGTGTTACAGATAAGCACCGGGAGTCCGATATTAATGGCGTTACGGAAAAAGATGCGGGCCACTGACTTGGCCAGAACGGCGCTAACCCCGGCCATCTTGATAACCAGAGGGGCGTGTTCCCGGCTGGAGCCAAGCCCGAAGTTCTTACCTCCCACCACAAAATCGCCCTTTTGCACGCGCTGGGCAAAGGTATGGTCAGCATCCTCAAGCACATGCTTAGCCAGTTCGGGTAAGTTACTGCGCAGGTGTAGCAATCTTCCCGGCACGATATGGTCGGTGGAAATATCATCGCCGAACTTAAAAGCTCTACCTTTTAACATTTATAAAAACTCCCGTGGGTCGGTGATTTCGCCGCGGAGGGCGGTTGCGGCGGCGGTTGCCGGACTGCCCAAGTAGATAAAGCCGTTGGGATTGCCCATCCGACCTTTGAAATTGCGGTTGGCGGTAGAAAGACAGGCTTCGCCATCTCCCAGCACTCCCTGGTGCACACCTAGGCAGGCGGCACAGCCGGGCGGGTCGATGATTCCCCCGGACTCAACCAGTGTAGCAATTAACCCTTCCGCCAGGGCAGCCAGTAAAACTTTGCGGGAGGCGGGGGCGATTATAAGGCGGGTGCGGGGGTGACGTTTCTTGCCTTTGAGAATACTGGCGGCAATACGCAGGTCTTCGAGTCTGCCGTTGGTGCAGGTGCCGAGAAAGACCTGGTCGATTTTAGTCCCCTTCAATTCCCTGGCGAGAGCCGTATTATCAACAGTGTGGGGTTTGGCGACGGTCGGTTCCAGCTTGCCGGCATCGATTTCAATCGTTTCTTCGTAAGGGGCATCCGGGTCGGGACTCAGGGGTTTGTATTGCTCGGCTCTGCCCTGCTCTTTCAGGTAATCACGGGTTACTTTATCGGATGGGAAAAGTCCGACCTTTGCCCCGGCTTCTACCGCCATATTAGCGATGGTTAGTCTCTCCGAGGCGGGCATATTATCAATGGCTTCTCCGCCGAACTCTAATGATTTATAAGTGGCGCCATCGGCACCAAGCTTGCCGATAATATGAAGGATGAGGTCTTTGCCGTAGACACCCTTACCAAAGCGGCCGCTGGCGACTATCCGGATGGTCTCGGGCACGCGGAGCCAGGTCTTGCCCAGAGCCATCGCTACGGCGATATCAGTCGAGCCCATTCCGGTGGCAAACGCGCCTAAGGCTCCGGCGGTTACGGTATGGGAATCAGCCCCGACAATCACATCTCCCGGCTTCGCCCACGATTCGGCGGTGATTTGATGGCAGACGCCTTCACCGGTATCACTCAGGATGGCACCTTTCCGGCGGGTAAAATCCCTGATGAAAATCTGGTCGTTAGCAAGCTCCTTTATCGAGCTGGGTACGGAGTGGTCGATATAAGCGATAGTCCTTTCGGGGTTATAGAGGGTATCTATGCCGATTTCATCGAACTGTCTGATAGTCAACGGACCGGTGCTATCCGTAACGAAGGCTAAGTCCACCGGCGTAATGACGATATTACCCGCTTTAGCGTCAGTCCCTGACTTGGCACTGAGTATTTTTTCAGCTAAGGTTTTGCCCATAGCTTATAAATATAGCAAAATTTCGGGGGGTTGTCATTCCAAGTTGCCAGGGCAGCAAGCATTTACTTTACATAACACTAAAAACAACTGGAAGCTAAAACGCTTTTAAACAGTCTCTAGTTGTTTCTGAGAAAATATTTTCTAGCTTGGGTTTAGTCGGCGATGAACTAACAAATAAAAAGCCAGTAGTCCACGGTAGGGTCGGAAGGGCTCTAATTTCTCAGCAACTTCCTGCGATGTGATTCGGTTGCCGTCTCCCAGGTATTTGCCGACCACGTCCCGTATGCCGAGGTCGTCTACAGGTACGCAATCAGGTCGGGCAAGCCCGCGCACCAGAATATAGTCCGCCGACCAGCGGCCGAAGCCTCGCCATGACATTATGGTATCCCGAGCCTGGTCGTCACTCATTGATTTAAGTCTATCGAGGTCGAGCTTGCCGGTGACGATTTTACCAGCAAGTTCGCGGATGTATTCAGCCTTCGGGCGTGAAAGCCCGCAGGAGCGAAAGTCTTCCACCGAAGCATTTGCCAGAGCTTGCGGCTCAGGAAAAACCCACTGCCCGTCTATGGGTTCGCCGAATCGCTGGACAATTCTATTTCTTATTGAATAAGCCGAAGCCAGTGAAAGCTGCTGCTCGGTAATGGCAATAACCGCCATTTCGAAGAGAGACACTGGGCGGAATGGCTTGATTCCGTAGAGCTTTTGTGGGATTGGCGCCAGTTTTGGGTTTCCGGCGGTTAAGCGGTAAAACGGTTTCAGGTCCAGGTCGGCAAACAAGACCCACTCAACGATGGCGCGGACCTGATTGCTATCGCTTTCCGGTTGAGAAGATGCTATCAAAGAGTCTTTACTCTGCCTCGCTTCGATAAGAGTTGGAATGCCAGCAATTTTAACTGCCAAGCGTAGTCGTGCGGTCTCCTCTGATGTGGAGCGTTGAAAAGACCTGATGGCACTCAACGATAGCGCAAAATCGTACGGTTGTACGGTGGATATGAGGATATCAGTGCCTGTCTTCGGCAAAGGGCATCTCCAAGGATTTTCGTACTTCTGTTATTGTATCACAGTCTCGAATATTATCTGGTTGTTACTTCTCTCAAAATATAGTAAGCTAGTCTCGTATCAGGTTAAAAGGAGGGTAAATATGTCAGAACATCGTGACAGACGGTGCGGTGCTCCAGCAGCATCGGGTGGTGTGATATGGTTCATCGGGTGGCTTTTTACCATCGCCTTCGCTCAGTTGGTCTGGTGGAAAATTTTGCTTGGCATAATCATCTGGCCTTACTTTTTGGGAGTGGCGTTAAGGTAATTAGTTAAATCCGAAGCACCTGCCCGCCGTTCTTTTTGAACTGTGGCAGGCGGGCGAAATACGAAATCCGAAACTATCAAACAGGATTTATGGATTCCGGCGAAAGCCGGAATGGCTGTGTTAGTTGAATAAGACGGGAATTTATTATAAAATTATCAGGTTAGTCTGATAATTCTGGTTTATTTTGAGGAGAGATAAATGGAGCACATACACCTGCAATCCAGCAAACGAGACGTCCTGGGCAAAGGAGTTAAAGTATTACGTAGCCAGGGAATTACACCGGCACACGTTTTCGGGCATGGTCTCGATTCATTGGCGTTACAGATTGAAACCGCTCAGCTTGAGCATTCATTAGCCCAATCGGGGGAGACCAGGCTAATTAATCTAAAAGTTGATAAAGAAAAGACGGAGAGGCCGGTTCTGGTCCGTGAAATCCAGCGAGACGCCCTGACCCGTAAATTAATCCACGTAGACTTTTATCAGGTCAAGATGGAAGAAAAGGTGGAGGTGGAAGTCCCCATTGTTGTAGTCGGGGAAACGCCGGCTTTGAAGTCGAAAGATATTATGCTGTTGCGCGAGCTTAGCTCTTTGACCGTCGAGTGTCTTCCTGCCAATATTCCTGCCAGACTGGAAGTCAATATCAGTTCTTTGACGGAAGTCGGGCGGGCAATACGGATAAAGGACATCGCTATCGACCCGGCGGTAACTATTCTCGGCGACCCGGAGCAATCCGTAGTGAGGCTTATTGCCCGCATCGAAGAGAAAGAGGAAGTAGTCGCCGAGGCGGCACCAGAGGCAGCAGCACCTGAAGACGCCAAGCCGGCCGCTGAGGAAAAGTCAAAGCCGGAATAGTTGGGTTCAGTTGAAGGACTTTGTCCGAACCGAATTTAAACTCCTCTATTCATTTTTAAGCCGGAATGTGAGTGAGGCGGCCATATCAGCGCCGCCTCACTCTTTTTGACTCTCGAAGATACTATCCTATCTGTAATGAGTGGTTCAGTTCCCTTCTCTATTACGTTGTTTTGCCGATTCTAGTTATTCTCCTGCTGCGTAAGAACCCGCTGGATTTCGGACTTCGGTTCGGAAATGTTAAAGCCTGGGGCTTTCACACCGTTCTGACCTGCCTGATAGCTGCCCCGGTGCTTTATGCGGCTTCGTACGTCCCGACACTCCGGAATTATTACACGATGGAGTCGTTTAATATGGTTCGATACTCTCTCATTAGTGTCATCAGTCTGGCGGCTACGGAATTTACCTTTCGCGGTTTTCTCTTATTCGGGCTGAAAGATAAATTGAAAGAAATAAGCATTTTGGTGCAGATGGTGCCATTCGTGCTGGTACATTTCGGAAAGCCGGGACTGGAAACCATCAGCACGATATTTACCGGAATCTATTTTGGATATATCTCTTACCGGGGAAATTCCTACTGGCCCGCCTTTATTGTTCATCTATTTATCAACATCTTCTTTATCGGACTGGTTAATCTATAATAGTATTTAAATAGTATTTAGCAGCGAGGAGGTGTCTTATGGAAGAAAGTAAAAACGCAGTTTCAAAAATCGTTGATATGGTGGAATACCAGACGGGTTCGGTAGTGAGCCGGACGTTGATAGATAAGAAGACAGGGACTGTAACCCTGTTTGCTTTCGCCGAAGGGCAGGGACTCAGTGAACATACCGCACCGTTCGATGCTCTGGTATCTATTCTCGATGGTGAGGTAGAGATTACTATTTCCGGGCAGAAGTTTCATCTGGGAACTGGGGAAATGATTATTATGCCCGCCAACAAGCCACACGCTCTGAAAGCAATTAAGAAGTTCAAGATGATGCTGGTGATGATTCGGTCGTAAGATAATGTCTTTGACTTGCCGATAGGCAACTGGTAATATGAACGAAAAGGGGACATATAATGGTCGAACAAATTTCCAGGCTCCCGCTTTTCCCGTTGAAGACCGATGTAGACAAGCGGGGGCATCTTATTATTGGTGGTTGTGATACCACTGAACTGGCGAAGGAGTTCGGCACACCTTTA
>JAZDIU010000091.1:0-13294 GCA_043804635.1 Chloroflexota bacterium
GTCGAATGCACAGCGCTAGTAGAAGATTTCCTGATGAGGTATCATTATCACCGACCACACTTAGGACTCGGCATGAGGACACCCCTCTAAAATATCAACGACAGGAGGTAAGACTGTCGGATATTTACGAAGAATACAGCGAGGTATTGACAAACATAATGAAGTGGAATAAAGTAAGTGCATACTTACCTAAGTAAACGAATACTTACTAAAGGAGGTACGAATGGCGCAACGGGGATATTCAGAGCAAGGAGTTTCTTTACCAAAGGAAACCTATATCAAGCAAGTAGAATCGCTCGCCGTGGGACAAGGTCTTGTTTATCAGACACCGAAAATGTTCTGGGACACGCTGGGTGCGTTTATTATCATTGAATTGAATCCTCAATATCCCGGAAAGCATCAGAAGAAATATAACGTTTTTGCCGATGAAATCGCAGGCGATAAACCAGCTGGTAAAAAGAGGACGATTGTCGGTCTGGATAAGCCGCAGCACGTAGCCGACTTTCTTAGAGATAAGTCCGCTAAACCAATAAGCTGAATAAGTGTTAAAGAAGCCTCGGGTAATTGGAAGCCTTCAAGATATCCTTAAGGAGGTTTAAGATGTTTTGGAGAAAATCTAAAGAACCGAAAGAAAAAGAAGAGACAGAGACTACAGAAAAACAAAAGGTAGAGGAAGTGCCGGGGGGTGTCCGTGTCGATCGAAAAGAAATTGCTCGGGATAGCAGGAGTCTGCAACAGGCATATGACGTGTCATTGAAAGGAGTAGAAGATGAGATACAGCGGCTGGCTGGTGGGGAGGTTTTAGTCTATAAATTGCCTGAAATGTACCGCGAGTGGGCAACATTTCTCATCGTCGAACTGAATCCTTCTTATCCCGGAAAAGGCAAAAAGTATGTTATGAACACGGATAAAATTGTCGATGGCAAACCTGCCGGGCAAAGAAGCAACACCTGGCAGTCCGATAAGGTAAAGGATATAGCCAACTGGATTGCACAGAGGCACGGCGAGCGGTTCGTATAAAGGGGATTGAAGAGCTAGGAGCTGACAGTGCCCAAGAAATTTCGCAAAAGTAAAATAAAGCGCAAAATAACGTTTACAAAAGAAGTCAGTCAGCTTGAGCAGACTGCAAAACCAGCAGATAAATCTGCAGCGATGTCTGCTGAGTTGCCGAAGCGCTATTCGTATGTACGTAAAGAACTCAGAAATATTTTTATTAACGCCGGGATTGTATTATTGGTCCTTTTCGTGATGTATTTTCTGTTTCGTTAAAGAATATGATATTTCTTGACCGGGTGAGCTAATACGTGAGACAATTCGTTGGATGGTTAATACACGTTGGCCGACGACTGTAAGGCAAAAACAGATAGTGGCCGCCGCCAGGAAATTAATAGCTAAATACGGAAGCGAGCACTTAACCGTCAGGCGGATAGCTAAAGAAATAGGAGTATCCGAAGGCGCGGTCTATAGGCATTTTAGAAGTAAAGCGGATGTCTTATCCTTCTTGATTGAAGACGTTGAGAACACGCTGCTGGCGGAAGTTGAGGCTAGTTACTCATCGGCTTCAAATACTCTGGAAGCTCTAGAGAATATAATTGCAGGTCACATTTCCGCAGTCGAACAGAGGAAGGGTATCACCTTCCAGGTCATAGCTGAGGTTGTTAGTCTGGGTAACAAAAAATTAAACGCGAAGACTTCTGGCGCTATTGCCAAATACATAGGACGTATCAGAGAAATTCTTTCCGAAGGAGTCGAGACTGGAACAATAAGGAGCGATATCGACGTAGATACTGCGGCAACTTTATTCTTTGGTATGATACAAGGTGCAGTCAGCATGTGGACTTTAAATCATTCTGATTTTGTTCTGGAAGAGAAATATGCTCCTCTCTGGCTTATCTTCCGCGAGGCTATTGTTAAGCGCTAGAGTTTCTTCTGCCTACTCAAGTAGTTTTACTGTCTGGTCTGTTTCGGGTCAATAATTGCCCACACGAGTGAAATTACCCAGCCTACAAATGTCCACCCACCGAATATGTTTAGCAATACGATGCCTGAGATGTTTTTAGCACGCCTGGTAATGGCGACTATCGTAGGCGCAAAATATACAGCAAGGGTTGGAAGGACTAAGAGCAGTCCCCAGAGACCTAATCTAAACGGAAACATTACTGGAATGTTTTACTCCAGGTAGTCCTTCAATTTGCGGCTACGACTGGGATGGCGCAGTTTGCGCAGGGCTTTGGCTTCTATCTGGCGGATTCTTTCCCGGGTGACATTGAACTCCTGTCCCACTTCTTCAAGGGTGCGGCTGCGTCCGTCTTCGAGACCGAATCTTAATATCAGTACTCTTCGCTCGCGTGGAGTAAGGCAGGATAAGACCTCATCGAGCTGGTCCTTGAGCAGTTGTTTGGAGGCGGCGTCAACCGGGGGCAGAGCGTTGCGGTCTTCGATAAAATCACCCAGGTGGCTATCTTCTTCCTCACCGATGGGTGATTCCAGCGGGATAGGTAGTTGGGCGACTTTTACGATCTCTCTGACCTTTTCCGAGGAAAGGTCCAGTTTCTCACCGATTTCACTGGAGGTAGGCTCACGGCCACGCTCCTGGGCTAACCGGCGGCTGGCTCTCATTAACTTGTTGATGGTCTCGATCATATGCACCGGCACGCGGATAGTGCGAGCCTGGTCGGCGATGGCACGCGTGATTGCCTGACGAATCCACCAGGTGGCGTAGGTGCTGAATTTATAACCCCGGTGGTAATCGAACTTCTCTACTGCTCTTAGTAATCCGATATTTCCTTCCTGAATGAGGTCAAGGAGGGACATACCCCGCCCGATGTGTTTTTTAGCAACGCTGACTACTAGGCGCAGGTTGGCTTCGGTAAGGTGTTTGGTAGCTCTTTCCGCTTCGCGCTCGACGTTATCCAGATAAGCCTTAAATTTTCGTTCATTGGCTCGAAGGGACTTAATAAAAGCCTCGTCTTCGGTCAGTTTTTCGATGTCAGCTATGCGGACATTCTTCCCAATGGTATCGAGAACTTTATCCGGCAGAAGACCGCAATTCAGTGAAAGGTTAATAAGTAGTTGCTCTGTTTCCGACATCGATTTGCCCAGCTTATGGGCGATTATCTGGATTAACTGCTGGTCGATTACGCCATCGATTCTTTCTCGCAGTTTGCAATCGGAGATACTTTTAACGAAAGTGGCGGCGGTTTTCGACTTCGGTTTTTCCTGCAAAAGGGTGATGACATTAGCCGATTGCCCGAGTTCCTTCAGCATATTCAGGACTATGTCCGTTGCCGCGGGTGGCTCTCTAAATTTCTGGAGAAAGGCTTCCTTAATTTCGTTAATGCGTTTGCCGCCTTCTATCTTCTTGGCTAAAGCTCTTTCATTTTCAGCGGTAAGCAGGTGAACCTTACCTATTTCGTGAAGGTAAAGGCGCACCGGGTCATCGGCAGCTTCGTGATCTTCCGGTATTTCCAGCCCCGTTTCTAATTCGAGCTCTTCTTCTGGCGGAGTCTTGAATTCTTCCTCAAGCTCTTCTTCTATATCTACATCTTCTTCAGCTACTTCTACGTCTTGAGGGAACTCGGTGGAATCGGTATAACCTTCCAGTGTCATTTACTTCTCACCTCTTTTTGCTCTCCGTTCAAACACCTCTTTTAACTCGGTCCTGATTTCTTCGAGTTTAGCTAGTTCTTCGGAAGAGCCCTCTACTTCAGCTTCTAGGGCTATCTGTCTTTTTACTACAAGGCTGCGGAGATATCTTTCTTTTAAACTCAGGACGCAATCGATATATTTCTCCTCTATCTGGCTTGGAACGATTTCCCGGCTGGTTAAGAAATCGAAACGCTCCCAGACAGCCGGAGTGAGCTTATCTTTGAGAGATTCCAATTCATCGGTCTGTTGGCAGGCGGTAAAGATTTCAGCGTTTTCACTATTCTCAAAGTATTCATTTAAAGGAGTCGGACTCAGTGATTTGAGTTTAGGGTATTTCAGTAATAAAGTGAGACAATACTCCTCACGGGGGTTGGAAACAGGCGACAAATTACGATTGGTGCTTATCGCCTTCGGTTTTTGAGCCCGCCTTTTGGTCAGGTATTCTCTGAGGACACTTTCAATATTACTATAGCTGGTCCCGATTGATTTTGCAAGTTTTGTCAGGTAGTGGTCGCGGCGGGTCGTGTCCTTTATTTCAGCAATAACGGGAAGGAGTCTCTCTCTGAACAAAGATTTTTCTGCCGGTTTTGTGAGGTCGAATTTAGAGGTCGTTAGATTAAAAGCATAGTCTATTACCGGCAAGGCTTCATCTATCAATCGTTGCCAGGTCTTTGTATCCTCTTTGATAACGTCATCGGGGTCTTTGCCTTGCAGCAGAACGGCAACTTTGACCTCGGTATCGATGGTATTTTCATACCCAACACAGCGGAGCATGGCTTCTTCGCCGGCGGAATCGGCATCCAGGGCAAGAACCATATTTCTACTCAGCTTCTTCAAGATATTTAATTGCTTATCGGTAATTGCCGTCCCCATTGAGGCAACTACATTTTTAAAGCCGTACTGATGGGCGATAATCACGTCCATATAGCCTTCTACAATAACGGCTTGATTTTGCTGCCTAATAGCCGGAGCAGCAAGGTCGATACCATAAAGAGTGCCGCTCTTATCGAAGAGGGGTGTCTGCGGCGAGTTTATGTATTTGGGTATTGAATCATCGAGGACCCTTGACCCGAAACCGGTAACTCTTCCCCGATTATCTTTGATGGGGAACATTAACTTGCCACGAAAGCGGTCGAAGGTTTTCTTTTCCTCCGTTGTGACAATCAGACCGGCTTCGAGTAGCTCGCTTTCTGTGTAGCCTTTACCCGTCAAAAACTGCTTCAAGGCTTCCCAGTTATTCAGACTGAAACCCAACTGGAAATCGGCGATTGCCTGTGACGATAAGCCACGACGGCTCAGATAACTTTTAGCAGATTCTGCCGCAGGCGAACTCAGTAATAAACCGTGGAAATATTGGGCTGTTGCACCATTAGCCTGGTAGAGTTTCTCCTTTTCGTCTTTCTTGCTGCCTTCGAATCTGGATGGGATGGTAACGCCAGCTCTCTGTGCGAGAAGGCGTAGGGCCTCTCCGAAGTCGATTCCCTCTTTTTTCATCATGAAGGTAAATACGTCGCCACCGGTATTGCAGGCACCGAAGCAGTGCCAGGTCTGCTGCTCAGGGTAGACAAAGAAAGAGCCGTGTTTTTCGCTGTGGAAAGGGCACAGCGCCCGGAAAGTCCGGCCTGCTTTGCTTAGAGAGGTGTATTGACCGACCACCTCGACGATATCTATTCTCTGCTTGATGTCATCGCTAAGGCTCATCTTTTCTATTATAACTCATATTCTAGTATTTTGAAGAAGAGAAACGTTTAGGTGTTAGCGATTAGCTTTCAGTCATCTCAAGAATCAAAAATCAAAGGTCAAACCCACATCTCAAAACTGAAAAAACCTTATTTTTTAGCCCGAAAATTGAAACGAAGCAACGTAAAATGTGGTTGAAGCGAGCACATTCGTTTCCATCTACATTTAAGTAACTTTTTCTGAGGAAACGACACAGCTAAATCGGTTTTTCTTAGGCGTGTCGTTTTGTGATTTGGTAGTCTATTTATCTTTTTAAAGTCCTTCGGCAGGTTCAGTATGAATCCTTCGACAAACTCAGGATAAATAGCACTAATGTTCTGAGATTGTCAAGGAAGTTTTGTCGCTTGTTACCTCACCCCTAGCCCCTCTCCGCTTGCGGAGAGGGGAGAGAAAGAAAAGAGAGGGGGCATTAGCCCCCTCTCTTGATATATTTTCGGAAAACGAAGCTACTTTCCCAGGACGTCTTTGAGGACGGTGTTTGCGGCGAGACGACCGGAGTTTAGAGCGAAGCCGAACATACTGCCAGTAAGGGCGAAGCAATAAGTCTCCGATTGCCAGCCACCGCAGCAGACGCCGGCGCCGTAAAGTCCGGGAATAGCCTTATCTTCTTTGGTCAGGACTTCCATTTTATGGTTAATCTTGATACCACCGATGGTATCCGGATAGTGTGAGTAGCATCTAAGTGCGTAGAAAGGCGGAGTGCGCAGCGGAACCAAGAAGCGGCGGTCTTTGACAAAAATTGCATCGTGGCCGTGTTCGCAGGCAGAGTTGTATTCATCTATCGTTGCTTTCAGGACGGCAGGAGCAACATTCATCCATTTAGCCATATCAGCCCAGGTATTAGCTATCTTGACGTTTCCTCTCTTAGCTTCTAATTCAAGTTGCCTGGGTAAATCATTCCATCCGCCCTGAGCATCGGAATAGCCGTAGATTTTATCGCTGTGGACCTGGTGACCTGCCGATAAGTCAGTAAACGTGGTATCTTTTCTTCTTAGCCCAACCAGTGTTCCCTGAGCACCGGTGAGATTCTCTTTGACGATAAAATCCTTCATTGCTTCGTCGAAGATGGTATAAGACATCTTATCCGGTTGTCTTTCAACAACGTTACCACGAAGTCCCATATCGAAGACGACACATTCATCACAATAGCGTTCGCCGTTTTTGTTGAGCCACATCATTTCAGGTCTGCGGTTTAGCTGGTTAATGAGTTGAAGTCCTGGGAAACGGGGACCCCAGGTATGGAGGACGCCCATATTATCAGTATCTGCACCGAGTTCCAGAGCCATTTCCAGTCCATCACCGGTAGTCTCTTTTAACCCGATGTAGATGGTGTTCTCGCTGTAGGCGGGGTAATATTTCTTCAGTAGTTTCTTGCTGGCGCCGTAACCTCCGGTAGCGATGATAACGCTCTTGGCATCAACTCTAAGCTCTCCGTCCTTGGTATCGGCGACTATACCGGTCACCTTACCTTTTGCATCAGTCAGCAGCTTCTTTGCTGAAGTATCGCAGAATACTTTTACGCCTAGCTTGTCGCAGTTGTCCATAAGCAGTTTAATAACCGTAGCACCCAAAATGCGGTGGAAGGTGCGGATTTGGTACCTGGGATTCATTGCCGGGACGAATTCGATATTCAGTCCCTTATCTTCCAGCCAGCGTTCGGTATCTCCCGAAATATCTATGTAAGCTCGCAAAATTCTGGGGTCGATCGTCCAGTGATGGAAGTCCATTCCTATCTTAAAAAGCTCATCTCTCGGAGCATCTATCATTCTTCGCTTCAGGGCTGGGCTCTCTGCGGCGAAGAAGCCTACTGCCATCGCTGAGTGACCACCGACGGCGTGGCGTTTTTCCAGGACGATAACTTTACCGCCTTTTTCAGCGGCTTGCACTGCTGCCGCTAGACCAGCCCCACCTCCACCAAGGATAACGATATCGGCTTTCAGGGTTGCGGGACTCATAATATGACCTCCTTCGATTTATTGTTTTTTGTTGGGACAGAATTTAGAGTTGGTTATTGCCTTATATCAGGCGTTACTTTCGGGCACGATAATATCACTTAGACGTTCGGCTGTCAAGCTGTTTTGAGCTATTCCTAACTTTAGATTGGTTTTATTTGGTTAGCGGCAACCTATCCCCTTTATCTGGCTGAATCCACAAACAGAAACCTTTAAAATTTAGTGGTTGACAGTCAATTAACTCGGTGATAGGATTATTGCTTGCCATTAACCTAATTTAAGGAGGGTAATTAATGTTCTACGAACATCCATCGTTTAAACGAGAGTTACCACCCCGAGAGAAGCTGGAATCGGCTATCGTCGTGCTGGAACCAGCAGAATCGAAGCGGCTTATTGCCAAAGCGGTGGCAGTCCTGCCCGAGATGAAGGCGGCGCTTAAAAAGGGCGTGGTGATAATTAGCTGGGGCGGCACTGATGCTCTGGTGTATGAAGAAATTATGGGTAAGACCATTCCCCATAAGACCGACTATACTTCCGGTGTCATCTCCGAAGGGTATCTCAACGCTAACCCGGCTCATCCAGAGACAAAGATGATGCCTGCAGTATTGAAAGACGGTAAGATTTGGGAAAACGAACCGGGTGCTAAACCTGCCGATAAATATGTGCATCCCAGCGCCGCACTCAACCAGTTCAAACCGGGCGATGTGTTTATCAAGGGAGCGAACGCTTTGGATGCTAAGGGTGATGTTGGAATTTTGGTAGCCGCAGATACCGGCGGCAGTATCGCTCAAGCCTGGTTTGCGGTTACCGCACGCGGCGGCTATTACATTTGCCCGGTCGGGCTTGAAAAACTTATCCCATCGATAAGTGATGCGTCCCAGAAATGCGGGCTTTTCCATTATAAATATAGCATGGGGATGTCGACTGCGTTAATTCCATTTTCAGACAATGTGCTTGCCGTTACTGAAATCCAGGCTATACAGGTGCTTAGTGGTGCTAGGGCAACGCACGTTGCTTCCGGCGGTATCGGTGGTTCCGAAGGAGCCGTAGTCCTTGTCATAGATGGCGAACCGGCGGTGCTGGAAAAAGCTTTCGAGATTGTAAAGAGTGTTAAGGGAGAACCTCGTCTGCCGCCACCGAGGCGATATGCGATTCCGCCACCGGCGTCCCTGGGTTTCAATGCAGAGGCAATTCGAAACCAGCGGGCTCGATAGCTCACTGGAAAGAGATGCAATCCTGAATTCGTCTAAGAGGGGGTAATTATGTTAGAAAAGCTGGCTCTAAATGATAGGGTAGCCGTGATTACTGGTGGTGGTGGGGGACTGGGGACGGCAATCGCACTGGCGATGTCAGAAGCCGGAGCGAAAATCGTAATTACCGATTTTCGCCCTGAAGACGGCGAAAGAGCTGTGGCGAAAGTGGTTAGTGCTGGGGGAAAAGCAATTTTTCTTCCCGCCGATGTAACCAAATCGGATCAAATTAACGATATGATGGCTAAAGCCATTCGCCAGTGGGGGAAGGTGGATATTTTAGTCAACGGCGCTGGCATCGTCCGCGAGGAGAAGCGGGGATTTATCTGGGAGATAAGCGACGCCGAGTGGCACCGGGGCATCGATACTAATCTGACCGGTGCTTTTTACTGCTCGCGGGCAGTGTCTAAGCATATGACGGAGAGGAAATACGGCAAGATAATCAATATTGCCTCCGGTTTTGGTATGAGAGGCCGCCGCAACAGTTTTATGTATAACACCGCTAAGGCTGGGGTAATTCTTTTGACGATGTCTCTGGCGTTAACGTTGTCCCGCGATGGCATCCGCTCCAATGTGATTGCTCCCGGCCTCTTTGAGACCTGGGGAGACCGTGAGCGGTATAGAACGCTCTCGCCCTTCATTCCGATGGGTCGCGTCGGCGACCCGGTGGAAATGGGCTCCCTAGCAGTCTATCTGGCTTCCGAGGCTTCGGACTATGTCACCGGTGAAATATTCTCTATCGACGGCGGAGCACTGTATGCTGGTTTTGCTCCAGTTGATTATGCTCCGATTATTCCACTAGAAAAGCCGAGTCGGGGAGGTGCCAAATGATTCCTAAAGGATTTAACTTAACAGGTAAGACAGCGGTGGTCGGTGGTGTTGGGCGGAGCTGGCAAAAAGAATTAGCTTCGTATCTGGCTGAGGCTGGAGCGGACGTAGCGGTATTTGGTCCGGATGAAAAGCAAATGTCTGCCGCTGCTCAGGCAGTGCGAGGCTTCGGACGGAAAGCGATGACGGTACCGACTAATGTCACCAGCTACCGGGAAGTAGTGAAGATGATGGATACCATTCTGGGCAAGTGGCAAAAGATAGATATTCTGGTGAATAGTTACGACCTCCAGTTTGCCAAACCACTATCAGAGATGACGGTTTCAGAATGGAATGAGGTAATCGCCACAAACCAGACAGCCGTATTTATGTGCACCAAAACTATCGGCCAGCATATGCTGAAGAATAAAGAAGGTAAGATAATCACTATCACCTCTGGGTTGGGTGAGCGTGGGCTACCTAATGGCACGGCTTACTGCACCAGTAAAGGTGGCATCATTCAGTTCACCCGGGCTCTGGCTCAAGAGTGGGCGCGCCAGAACGTGCGGGTGAACAATATTGCTCTAGGTTGGATGGAGAAAGGGGCTGAAGCCAAGGAAGGGGAGTCGCGGAACCACCTGACCCATTACATCACGTTGGGACGTCTCGGTAAGCCCGATGATTTAGCTGCCGCTTTGGTTTATTTAGCTTCCGATGCTTCCAGCTATGTCACCGGTTCTACTTTCTATATCACCGGCGGCATGATGGCACACGGATAATCGGTCTAATCACTATTTAGCCGGCGGAAAGTTTGGGGACTATCTTTAAGCCCTCAAGGAAGCGAGCCAGCGATAATAGCGAAAGGGTGCTCTAGGGTCGTTTGCCCAACTTCTTATTCAAATAATCTACGAAGATGGTGCACTCTGCTCGGTAGTTCCTTTTCGATGGTGTCGGTGCTCCCCAGCCATCGTATCTCCTGTCCATTATTGCTGCCGCCGGCTGACCTTCATTGGGGGGACATCCCTGCACCCATATGCCTTGGTCGCGGAACTCCTTAACGCACTCGCCAAAGAGGATAAGGTCTCGTGGTTTGACGCCTTTGGGCGGCCTGGCGTTACGACCGAGAACGATTGTCATCCCGGCATTTTTCTCATACTCATTCAGCGATTTTAGTCTCTCCAGATTATATGCTAATACACCTTCACAATACGTACAGGCGTCTTTGGCAATAACCTTAAATTCCGGGTATTGACTCCATCCATCCATATATGGCACCCGAAGTTTCTTGAATACTTCTTTTATCTTTCTGCCTCGAATCTCGATATCTTCCTCTTTATACTTGCCGATATTTCGTTCCCGAATCGCTTCGAAGGAAGGTACCTTGGTAATGTCCAGGCCGGTCATTCGGCAGCAGGTAGCGTCCACTGCCACCGGGTCTCTTCCGGCGACAACGCAGCCGAAGTCGGTCGGGATGCCGGCAAGGGGGCCATAGCCTTCTCCCGGACGAATCATATCCACTATCTGAAGGTCTGCCCTCATAATAGACCACAAATCCATCATACCGTATCCAAGGTCGGTCAGATGCATTTGCCCGTGGACCGGACCCTGAACAATCCCCTTCATATTTTTTAGGGCGCAAGTGTAGACCATACTGACGTGCGTCTTGAAAATAGGCAGATTCACAATATGGTCGGCTTCTACTAAAAACCTGGGCAGAAGTAAGAACTCTAAAGCCGACCGATGGTCACGGATTGGGACCTTTATCAGGTCTTTCTCTTCCTTAATGTCAATGACTTTATCCACGCTGGCATCTTCGGCGGCTTTTTTCTGACCGTTTCCTTCCATATTTTTTATCGAACTAACGACGCCGCCGGTGGATTCAGCCATAATAATCTCTTTAGGTTGGGCTTTACGCAGCTCCTTGATGACGGCACCGACCATTGCCGGACTGGTGTCCGCGCCACGCTCCGATGGGTATCCGCCGATAGCATTGGGCTTGACGACCACAGTCGAACCGGGCTTTATTAAAGCGGTAACACCACCCAGTAGAGAAAGGGCTTCCTCTACCATTTTTTCTGCGTTTGTCCCCTTAACTATAGAGACGACTGATTTCGTCATAATTTAACCTCCCGACTATTTTAGAACTCCACCGAAAATCGCTAGAAGTCTTGGACGTAGACGATTATACACTTGGTGGTTGGTTATAGACAAGACGTTGAGAGAAGTGCTCATTGCCGGAATTATCGTCCGTGGGAAGTAATGTGTTGCTTATGCTTTGGTATAGGGAATATAATCAGTGCACATTGGTTTGAAAGGAGAATCAAATGAGAGTAACGCCGCAATTTGGGAAAAACGCTATAGGCGATTTGAAGAAGAAAATATGGAAAGCCACCGATGAGGAAATAGACAAGATACTGAAAGATTATGGTGTACCATCCGCCGGAGAGATGGATAAACCGGGTTCTTACGTTCAGACTACTTTACCCGGAAAACAAAGAGAAAAACAGGCGAAAAACGATATTGTTTTGATTCCATTGGGTTCCACGGAACTGCATGGTGACCACAGCGTATTGGCCCAGGACACTCTACAGGTGACCAGAATTTGCGAAGCAGTACGCAGATATACCGCCAAGAAGGGAAGGGAAGTATCCATCGCTTTGCCTCCCTGGATTTACGGTAACCATCCCAAGCACCACGCCGGAATGATCGGTACCATGCCGATTAGCCAGAGCACACTGATGCGGCTACTGACAGATGTAATGTTTGGTCTCTGGGCTCAGGGATTAAGGAAGTTTATCTTTATCAACAATCATTCCCAGCACTGGGTAATCGTTTCTGCTATGGATGAGTTTGGGTTCAGATATCCTGAGCTTCCTTTTTTCTCTGTTATTTTCGATTGGTGCTCCGCTGTCTCCGAGTTTTTTGATAAAGGAGTGTGTTTCGACGAAGATTTTATTCACGCCGATGAAGCTGAAACTTCGTTAATCTGGCTCTTAGCTCCCGAAATGGTTGACATAAAGAAGGCTGTAAATACAAAACCCAGGGGGTATTTACCCGAAGGACATTTTAAAAAATCGGCAAACCAGCCAGCCCACTCGCCAAATCTCGGGTATAGCGTTAGGAATAACGTTCCGCTCGAATTTATTGCCACACCCGAAGGAGTGGTCGGTTCATCAACCAAAGCCTCGCCTGAAAAGGCGAAGAGACCGGTAGCCGCCGCCCTGCGATACCTGACCTTACTCATTGACGATATTTTAAAGACCTTTCCCCCCGGGGCATTGCCACCGATTGAAGAAGTAACACTTTTCAAGAAGAATGAAATAGAAGGGTATCTCAAGAAGCCGGGAGAACCGGGATATAAGAACTCTTACCGCCTGTGGAGACCGTATTGAATCGAAAGAAATTCGATTAGTGTGCAGGCTGGTTGTATAAGAGTGACTTTGGTGGAGCTGGGGTAACAATAGGTAGAACTTTCACCACTATGTTTACTCTAGTCTACTAAATTTGCATGTTTCAAGTCCAGTGGCCCCGGGAGGGTGGTATGGTTACATTATCACGGATTATGACTGGACGGGTAGTCGAGCAGATTCTAACCTTACCTTAAACAACGGTTGGGTTGGCTAAAATCTTAGGCTGGCAAAAGTGGTGTGCCAAGAGTACTGACCAAACGAACCCCAAAGGTCAAAGACGAGTAGTCCGGAGAGAAAAAGTAGTACTCAACCGCAATGAAAGACAGCGTGCCCGGATCGACCATTGAAACTAGCACCCATCTAGGAGACCGCTGTCATGGGGTTATTTAGCGCGGCCAGTTAGCTACGCCGCCTCTATTGTAACTTTAATGGATTCGGGATCACCGAGTTCACTAACTTGCACCTTTGTCAGGTAAATAGTCATCGG
>JAZDIU010000092.1:0-12585 GCA_043804635.1 Chloroflexota bacterium
GAGGCGATGAAAATACTGGCAGGGTAGATAATAAACTAGAGCAAAGTTCCTCAGTAGACTGGAGAGGGGGGCGGAAGCCCCCCTCTCTTTTTAATTTCGTTTGTGCAATAGTGAGTTTTCCCGAGTTATAAGCGCTTCCACAAAGTCAGCTTATCATCGCCGGGGGAGTAGAAGTCAGGAATGCGGGAAATTAGTTCGTATCCCTGGGAATAATGGAAACGCCTTGTTTTTTCGTAGTGAGGCTGGGAGGATGTTTCGATAAAAGATAACCTGCCGTGAGCCTCTCTAATCTTGTTTTCAGCAAAGGCGAGCATAGCTTTGCCTATCCCCTGTCCCTGAAAGTCCCCGGCTACAGCCATCCAGTATATATCCCAGGTGCCTTCAGTTAGCGGGGTAGGTCCGTAGCAAATGTAGCCGACTGTTCGCGATTCAACCCGAGCGACGTAAATTCGATAGTCAAGACTGGATGGATTCTCCAGATAGTAATCAATTAGTTCCTCGGCGATAGTCACCTCAGCCGGTTGAAACTCCGGGGCTGTTTTCAGGATTTGCATAATAGCCGGCTTATCCCGGCGAGTCATAAGTCGGATTTTTAATTGCATTGAACCCGGCCTTTCAACGCCAGTGATACTATCAATTCGATGAACTCATTATAGGTCATTCCGGCCGCTTTCGCCTGGCGGGCGGCGCCAGTGCCGGGAGATATATCCGGGTTGGGGTTTACCTCCAGCACTTTAACCTCGCCTTCGCCATCCAGACGCATATCTACTCGGGCATACCCCTGGCAGCCGAGTGTTTTGAAGGTGGTACGAGCAGTTTGTGCAAGTCGTTTCTTTAGTTCATCATCTATTTCTGCAGGGCAAACGGCCTGAGTACCCTGAAAGTAGGGACTATCCGGTTCCCACTTTGCAGCGAAGGTAAGAATTTTGGGCTTACCAGGCGGCAGGGAATAAACTATCTCTGAGATGGGCAAGACGGTGAATTCCCCATTACTCAAAACGGTGGCGTTGAATTCCCGCCCGCCGATGAATTCCTCTACCAGTGCTTTCCCGCCGAAAAGTCGGCAGACCTTTTTCACCTGCTTTTCCAGCGAAGTGAAATTGTTAACCAGGCTGTCTTCAGACAAACCGTGGCTGGCGTCTTCGGCAGAAGGCTTAACTATGCAGGGATAGGTCAGTTTAAAGCTGGATAAAGTTTCCGGGGTAAGCAACTGGTATCTGGCTGTGCTGATTCCCGAAGCCAGTAGTAATTCTTTAGTCTTAGCCTTATCTAGGGCTAAAGCCAGGGTTTTACCCTCGCAGCCGGTAAAGGTAAATCCCAGCTCGGATAAGAAGTTAGCCACGGTTATTTCGGTTTCTGGGGCACCGTTAAACCCTTCGAAGAGATTAAAGACCACATCTGTTTCAAGGCTGCTGAGCCTGGTTTTGACTTGGTCCAGTGGCGGCAGAAGCGGGACTTTAGTTGCTGGGTAGCCGGACTCGATAAGAGCGTCGTAGACAGCAGCCACTGCGTCCAGGACGCTGAGGATTGCTTTCTCCTCGCCCATTACATCATAGCGAGATGGGACAGGTTCGTTGTAGATAACGGCTACTTTCGGACGCATTCGGGATACCTCGCCAGCGCCGCATTAAATATCGCTGAGAGCAAAGCTTCGTAGCTCCACCCCATTTTCCCGGCTAAAATAACCAGGTCGCCACTTTTAGGATTGAGCCCGGGTAAGGGGTTTATCTCTAAAAAGAAAGGTCTTCCGGTCCGGTCGATTCTGAAGTCCATCCGGGCAAAATCGCGGCATCCCAGGGCTTTAAAAGTCCTCAGGCTGAATTCCTTAATTTCTTCCACGATTCCGGCTTCGAGCCGGGCCGGACATTCGTAGTTTACGAGTTGCTCCCAATCACGTTTTACTTCTAACGAGTAGATGAAATCCGGGCGCTTATCGCGAGGTAAGATACGCATCAGTCCGATTATCTCGGTCGGTGAGTTACCCACGACGCCAACCGTAACCTCTTCACCGGCGATAAACTCTTCTATCATCACCGGCTGGCGATAGTGCTCAAGAAGGTCGGTTGCCGCCTGAGTAATTTGTTCCGGAGTTTCGAGCTTGGAACCAAGACGGATTCCTTTGCTCGAACCTTCGTAAGCCGGCTTGATGAAAGCCGGTGCAGGAAAATCGTTAGCTATTTCTGCTATGTCCTGACTTGAGTTAATCACCTGCCACATTGGAGTCCGGATGCCAGCCATCGAAACCAGGTTCTTGGTCAACGGCTTATCCAGACATATTGAAAGGCATTGCGGGTCTGAGCCGGAATAAGGGATGCCAAGCATCTCCAGGACTGCCGGGATCTGTGCCTCCCGGCTGCGATAATCCCCTCTGCCTTCGGCGATGTTAAAGACGAAGTCTACCGGTTTTTCGAGGACATTAGTGAGGAACTTCCGGCCTCCGCCCAGCATCACCACCGAATTCCCTAAGGACTCCAGGACTTCGGAAATAGCTTCGACAGTGGTGCGGGAGTCGTATTCCTCGAGGGCATCTTCAGGATGACTCCCGCTCAGCAGTATATCTTCTTTAAGGTCGTAGGCTAAGCCGACTCTCATCCGGCTTATTTTCTCCCCTTAAGAAGCGGGACCAATTCAGGAAAGGCTACCTGATTACCATCATTGCCATTTCCATTACGGCGGTTATGTTTAACCGGGGTCGTTGATGGTGACGGGTTTCGGTATCGGAAGAGGTCGCCCTTATAGTTTCTCAAGATAAACTCGTCTTCTGTCTGGGAAAGGACGTAGTTCGGCTGGACAGGAACTTTACCACCGCCGCCGGGCAAGTCGATAACATAATTGGGGACAGCGAGTCCGGAGGTATGCCCACGCATCTGTTCCATTATCTTTATGCCGGTGCCTATCGGCGTGTGGAAGTGCTCCGTTCCCTGGACCTCATCGCACTGGAACAGATAGTAAGGACGAACTTTAATCTTAAGCAGGCTGTGACAGAGCTTAATCTGCGTTTCCACGCTATCGTTTACGCCCTTCAGCAGAACTGTCTGGTTGTTGACCGGGACACCGCTTCTCAACAACCGGTCGCAGGCGAGAGCCGCTTCGGGGGTTACCTCACGGGGATGGTTAAAGTGGGTATTAAGCCAGATTGGACCATACTTCGATAGCATGGTACAAAGCTCATCGTCGATACGCTGAGGTAATACCACAGGGTAACGAGTCCCGATGCGGATAATCTCGACGTGCTCTATTTGCCTTAACTTAGCAAGAACCTCTTCGAGTTGGTGTGTGGAAAGACTCAAAACGTCACCGCCGGAGATAATTACATCACGGACAGTCTTAGTCCGGCGAATGTAATCCAGCATGCCTCTATCTCTTCTTTTGTGTGAATCCAGCCCCCATGCCGCCATTCTCTTTTTCGTGTGCAGTGACGGCACAGCATCGGGCAGATATCGGTCAGCACCATAAGGACACGGTCGGGATACCGGTGAACAAGTCCGGGAACAACAGAGTCCCGTTTTTCTTCAAGGGGGTCCTCGAAACCGATGTTACCCTGGGCTATCTCCTGGAAGGAAGGGATTGCCTGTTTCCTGATAGGGTCATCGGGATCGTCTCTATCAATAAGTGAGAAGTAATAAGGGGTGATAGAAAGAGGGTATTTTATGGTGACCAGTTTAAGCTGAGCCTGTTCCTGAGGCGATAGATGGATGAATTTGGTCAGTTCTTCAACCGAAGTGATACGGTTGCGGAAATGCCACCGCCAATCGTTCCAGTCTTCTCGTGTACAGTTAACAAAAAAGCCGCTCTCCCTAGTGGCGGCCAAGCTACTCGGAGGCTCCTCAGCCTCGTTATCCGAAGGGAGTCTACTACCCGGAGGTTCTTCCTCCTGACTTTTAATTGCAGAAATCGTCAATTTATTAATTTCCTCCTTTTGATTTCTTAGTATTTATCATAACATAACCAGAACCTGTGTCAAGGTTTTTTTGGGGTTATTTCAAGAAATATTTTTAAGTCTGGATTCGGGCTACTTACCTTTAATTTTTCTGTTCAGAAAGGTGATTCTGTCCATAACCCGGCCAGCGGCTTCGGATTTGGAGATGCTCCTCAGCAAAAAGCCGGCGAGCACCTCGTCACCGATTACGTCTTTGACCCAGTTGCTGAAATCGGCTTTATAAGCGTTGGCGTGATAGATGTAAGTCTCTTCGCTCATTTCGTTAAGTGCTGATTCCAGCTCCGCCAGATTTTTAAGTATCTTTCCGTTGGAACACCAGAACCTCTTTTCTTCAGGGACATCAGCCAGCCATTGCCGGGCAATATCTTTGTTTATTTTTACCGCCATTTTCATCACCCCCTACTTTTAATTTTACCATATTATTTTTGGAGGTAGAGAGTGAAATACAACACGAAAATTGGATTTTTGATTTAGAAGATAAAAAAGTGGGAAGAGCTATCGTTAGCTCTTCCCACTTTGCCTACCGTACTAAGTATCATTACTTAGCTACGCAGTGGCGCTCTCCTACCCAGCCGGCTATTTCTTTGGGTTTGTCTGTATCGAATACCTTCATCTTATTGCCGGTCGGCTGTGTTCCATCTACATCGGCGCAATAGATGTTATATTTCTTCTGTTTTTTACCGGGGTAGCTGGGATTGAGCTCAATTACGGCCGCACCTCTGCCGAGGGGACCTCCTGTGGATGGGCTGCCCGAAATATAGAAAAATACCGTGCTGCCCGGCTCGGTTAATGCTTCTACCTTTTGCTGGATTTGCTCCTTACTATAAATAATAACGGCTGTATCAACCATTATTGATTCCTCCTTAATCTCTTTAGTTTAGGATAAGATGAATAGAAAGCGTTCTAACAACTAAAGAGAGAAGGAGGCGGGCGGGGAAAAAGCTTGAAAGAAAGAACTGATAAATTGGTCGCCCTGTCAACATTTTCCTGATCTACCACCCGGATAAGGTCGGAGCAACTAAAAAGCTGGAAACTGTGGTCGAGATGAAATGATACTTTATGGAAAAATAACTTTTCACTGTTGGTGTCAACTACCGCATCGAGATCCTGCTGTAACAGCCAGTGATTACCATCAATTTGATCTTCGGCTTCTCCGTTGGATAAATGGAAAGCATCGGAAGCAATCGGGGTTGCAATGAAGCATGAAAGACTAAGCGAAAGGAAAAGACAAAACCTGACGAGGCGTGAGAAGATATGTGCAATCATAGATGCCTGCCTGGATAAACTGAAGGTCACGACGATATCGTAATCACTATGACCTTCAACTCTTTTACATAAAACCCCTCTCCACCACCCGAAGATGCTATGCGCTAACGGCTTATCTGCCCAGCGCGGTTTCTTCCTTCTTTCTTATGGCGCGGCCGCCGTGACCGTGCTTAACGCCCTTGAAGGCTTCCTTGTATCTCTTTCGCTGTTCTGCTTTTTCCTGTTTTCTTCCCATATCTATCTATGTCCTATTAAGCGCTTAGTTTAGCGGTTTTTTCTTTCGCTGGTTCTTTTTTCTGGTAGCGGCGTTTGAACCGCTCCACACGTCCGGCGGTATCTATCACCCGGCGCTCACCGGTAAAGAACGGATGACATTTGCTGCAAAGTTCGACCTTCATCAATTTCTTGGTCGAGCCGGTATTGAATGTATTGCCGCAGGCACAAACCACCTGAGCATCGCTAAAGTATTTAGGATGAATTTTTTCCTTCATAATCGTTAATTAGCGTAAACGCTAACTTTCCTCCGGTTATTACTGGTCGGCTCGAATTTAACCGAACCCTCGATTAGAGCGAAGATAGTGTAGTCCTTGCCGAGTCCGACGTTATTGCCGGGATGGATGCGGGTCCCGCGCTGCCGGATTATTATCATCCCTGGGATAACTTTTTCGCCATCATATTTTTTCACGCCGAGCCGCTGTGCTTGACTGTCCCGTCCGTTGTGAGTCTTCCCACCTGCTTTCTTATGAGCCATTCTCTGTCACCTCTTTTTTGCGTCGACGAGCCGGTTTGGCTGGTTTTTCCTCACTGGACCCCGACTCGACTATCTTATCTATTGTCAGTCTGGTATATAGCTGGCGGTGCCCGGTCTTCTTATGATAGCGCTCCTTGCTCTTATACCGAAAAACGATGAGCTTATCGCCCTTGGTTTCTCCCTGTACCTTTGCCGTCACCTTAGCGCCTTCGATAGTGGGGGTGCCCACGGTTACTCCGGCATCGCTATGAATAAGCAGCACCTTATCCAGCTCGATTGCATTACCTTCGGGAGCTTCCAGATGGTCTACATCGATAGTCTGTCCCGAAGCGACTTTATACTGTTTCCCAGCGAATTCAACGATAGCGTAAATCTTACTACCTCCCAAACTATGGTATTCTAGCAGTTACGCTGGCACGTGTCAAATTGAAAACGTCTTGACATATCAGCTTGAAAAGAATATAACAATAGGGCGAGTTTTGAGCTAGAGTAGAGATAAACGGAATCTTCGCAGGTTGGGCGTGAGAGTGATGATATGAAGAAGATGCTCAAAGTCTTCAGCCTCGTAACGGTGCTGACTCTGCTGTTTGGATTTTTCCCGGCGGTGATGCCGGTATCTGCACAGTCAGTCACAATCAATATCAACGCTCCTACTCAGGTAGTTGCTGGCGGGAATTTTACCGCTACCGTTGATATCTCTAATGTATCGGTGAATGCCACGGATAAGGCAGGTAATAGAAGCACCAGCTCCGCCACCTTTACCAGGAAAGCGATTACGGTCGATGGTATTTCTGCGACTACCGTTACCACATCTACGGCAAGTCTCGAGGTGGAGACCAATGGCTCAGTCAGCGGAAACATCTCGGTTACTCAACACCAGGGTAATCCGTCAGGTGCGCTTACTCCTGAGGGAGCTTCTAATCCCGTGGGAGTGTTCCTTGAGATAGTGGCTTCAACAGAACTGGTCAATAACCTCAAGCAGATTCATATTCTAGCTGAATATAATCCTGATGAGTTGCCAGAAGGTACCGATAACGAAACGCTTAAAATCTATCTATGGGACGCGGTTTCAGGGATGTGGGAGGCGATAACGAATAGCGGGCCTGTCGTAATCGATAACCGTTATTACATCGAGGGATACATCGACCACCTGAGTAAATACGGGACTTTCGGTGCGCAGACCGGTGGAGGAACCGGACCCACGGCTAGTGGTGGAGGTGGGGGTGTGGGAGGCAGTACTATTATCATCATTCTAAATGGACTGGCTACGACTGCTAATATGGAAGTAGATAGCAACGGCGTAATATTCAAGACCTCGCAGCTTCAGACTATCGACCAGAAGGTTACGCTCGATATAACCCAGGGCACAAAGCTGATGAACAACGAAGGTGCTGTTTTAAAAACACTTTCAGCCAGTAAAGTAGCCGCACCGCCGGTGGCATCTCCCGGGCAGGTTATCGTGCAATCTTACCAACTTGGGCCCGACGGTGCCAGGTTCGAACCGGCGATAAGTCTGACGATGAGCTATGACCCGGCGGCATTGCCCCAGGGCACATCCGAAAAAGAGCTTTATATCGGTTACTGGGAGAGTACAAAGTGGACAGCTTTACCCAGTATTATAAACTCGGAAACCGATACCGTGTCAGCCAACATTAGCCACTTTACCCAGTTTGCTGTAATTGCCAAGTTTCCACTGCAACCACAACCAACAGCACCGCCTGAGCAGCCTCCAGTTACGGCAGAATTTAAACTGACCGACCTCTTAATAAACCCTGCTGAGGTTATTGCCGGCAGTCCGGTAGCTGTTTCGATAGTACTCAATAATACTGGCGGCAGTGAGGGAAATTACACCGTTGTCCTTAAGATAAATGGCACTGAAGAGGACAAGAAAAATATCACTCTCAAAGCCGGTGAGAAAGAAGCGGTAACCTTCACAGTGACTAAACAAAAAGAAGGAAGCTACACCGTCAGCATCGACGATATAAGCGGGCAGTTTACCATAACCGCCGCACCGCCGGCAGTGCCAGAGCCGAAGCCAGGACTACACTGGCCGCTTATAGTAAGTATAGCTGGCGGAGTTATCATCCTGGGCCTAATTCTCCGGTTTACCGTCTTTCGCAGGAGATGGTAAAATAGCAGAAAAGAAAGGGGAGCTTTTAGCTCCCCACTTCATAAACTAGCAAACTGGAGCGGAAGACGAGATTCGAACTCGCGACTTCCTCCTTGGCAAGGAGGCGTTCTACCACTGAACTACTTCCGCTTAGTGCCGAGGGGGAGATTTGAACTCCCACGAGCTTTCGCCCACCACCCCCTCAAGATGGCGCGTCTACCAGCTTCCGCCACCTCGGCAAGCGCCAAGAAGTAGAATAATGCCCAAACCGCCTCGATGTCAAGTTGATGTGCTGTCATTCTGCGAAATTTGTTTCTTGCCGTAGGTTACATTTATTGATATACTGAATTTTGTGAATTACGAGACTATTATTGGTTTGGAGGTGCATGTCCAGCTGCAGACCAAAAGCAAAATGTACTGCCGCTGCAGTGCCGATTATGCCAGCGCTCCCTCTAATACTCACGTTTGCCCGGTCTGTCTCGGCATGCCCGGCGTTTTACCTACCATCAACCAGCAAGCCATAGAATATACGATGATGACGGCGCTGGCGTTAGGCTGCACCGTTTCCGACTATAGCAAATTCGACCGTAAAAACTACCCTTACCCCGATCTGATGAAGGGTTATCAAATTTCGCAGTACGATGCCCCTATCGGACGTCAAGGCTGCCTCACCATCGAAGTCGACGGACACGAGAAGAAAGTAGGCATAACCCGAGTCCACCTGGAAGAGGACGTTGCCAAGTTACTGCACTTTAACCCACCGGATAGAGAAGCGTTCACTCTGGTAGATGTTAACCGTTCCGGAGTGCCGTTGATGGAGATTGTCGGCGAGCCAGACCTCCGTTCTCCCGAGGAAGCCAGGCAGTATTTGATGAAACTGCACAGTATATTACAATACCTGGGTGTTTCCACAGCAAATATGGAGGAGGGCAGCTTCCGGTGCGATGCCAATATCAGCATACGTCCCGAAGGCAGCTCTGAGTTTATGGCTAAGGTAGAAGTCAAAAACATGAATAGCTTCCGCGCGGTCTATCGGGCTATGGAATATGAAGCCAAGCGGCAAAGGCAGGTTGCCGAGAAGGGAGAGAGGCTGGTCCAAGAGACGAGAGGCTGGGTTGAAGAAAAGGGCGCCACCGTCTCCCAGCGCTCCAAGGAGTACGCTCATGACTACCGCTATTTCCCGGAGCCGGACCTCCCGCCATTAATCATCAGCCAGGACTGGATAGAAAAGATAGCGTCTCAGTTACCCGAACTACCCGAAGACAAACGCAAGCGTTTTATGGCTGAATACGGCATCCCTCTATACGACGCCAACCTGCTTACCAGCTCAAAGATAATGGCAGGTTATTTTGAATCCTGTCTAAAAGTGGAACCGCAAGGTAAGTCAGCAGCAAAGAGAGCTAAAACGGTGAGCAATTGGCTGCTGGGTGAGTTCAGCCGATTGCTCAACTCTACCAATACCGATATCAGTCAGGCGAAGGTTAAACCCGAACAGCTTTGCCGGCTGCTGGACTTACTTGAGGAGGGCAATGTCAGCGGCACCAGTGCCAAAGAAGTCTTTGAGGAAATGTTCAAGACAGGAAAGGATGCGCCCGGCATCGTTGCCCAACATGGCTTAAGCCAGATTGAGGACAACGCAGAAATAGAAAAGGCTATCATCCAGGTGGTTGAAAGCAATACTCAAGCTGTTAATGACTACAAGAATGGTAAAGCCCAATCCCTTACCTTTCTTGTCGGACAGGTAATGAAAATAACCAGAGGTCGTGCTAATGCAAAACTGGTGAACCAATTACTCAAAAAGAAATTAGAGGAGTAAATAAACTTGCAGACGTATCTTTTCATAGCTCAGATAGTAATAGCCATAGCCTTGATACTGGCTTTATTGCTCCAAGTCCGGGGAGGGGGATTGGGCGGTATCTTCGGCCAGCCGGACGCGGTATTTCGCACAAAGCGAGGCATAGAGAAAACGCTGTTCCAGCTTACGATCATTCTGGTAGTTCTCTTTGTTATCGTATCGGTGGTTGCTCTTAAAGCCGGTTCAGCTCAATAATTCAGTCCACTCAATCACCAACACAGGAGAAATATGCGACTGAAGATATGGTTTCTGGAAACAAGACCGCAATTCTTATTGCTTTCCGTGGTACTGGCTTTCTTGGGCGCTAGTATTGCCGCGTATGACGGTTTCTTTAATCTCGGCTATGCTCTACTGGCAGGTCTCGGCTTATTGCTAACCCATATCAGTGTTAACGTGCTTAACGATTACTTCGACTATAAAAGCGGAGTAGATTTAGCCACCAAGCGGACGCCCTTCAGCGGAGGCAGCGGTATCCTGCCGGCGGCTATGCTTACGCCAACGCAGGTTTTATGGCTCGGTCTGGGTGCTTTACTGCTGGCGATACCTATCGGTGTTTACTTCGTAATCGTTCGAGGGTGGATGCTATTACCCTTGCTGGTGGTCGCTGCTCTATGCATCGTTCTTTACAGTCCTTTTATCCTCAAAATCCCCTGGCCGGAGTGGGCGGCCGGACTTGGACTGGGCACGTTACCTATTCTTGGGGCTTATTTTGTTCAGACGGGTTCCTATCTTCTGGCGCTGGTAGCATCGATACCTTCCGGTATCCTGGTGCATAACCTGCTTTTTTTGAATGAATTCCCTGATGTTGAAGCTGATGAAATAGCCAATAGAAAAACGTTACCCATCGTTATCGGGAAAAAGAGAGCAGGCATTGTCTATTCCGTTCTAACCATAGCGGTCTATCTGTGGATAATCGGCGGCGTGATTGCCGGACAGATGACAGCCTGGTCGCTTATTGCTTTGCTGACTATCCCCTTTGCCATCAAGGCAATTAAAGGTTCTATGACACCGGATGATATGAGTAAACTGGTGCCGGCAATGGCTAACAACGTTATGGTAGTCCTGCTAACCCAGCTGTTGATGGGCATCGGCTATGTTATAGGTAATTTGCTCTAATTATCGGTGAGCAACGGTATGACTGGTTACACCGGTAAGGATGTTCACACCAAGCCCCTTCACGAAATGTTCACCGCAGTGCCGCCGCACTACGACCTGGTTAATCACGTTATAACCTGGGGTTTGGATAAGCGGTGGCGTCGGGAGGCAGCTAAAGCCTGCCTGGATTCACAACCCAGGAAAATCCTCGACCTATGCTGCGGTACAGGCGACCTGACTATTCTTTTAGCCAGGTTGACTGATGATGACACTGAAGTAACCGGGCTTGACTATAGCCAACCGATGCTCGAACTGGCAAATAAGAAGACAGTAGGATTAAAGCACAAACCCTCGTTTGTAAACGGCAATGCCGATAATCTGCCTTTTCCGAATGGATATTTCGATTGCGTCGGTATTTCATTTGCCTTCCGTAATCTGACCTACAAGAACCCGCTGGCACAGCGTCATATCAGCGAGGTACTGCGGGTGCTAAGTCCCGGCGGCAGGTTCGTGATAGTAGAGAGCTCCCAGCCGGGAAATAAGCTAATACGGAAACTTTTTCACCTGTATCTACGCTGGTTTGTCTATAACGTTGGTGTCTGGCTCTCCGGAAATAGACGAGCCTATCATTACCTTGCCGAATCAGCTCCCCGGTTTTATACCCCTGACGAACTGAAGGAAATGCTGCTTACCGCCGGTTTCCGCCAGGTCTCTTACCGGCCGCTGATGTTGGGCGCTGCCGGTATACATACCGCAGTTAAGTGAAGTTGGTTACTACAGCCGCCTGATTACTGCTACAAGCGCGAGCATTATCACCATCAGTAACAAGGCGATAATTAGCAGCAGACCGAATCCGAGGTACATAAACCAGCCGGGGAATGCCGGCTGGGCCGGGACCACTGGCAGCGGTTGCAGCGAAGTAGCTGGCTGGGGAGTTGGTTGTGCCTTGGTCTCAGACGGCAGCTGCAAAGTAGTGAAGGCACCAACGGCACTCCAGTCGCTATAACTACCGGAACCCTTAGCCCTGACCTTCCAATAAAAAGTCCGACTCGCACATTTGTTTCTTATGTTTCTTGGCGAGCCGTATCGGGCTGTAAGTTTCGAGCGCCTTTATTAAATCGGTCCCGGTGATATGGCTGTAGGTATCGGTAATATCATAGCCAATACTGGCGTGGCGCAGCAGTCTCTTAACGATGTACTGGTAGTATATCAGTGCAACTGAACTTCATTCCACCGGGAAAGCCAATGGAGAATGACTTTGCCGAGAGCTTCAATGGGAGACTACAAGACGAGTGCTTAAATACGAACTGGTTTATGACCCTGAAACATGCCGGGGAGATCATTGAATACTGGCGGAAGGACTATAACGAGGTCCAGACCTCATAGCTCATTGCAGGGAAGCACCCCGAAGGAGTATGCTGAAACAGCTGCACCCCTGAGGTTGGACAGGCTGGCTTATTAAGATAGCACGAGCGGCAAGTGATTCATGAGCAAACAGAAAACGCTGATGTTTTTCGGAGCACACCCAGATGATGAAACATTCGGCATAGGCTCTACCTTAGCGCAAT
>JAZDIU010000093.1:0-12969 GCA_043804635.1 Chloroflexota bacterium
TAGCTAGCAGTATTTTGTTTATCGGGCGGCCGGACTCCAGAGCTTCGAGGACCGGATTTCTACCTTCGATAACATCCGACATAGTGACACTTTACGTAGCTAAGCGTATTTTGTCAAGGTTTTATTTTTACTTGCGTGAGATTGCCACGTCGTCCTTCACAAGCGAAGGACTTCTCGCAATGACAATCGTAAATGGATATAATATATTTATGCCTCAATTCGAGTTGGCGTCTGAATTCAAGATGACCGGCGACCAGCCGCAGGCGGTGGAGAAGCTGGTGGCGGGACTGGAACACAAGGTTAAACACCAGACTTTGCTGGGTGTTACCGGTTCTGGTAAGACCTTTACGATGGCTAATGTCATCGCTCAGGTCCAAAGGCCCACCTTAGTTATCAGCCACAATAAGACCTTAGCCGCCCAGCTTTACGCCGAGTTCAAAGAATTCTTTCCCAACAACGCCGTGGAATACTTCGTCAGCTACTACGACTACTACCAGCCGGAAGCTTACGTGCCACGTTCCGACCTTTATATCGAAAAGGAGATAGATATTAACGATGAGATCGATAAGCTACGACACGCCTCGACTCGCGCTCTTTTCGAACGGCGCGATGTGATAATCGTGGCTTCGGTATCGTGTATTTACGGTCTCGGTTCACCGGAAGAATACCATAGCTTCGTCTGCAGTTTAAAGAAAGGCGAGGAATATAACCGCTACAAGCTGCTGCACCGGCTTATAGAGATGCACTATGAGCGTAACGACATCGACTTTTCCCGAGGCAAGTTTCGAGTCCGAGGAGATACCCTCGAGATACAGCCTGCCTATGAAGAGCTTGCTCTAAGGCTGGAGTTCTTCGGCGATACGCTGGAGCGCATTCTTGAAATCGACCCTCTAACCGGCGAGGTGCTTAGCGAGCTAAATTCGATAGACATATATCCAGCAAAGCATTTCGTCACTTCTCAGGATAAGCTGGCAGGGGCGATTGAAAGCATCAAGCAGGAACTAGAACAGAGACTCAAGGAGTTTAAACAAAAAGATAAGGTGCTTGAGGCGGCTAGACTCGAAGCCCGGACTAACTACGACATCGAAATGCTCAAAGAAGTGGGGTATTGCACCGGCGTTGAAAACTATTCCCGGCACCTCTCGGGGCGTGCACCGGGGAGTCCGCCCTGGACGCTGCTGGACTACTTTCCCGATGATTTTCTGCTGTGTATCGATGAATCGCATATGACCATACCCCAGCTTCACGGAATGTATCATGGCGACCGCTCCCGTAAAGAGACCTTGGTCGAATACGGCTTTCGCTTGCCTTCGGCGCTGGACAATAGACCGCTCAGCTTCGATGAATTCGAGCAACGGATAAACCAGGTAGTCTACACGTCTGCCACGCCGGGACCTTATGAAAATAAAAATAGCCAGCAGGTCGTCGAACAATTAGTCCGACCGACCGGTCTGCTCGAACCGACCATTGAGATAAAGTCGACCAAGGGACAAATCGACGACCTCATCGACCAGATTAAAAAGCGGGTGGACAAGGGCCAGCGCTGCCTGGTAACCACGCTGACCAAACGGATGGCGGAGGAACTGGCTGATTACCTATTGGAGATGGGGATAAAGACCCACTATTTGCATTCCGAGGTGCAGACATTCGAGCGGGTGGAGATACTGCGAGACCTGAGACTGGGGATTTATGATGTCGTGGTTGGTATTAATCTGCTGAGGGAAGGGTTAGACTTGCCGGAAGTGAGCCTGGTGGCAATCCTGGATGCCGATAAAGAAGGCTATTTGAGGTCGAGGGAAGCCTTGATTCAGACGATGGGCCGGGCGGCACGCCATATCGACGGGCACGTTGTTATGTATGCCGATAATATGACCGGCTCGATGAAAGCGGCTATAGACGAGACGCAGCGTCGACGCCAGATTCAGGAAGTCTTCAATAAAGAGCACGGCATTACTCCGCAGGGAATAAGAAAAGCTATTAAAGATATTACCGAGCGGGTGAAAGTAGTGGCTGAGGCCCGAACGCCATATACCGCCGAACCGGTTGCTAGAGAAGATATCGCAAGGCTAGTCAAAGAACTGGAATCGGAGATGAAGACGGCGGCAAGAAACCTCGAATTCGAGAAAGCCGCATTGCTCCGCGACCGCATTGTGGAGTTAAGGCGGAATATGCTCGAGGAGTCGGTGATTTCAGCTTCGGTGCCCTTACCTTCGAAGAAGGAAAAGAGGAAGCATAAAGTATGAACGAGAATGAGGAGACCAGGCAGGAGCGGCGGGAAAAGCGCCTCAAGAAGAAACATGAGAAGATGCCCCAGCACGGCAAAGGGCTGGCTAAGATATACCGGAATGCAGTGACGAAGAGAGTCAAGAAAAAAAGCTGACAGCTTTCAGCGATAGAATACTACCAATACTACAAATACGTACCAATATCCAATAAACAAATGAAGCTAAATGATTTGTTTTCTAGGGTGAAATTTGAAACAAAGCAGCGTAAAACCTGGTTGAATCGAGCGTGTTTGTTTCCGGCTAAAAAACATTTACACTAAACGGTTTGAGTCTAAAAAGGGCTGATTTAGCTTGATTCGTTTTTCTGCAATAAGAAGGATTTAGTTTCCTTTCACAGGTTTTCAAATTTATTGCGATTTTTAAGGTGCTCTGTCAATTTGCTGTGTTTTACCAGATAATAGCACTAGTGTTCTGAGTTTGTCAAGGAAGTTTTGTCGCTTTTGGAAAATTAGTTAACAGTAGACAGTTTACAGTTGGCAGTTAACAGTCGTAATAAGTTGACAAATCTAAAACTTACACGTATAATACACGTATAAGGAGAGGTGCAATGCAGAAGAAACTGACGGTAACAGTCGATGAAGAGGTCTATGAGGGCTTACGTAAGGTTATAGGGCCACGAAGGATAAGTAAGTTTATTGAAGAATTGGTAAAACCGCATGTTATCCACCCCAATCTGGAATCAGCCTATTCGGAAATGGCAAAGGACAGGAAAAGGGAAAAAGAAGCTATAGAGTGGGCTGAGATTACTTTTAAGGACGTAGACAATGAAGCGGAGTGAGGTATGGTGGGTCAACTTCGACCTGTCTATCGGTGGAGAAATTAAGAAAAAGCGGCCGGCGGTTATCGTAAGTAATAACGCATCGAATAAGTTCCTTAACCGAGTCCAGGTTGTGCCTCTAACCAGCAAGACGGACAAGCTCTATCCCAGTGAAGCGTTAGTAGTTTTTGACGGAAATGAAAGCAAGGCGATGGCAGACCAACTGGCGACGGTAAGCAAAGCACGACTCTTTCGCCGTGCCGATATTCTCTCACAGCAAGATATGAGCCGGATTGAAGAAGCCATTAAAATACAATTGGATATGCATTAAATGCCCAGCACGACAAAGGGCTGATTTAAACAAATAGTATATAAGGAATTATGATTGACCAAATTGAATGGGACAGATTTAAAAGTAGCTTTAATGAACTCCCTAGCCCTTTTATGCGGGGAATGGGCGAACGCCCATTACGAATCACCTTGCATTCAGAAACACTCACTGATGTTTCTGACAGAGAGAAGACTACGATAGAACTTATTCGTGAACTAGCTAACCTTCCAGAGTTAGAAATTTTTGAAACTGGCGGTCAAGGTGACTTCCCTCACATTGTAGTAGGCGAACCAAGTTCAGAAGATGACTTTATTCCTGTTCAGCTATTTCATGGGGACACATTACAACTGCGGACGCTAGTGTGGAACAAACGTCAATGGCCGCTTATTGCAGCACATCTGGTAGGAACTACTGAAAACAGCGAGGAAAAGCTCAACTTACTTATATTAGCACAGGCACATAGGTCAGTCAGAGGAGATATTCTGATAACAAAATCACCCTTCCTTTTAAGTAATCGAAACCAAGGTAGTGTTAGCGAAGCAAATCCCCGCACACCTTCGGAAGCTGCTCAATTAATCGGCTTATTCTTACGCTCACGCAATAACTATACTATTCAGGCAAGGACAAACTTTAAAAACTGTTTTGATCGATGGCTATTTTATTGGGTGCTAGCACGGTATCACCTACCCTCCATGTGGCGATATTTTAGTGCCTGCATGCACAGCCGTGCTACGCGGGGTGACGATATACAAGAACTTGGAGAGTCCATTCTAGTCAGAACTGTTCGAGCGTTAGAGGCACGTGATACTATCGGAATCCAGTTTTACATTCCCCAAAACAAAGATACCGAAGATCAAATGCTGTATCATTTTGATTATCTTACATTGTTACTTAGCGGTGCCTTTGATGCTCAAGCTCGAGTCGCTAATCGGGCTTACCATCCCAAGGGCGTGAAAGAACAATATGCAACATTCCGCAGACCGCAATTTAGAGAGGCTCTCGCAAATAGCGGGGCACGAGAATTGTATGAGCTTTCTTCTAGTGAAAAATTTAATAACCTACTAACTCTCTTATACGAGCCACGGAATACAATACATGGAGCTGCCTTAAAGACTGTCACTTACCAGCGGGGCAGTGCACAACACACGTATATAGAAATTACTCAAGATGCTGGGCAAAAACTATTGGAGGCAGGAAGACAGCTTGGTGGTGCCAAAGAATGGGGGCTAATTTCAGAATTTGACAGGATCTGGCTAGAGCCTTATTCTTATGCATCTGCTCTTGTAAAAGAAAGCCTTAATGCTATTAATAGTGTGGCAGCCGCTACCGATGTCACTCGTCTTTTTCAGTCTCAGCCAATTCCATCACTCGCGGAAGAGGCGCCAAAAGACCCAGTATTTGCTTGGGGCGAGCGCATTTCAGTTCTAGCATAATGAAAGTTAACATGAGCTAGAAAGTCGCTGGTTTTTTAGATAACTGTAATCAAGTAGATAGTGAATCCCCTAATCAGCTGTACCTTCTTCCCCTTCCTCCCTCTTCACCCCCTCGGCTTCAAGGTCTTCCATAAGCCGAGCAGCGCGGGGATAGCCGATGCGAAGTTTACGCTGGAGGAAAGAGGTGGAGATTTTGGAATGCTCTTTGGCTAACTGGCGGGCTTCGGTAAGGAGGGGGTCTTCAGGGATGGTGTCTCTGCGGGCAGAAGCGGTGGTGGCAGGAGCAGTAAGGTCTTCGAGCTTTAATGATGGCGCTTCGGCACGCTTCTGAGAACCCCAGAAATAGACCAGCCGCTCAATCTCAGGGTCGGAGAGATAGCACCCTTGAAGTCGTTTGGGTTTAGCGGCTTCGGTGGGCATAAAGAGCATATCGCCTTTACCTAATAATTTTTCGGCACCGGCGCCATCGAGGATAGTGCGGGAGTCTACTTGAGAGGTAACGGCAAACGAAATACGGGTGGGGAAGTTAGCCTTGATTAAGCCGGTAATAACATCTACGGAAGGCCGCTGAGTCGCCACCACCAGGTGAATACCAACTGCCCGGGCTAACTGGGCAAGACGGCACAGAATACGCTCGACTTCATCGCCGCCAAGCATCATTAAGTCGGCAAGTTCGTCGATAACCAGAACCAGATAAGACATCTTTTCGGTGCCCTGGCGGGTCTTATTGAAAGTTTCGATGTTGCGGACGCTCGCCATAGCCATTCGCTGGTAACGTTTGTCCATTTCTTTGTTAAGCCAGCGGAGCGCTTCCAGGGCTTTTTCACTCTCGACAATAACAGGCACGGCGAGGTGGGGAATAGTATTAAAGGAAACCAGTTCGACGCGCTTGGGGTCAATCATAATGAACTGGACATCGTAGGGCGTGTTATACATCAGCAGGCACGAGATAATGGTATTCAAACAGACGGTCTTACCGGAGCCGGTAGCCCCGGCAATGAGAAGATGAGGCATCTTAGCCAGGTCGGCGGATACGGCTTCGCCGCCAGCACCCTTGCCCAGCGCTAATGCCAGCTTGGACCGCGATTGCGTCCTCTGGAAGCTACTGGTCTCGATGACTCCACGCAAGCTGACTACGGTAGAAATCGTATTCGGCACTTCAACACCGACGATGGCTTTGCCAGGCACGGGCGCTTCGATACGGATACTGGATGCAGCCAGAGCCAGAGCCAGGTCGTTAGCTAGCGAGGTAATTCTTTCCACCTTAACACGGGTCTTAGAGATTTCTTCCTGCTTTACGGTGACGTTCCCGTCTTTGTCTTTTTCTTTAATATCCTTGAACTTCCGGTCCCAGCCCGGCTCTACGCCGAACTGGGTAACGGTTGGTCCGGTGTTGATTTGCACGACTTTAGCTTCGACACCGTAGCTACCGAGAGCTTCTTCAAGCAGCTTAGCTCTCTGCACATTATCTGCCTGACTGAATTCGACTTCGGGGGATTTCTCCAGAATATCGATAGGGGGAAGCCGCCAGCCATCAACGATAACTAGTTCAGACGTTTCGCCATACTTTTTCCAGACTTCCTGGGCGACCTGCTTTAGCTGTTGCGGACCGGACAGAGTTGCAGCCTGAGCCGGAGCTTTTTCTTTAGGCTCTTTAGATGCTGCTTCTGCGGCTTCGGGAGACTCGGGGATTGAAGTTTGAGGAACCGAAGGTTTTGAAATCGAAGAAAGCGGTTTCGCCGGCCGGACTGGGCGAGGAGCTGCCTCTTTTTTCCCTACCTTCTGGTCTAGCCACGAAAGAAACTTAGATACCAGGTGAAGGCTGGCTTTAGGGAAAATAATAATCAAGCCGACAAGAATTAAGCCGGTAAGCCGCAAAGCACCAATGAAACTCCGGCTATCGATAATGCCCAGACCGATATTACCGCCGAGGTTGAAAAAGCCCAGAATGCCCCAGACAGCGACGACAAAGACGATGCCGCCGAGATACCAGTTCCAGCGATGGATAAGTGAAGAAAGCTTTCGCCGCCAGACTATGACAACAAGAAAACCGAGGCAAAAATCTATCAGGACCAAGCCTATGCCAAACGTTTGTCCCATAGAGCTGGCGGTATTATTACTCCATGCAACAATAGCTTGCCATTGCCAGGCTAAAACAGCAACAATAATAAGTGCCCCGATAAAGATGCGTAGGGGGCGATACCACCAGGGCTTTCCCCTTGCCTTCTCTTTATTTCGAGACTTTTTCCCAGCCATACCTATACCTTCACCATAAAAGGAAGAACCATCGGGCGGCGCCTGGTTTTATCGTAGTAAAATCTATTCAAAGTATCCCTGACCTTGGAGTTAATAAAACCCCAATCTGCCGGGTGGGCACCGCCACGGTCGATGGCTTTAGCCACCAGGTCACGGCTTTCTTCCATCATATCTTGCATATCCTTAGTTTCGGTGGTATCGACAAAACCCCGCGATAAGATGTCCGGTCGCCCCACCAGTTTGCCCGTTTGCTGGTTAACAGCGATAACTACCATTACCACACCATCTTTGGACAGCATCCTTCTGTCACGGAGAACAACGCTATCCATATCACCGACGCTTAGACCGTCGACGTAAACGTTGCTGACGGCGACCTTACCGGTTACTTTGCCCGATTCGTTATCTAGCTCGAGCACGTCCCCATCTTCCAGCACGAAGATATGGTTTTTAGGGATACCCACCGATTCGGCTAACTTTCCGTGAATCGTCAGGTGGCGATATTCACCGTGGATAGGGACGAAGAACTTAGGTCGGGTGAGAGTGAGTAACAGTTTTAGTTCTTCCTGGCTGGCATGACCGTGGACATGAACCGGCGCTATCCGGCTATATAAGACTTCGGCACCCTGTTTGAAGAGAGTATCCACCGTGCGATTTATCAAGGCTTCATTGCCGGGTATCGGGCTCGCGGAAATTACTACAGTATCCCCGGGGACTATATGAAGCTGGGGGTGGTCCTTGTTGGCAATACGGACCAGAGCTGAGGTTGGCTCTCCCTGGCTGCCGGTAGTAATAAAAACAACCTTGTTATGAGGCATATGACGCAATTCATCCAGTCGAGCCAGTATGCCCTCCGGTGCTTTTAGATAGCCCAATTCCATTGCCATCCGCGACGTCTCACTCATACTGCGGCCGACAATAAAAACTCGGCGCTGGTGCTTAGCGGCGGCATCAATAACCTGCTGAATACGAGAAATAAGCGAAGAAAAAGTGGTAATAATCACTCGACCCGGAGCTTCAGCGATGACGCGGTCTAAAGTCTCGCCGACATCTCTTTCCGATGGTGTATAACCGGGCAGCTCGGCATAGGTGGAATCGGAGAGGAGCAATAAAAGTCCCCGTCCGCCCAATTGAGCCAACCGGGAAAGGTCGGTCGGCTTATCATTTATCGGCGTATGGTCGAGCTTGAAATCCCCGCTATGAACTATAGTGCCGACGGGTGTATAGATAATCAGACCGGCTGAATCAGGAATGCTGTGGCAAACCGGGAAGAACTCGACACGAAATTTTCCTAACGTAATCCGGTTACCAAACCCGACTACTCGAAGATTGGGTCGGTTAGCTGATTTCCGCTCCTTAAGCTTGACGGAAATAAGACCGCGGACCAGCCTGGTGGCATAGACAGGCACATTAATCTGAGGCAGGACGTAAGGCAGAGCACCGATATGGTCTTCGTGCCCGTGGGTAATGAGTATGCCTCTGATTTTTTCACGCCTCTCCAGAAGATAGCTGATATCGGGAATGACCAGGTCGATACCCAGCATTTCTTCTTCGGGGAACATCAGCCCGGCATCGATGATGATGATATCGTCTTCATACTCCATCGCCATCATATTCTTGCCGATTTCACTCAGCCCGCCAAGCGGTATTATCTTAAGTTTCGATTTGGGCATTATTTCACCTCGAACATATTTAACTGTTTTGGCTCCGTTTTTGTTTCAGTTGCCTTTTTCGTCTCAGCTAAGATGGCCGGAATTTTGAGCATATCGGCTTTTAATGTGTCACGCAGGCTTCCCTGGTGGAGAGCGGCCGCCGGATGATACATCGCAAAATAAATTACACCATCCTGCTGATGAGCAGTCCCGTGGATTTTACTGATGCTCTTCCCGGGGAAAAACATCGCCATCGAGTAGCGGCCTAGGGTGACAATCATTTTAGGACGAATCAAATCAATCTGTCGCTGAAGCCATTCACGGCAGTTCTGTATTTCCCCGGGTAAAGGTTCACGGTTTCCTGGCGGACGGCATTTTATTACATTAGCGATATAAACCTGGCTGCGTTTCAATCCGATAGAAGCGAGCAGCTCTTCAAGAAATTGTCCCGCCGGACCGACGAAGGGACGCCCCTGCTGGTCTTCATGCCAGCCCGGCGCCTCTCCGATGAACATAATCTCAGCATTCTCAGCTCCTTCACCGGGGACTACATTCGTCCGGGAACGGGCAATTTCACACTTTCGGCAGAGAGCGATTTCCTGGCAAAGCGACTCTAGTGCTGACATCTAACTTACGATTATGGTAACACGTGTAATATGTCAAGTCAATTTGGAGCGGTCAGCGTTCGTTAAGATACTGATTTATGATTTATGAATGATACGTGAATTTGACAGTACGAAGGCTTGGTTGATAGACTTTCCTGATGGAGGAAAAAGAATGAGTTTTTTAAGCAAGACGGACCCGGAAATCAGCCGTGCTATCAAAGCAGAGGAGAAGAAACATAAGGAAACCATAGACCTGATTGCTTCGGAAAATTATCCGAGCCGGGCTGTCTTTGAAGCGGAAGCTTCCATCCTCTCTAGTAAATATGCCGAAGGTTATCCCGGGCGGCGCTACTACGGAGGCTGTGAAAGCATAGATGTAGTAGAAAACATAGCTAGAGAACGGGTAAGAGAACTTTTTAAGGCAGAACACGCCAATGTCCAGCCGCATGCCGGCTCTCAAGCGAATATGGCTGTCTATTACGCCCTGCTTAAGCCTGGCGATAAGGCTATGGGAATGAACCTGTCTCACGGCGGCCATCTTACCCACGGAGACAGGGTCAGCTTCTCCGGTAAGACCTATGCCTTCCTCACTTACGGGGTCAACCGGGAAACGGAAAGGATCGATTATAAGGAACTGGAAGAGCTTGCCCTGAAACATCAGCCTAAGTTAGTAGTGGCTGGAGCCAGTGCCTACCCACGCATCATTGATTTTGAGCGTTTCCGTTTTGTTGCCGACCGAGTCGGGGCTAAGCTGATGGTAGACATCGCCCACACTGCCGGTATGATTGCCGCCGGTCTGCATCCTTCGCCGGTACCTTATGCCGATGTGGTAACTTCAACTACACACAAGACATTACGGGGACCGCGAGGCGGTTTTATTTTATGTCGCAAAGAACTGGCTTCAGCAATAGACACCGCCGTCTTTCCACAATCACAAGGCGGACCACATATGAACCTTATTGCTGCCAAGGCAGTCTGTTTTCATGAAGCCGCTCAACCAGAGTTTATCAAATACCAGCAGGCGATACTGGACAATGCCCTCACACTGGCTAACGAATTGAAAAAACTTGGGCTTCACCTGATGTCCGGAGGAACGGATACTCACTTGATGCTCGTCAGTCTGACCAAAGTTGGCATCACCGGCAAAGAGGCTGAAGAAGCACTATGCAAGGTTGGCATCGTAGCGAATCGGGACAGCATTCCTTTCGACCCGCTTCCGGCACAGAAAACCAGCGGTATCAGGTTCGGCACACCAGCGGTAACCACACGAGGCTTCGGCAAAGAGGAAATGAAACAGATTGCCCAATGGATTGTGAAGGTAATCAGTAATATACACGATGAGTCTATGCAAAGAACAATGAAAGACGAAGTCAGAGAGCTTTGTTCCCGCTTTCCGATACCGGGGTTAGAATAGTTATCAGTTATTAGTTATTATCACTTCCATCCCGGTAGAAGCCGGAATCCGGTCCGTTGAGACTGCCTCTGGATACCGACCCCGTATCAGGTACGGGTTCACCCTGAACGGTTCACCGTGAACGGGGCAAGTTTTTCGTCGGTATGGTTATCCAGCCTCTATAGTGTTCGATAGAGCTTTAGGTGGATAAGCAATTAACATCAGCGGCACTGCCGGAAGAATGATAAATGTAAAAATCTGCCATGCCAGACGATAGCTGCCGGAACATCGAAGATTCTTCCAGCAATGATAGGGCTAGCCAGTCCGCCGATTGTAGATGCGAGTGTCAATAGTCCTAATATCGTGCCATAGCTCCTCATACCGAAGTAATCGGCTTGTAATGCCGGCTTAAGAGGTATAGGCGCGCCAAATCCAGCGCCGAAAGTAAGCGAAAAGAGAACAAGGAGCCACATTCTATCCGCTTCTATAAAAGAGAGAAGGAAAACGCCAATGGTTGTAAGCGCAAACGACAGAGTGAGCAGATACCTCTTATTGATGAAGTCACCAAGGAAACCAAAACCGGCCCGTCCGATAAGACTGCATAGAGTAAGTCCCGTTACCGCGCCGGCAGCTATAGCGGTCGGCATCTTGATACTCTCCAGATTGGCGACTATATGCACATTAACCGCGCTGGCGCCCAGCTGCTGGAGGAAGAAAATAAAAGAAAGCAGCCAGAAGACTCGTGTCTTTAATGCCGCCTTCACCGTAAAATCTCTGGCTGGAGAGTCAAATCCTGGCTTCACTATTCTGTTTTGATGTGACGTCTTATCTGTTTCAGGTATCGAGCCTCTATTTTCGCCATCGGGTAGGTAGCCGTATTGACTTGGTTTGTCGCGATACAATAAACAGAGAGGTAGCCCGATGATCCATAACACAATGCCAAGGATGATAAGGGTAGTTCTCCATCCAACTTGAGTAATTGACAAAGCAAACAGGGGGGCTATAAGGCCGCTCAAGCCGGGGCCGATGTATACAATAGCTAATGCTCGGCTCCTCTTTTTCCTGAACCAGTTGGAAATGCAGGCATTCATCACCACGTTAGTACCAAAACTAACGCCCAGAGACACCACCATAAAAGTTCCATAGAACGACCACAGCGAGTTAATGCGCCCCATCAATACAAAGCCCAGACCGATACAGCCCCAGCCAAAGAGCATCAGTTTCCTCGAACCCACCTTGTCCACCAGGAAACCGACTACCGGACCCAGGATACCAGTTTCAAGCCCTCTTAAAGTAAAAGCAGCGGACATAGCCGTAGCTGTCCAGCCAAAGGTTTGTCTTATCGGATTAAAAAAAACGGCAAAATCGTAAAAAATGACACCGCTAAAAAACTGTAAAATGCCAGAGGCTATTACCAACCACCAACCATAGAAGAATCCTGCCCTTTTCGGCTTATCTATATTTATCGTTTTCAATCTACCTTCTTTTTTAACATCAGCTAGAGATCAGCAAATCCGGCTATCAAATATAGACGCCTTTTCATTATAAGGTTAAAAGTGAGGAATAACCATCCCTTACTCTGAGGCTCTTCGCTACAGTCGCATTTGTGCGGTATTTTGGTATCACCTGAGAGATGGTTATCTACTGTTCGATTTTGGTTTTAAGATACTTGCTGGTAAGCTCTTCCAGATTATCCCAATTTCCCGATACTACGAGGGTATCATCCGGCTTAACTACCTCAGCGCCACCCGGAGTAATGGTTACTTCTTGCTTACGTAATATTAAAAGCACTGCTACTTTCCATTTGCCCTTAGAACCGAAACCAAGGTCGGAGAGAGTCTGTCCTACGAATGAAGGAGGAGCGATTAGTTTTACTACGCCGTATCCAGCAGTTACCGGTATGTAGTCGATGACATCCCCTAAGGTTAATACATGGGCTATCATCGTTCCCATATCCCGTTCCGGATAAACCACCTTATCCGCCCCTATCTTTTCAAGTATACCGCCGTGTGTCTCGTTCTCAGCCCTGGCGATTATATAGCCCACACCCAGTTTTTTCAGCAGGACGGTAGTTAGCACACTGCTCTGGATATCAGGTGTAGTTACAATAGCTATATCGAAGTTACCGACACCCAGTTCCTTAAGAGTTGCTTCATCGGTAGCGTCCGCACGAACGGCACGTGTTATTTGCGTAGCAATACTCTGGACATTTTTCTCATCTACATCCAATGCCAGCACATCGTGTCCAAGACCGCGCAAA
>JAZDIU010000094.1:0-13044 GCA_043804635.1 Chloroflexota bacterium
AAGAGGGCAGGGTGATGGGTTATTCCACCCCAAGCGAAATGTTACAACTTTGTAATTCCCTCCCCCATCTTGTTATAACTTTTACATTATTTATGACATAATATTATACTTAAGTGTTTTCCTTGTGATAACGGACACCAAGCTATACTTAGCATCATAATACCTAGATTAAAGTGTCATTAACCTAACCGAAAAGGCTCAAAATTCCTTCTCGGAGATTGACATTATGCTCACGGTATGCATAAAATAAGCAACTAACGGTTGGGAGGTACAGATGAAATTAGTCGTTATCGGTTGCGGACAATGCGGTTGCCGGATTGCCGATGAATTCGCCCGCCTGAACCGCCGGGCAATGGCTGAGCGCCGCATTGACATTACCACCGGTGTCTTCGCTGTGAATAGTGACCTCGCCGATTTGAGCGGTCTATCCTGGATAGGCACCGACCATAAACATCGAATACTCATCGGCGGCCGGAAGACATCCGGCCATGGCGTCGGCAAAATCAACGAACTGGGTGCCGAAATTGCTAAAGACGATGGCGATAAAATTATCGAAGCCATCAGAACCACCCGTAAGTTTTTTGAATCGGACGCTTTCCTGATTATCGCCGGTGCTGCTGGCGGTACCGGTTCCGGCTCGTTACCGGTAATCACCAAGCTCGTCAAGGAGCGCTATATGGATAAACCGGTATATGACGTTATCGTTCTGCCCTTCGAACACGAAGAAACTACGGAAGAGAGAAGCATTTATAACACCGCCACCTGCATCAAATCGGCAAACTCGGTTGCCGATGCCGTATTCCTGGTGGACAATCAACGGTACATTAGAAAAGATGCCTCGCTTAGAAATAATATGAAGCAAATTAACGCTATGATAGCCGAGCCTTTCTATGACATACTTTGCGCCGGTGAGGAAAAGAAACCCAAATTCATCGGCGGTAAAACACTCGATGCCGGCGATATTATACAGACCATCAAGGGATGGACGGTCATCGGCTACGGTTCATCCCAGTTAACCACGTTCAAATTGCCCCAGTTAGGCACCCCCGATTTCCGGAAAAAGAGCGTCGAGACCCACAAGGGCATCGAGGCAATGGACGAAGCTGTCACCGAACTATCTCTAAAATGCAATCCCGCCGATGCCGCCCGGGCACTTTATCTCCTCGCATCACCGGCTAAAGAACTGAATATGGAACTCGTTAAAGACCTCGGAGACTATCTAAGGGGTCTGGCACCCAATGCGGTAATCAGAAACGGTGATTATCCCAGAGAAAAGCGTGCCATCGGAGTCACGGTTATCCTTTCCGAGCTTAGAGAAGTTGAAAAAGTCAGGCAATACTATGCCGCTTCCACTGGTATTCTCTCCGTAACGGAAAGAAAACAAAAAGAGCTCGAAGATAAGCTCAGAAGTATCGATGACGCCGCCAAAGATATACCGTCGTTAATATAACCTCCAATCGTCATTGTTAAACTACAAAATCTCGTAAGGGCGGGTTAGAAACCCGCCCGCCCAGTCCAGCCAAAGCTGAATCCGACAGGGTGACAATCTCCCCCTCAACTGTCTTTGCGAGACCATCCGCCGTAGCCTTTGGCGTAGGCGGAGGCGAAGCAATCCGTGTGGGGCGGTAATCTCTTAAATCATAAATCGTAAATCCCTTCTTATATCTTTGACTTTTTATCTGTATTTTTGACTTTTGCCTTTTGAGATTTGACCTTTATTTGGTATACTGTCTCAGATTCGCCCTTAAGACGTATCAAAGGAGGCTGGATATTATGTCAAACTCAGAAATCGTCAAACTCGGAAACGTCTGCCAGGTAGGTATCGTCGTCAAAGACGCCGATAAAGTCGTCCAAGCCTGGAAAACGGCTTTCGGCTTCGATAATTGGCGCTATGACGAAATGGCCGGTATCGACGCCAAAGGACGCAGCTACAAGGCAAGACTCGTCCACTATCAGTTCGGACCGATGGACTTCGAGCTTATCCAGCCGGTAGAAGGTAGAATCGTCCATTCCCGCTTCCTCGAGACCTACGGCGAAGGCATCCATCATATTGCTTTCCCTGTGGCTGACGTCGCCGCCGAGACCGCTAAGCTCGAGAAGCGCCCCGACTTCAAACTCGTTATCAAAACCGACCGCATCGCTTACTTCGATACCCCCGGCGGCATTTTCGAGCTGGTTCCTCTACGTGATGATATGGGCGGGTCAGGCACCGGCGGTCTCGTCAAACTTAGCTATATGTGCCAGGTCGGCTTTGCCGTTAAAGATGTCGATAAGGTTATCGCTTCCTGGAAATCAGCGTTCGGCTTCGATAATTGGACGTTCGTTGACAGGACTGGCACGGATGCCGGCGGACACGCCTGGAAAGCAAAGACCGCCCACTACAAGTTCGGACCGATGGACTTGGAACTCGTCGAGCCGGCGGAAGACAGAAAACCACTGGTCCGCTTCATTGAAGCCCGCGGATATGGCATCCACCACGTCGCTTTCCGCGTAGACGATGTAGCCGCTTCAGCCGCCAAACTGGAGGCCCTGCCCGGTTTCAAAATGACTTTTACCAACAACCGAATTGCTTACATTGAAACACCCGGCAACATCACCATCGAACTAATGCCCCAGCCCAACCCTGGCTCCCATTAATCTGTATCACGACACCCAAATCCTCCCTGTCATTCTGGAATCCCGATAACTCCTTCACCCCCTATCGGGATGAAGAATCTGGTGGGGTTGGGCTCTAAACATCATTAATATCTCAATCATAAATCTTTAATCTTTAATCTTTAATCTTTAATTTATGTTTTTGACCCTTTTAGATTTTAATTTTGAATTTGTTTTGGATTTCGGATTTCGTGCTTCGGATTTCGCACCTCTAAGGGGAATGTTGCCTAACCCAATTAAAAGTGGTAGATTATTCTTAACATTTATAGAAGGGGGAGAATAAACTATGGCTATAATCGATTTCGGCGGAACCAAAGAAGAAGTCATTATGCGGAGCGAATTTCCTATGAAGAAAGCCCGCGAAGTCCTTAAGAACGAGACCATCGCCGTCATCGGCTACGGTGTTCAGGGACCCGGACAATCGCTGAACCTAAAAGACAACGGCTTTAAAGTTATTATTGGGCAAGCGAAAAAGTTCAAAAGCGACTGGGACCGTGCCGTCAAGGATGGCTGGGTCCCCGGCGTCACCCTTTTCGAGTATGGTGAAGCCGTCAAACGCGGCACCGTCATTGAAATGCTCGTTTCCGATGCTGCCCAGCGGCTAATTTGGCCCGAGGTAAAGAGGAATCTGAAACCGGGGGACGCGCTTTACTTCTCCCATGGCTTCTCAATCGTCTATAAAGACCAGACTAAAATCATCCCGCCCAAGAATGTAGATGTTATTATGGTCGCTCCTAAAGGCTCAGGAACTTCTTTGAGGCGCAATTTCCTCTCCGGCGAAGGCATCAATGCCAGCTTTGCCGTCTTCCAGGACGCCACCGGAAGAGCTAAGGACCGCTGCCTGGCTCTGGGCATCGGCATCGGTGCTGGTTATCTCTTCCCGACCACTTTCCAGCAAGAAGTCTTTAGCGACCTCGTTGGCGAGCGGGGCGTCCTGATGGGCGCGCTGGCGGGCATTATGGAAGCCCAGTATGATACTCTGCGCAAGCACGGTCACAGCCCCAGCGAAGCCTTCAATGAGACGGTCGAAGAGCTAACCGAAAGTTTAATTCGTTTGGTCGCCGAGAACGGTATGGACTGGATGTATGCCAACTGCTCAGCCACCGCTCAGCGTGGCGCTCTGGACTGGAAACCTAAATTCAAAAAAGCTGTGATGCCGGTCTTTAAGGAACTATATGCCCGGGTTGCTTCAGGCGAAGAGACTCGCCGGGTCATCCGCTCCTGCGGCAGAGCCGACTATAAAGAGCAGCTGGGTAAAGAACTGGCAGTGATTGGCAATTCCGAAATGTGGCAGGCAGGCAAAACCACCCGCTCACTGCGACCCAACAAACAGGCTGCGGGCAATGTCTCTAAAGCCGCCGGTACCGCCGGTAGACAAACCAGTCAGTAGCCTATAAGCCGAAATTCTGACAAAAAGGAGGGTGGGGAATTCCCACCCTCCTTTTTGTTTGCGTACCGAATCATACCAAGAAAAATTTAGTCACCACTGAACCAACATCGGGATGTTTGATCGTCTTGTACTATGATAATTCTTCGGGTAAAGAATCTCTCAGTGTTTTACCACGGAATAAACTACAAGCAGTTTAGAAAGCATTTCATCATAATAGGTATTGTTAACTCTGTTCATTCTTGGATTTTATAATAATCTATCACCCATTAAGATTTATTCAACGGAGTCCTCCTTATATTAAGTAACTCTTTGGTTCCGCAGTCAAAGCCCCAACTCGTTTTTAAAGCCTTCGGCACACAGACATTTTCGCACTGAAAACACATGATACACTCGGTAGAAAGAACCCTCTGTCCATTCTTAATATAGTCGGTAATGCGGATATCCGTTGGGCATACTTTTTCACAGGCACCACACTCGTTACACTTGTCGGCATCGCCGGTCATCTTCCAGAGAGCAAAACGACTGGTCGTCTTGAGAGGAACCGTTATCGGACAAACATACTTACAAAAAGCCCGATTATCCTTCAAAACGAATGCTAAGATGATTGCTGAAGCGAAGTACAATCCATTACCACCAATGAGCCAATAAAGTTCAGTCAAACTCTGTCCTTTGACACGATAGCCAATCCCAAACCAGAGTATCAGTACCTGTCCCAGGCTAAGGGCAAAGTGTACGTAACGAAGGTTGCCCCACCTGGTAGGAAGTCTCCCACTCTTATTACGCGGGAAAGGCAGATAGTCAAGCACCATTGCTGTCCAGCATGCCCAGGAGCACCACGCTCGATTGAATATTAGAGGACCAACTACTTTGGCGACTAGATAATGTATAACAGCCCCTGCGAATATACCCGCTAGAAGGTAAAAAAAGAACCCCTCAATCTGCATATTCTCGCGGGCAATAAAACCAAGAAGACCGAGCATGTAGATACCAATTAATAGTTGGGATATCCTGCGCCCCTGATATTTCTTATTCTTAGGCAATAACGAGTATGCCCCCATGCCTACTCCGAGAGAAGTGCCAATGTATATAAAGTTGATTAGGTAGAAGAGCGCTCCTGTTGTCTGCCAGAGTACTATAGCAAGTACCCAAAATATGCCCATTAAAATGAGTGGCGTTCTCAGCTTAGAGAACCTGAACTGGCCTTCAGATAGTTTTACCATCTACTAACTAACCCCAATTGAACAACCATGAGGATGTATGCCCTTTCATGCGTACTAAGCGAGGGCTGAGTTTCAGCCGCCTAGTTCACTCCCGCCAGTTCGGCATTCTTAATAGTGACTGTAGGGTTTGGATTTCGCCTGAACTCTTCTTCTATTAAGCAAAAGCATTTAATCCGGTGACAGCTCTCCCGATAATCATTTTTTGTATCTGAGAAGTGCCTTCCAGGATAGAAGAAACCCTGACGTCCCGCCAATAACGCTCTACCGGAAATTCATCCGAGTAACCATAAGAACCATGAATCTGAATGGCACTGTTTGCCGCTCTCAGCGCCGCCTCCGATGCGTAGTATTTCGCCATCGATGTCTCTATAGTTGCCGGATTACCCTTATCTTTCATTGCGGCCGCTCGGTAACTGAGAAGCCGGGCAGCCTGAGTCTCGACAGTCATATCGGCAATAAGTTCCTGGACTAACTGGGTATTTCCGATTAGTTTACCGAACTGCTTGCGGCTTTGGGCGTACGCAACGGAAGCCTCGATGCACCCCTGGGCAGCACCGATTGACCGTGCGGCAACACCAAGACGGGCACTATCGAAGGCTGACAGTGCAACTGACATCCCCTTCCCGACCGGTCCCAGCACATTTCCGTCCGGTACCCGGCAATCCTCCAGAGCGAATTCAGCCGTACTGGATGAACGCAATCCAAGCTTGTTATGTATTTCTTTGGTGGTAAAACCTTTAGTCCCTCTTTCTACCAGGAAGGCGGTTAAACCTTTTGAACCGGAGCCTTTTTGCGTCTGAGCGATTATTATGGCAATATCGGCAACGCCGCCATTCGTAATCCACATCTTGTTACCGTTTAATAGCCACCCCCCGTCCTGACGAGTTGCCAGGGTTTCGATACTGCTGATGTCACTGCCGACGTTAGGTTCGGTAGTCGCCAGACAGCCCAAAATCTCACCGGTAGCCATGCGGGGGAGATACTTCCGTTTTTGTTCTTCCGTTCCCCAGTGGGCAATAGAGTGTCCGCAAAGAGACAAATGTGCTGAAGCCGTAGCCGCCATACCGACGTCGGCACGGGCAAGCTCCTCGAGCAATAGGCAGTACGAGATATGGTCGCCGCTGCCGCCGCCATATTCCGCCGGCAGTATAAGACCCAGAAACCCCGTTTTCCCCATTTTTTTAACGAGTTCCAGGGGAAACGACTCTTTACGGTTATTCTCTTTCGCCACCGGGACGATTTCCTTATCGGCGAAATCACGAACGGCCGTCCGAATCATAGTCTGGGCTTCATTAAATTCAAAATCCATTTTATCCTTTCCTCTTTTTTATCTTAGCTCCGACTCTGTCACTTTTGTGACTCGTTAATATAAGATAGCACTTCTTAAGTGTGCTGGTCTAGTAGTCTTACATTGTCATGCTGGAGTCCCGATAACTGCTTCATCCCCTATCGAGACAAAGCAGAGCTTGCCCTAAAGTAGCCCCCAAATGTCACCCTGAGCGTAGCGAAGGGTCTCGGGGTGGTGCGGATTCTTCGTCGCTGAGTTTGCCCTGAGTTTATCGAAGGGTCGAGTGCTGCTTCAGACTATCAATCCGGGAACGCTCGCTGCGGATTCAATATATTGTTCGGGTCGAATGCCCGCTTTATTCCTCTCATTAACTCCCATATTTTAGGGTCGGGCCATAAAGAGGTATTGTGAAGCCTGATCGTCCCCAGACCGTGCTCGCCGGTCAAAACCCCGTTGAGTCTGATGGTCTCCCGGTATATGTCCTCCTTGACCTGCTCCAGCAGCCCCCTGTCGGCAAGTTCCTTCAATGGTGTCGGATGCAGGTTACCATCTATCGAATGCCCCGTCACCGGGATTTTAGTATTGTATTTTTTTTCGATTTCCAGTATCCTCTCCATAAGTTCCGGCAGCTTCGATGGCGGCACGCATATATCCAAAAAGTCGCCCACATTGCCTTCTGCCTTCTGGGCCGACGCTATTTCGCCCCTTATCTTTAGAATATTGTCCTGCTCCGCTTTGGTTTCTGCCATCAGGACATCGATGGCACCGTTTTCCTCGCATATCTTGGATATTTTCTCAGCCTGAGAATATACCTCGTCTTCGGTTTCTCCTTCGCAGATATAAAAGATGTGAGCTTTCCCTTTCTTAGCCGGCCATTCGGTCCCCAAAAACTTGGCACTCGTTTCACATAAGTCATGGTCTAAATACTCGCCGGCAAGGGGAATTATCATTTGTAAGGCTAAAAGCGGTGCCACTTTCATCGCATCGAGGCGCTCATTAAACGATGCCACCAGAGTGCAGGTATGGGGCGGTTTGGGGAGAAGCCTGAAGATTGCCTTCGTTATTACGCCTAACGTTCCCCCGCTGCCCACCATCAAGTGCAGCAAATCGAGCCCCATAGCATTCTTGATTAACTTTCCGCCAAGCTCCACAATGTCCCCGCTAGGCAGAACAACTTCAAGACCTTTGACAAAATTCCTGGTGACGCCATATTTTATCGCTCTTGCCCCGGCGGCGTTGCAAGCAACTACTCCCCCAACAAAAGCCCCGACACTACCCGGCTTCGGGGGAAAGAACATACCGGCATCTTCGGCGGCTTTCGTCAGCGCGTCATAAGTTACTCCGCCCTGAGCCGTTATCATTAGATTAGCCTTGTCTACCTCCTCGATTCGGTTCAGCCTTTCCACCGATAGAAGCACACAATCGATGGTCGGGATAGCACCGCCGGAAAGCCCGCTTCCTCCACCGCGAACGACGACCGGGAATTTCTCTTTATTCGCCAGTTTCAATATCTTGCTTATTTCCTCTGTGTTCGCCGGTTTCACCAGGATAACATTATCAGCAATCCTGGGCATCACCGAATCAAGTATTGCATCTCTCAAATAATCCAGCATCTGTTCCCGGTTGGTTATCACCCAGTCTTTGCCTACGATATTTTGCAACGTTGCTGCATTCATTCTGAACGCCTCCTTCTAATTTCGCTGGCTAATTTTGGCACTACTTCGTATAAATCTCCGATAATTCCATAGTCGGCTACTCTGAATATGGGTGCCGATGGGTCGGTATTTATCACAATGATAATATCAGAACCCCTCATCCCCGCCAAATGTTGCGGACTCCCCGAGATACCGCAGGCAATATAAAACTTCGGCTTGACGGTATTACCGCTGAACCCGACCTGGTGTTCTCTGGCTATCCACCCATCATCTACGAGAGGTCGGCTGGACCCGACTACACCACCCAGAAGCCCGGCTAATTCTGCCAGTAGGCTGAAATCGTCCGACTTTTTTAGTCCTCTGCCGCCGGAAACAATCACATCAGCCTCGGTAATGTTGAATTCGCCCAGCTTTTCTTTCTTGATAATCGTTAGCAGCGAAGGCACAATTTCGGTATTTTTCGCTATCATTTCCCCCGTTCTATTTGAATCCCTGGGTTTTTTCGCCATCACCTTGTATCTGACCGTTGCCATTTGCGGTCTGGTCGTCGTTTTTATTTGTGCCAAGATATTGCCTGTAAAGGCGGGGCGAATCTGAACTAGATTTCCATTCTCATCTACTTCTAAACCGATGCAGTCTGCCGTCAATCCTGTATTCAACGCTGCCGCTATTCTGGGCGCCAGCGACCTTCCTAATCGGGTCGCCCCAAAAAGGAAAATCTCCGGCTTAACTTCCCTGGCTAACTTCACGATATTATGCTTATAGTTCAGTATGTCGAATTCCCGGAAAACCGGGTGCTCGTAGACGAATACCTTGTCTGCCCCATAATTGATAAGCTCTCTGGTATCTTCCATCTGGCAGCCCAGCAAAACACTGGAAAGCTCCACACCGAGCTTATCGGCAATCTCTCTCCCCTTGCCCAGCAACTCGTAGGAAATCGGGTGAATCTTGCCTTCCCTTTGCTCGGCAAAGACCATTACGTCCCCGTATGCCTTCACTTCTTGCCCTCCAGAATTCGTGCTTGTCTGAAGGCATTGGTGATTTTCACCACCGCTTCTTCCACAATACCCCGGAAAATCTCTCCCCTCCTGCCTTCTTCTGTGGGGACTGTAACCCTATGCACGCAAGTCGGCGAACTGTGTGCCCCGAATCGGCTCTGGTCGGCAACGGAAGCCAGGTCGGCAGTAGTCCATACTTCAATTTTTGCCTTTCTGGCTCTCATTTTTTCACTGAAAGCCGGCAGCCGGGGCACGTTAATATCTTTGGTCACTGTGATTAAGAGCGGAAAATCCGACTCTACCGTGTAACGGATTCCATCCATCTCACAGCTTACTGTTATCTTTTCCCCTATGTCTTCTATTTTAGATACATAACTAACGTGTGGTATGTTCAGATGTTCCGCAATCTCCGGTCCCACCTGGCCGGTATCCCCGTCCACAGTCTTCTCCCCGCATATAATCAAATCGAATTGCCCCAATTTCTTAATGGCTGCCGCCAGCGTGTATGAAGTAGCCAGTGTATCGGAGCCGGCGAACGCCTTATCTACCAATAAAATAGCCTCGCCCGCTCCGCGTGATAGGGCATCCCTCAGCGCCGCCTCTGCCGACGGGGGCCCCATACTTATCGCCGTGACCGTAGAAGGCAATTTTTCCTTTATCTGGACCGCCGCCTCTAAAGCAGTAAGGTCGAAAGGATTGATTTCTGCTCCTGCAGAGCTCCTATCGACCTTGCCCTTCTCCATATCGAATTTTACCTGACTCATATCAGGCACCTGTTTAATCGGTACAATAATTCTCAAAGTTACCTCTCGTCCTCTCTACTTCTTTACCACCTATGTCATGCTAGCGAAGCTTGTCCCGTTCACGGTGAACCGTTCAGGGTGAACCCGTGCCCCGACACGGGAGCCAGAATCCAATCCTCCTACTGTCATTGCGAGACCCCGATGAAATCGGGGCGTGGCAATCTCTATTAATCCGTACCTCCCTCTTGTCATTCTGGCGTAGGCCAGAATCCAGGCGGGTGGGACAATCGTAAATCATAAATCTTATATCTTAACTCTTAATCTATGGCTTTCACCTTTGAATTTCGAATTTGGGGTTTATCTATCCCCTCCTCATCCTGAACACCACCGGATTATCCGCATCCGGGCAGGCAACCGTCGCCGTATCCTTGTCCTTCTCCCACGGAAACGCTCCCCCGAACTCCAGCACCTGGGCAAACGGAAAAAGCACATAAAACGCCCACGAACACAGCCCCGGTGGCGTCTCCTGCCCGATGATAAACTTATCTCCCACCTTATGCCCCGCCTCACACCTCCCCTTCTGCGATATTACCTCCGCAATTATCTCATCCATCCTTTTCTCCATATTTGTAGGGGCGGGTTTCGAACCCGCCCGCCCCCGCTCTGTCATTCCAGCGAAGGCAGGAATCCAGTTTCCCCCCACTATGTCATTCTGGAATCCCGATAACTCCTTCACCCCCTATCGGGATGAAGAATCTGGTGGGGCTGGGTCTATTTTCGTTCTTTGCCCGGTGGGGTGGCAATCATAAATCATAAATCCTGAAATTTGATTTTTGAATTTCGGTATTGTTTCGGATTTCGGATTTCGTGCTTCGGATTTCCCCTACTCACCATATCCCGGGTATTAAACGATGCCTCGTTTTCGTTACGTATTCCTTATATCCTTCCAAATTCTCTAACAGTTCCTTTTCCTCGCCCCTGATACGGACGACCAATATAGGTATTACGAGTAGTGCTGGAATCACCGCCCAGTAAGAGCCGAGTGCCAGCGGAGAAAATATGTAAAAAATGAGCACTCCCAGGTACATCGGATGTCTCACGACCGAGTACGGGCCGGTCGTAATCACCTTTTGCCCTTTTTCAACTTCAATGATTCTCGAAGCATAGCTGTTTGTCCTGAAGACCAGCCCGATAAACGAATAACCGGCCAAAACCAGCAAATCGGAAATTATTATGACAAATAATGGCACGTTCGACCAACCCAACCTGTGATCGAATCCAGGAATAATAAGCGGTAGTAAAAAAACTGGGAATGCAGCCTGGAGTAGTTTCTGTGTCTTCTGTCTCTCTCTCATCCTCAGCCTGCGTTTCAATAGCTCCGGATCGCGCTTGTATAAATACCTGATAATGAACACTATCGGCACTATCAGAACCACTATATAGACCCAGGCTTGCCAGTAATTGAAAGTCCAGGCAGACAGAAAAAACATTAATCCTAAAGCAATGAATGCCAGGAAAAACCGTGTAATTACCAATCTCTTGAAGGCTTTCGGGTCCAGCTCTGAAGATTGCTCTTTAATTTGTTCACTCATATCAACTCCGCGAAAGCCACCTTGGTTAGGGTGTCAAAGAGGGGCGGAGCCCCTCTTAAAAACTCTCCCCCTCTCCGTCAGCGGAGAGGGGGATTAAGGGGGTGAGGTTACAGCTTTCTCTTATCTCTCTTTTTAATCTCCTCCGCCAAAGCCAGCACCTTCCTCGCCCCGTCCGCCACCGGTATATCCACCATCCTCCCATCGAGGTAAGTTATCCCCGCCCCCTCCCTCTCACCCGCCTCCAGCGTTTCTATTATCCGCCGAGCCTGCGCTATTTCCTCTGCCGATGGACTGAACACTTTGTTCACCGTCTCGATTTGACCGGCCGTGACTACAAACTTACCCTGGTATCCCAGCTTTTTGGCTGCCATCGAATCTTTAATCAGCCCTTCTTTGTTGTTCCAGTCGAAGTAAACCCCATCGATCGCCATAATCCCGGCAGCGTGGCAGGCAATCGCAATCGCCATTCGGGGATAATAGATTTCCATTCCGTCATCGCTGTGTCCCACCCCCATCTCCCGTAAGAAATCCTCCGGCCCGAAGTTCAGCACCGTCACCCGCGGCGCGCGTGCAATCTGGTTCACATTAATAATCCCTTCCGGGCTCTCCACTATCGGCAGGATTTTTACTGTCCCTTTTTCAATACCGGCATCCGCCTCCGCCTCGCCGAGCAAATAACCCGCCATCTTAATATCCTCCGCCGAGTCGGGTTTTGGCAGAACGATGCCCTGCAACCCTTTCACTACTATTGCTTTAATATCTTTCACGGCGTAGGGCGTCTTTAATGAATTAATCCGCACATATACTCTCTGGCCGGCGGCGGCTACCTGCGGAATATAATGTGCCACCATCTTTCTCGCTGCCTCTTTCTCCGCCGGTGGCACCGAATCTTCCAGATCGAGAATTATCGCATCTGCCGGCAGCACCTTTGTCTTCTCTAATAACTTCTCCCGGTTCCCCGGCGTCAACAATAACGTTCTCAGTATGTCCATCATTTCCTCCATTCTCATTCTGTAATTTACCACTCTGTCATTCTGGCGTAGGCCAGAATCCAGGTTTCTCCCCCTTGTCACCCTGAGCGAAGCGAAGGGTCTGGGAGTGGGGATGGGCAATCGTAAATCTCTTAATACTTAGCTATGATACTTGAACTCGCATACTCTATGCAACCAAACAAAACAACAGCCGTAACTATGACTGGGAAATTTTATTTCTAGAAACAACTTGAGACTGTTTGAAAAGGTTTTAGCTTCCAGTTGTTTTTAGTGTTATGTAAAGTTATTTCATTTTGCCTTGCGAGCCCCGATTTTATCGGGATTCCAGAATGACAACTCTTCTAAAAATGTATGCTATAATCGTAGTTCGTGTAGACCGTCAGCTATAATGGGACACAGTTAAGGACATTGAGACCGAACACTTCAGGTTAATGGCGCAAGCTCCTCAGAGGGTAGTAAACTAAGACCTCAACACTGAAAGGAGCGAATTATGTCCCAGGAAGACAAAGAT